>NZ_JAOWDR010000046.1:0-5251 GCF_030334525.1 Citrobacter sp. Ce119
GCAACAACGCCCGCACCAACAGTACGGCCGCCTTCACGGATTGCGAAACGCAGACCGTCGTCCATCGCGATTGGGTGGATCAGGGTAACAACCATTTTGATGTTGTCGCCCGGCATTACCATCTCAACGCCTTCCGGCAGTTCGATGGTACCAGTCACGTCAGTAGTACGGAAGTAGAACTGCGGACGGTAGCCTTTGAAGAACGGAGTATGACGGCCGCCTTCGTCTTTGGACAGAATGTACACTTCAGATTCGAACTTGGTGTGCGGCTTGATAGAGCCCGGCTTAGCCAGTACCTGACCACGTTCGATTTCTTCACGTTTGATACCACGCAGCAGAACACCAACGTTCTCACCAGCACGGCCTTCGTCCAGCAGTTTGCGGAACATTTCAACGCCGGTACAAGTAGACTTAGCAGTGTCCTTGATACCAACGATTTCAACTTCTTCACCAACTTTGATGATACCGCGCTCTACACGACCGGTAACAACGGTACCACGACCGGAGATGGAGAATACGTCTTCGATAGGCAGCAGGAACGGCTTGTCAATCGCACGCTCTGGTTCTGGGATGTAAGAATCCAGGAAGCCAGCCAGTTCGATGATTTTCGCTTCCCACTCTGCTTCGCCTTCCAGCGCTTTCAGAGCAGAACCACGAACGATCGGAGTGTCGTCGCCCGGGAAATCGTACTGAGACAGAAGTTCACGAACTTCCATTTCTACCAGTTCCAGCAGCTCTTCGTCATCAACCATGTCGCATTTGTTCAGGAACACGATGATGTACGGAACGCCTACCTGACGACCCAGCAGGATGTGCTCACGAGTCTGCGGCATCGGGCCGTCAGTCGCAGCAACAACCAGGATCGCGCCGTCCATCTGCGCAGCACCGGTGATCATGTTTTTAACATAGTCGGCGTGGCCCGGGCAGTCTACGTGTGCGTAGTGGCGAGTCGGGGTGTCATATTCAACGTGAGAAGTGTTGATGGTGATACCACGTGCTTTTTCTTCCGGCGCGTTATCGATCTGATCGAATGCGCGAGCAGCACCGCCGTAGGTTTTAGCCAGTACGGTAGTGATTGCAGCGGTCAGCGTTGTTTTACCATGGTCAACGTGGCCGATAGTACCGACGTTAACGTGCGGTTTAGTACGTTCAAATTTTTCTTTAGACATCGATTGTCCCTCTAAGACACGGATAAATCGGTGATATCACCACATCAACCAGGCAATATGCCTGAGCTGTTGAATGCTTTTAAAAGTAAACAGAGAGAAACGGGAAGGAGAAGTGAAGTGGTGCTGATACCCAGAGTCGAACTGGGGACCTCACCCTTACCAAGGGTGCGCTCTACCAACTGAGCCATATCAGCACGTCTGGAGCGGGCAGCGGGAATCGAACCCGCATCATCAGCTTGGAAGGCTGAGGTAATAGCCATTATACGATGCCCGCATCCTGAAACTCGGCTACCCAGTTCTTTCTGTAACAAAAAAGAGATTTCTCTCTTTTCTGTTCGAGCTGATTAATTTTTTAACCAACTCAGGCGGCGATAACGCTGCCAGAAAGTGGTGGTGGGGGAAGGATTCGAACCTTCGAAGTCTGTGACGGCAGATTTACAGTCTGCTCCCTTTGGCCGCTCGGGAACCCCACCGGACTTGATGGTGCCGACTACCGGAATCGAACTGGTGACCTACTGATTACAAGTCAGTTGCTCTACCTACTGAGCTAAGTCGGCATCAAGTAGCGCGCATTTTATGGAGACATGCGCACTCATGCAACTAAAAAATTGCATAAAATGTTCTATCGCTCACATTTTGCACTATACGACCGATAAATAATCTATTTCCTCTTTAGATTGGACAAATTTCCAACGCCAGGCGCGTTCCCTGAGGGGCATTTTGCTCCGGCACGCAGTAATCAATAGAGAGAAAGTGCATCTTTATACATCTGGAATAGCCGTCACATTGCGTTTCAGGGGAAGATTTTTTCTTATTATTCCCTCCCATCTGGTGTTACCCTCCTGCCCATTGTCCAAATTAACTGAAATGTGCGTGCCATTGCGTACCGGGGATGATTTCGTTTTTTACCGCAGACCTGATATAGCAATGACAGCCAGACCATGCGTATGAGTATAAAAGAGCAAGCGTTAACGTCGCCTTACCTACAGTTTGATCGCAACCAGTGGGCTGCGCTTCGTGATTCCGTGCCGATGACCCTGACCGAGGAAGAGATTGCTCGTCTGAAAGGCATTAACGAAGACTTATCGCTGGAAGAAGTTGCCGAGATTTATTTGCCTCTATCGCGTTTGCTAAATTTTTACATCAGTTCGAACCTGCGACGTCAGGCTGTGCTGGAACAATTTTTAGGCACCAACGGCGAACGTATTCCTTATATTATTAGCATTGCTGGTAGCGTCGCTGTCGGCAAAAGTACAACTGCGCGTGTATTGCAGGCGCTGCTGAGTCGCTGGCCCGAGCATCGTAAGGTTGAGCTGATTACTACCGATGGTTTTCTTCATCCGAACCAGGTATTGAAAGAACGTGGGCTCATGAAGAAGAAAGGCTTCCCTCAGTCCTATGATATGCACCGTCTGGTTAAATTCGTTTCCGATCTGAAGTCTGGCGTCCCCAACGTTACGGCGCCGGTCTATTCTCATTTGATCTATGATGTGATCCCTGACGGTGACAAAACCGTTGCCCAGCCCGACATATTAATCCTCGAAGGGCTCAATGTATTACAAAGCGGGATGGACTATCCTCACGATCCACATCATGTATTTGTTTCTGACTTTGTCGACTTTTCTATTTATGTTGATGCGCCAGAAGAATTACTCCAGACGTGGTATATCAACCGCTTCCTGAAATTCCGCGAAGGGGCATTTACCAACCCAGACTCTTATTTCCATAACTATGCGAAATTGTCGGAAGACGAGGCAATCAACACCGCCACATCGCTTTGGAAAGAAATTAACTGGCTGAATTTAAAGCAGAATATTTTACCGACGCGTGAAAGAGCCAGCTTGATTATGACCAAAAGCGCCAATCATGCCGTTGAGCAAGTCAGGCTGCGTAAATAAATAAAAAAGGGGAGCCTCAGCTCCCCTTCTTATTATTCAGCACTTCTCAGCGATATTTCCCCACCCATCCAGGGTTTTATCACGCCATTTTGTTCAAGTAGTAATGCGCCTTGCGCATCTATTCCACGAGATATACCAAATATTTCTTTATCGCCAATAATGAGTTTTACCGGACGGTCGATAAAGTTGTCCAGCTTCTTCCAGCGGGACAGATACGGCGCCAGGCCCTCATGCTCAAACAGTATCAGGGCAGCGCGCAGCTCGCGGATCAACCGGGCAGCCAGAGTATTGCGGTCAATGTTAATACCCGCTTCCTGCAGGTTAATCCAGCCTTGATTAACCACATTCTCTTCAACCCGACGCATAGACATATTAATACCCGCGCCAATAACAATTTGCGCGGCATCGCCTGTCTTACCAGTGAGTTCAACCAGAATCCCTGCCAGTTTACGGTCGAGTAAATAGAGATCGTTGGGCCATTTTACACGGACTTTATCCGCACCCAGATCGCGCAAAACCTCAGCCATGACAATACCAATCACCAGGCTCAGGCCAATCGCGGCTGCCGGTCCTTGTTCCAGTCGCCAGAACATTGAAAGGTACAGATTGGCGCCAAAGGGAGAAAACCATTTACGTCCACGACGACCACGACCTGCATGCTGATACTCAGCGACGCAGGCATCCCCTGACTGCAGTTGACCAATTCGGTCCATCAGGTACTGATTGGTTGAATCGATAACTGGCAGGACCGTTATATTCCCGCCATCCAGTTGAGAATAAATACGCGATGAATCTAAAAGCTGGATAGGCTCAGGTAAGCTGTATCCTTTACCAGGGACCGTAAAGACATCAACCCCCCAGTCACGTAGCGTCTGGACATGTTTATTAATTGCCGCACGGCTCATTCCCAGCTTTTCGCCGAGTTGCTCACCGGAGTGAAATTCGCCATCGGCCAATAATGAAATAAGCGTCAGGGGGACGGTATTATCCTTCATGCAACGATCTCCACGGCATTCACTTCACCCTGCGGACCAATAAACCGGACTTCTGGCTCGAGCCAGACATTGAATTTCTCACCGACTTTTTGGCGTACGTGATGTGCAAGTTGCACCACATCCTGACTCGTCGCATGCTCTGCATTGATCAGCACGAGTGCCTGCTGCTGATGTACCGCTGCGCCACCAATGCGCATACCTTTTAGCTGGCACTGATCGATAAGCCAGCCAGCTGCCAGTTTCACAGAACCATCGGCCTGCGGGTAATGAGGCGCTGTAGGGAATTTTGCCAGGAGCTCCTGCGCAATATCTGCGGTGACAACCGGGTTTTTAAAGAAGCTTCCTGCATTACCGTTCACTTTTGGATCGGGCAGCTTTGTCGTGCGCATATGGCAAACAGAGTCAAAAACCTGCTGAGGTGTCACGGTGGCAGGATCCAGACGCGTCAGGTCACCGTAAGTCAAAACAGGCTGCCACTGTTTAGGCAAGCGCAGACCAACGGCGACAATAGCGAAACGATCCTGGTACTCATGCTTGAAGATGCTGTCACGGTAACCAAATCGACATTCTGCAGCGTTAACGCGCAGATGTTTGCCGGTCGAAAGCTCTACGCAGTCTACGTATTCACAGACGCGCTGCAGCTCTACGCCATAGGCACCAATATTCTGGATTGGCGATGAACCCACGCAGCCGGGGATAAGCGCCAAATTTTCCAGGCCAGGCATGTTGTGTTCCAACGTATAGCGCACCAACTGATGCCAGTTTTCACCCGCGCCTACGTGTAAATGCCACGCATCAGGTTGTTCAGTAATCTCTATCCCCTTGATACGGTTGACGATCACCGTTCCATGGAAGGTATCAAGAAACAGGACGTTACTCCCCTCGCCCAGGATCAGTACTGGATGATGTGATGCCTTGGCTGATTGCCAGGCATTCAATAATTGTTGCTCATTTTCGGCGCAGACAAGTTCGTTGGCTTGTTGATCGATGCCGAAGGTATTCCAGGCTTTAAGGGAGTGATTCATAGACGCTTTCCTGATGCAAAATCGCGCTTAGTTTACCGCATATGCCGCAGGATGGCTTGTGTTATGGAGGCTCAGGAACCACAGATAAAACAAAAGGCCCGGTCTTTCGACCGGGCCTTTCGCTTTTATTTGATGCCTGGCAGTTCCCTACTCTCGCATGGGGA
>NZ_JAOWDR010000047.1:0-629963 GCF_030334525.1 Citrobacter sp. Ce119
GTCGAAGCGCGGGTTGATACCGACAGATTTACCCAGTTCAACCATGGTCCTTACGTCCCTGTCATTCCAGAACGGAACAGCGAAGGGAGTCTCTGCTAATGCATATGCGCGGCGGAGAATGACGTTATCAAACGAGCATCCATTACCCCACAGCTGAACAGTGTGACTACCGTTAGCAGCATTTTCAGCAATGAAGTCAGCCAGTAGTTCAAGGGTTTCACGCAGCCCCATGGCCTCATCAACCAGAATTGCAGAGCGGGCTTCAGATGATTGTTTCAACCACCACTGAATTGTTGACGCATCCGGTTTCATGCCAAACGACATCGATGATTCAAGACTGACAACCTGGTAAAATTCGGCACCAGTGTTACCAGTTGAAGGATCAAAATATACGGCGCCGATAGAGACTATTGGTGCATCAGGACCGCTGCCCATAGTTTCCAAATCAACCATCAGGTGAGTATAAAAAGCGTTCAGGTGATCCGTATCTATATGGTGAACGGGTTCATTATTCAGGGAAGCTGGAGGCTCACCAGTTGCATCAGTGCTTTCAACTGGCAAAGCTGCTGCTTCGCCCTGAGGCACATCAGGATTGGCTTTGATTTCGCTGTTGTCAGTTTTTTCCATCTGCACATCGCTGGTGGTTTCCTCGGTATTGGCTTGATGTAATTTTTCTTCGACCGCGCGCTGGCGTACCTGGTCTACGACAGAAAGCGCTGGCGCCGGCTGGTTACCCATCAGGCCATCAATGGAGAAAACACCGTTGCCCATGTTGGCGATTTCTGGTTGCTCGGTTATTGCCTTCTGTTCAGCTGTGGACTTCTCTTTAATCTCGTTTTCCCAGCTTTTTTCTGGTACGTGACCGGCTGCCGCCAGAGTTTCTTCAGTTGGGTGCTGGTGGTCGGTTTCAGTCAGGTTTTTGTTGATGTAACGGCTCAGCAGTTCCGGGAAATGGTGATTGTTTTCTTCTGCACTACGAATAAGCGCGAAAATTGCGGCGCGGGAATAATCCAGGATGCCAGCGCGTTTGCGCAGGGCGACGGACCACTCTTTGAACGGGCTTTCGTTTTTAGCAATGATCTCTTTTGCACGACGGAAAACGCCACCTGGGATATCGTAGATGTTGAAATCCATTGGGAGTGTGGCCAGCGCAATATCAATGTCCAGAGTGTCCAGCGTGTGGACAAGATCCGGGTTGCGATCGGTCTTATTGCCACCACCAGCGTTGGTTCCGGAGTCAGTGCGCTGAATCTGCGACACACGATTGCCTTTACACCACTCTTTAATCAGCAGCCCACGGTCAATGTGCTCAGTATTGAACCAGGCCTTAAAGAACTGAATAACCGCCACCAGCATCATTACAGCCAGAGCCAGCACAGTAACCGTGAACAAGCCGCCAGTGCAGTTGCCTGCGGTTAAGCCGGTAGTTGGTGTTCTGGTCGATCCTGAGTCCCCGCAAACCTTTATGAAACGCCCAAAGCGTATCCGTTGGACGGCCCCCCGATATCTGGAATGGATTAAAACACAGCCCTGCGAATGCTGCGGTAAACCATCAGATGATCCACACCATTTAATTGGCTGGGGGCAGGGAGGGATGGCAACGAAGGCGCATGATATTTTCGCGATCCCCCTGTGTCGTCAGTGCCATACAGAACTACATAACGACCCGGTGAAGTTTGAGCGAAAGCATGCGCCTCAGCCGGTAATGATTATCAGAGTGCTGGACCGGGCTTATGGGCTCGGTGTTCTGGCGTAAGGAGAATAACAGGATGACACCACGTCAACGCCGCAATCATTTTGATGCACTTGGTAAAGCTGCTGCTGCGCTGCGTAAAAGCTGGCTGGGTAAATGTATCCTCCTGACGGGGATCCAGTCCGGATGGATTAAATCCCTGCTCACTACCTGGGGGGAAGGTGTGGGAGGAAAAACAGCGCCTCGTTTGCCGCGAGGACATGCGTGCTGGAATGTGCTTAAGGGACGGAACTGGTCAGATAAGGCACTCGAGCGATTCACAGTTGCGTTAAATCAGGCGAGAGAAGAGGGATTCCGTGGACAGCAGGCAATGAACAGGGCAATCAGTTCATTGCCATTACGGTGCTGGTGGCCGTCGCATTTATCGCCGGAAACGAGTGGAGTAACCGCGGTTGGGAAAAAAAGTGGGCCGAGCGTGACAGCGCGGAATCATCGCAGATAGCGAACGCACAGACCGCAGCTCGCATGATTGAACAAGGGCGAGTTATTGCCCGTGATGAGGCTGTAAAAGATGCACAAGCACAAGCCGCTAAATCTGCTTCTACTGCTGCTGGCCTGTCTGCCACTGTTAGTCAGTTGCGCACCGAAGCAACAAAGCTTGCCGCCCGCCTGGACGCCGCAAAGCACACCTCAGATCTTGCCGCTGCCGTCAGAAGCAATACAGCCGGAACCAACGCCGCAGTGCTCGCCGACATGCTCGGAAATATTGCAGAAGAAGCTAAATATTTTGCTTCAATCGCTGACCAACGTTACACAGCTGGAATAACATGTGAAAGGATTTATAAATCGATTCAAAATGTAAGTGAACATACCCATAATTAACTTTAATTATTATTCATAAATTTCAAATGGTTAGCGCACAATTTAAGGGGTTAAATTAATATTGATACTTTGGCTTATTGGAATTGTCTGATTTATTTTGTAAATACAGACTATTCTGAATGTTTTTAACATAATGAATTACAAGTGTTTTTTATAATGGAAAGTGGTCTTTTGTAAATTTTTGAAAACAAGTTTTAACTTGAAATTTCGTTTTAGTATAAAGGCCACTCTTTTAAGATGGGAATAAGATTAAGCATATTAATATCGGTCTTCTAAAATAATATTGGTTAGATAACTCACGTTTAGTGTGACCATATAAAACAATCGCTTAAGGTTATGGATAATTGCCACCTAGGAGTGGGTTATGTCAAAGAAACATAAGTTAAGTAGGGTTTTTCTCGCGGTTATATCTGCAATATTCAGTGTGAATGCTCATTCGTCAAATATTTCTGATGGGCAAACGCTAACTATTGATACACAAGCTACTGATACACTGACAAATGTGGGATATATAAGCGAGGGGACATTAATTGTCACTTCTGGTGGAGAATTTACTACTAATTATTTGAGTGCTGGTAGAAATGGTGGGCATGGGGTAATTGAAGTTATTAATGGTGGGGTTATAAATGTCAGCAATTCCCAATATGCAAATCCATTTAGTATCGGAGGATCGTCTGATAGTTCTGATGGGTCTCCCCCAGCATTTGGCTCTTTAATTATTTCTGGTGAAGGAAGTATAGTTACATATAACCCTAACAACACTTCAATAGATGTAGGAGCAAAAGATGGTAGTGGTTATATCAGCATACTTGATGGTGGTAAACTAATCGATAATGGAACTAGTACTTCATTTGGTGGTGTTTGGATTGGTAGTCGTACCTCTGCCGGAAGTACAACATCCGGGAGCGTCGTTATTGATGGTGTTGATAGCGAGTTGTGGAGTGCTGCCAGGATTATCGTTGGAACGTACAGCTATGGAACTTTGAGCGTCACTAACGGTGGAAAAGCTCATACTGCCAATAATATAAATATAGGTAATCAACCAGAAACTAGAAATTATGATAATACTTTAACTGTATCTGGAACTGGCTCGACAGTTGAAGCGGGAACACTTATTACCATAGGGTTAAATGGCAAAGGTACCGCTGTTGCTGCAGATGAAGGGACACTCAGTGCACAGGAGATTCGTATTGCATCAGGCGCAAATTCTATAGGCGAACTGGCGGTGGGGGCAAGAGCCGGTGAGGCTGCTGCTTCGGCAGGAATAATTGACACACAAAAAATTGTCTTCGGCTCAGGTAGTGGAGTTTTAAATTTAAATCATACCAGTAGTGACTTTACCCTCGCGGCAGATATCAGTGGTAATGGCACCATTAATGCACTGAGTGGAGTATCAACTCTTTCAGGCGATAATTCGGCGTACCAAGGGAATTTTAATATTGATGCCCCGGCTACGCTCATTATTTCAGACCAAAAGAATATCGGGACCAACGCTGTTTCTATTACCGGCGGAACACTGGCAATTGATGCCACCCAGAATTGGGAATTCATAAATACATTGGCGGGACAGGGCACGCTGTCAGTGGATACCGGCGGGAATAATTTTGATTTCAACTCATCTCCCCTGACCGACGCTTTTAGTGGGATCCTGGCGCTGAAGGATACGGTTTTTTCACTTGCAGGAACGAATACCGCTGCGCTGAGAAATGTGATATTGAATCTTGGCGCTGAGAGTGTAACAAAGGTGGGCGATGGTCAGCAAAATCTTAAAGGACTCGTCTTTGATGGCGGCACGCTGATTTTTGGTGATGTCACCCCCGGGAAAACGGTAAGCGATAATACGATTTTTACCACCGGAACCCTGGATATCTCTGGCCAGGGCACAGTACAAATCAACACAGGTAGTGATTTCAGTAATGTACTACCCACGCCAGGTGGCACGATTCCCTTACTTGCGCAGGATGATGGCAACATCCTGGTTCAACTTGCATCCGGTGACAGTGTTACTGGTAGTGGAGGGAATCTGTCACTAACCGATCAGAATGGCAATATTATCAGCAACGGTGGTGCTATCAGCGATATTACCCAGAACGGCATGACTGTGGCACAAGGAACTTATGATTATCGACTGACAGGTGGGGATAACAGCGACGGTTTGTATGTCAACTACGGGCTAACTCAGGTGGAATTGCTGGGGCAGGAGAATAATGCACTGGTGCTGACAAGCGAAGGTCGTGTTGGCAGTTCAGCTGACTTGAGTGCAAAACTGACCGGAGCAGGCGATCTGGCTATCGACACCGGAGAAGGGAATACGGTCTCTTTGTCAAATTTGGAAAATGACTACACGGGGACGACGGATATCCGTAGCGGTACGCTGCTGATGCAGAATGATAACGTTCTGGGGAGTACGGCTCTGCTGCAGATGGCACAGAATACCGGTCTTGAGATGAATGGATACAGCCAAACGGTAGAACGGGTCGATATATCAAAAGATGCTCTGGTCAGCCTTGACGGCGGTAATTTGAACATCAACCAGGGTGGGCTGATAAATGGCGAACTGACGGGAAGTGGCACGCTTGCACTGAACAGTGGAACTCTAGAAGTGGACGGGTCTAACGAATCATTGAGTGCAGACGTTACTATCGCTGAGATCACGACTGTAAACTTGAATTCGGTTCAGGGGCTGGGGACTGGTTCACTTGACCTGGCGGGACGGCTCAATATGACGGATGCAGAAGGCTCGATGGCTAACGATCTGAGCAACTCCGGCACTCTGGCATTGAATGCCAGTCAGGTAAAACTTACAGGTAATAATAGCGAGTTCAACGGGATTTTCACGGTTGATGCTGACAGTAATTTGATGGCATCAAACGCTGCACATTTGGGTGATGCCGCTGTCCAAAATGAGGGGCTGTTGACTCTCTCCACCGATGAATACTGGCAACTCAATAACAGTATCACGGGAAGCGGAGATCTGCGGAAAGAGGGCATTGGCACAGTGGCGCTGGGTGTAAACAGCACGTTATACACCGGAACGACTGACATCCTGCATGGAGGGCTGACGTTTGGGGCAGGAGATAATTCCGCCACGCTGGCATCCTCACAGGTCAATATTTTTGAAGGAGGCTCCCTTGCGGGTAATGGTACCGTCTCCGGCAGCATCAGTAATCAGGGGATCTTACAGGTTGGGGCATCTCCGGCGGAATCAGTTTCTCGCCAGGCACTGATGAGCACTTTTGCAGCAGCAAGTACAGATATACTTACAATTAACGGTAGCCTGACGAACAGTGGATTTGTAAGACTTGCCCGGGTATCCGATACCGCTCAGGCAGGCAATCAGCTTGTGATCAACGGTGACTATACAGGCAATGAGGGACATCTGATTTTTAATACTGTGTTAAATGATGATGCTTCCACCACGGACCATATGAGCGTGGCAGGAGATACCACTGGCACCACAAGTGTTAGCGTTTCCAATGCGGGGGGCTCAGGCGCGCAGACTCTGGAAGGTATTGAATTGATTAATGTGGGGGGGCGTTCTGATGGTGAGTTCATTCAGGATGGACGCATAGTCGCTGGGGCTTACGATTACTCTCTGGTTCGCGGCGAGGGTTCAGCACATAACAACTGGTATCTGACCAGCATGACAGAAATGGTGGAACCCGGTGAACCGAGTGAACCAGGTACACCTGGCGGTGAATCACAACTACGTCCCGAAATGGGCAGCTATATTGCCAATAACCTGGCGGCAAACACTCTGTTTATGACCCGTTTGCATGATCGTCTTGGGGAAACTCAGTACACAGATATTCTGACCGGAGAGAGAAAAGTCACCAGCATGTGGATGCGTAATGCTGGTGGGCATACCCGTTTTAAAGACGGCAGTGGTCATATCGGAACACAGAGTAACCGTTATATTTTGCAGATTGGCGGCGATGTGGCGCAGTGGAGTACGGATGGACTGGATCGTTGGCACCTTGGTGTTATGGGGGGATATGCCAATAGCCAGAGCCGCAGCAAATCAAACCTGACTGGGTATACTTCTCGTGGACAGGTTAACGGTTATAGCACGGGACTGTACGGGACCTGGTATTCCAATGATGCTGACAAAAGCGGGATGTATGTTGATACCTGGATGCTTTACAACTGGTTTGACAACACCGTGTCGGGGCAGGGACAGGCAACAGAGAAATATAAATCACGTGGGATCACGGCGTCACTGGAGACCGGATACAGTCTGAAACTGGCACAGCGCAATCGTGACAGCTACTGGATTCAGCCTAAAGCACAGTTAGTATGGATGGATGTGCAGGCTGACAATCATCAGGAGCAGAACGGTACCATGGTGAAAGACGACACAGATAGTAATCTGATGACTCGTCTGGGAATCAAAGGGTATATCAACGGTCGTAATGCAATCGATGATAATAATGACCGGACCTTTCAGCCGTTTATCGAAGTGAATTGGATCCATAACACACACAATTCCAGCGTGACGATGAACGACGTGCGTAATGAAATGCGTGGTGCGAAGAATATTGGTGAAGTGAAAGCGGGTGTGGAAGGGCAGATCACGTCGCGATTGAATCTGTGGGGTAACGTGGCACAGCAGGTGGGTGACCAAGGATACAGTGATACGCAGGGTATGGTTGGGATTAAATATGTCTGGTAATGAGTCAGTGACAGTTATGGACTCTCAACGATATCCTAAAGTCACTCTCAACGTGAGTATTAGCCCATGGGTTGCTGATGTTTTGAATAAAAAAGAGTATATGGTACTGGAATTTTTATTGATTGGTTTTAATGTTAAAACCATTTCCGATATTCAACGAGGGAACATTAAGACTATTTCCTCCAGGAAAATGTCTATATATAGAAAGTTAAGTATCATAAGTGATACGACTCTTTACAGAGACTTACTTGAGCAAAATGCAATAGTACTTTCAAAATTAGATATTTAATTATAAAAGAAGAGGTAGGAGCAAGCGGGTCCTTTCCAGTGAACCGCTTTGTTACGGGGCGGCGACCTCGCAGATTCTCGCTATTTATGAAAATTTTCAGGCATTTGCCGTTTCCGTTCTTCTTCTATCTAACTCATTGTTTTAACTGAATACACCTTCAAAAAAGAAAGGAAACGATAAGCCTTAAAAACGGCTAAATAACCAGAGGGCGTTTCCTTTCTCTGTTTTTGTGCATGGAGTGAGCTATGGAGGTCAACAAAAAGCGTCTTTCTGAAATATTTGGGGTCAGCGTGCGAACCATTCAGAACTGGCAGGATCAGGGAATGCCTGTAGCACGTGGTGGCGGAAAAGGTAATGAGGTCCTCTATGACTCTTCCGCGGCTATCGAATGGTATTCCTCACGCGACGCGGCGATTGAGAATGAGAAATTACGCAAGGAGGTGGAAGACCTTCGTCTTACATCGGAATCCGACCTCCAGCCAGGTACGATTGACTATGAGCGTCACCGCCTTACCCGGGCGCAGGCAGACGCCCAGGAACTAAAAAATGCAAAAGATTCCGCTGAGGTGGTGGAAACCGCATTCTGCACGTTCGTGCTGTCGCGGATGGCCGGAGAAGTAGCCAGCATTCTTGATGGAGTTCCTCTGTCGGTTCAGCGGCGCTTCCCGGAGCTGGAAAACCGACATATTGATTTCCTGAAGAAGGACATCATTAAAGCCATGAACAAAGCAGCTGCGCTGGATGAAATAATACCGGGGTTGCTGAGTGAATATATCGAACAGTCAGGTTAAGGGGCTGCAGCACTCTGCGCGCGCGGGTCTACTTTCGCTGTACCGACCTGAGCCGCAAACGGCGGTTGAATGGGCAGACGATAATTACTATCTCCCCAAAGAGTCGGCCTACCAGGAGGGGCGTTGGGAAACGTTGCCGTTTCAGCGCGCGATCATGAATGCGATGGGTAACGACTACATTCGTGAAGTTAACGTTGTTAAGTCTGCCCGTGTTGGCTATTCAAAAATGTTGCTGGGTGTTTATGCGTATTTTATACAGCACAAGCAGCGAAATTCCCTTATCTGGCTGCCCACGGATGGTGACGCCGAAAACTTCATGAAGTCGCATGTTGAGCCGACGATCCGCGATATTCCGTCACTTCTGGCGCTGGCCCCCTGGTATGGCAAAAAGCACCGGGACAATACGCTCAGTATGAAACGCTTCTCCAATGGTCGCGGGTTCTGGTGTCTGGGTGGTAAGGCGGCGAAAAACTATCGCGAAAAGTCAGTGGATGTTGCCGGCTATGACGAACTCGCTGCTTTTGATGAGGACATTGAGAAAGAGGGTTCCCCGACGTTTCTGGGTGACAAACGTATTGAGGGCTCTGTCTGGCCTAAATCTATTCGTGGCTCAACGCCAAAAACAAAGGGAACCTGCCAGATTGAGCGTGCTGCCAGCGAATCCGGGCATTTCATGCGCTTTCATGTTGCCTGTCCGCACTGTGGTGAAGAGCAGTATCTTAAGTTCGGCGACAAAGAGACCCCGTTCGGATTCAAATGGACACCTGGCGAACCCTCCAGCGTCTTTTACCTGTGTGAACATAATGCCTGCGTCATTAAGCAGCAGGAGCTGGATTTCAGTGAAGCCCGTTATGCGCGATAGATGGGGAATTCAGGATCAAGCGATACCAAACTCACCCTCAGCCCCACCTGATAAATCTGGAGAACGGGAGAAGGGAAGCGCTGCCAGAAGATGGTGATGGCTACAATTCCTCACACGCAATATTTGGAATTATCACGTACATCATTAATGATGCCAGGAATGCGGAATTTGATGACTGCCCGGTGATGTGAATAGTTGAAACTTTACGATAAAGTCGATGTTTTGAGTCGGGGTTTTTCCCCGATTATTCCCCGTTGCTTCCCCGTTCAGAAAACAGGCATAAAAAACCAGCCGTAACAGGCTGGTTCTTCGAGGATTTTTGGTCGGCACGAGAGGATTTGAACCTCCGACCCCCGACACCCCATGATGGCGAGTTACCGTCTGAAGGGCAGCTATGTGCCAAAAACGGAAGTAGCTAATAACAGTTTGTGTGGAACAACGGGGAGCAGCTTACGGCAATTATCGATGTTGTGGTTGGGAAAACCTCAGTGACAGATCTTCTGCTTGGGGCATTCCCAGTTTACGCCAACCCTTCCTACAAGCTTTTACAGGAGGTCAAATGCTTTTTAAGCATTTATTTAGTCATGATATTGATAAACCCTATCACGAGTAGTGCTTAAGGGGGATGAGTTAAGAATCCCCCATTTTGCTTGCATTTCATAGAAAAGCTTTAAATCCTCTTCTGTAATATTTCCCTTCTCACGATAAACTAAAGCGAAGTCTTTCTTATAGACCCTAGCCATAAAATTTTTATAGTTTGAATCCCAAGCCCTAGAAACCTCTGAGATATTATCAAACACAACCACTACAATATTTCTATTTTTTGCTTTCGTCTCTTGATAATAAGTCGCGTAGGCTTGTGCAATCAAGCGTCGCTCTTTCTCATAGTCCGTCTTACTCATTCCTTTACAAACAGCCTTTGGAAAAATAACCACAGCAAAAATCGAATTACTAGTATAAGATGGGTCATCCTCTCCCAATAAAATTAATCGACTACTAATAGCTCGCCCCGACGTTTCTTTAAACTTAGAGACAATACTTTTAGAAAATTCTCTACGACTTAGCCGATCAAAATTACACAAAGCCTCCAAGATATTTTGGTTCACTTCAAACTGAGTAAAACCTGTGCAGATAACTTTCCCTTTTACAAACTGAGCTGAGATACACTCAATCAAATCATCAAAAATAATTGAAACTCGATCCTCCTGTTTTCCAACTAAATAATCACTAGCATTGTTAAGTTCATTAAAGTTTTCAATTTTAAACCCGTCCTCATTAAAGTAGAAACCTGCACATCTGGTAGGGGATGGACTCAGAAGATATGTAGCTAACAAGTCAAGTTCTTTCAATTTCTCATAATTGATAAAAAAACCTTCTCGTTCAATACGTTCTTTTTCTTCCAGATAGCTAACGAATTCATTTACGGAACTTAGCTCTTGTGTTAGGGTTTCAATAGTTAAGCCATCAAAAACGTGAATGTAGTTACCATGGCGATCTCTACAGCCTGTAATAATACCATCGCCAATACCATTACCTAGATAAAGTGGATATGGGCAACCGTTAGCAATTGCCACACGATAGATTTTTAGTTGATTAATATTAGCACTATTGATAAATGGAAATTTCTCAGTTGCCAAACATTTTTCAGTAAAATATATACGATCATAATGTCGACGAATCCAACTTTCTGCGCCTTCAATTTGCTTTACAGAACTGTCAACCGCTCTTCTTTTCCAACGTTTCCAAGCTATAGACGTACCATCTTCCTCAGGAAGATGTTTTTCGACTTGTTCAGTATATACAACCTCTTTATCCGAAAAAATCACAATCGTATTACTGTAATAAACCAGAAGATCGCAGATTTCGTTCCCTTTTTTATTTTTCTTGATGCCTTCATCGTTATATAAACTAGTCCAAGTCCAGAGCTTTAGAAATGTCTTATCACAAATTTCAGATAATTTTCTTTCAGTTTCAGTAAAACCTATATTTCTCTCTGGAAAAATCATTGTTTTATGTATATCCATTGTGTTCGTCATAACCATTTTCAGTAATAAACCACCTCTTATAATATTCTAACAATCATCATACTTCTATTATTCTCATCACAATAACTCAGCTATTCCCCTTAATCAGATGATCTTCCGCACCTCGCTCAAAGCAGACGTTTCCCCTGTCGCATCGTACATTAACGCATAGTTTGGATTAACTCTGGTCCTTGATTCTTAACATTCCCGACGGCACGCGTCACGGCGTGCCAAAAAAATTTATCAGCGGACACGGAACCGTCAGCTACAATCTCCTCCGCTTCTTTCCCTCCAATATTCTGCCTCATCCATTCGCGGGCAGCATCTGGTGACAGTACCAGTGGCCGCCTGTCGTGAATATCTACCAGTCCTTTATCGGCAGCAGCTGTTACTATCAGGAATCCTTCAGCTTCATCTCCACGTTCGAATGGTGTGCTGCCGATCGCCGCCATGAAAATCGGCTGGCCATCGGCTCGATGAATAAAGTAGGGCTGCTTTATGTCACCTTCCTTTTTCCATTCGTACCAGCCATCAGCAAAGCAAATTGCGCGACCATGTTGCCAGAGTGGTTTAAACATTCTGCTGGTGGCCGCAGTTTCAGACCGTGCGTTAATGAGTGGCGGTTTATCCCACCAACCGGGGGCGTATCCCCAGATAACTGGATCAAGATGCAACTGCTCATCACGTTCGCTGAGTAGCAGAACTTTTGTGCCTGGCGCGACGTTAAAACGACCGATTGGTTCGGGATCGTATGGTATGTAGAGTTCGGCCTCATCAGCGAGCAGAACGAGATAATTTTCACGCGTCATTGATTGAACGAAACGTCCACACATAGACACCTCCAGTCTCCAGACTGAAAGTATAGGTACTCAAGGAATATCTTATAAAATACGTTCTGCAAAACAATTTAAATATATCGGCGAATCATAAGCTTACAACACCTTCAAAATGTTGATTTAGAGATGGCAAAATATCAATAAAACGCTTTTAATTCATGCTGATAGTGTAAAATCAGATGTATATCGGTCTGGTACATGGATATCGATACCACCGCGAGCTACAAACTGGCTGGCGCGCAGCAGCATGACAGCGTACGCCTCGATCCGTGGGTGTTTATGTTCTCTGCGGGTTATCGCTTCTAAGTCCGTGATTAAAATGCTGAAAGGCTGATCGCTCCACGGTCAGCTTTTTTTATTGCCCATTTATTTCTTCCAGCCACTCTCCCCGTCGATGTAATGCTACTCTTTAAGCAAACTGGCTTTGAGGGCATTCACAATGATGTTGACTCGCCACCTGCTACAACAAAAAATCACGCTTCTGGAACCATTCACCGAAGATCAAACGGCAGCGTTTGCCGTGAGTGCCGCGCGTGAATTACTGATTTATATGGATAAAATTGAGACGCTGGAAAAACGTATTGCGACTCCGGTTACACTACCTTTTTGCAGCGCCAGTCCGGTTTGTGAGATTGAAGCGGGCTACGCCGCAGGCGTGAGCGATTGTCGTGAGGCCATTCGTCGGGCAGGATATCCGATTGAGGGTGATGATTAGTTTGCATTTATGTTAACAAAAATGCGCTTTTATTGTATAAGTCTGTAACTTTAGCTCGCATAACAACGGGCTTCTAACTCATCAGCTTAGGGAAGGTTAATATTCTCAATCAACGTACAGCGCAGTTATGCAACAACAAAAACGGGTAACCGGTTTGGCAATATGTTAACTATCAGGGTGGACTCGTGAAGATTGTGCAGGACAAGCTCAGAAACAGGCAGGCACTGCTGGTATCAGGGCTCATTACGTTGATATTTACCTCGTTGTTTCTGTTTATTATTTATGAGCAGCGTATGGCTGCAGCCAGCGAAGGTGTTAACCGCCTGCAAGCGCGCATGATGGACATTTTTAACGATAACGAGCTGATCGCCGATGCAATTGGTGAGCGCTATCACCATATCAAAACGGGTGAACAATGCGGCGATATTTCACAATTTGTTCCCCGCTATGAGAATGAATGGGGTATTAACGCCGACCCAAAGCGGCTGCATTCGGCGACGGGGACAATGGTTGCCCAGCAAATCGGTCACAACGCGCTGTGTATGTATACGGCGGCGGAGTTTATTCGCGGCATGGTCAATGAGCTGAACCCAGGCAGCTTCGATGCACATCGTTATATTATTGCCAAAAATTCAGATTATTTTTACTGGTTTATGGCTTCCGATTCGCGCAATTTCAGTTTCTCTAATTCTGAAATGGCGCGGGATATTACCCAATTTTTCTATCCGCCGGTCGATTTCTATACCCGACTGCTGCAGAAAAATGTCAAAAATAAAGCCCTTAGTTCCACGAACTTTTATACCGATAAAATTACCGGTGAAAAAGCTTATAGCGTGGTGAGCTATATCTACGATCTGTCTGGTAAAGAGATATCAGACCAAATTGTGGCCTATCTGGTCTATGACCATTCAAAGCCAGAATTGCAGGAAGCGTTGGCTCAGGCATTTGACGACCAAATTCCACCGGAGCTGAATGTGGAGTTGGTGAATTTAACCAATAATGAGAGTCTCTGCTTATCCGGTAAATGTAACGGTCAATCCCGCTTTATGGTGCGCAATTTTTCGGAGAAATATGCACTGCACTATTCACTTTCATTAGGCCGTTTTATGGCGCGCGACCCGCATGCAGGAATCGTTATGCTGCTGGCGCCGTTCTTTTTCATCATCATTAGTTTCTCGTTAAAATCATGGCTGAACGAAAGCGATCTTAAAGTTTATATTGATACGCTGACCGGCTGTTTTAATCGTCGAATTCTCGACATCATTAAGCGCCGTGATTTATCACACTGTTCGGTGGTGCTACTGGACTGCAATAAGTTTAAGGCCGTCAATGATACCTGGGGCCATGCGGCGGGCGATCGTGCGCTGCAAATTATTGCCAACAGGATGTTGTCAAACACCCGCACCAGTCACGATATTGTGATCCGTACCGGCGGGGATGAATTTATGATCCTGCTGTTTCGCTCGCAGGCTAATGACGCCTTCGCGATCGCGCAACGTATTAGCGGGCAGGTGACCAGCCATGTGTTTGTGGTGGACGGCCATACCGTGCCATTGTCAGTCTCGTGGGGGATTGCAGAGGTGAACGGCGAATTGGATGTGGCGATTCAGAATGCGGATAACGCCATGTATAAAATGAAGCATAAGAAAGAGGGATAAAACCGCCAGAAGTTTCTGGCGGTTGATGTAGCTTACTGGCGGGTGGCGGCTTTCATCGCGCTGACAAAAGCGTTCAGCTCAGCCAGCATTTGTTCTGGTACCGCAACATTCTTCTCAATGATTTTCACAATCGCCGAGCCGGAAATTGCGCCAGCAGCGCCGGCTTCAATAGCACCGGCGACCTGTTCAGGCGCAGAGATACCGAACCCCTGTAAAGAAGGCGGCGCATCATATTCTTTCAATTTTTCGACCAGGTGATGCAGCGGTAACGCCGCACGATTTTCCGCACCGGTAACACCTGCACGCGAAAGCAGGTAGGTATAGCCGCGACCGTAAGAGGCAATCTGGCGCAGCAGTTCTTCATCGGCGTTCGGCGGACAGATAAAAATAGGTGCGATGTTGTGGCGCAGTGCCGCAGCTCTGAATGGTGCGGATTCCTCAACGGGAACATCAGCCACTAACACAGAATCCACGCCCACTTTTTCACACTGGGCGTAAAACTCATCAATGCCCTTACTGAACACCAGGTTGGCATACATCAGCAACCCAATGGGAATCGTCGGGTGCTTCTGGCGAATCAGCGCCAGCATTTCAAAGCATTGCGACGGCGTGACGCCGGCGGCAAATGCACGCAGGGTGGCTTCCTGAATAGTTGGGCCGTCAGCCAGCGGATCGGAGAACGGAATACCGAGCTCAAGGGCATCGGCACCGGCTTCAATCAGCGTATCAATGATTTTCAGTGACTGCTCAACGGACGGATCGCCCAGGGTTACGAAGGGGACAAAAGCACCTTCTTTGCGGTCCTTCAGCTGTGCAAACAGGTTTTCGTAACGTTCCATCAGATTTCCCCTCGCGCTTTCAGAATATCGTGTACGGTGAAAATGTCTTTGTCGCCGCGACCGGAGAGATTAACCACCAGTAGCTGCTCTTTTTCCGGGTTTTCACGCATCATTTTCAATGCGTGCGCCAGGGCATGGGAGGACTCCAGTGCCGGAATAATCCCCTCGTGCAGACACAGCGTTTTGAAGGCTTCCAGCGCTTCATCGTCGGTGATCGAAACATAATCGGCGCGACCAATGCTGTTCAGATACGCATGCTGTGGTCCGACTGACGGGAAGTCCAGCCCCGCAGATACAGAGTAAGACTCTTCAATCTGTCCTTCTTCGGTCTGCATCATGGGGGACTTCATGCCGAAGTAAATCCCGACACGGCCATGTTTCAATGGCGCACCATGTTCCCCGGACTCAATCCCGTGACCGCCTGGCTCTACACCAATCAGACCGACGCTGGCTTCATTAATAAAGTCGGCGAACATACCGATGGCATTAGAACCGCCGCCCACGCAGGCGATAACGGCGTCCGGCAGGCGCCCCTCTTTTTCGAGAATCTGTGCTTTGGTTTCTTCACCGATCATGCGCTGGAATTCACGAACAATGGTCGGGAAGGGGTGCGGACCTGCCGCCGTACCGAGCATATAGTGCGCGGTATCGTAGCTGCCAGACCAGTCGCGCAGCGCTTCGTTACAGGCATCTTTCAGCGTTGCGGAACCGCTGTGAACCGGGATGACTTCAGCACCCATCAGACGCATACGGAAAACGTTAGGCGACTGGCGTTCAACGTCTTTCGCACCCATATAAATACGGCATTTCAACCCCAGCAGTGCGCTGGCGAGAGCTGATGCAACACCGTGCTGACCCGCGCCGGTTTCGGCGATGATCTCTGTTTTACCCATACGCTTCGCCAGCAACGCCTGGCCCAGTACCTGGTTAGTTTTGTGCGCGCCGCCGTGCAGTAAATCTTCACGTTTGAGATACAGCGTCGTGTTAGTGCCTTGAGTAATGTTCTGGCACTTGGTCAGTGCGGTTGGGCGACCAGCATAGTTTTTCAGCAGGTCTGTAAACTGCGCCTGAAATTCAGGATCTTTTTGCGCGCTGACAAAAGCTTCTTCCAGCTGGCGCAGGGCAGGCATCAGAATCTGTGGCACATACATACCGCCAAATTCACCAAAATATGGATTGAGTAATGTTGTCATGTCCTTTTCCTTAATATGCGCGCAGCGTCTGAAAGACCGAAGCCAAAAGACGTGCATCCTTGATGCCCGGCTGTGACTCTACGCCAGAATTGAAATCGAGACCGGCACAGCCGGCTTTTGCTGCGTCAACGCAGTTATCTGCGCCGAGTCCGCCAGCCAGTAAAACGTTATCCAGCGATTGTCCGCCTAAAAGTGACCAGTCGAAGCGTTGACCGCTGCCGCCCTGACCATTGTCGAATACGTATTTATCGACATGCTGATAATCACGGGCTGGCAAGGTCTCGCTGACGCTCAGCGCCTTCCAGATTTGTACCTGCGCGGGTAGCGCATCGCGTAGCGCATCAATATAGGCCTGGTCTTCACTACCATGCAGTTGCACGGCAGTGAGTCCCAAAGCAGCCGCTATTTCACGCACGTCGCTAATCTCTGTGTTGCGAAACACCCCGACGTATTGCAGCGGCGCGCCGGTCATGACCTCTCGTGCCTGTTCAACGCCGATCGCGCGCGGCGATGTGGGCACAAAAATCAGGCCACCGTAAATGGCGCCCGCTTCGTATGCCGCGTTTGCATCCTGAGCCCGGGTTAAACCGCAGACTTTATTCTCGCCAAGTAGTACGCGACGTACGGCGGCATGCAGATCATCGTGCGACATCAGCGCGGAGCCAATCAGAAAACCGTTGGCGAAGTGGCTGAGCTCGCGCACCTGACCATAGGTATTGATGCCGGACTCGCTGATGACGGTTACGCCATGACCCAGTCGCGGCGCCAACTGGCGGGTGCGATTCAGGTCAATCGACAGATCGCGTAAATCACGGTTATTGATACCAACGACTTTGGCGCCCAGAGCGATAGCACGCTCCAGCTCTTCTTCGTTACTGACTTCGGTCAGTACGCCCATTTTCAGGCTATGGGCGACGGCGGCGAGTTGACGGTATTGCTCATCATCAAGCACCGACAGCATCAACAGACAGGCATCCGCCTGGTAGAAACGTGCCAGGTAAATCTGGTATGGATCGATAATAAAATCCTTACACAGAATCGGCTGCGGTGCGATCCGGCTGACGATGGGCAGGAAATCAAAGCTCCCCTGGAAATATTTCTCATCGGTCAGGACGGAAATTGCGGAAGCATAATGTTTATATATCCCCGCAATCTGTGCCGGGTCAAAGTCATCGCGGATCACGCCTTTTGACGGAGACGCTTTTTTGCACTCCAGAATAAAGGCGGTGCGCGCACCCTGCAGCGCATCGTAGAAATCGCGAGAGCTGGGTTGAACATCATTCTGAAAGCTGGCCAGCGGTTGTTGCTGTTTGCGGGCTTCTACCCAAATCGCCTTGTCTGCGACAATTTTCGCTAAAACGGTTTGCATCATTTACCCTCTTGCTGCCAGAGCAGTGACGCGGTCATAGGCCGCACCGCTGCGCAGTACATTAATCACGGTTTGCGCATTGGCTTTTAAATCTTCTTCACCGTGCAGGCGCATTAACATGGCGACATTTGCGGCAACAGCAGCTTCATGAGCGGCTTCACCTTTACCTTGTAACAAGCGACTAAGAATGTCACGGTTTTCTTCCGGCGTGCCGCCAGCCAGCTGTTCCTGGTGGTATGGCGTCAGGCCAAAGTCTTCCGCCGTCAGTTGATAACTCTTGATTTCGCCATCGTGCAGCTCTGCCACAATGGTCGGCGCATGCAATGAAACCTCATCCATGCCGCCACTGTGCACTACGGCTGCCCGCTGATATCCCAATACGCGCAGCGTTTCGGCAATCGGCAGCACCAGTTCCGGGCTGTATACGCCGATCAGCGCCAGCGGCGGATGCGCCGGGTTAATCAGTGGGCCGAGCACGTTAAAGAGCGTGCGGGTTTTCAACTGTTGGCGTACCGGCATGGCATGGCGAAATCCGGTGTGATATTTCGGCGCAAACAGGAAGCACACCCCGAGGTCGTCAAGCGCCTGACGGGATTTATCGGCGTTCATATCCAGATTGATACCAAATGCCGCTAACAGATCCGAAGAACCCGATTTGCTGGATACGCTGCGGTTGCCGTGTTTGGCGACTTTCAATCCGCAAGCCGCCGCAACAAACGCGCTGGCGGTAGAAATATTGATACTGTTGCTGCCGTCGCCGCCGGTACCGACAATGTCGGCAAACAGATAATCAGGACGCGGGAACGGAGCGGCGTTTTCCAGTAGCGCGGTTGCCGCACCGGCAATTTCATTCGGGTGTTCACCACGGATTTTCATGCTCACCAGTGCTGCAGCCAGTTGTTCCGGCTTCAGTTCACCGCGTACCACAGCAGAAAACAGCTGGTGGCTTTCCTGCTGAGACAGCGTCTGAGCCTGATACAGTTTCTCCAGAATGGGTTGCAGCGTATTGGTCTGTTCGAGCTTCTGTTGCGCCCAGGCCAGCGTTTGCTCCAGCAGACGCGCGCCCTGGGTAGTCAGAATGGATTCCGGATGGAACTGGAAGCCGCAGACGCGATCGGTGTCGTGACGCACCGCCATCACCATGCCGTTAAAGTGGGCGTTGATGGTCAATCCGGCGGGCACATTACTGCCAACCAGCGAATGGTAGCGCGCCACCGGCAGCGGATTTGCCAGACCGGCGAACATTGCCTGGCCGTCGTGTTCAATGCTGGACGCTTTGCCGTGCAGGATTTCGCCAGCCTGACCGACATAACCACCATAGGCTTCAACAATCGCCTGATGCCCCAGACAAATGCCGATAATTGGCAGTTTGCCGCGCAGGCGGGTTAACAGCTCCGGCATGCAGCCGGCTTCGCTTGGCGCACCAGGACCCGGAGAGAGCATCAGCACCGGGTTTTTCATGGTTGCTAAGCGGTCAATTAACGTCTGGGCCGGAATATGGTTGCGGTAAATCACCACGTTGTGACCGTTAGTGCGCAGCTGATCTGCCAGGTTATAAGTAAAAGAGTCGATATTATCGAGCAGCAGAATGTCAGCCATTAGAAAGTCTCCTGTGCGTGGTGCGCGGTGGCGATAGCACGCAGAACCGCTCGTGCTTTATTACGGGTCTCATCGGCTTCAGACTGTGGAACAGAATCCAGCACAATCCCGGCGCCGGCCTGCACGGTGGCAATACCGTCTTCCACGAGAGCAGAACGAATCACAATACAGGTGTCCAGATCGCCATGGGCCGTGAAGTAACCTACCGCGCCGCCATAGCTGCCGCGGCGGCGACCTTCGGCTTCGGCGATAAGCTGCATGGCGCGAACCTTCGGCGCGCCGCTAAGCGTGCCCATGTTCATGCAGGCACGGTAAGCATGCAGCACATCCAGATCGCTACGCAGCTCGCCTACTACCCGGGAAACCAGGTGCATCACGAAGGAGTACCGATCCACTTTGGTCAGATCAGCAACGTAGCGGCTGCCCGGCGTACAAATGCGCGCCAGGTCGTTACGCGCAAGGTCAACCAGCATCAGGTGCTCGGAAAGCTCTTTATGGTCTGTACGCATCTCCAGCTCAATACGGCTGTCGAGATCGCGGTCAAGCGAACCGTCTGCACGACGACCGCGTGGGCGGGTTCCGGCAATCGGGTAGATTTCAATCTGGCGACTGGTGGCATCGTATTTCAGTGAGCTTTCCGGGGAGGCGCCAAACAGCGTGAAATCGTTGTCCTGCATGAAAAACATGTACGGGCTGGGGTTACTTTTCTTCAGGACATAGTAGGCTGCCAGCGGTGACGGGCAGGGCAGCGAGAAACGGCGGGACGGAACAACCTGGAAAATTTCGCCCGCGCGAATGGCTTTTTGCATCCCACGCACCACGGCGCCAAATTCTTCATCGCTCTGATTGCATTCACAGCGCATCTGCGGGACTTCAGTGACGGGCAGCGGCGGCGCAGGCTCGGTAAGCTGCTGGCTCAACTGCGCCAGTCGGGCGTTGAGTCGCTGTTTTTCTACATCGTCAGGGGTAAATACGCTGGCCTGAATGCGGGTACTTTTCTTCTGGTGGTCGATCACCATCAGCGTTTCAGCCAGATAGAAGCAGTAGTCAGGGCAACGGTTGCCCGCTTCAAGTTGTGGTAACTCTTCAAAACCGGCAACCAGGTCGTAGGAAAACAGACCGCCGAAGAACATGGCTTCACGTTCTTGCGCAGGAACATTAACCAGCTCCTGCAATAAACGGAAAGCATCAAATACGGAAAGGGAGCATAAGCGAGCGTCTTCATCAAGCAGCGGGCTGACGGCAGGGAATCGCAGATGACGGCCATTTGGTTGTTGTTCGTTCTCAACGCCAGCTGGCAGAGCGGCATCCAGCAGGGGCAGCAGCGATGCGCCGTTTGCGGATAATGCCTGAATAGTGACAGCGTCACCGAGGGCGGTAATGCGTAATGCGCTGTCGACCAGCAGCAGGCTTTTCAGATCGTCTTTGCTGTCGATATCGGCAGATTCCAGCAGCAGCGTGGCCGGGCGTGCGCCACACACCTGGTGAAACAGCGCCGTTGGATTTTCACGGTAGGCGGCATCGCAGGCTAGCAGTTCGAGTGTCGGTTTTTGAGTTTGCATCGTTATTCTCATTAATTTTGTTCAAAAAAAAGCCCGCTCATTTGGCGGGCCGGGTATCTGGTTGCATATTGCAGACGTAAGACACTGCCCGAAATCAGGAAGTGCGCCACCAACCGTGCAGAAAAAATGTTGCTTTCATCTCAGATACCTTCTTCATGTGAACTTGCGTACTAGTTAACTAGTTCGATGGAATAAAGTCAACACCTGATTTCAGTATATTTGTCGAAACCGCTATGATGAGCGTGTTAAGACATTTATTGAAACGGGAGCCGCCTTGAGCGACACGAATTACGCAGTGATTTATGACCTGCACAGTCATACTACAGCCTCCGATGGACGATTAACGCCAGAAGCCTTAGTACACCGTGCGGTAGAGATGCGAGTCGGTACACTGGCGATCACCGATCATGACACCACGGCGGGTATTGCGGCGGCAAGAGAAGAAATTTCACGTTCGGGTTTAGCGTTAAATTTGATCCCCGGCGTCGAAATATCAACGGTCTGGGAAAATCATGAGATCCATATAGTGGGTCTGAACATTGATATCGCCCATCCAATGATGCGCGATTTTCTGGCGCAACAAACGGAACGTCGTCAGCAGCGCGCACGCCTGATTGCCGAACGGCTCGATAAAGCGCATATTCCCGGCGCGTGGGAAGGGGCGTTACGTCTTGCTGATGGCGGGGCGGTTACCCGGGGCCATTTTGCGCGTTTTCTGGTGGAATGCGGAAAAGCCACAACCATGGCGGATGTCTTTAAAAAATATCTTGCCCGTGGGAAAACCGGTTACGTTCCGCCACAGTGGTGTACAATAGAACAAGCTATTGATGTCATTCATCATTCTGGCGGTAAGGCAGTTCTGGCTCATCCTGGGCGGTACGATCTTAGCGCTAAGTGGCTGAAAAGACTGGTTGCGCATTTTGCTGAACATCGCGGCGACGCGATGGAAGTGGCACAGTGCCAGCAGTCTCCCAATGAACGCACCCATCTGGCGACGCTTGCGCGTTCGCATCAACTGTGGGCATCGCAAGGGTCTGATTTTCATCTACCCTGTCCATGGATTGAGCTGGGGCGTAAACTCTGGTTGCCCGCAGGCGTAGAAGGCGTCTGGCAACTCTGGGAACAGCCCGAGACCACAGAGAGGAAAGTATGAGCCAGTTTTTTTATATTCATCCCGAAAACCCACAACAGCGACTGATCAATCAGGCCGTTGAAATCGTGCGTAAAGGTGGGGTGATCGTCTATCCAACCGATTCCGGCTATGCGTTGGGCTGCAAAATTGAAGATAAAGGCGCGATGGAGCGCATTTGTCGCATTCGTCACCTGCCGGACGGGCACAACTTTACGCTGATGTGCCGTGACTTGTCTGAACTGTCGACCTATTCGTTTGTCGACAACGTGGCCTTTCGTTTAATTAAAAACAACACGCCGGGCAACTACACCTTCATCCTGAAAGGGACGAAAGAAGTGCCACGTCGACTGTTGCAGGAAAAACGTAAGACCATCGGCCTGCGTGTACCCTCGAATCCCATTGCGCTGGCGTTGCTGGAAGCGCTGGGCGAGCCGATGCTCTCTACGTCGCTGATGCTGCCGGGCAGCGAATTTACCGAGTCAGATCCGGAAGAAATTAAAGATCGTCTGGAGAAACAGGTGGATTTAATTATCCACGGCGGATATCTCGGCCAACAGCCGACCACGGTCATCGATTTAACCGACGATTCTCCGGTCGTGTTGCGTGAAGGCGTCGGCGACGTTAAACCTTTCTTATAAGGACGCGAACCGCTATACTACGCGGCCTTAAAATGGCGCTGACTGGCGCCGTTGATTCTCCTGTTCGACGCCTGTGAAGGCGACATCTAAAGGAAGCTCTATGAGCGAAAAGTTACAAAAAGTGCTGGCGCGCGCTGGCCACGGTTCTCGCCGTGAAATTGAATCCATAATTGCCGCGGGTCGCGTGAGCGTTGATGGCAAAATTGCCACGCTCGGCGATCGCGTTGAAGTCACTCCGGGTCTGAAAATCCGTATCGACGGTCATCTGATTTCGGTTAAAGAGTCTGCGGAGCAAATCTGCCGCGTTCTGGCCTATTACAAGCCCGAAGGTGAACTGTGTACCCGTAACGACCCGGAAGGTCGTCCAACCGTGTTTGATCGTCTGCCAAAACTGCGCGATGCGCGCTGGATTGCCGTAGGGCGTCTGGACGTGAATACCTGTGGTTTACTGCTCTTTACCACCGATGGTGAACTGGCTAACCGTCTGATGCACCCAAGCCGCGAAGTTGAACGTGAATATGCGGTACGTGTGTTTGGTCAGGTTGATGATGCAAAACTGCGCGATCTGAGCCGTGGCGTGCAACTGGAAGATGGTCCTGCGGCATTTAAAACGATCAAGTTCAGCGGTGGTGAAGGGATCAACCAGTGGTACAACGTTACGTTGACCGAAGGGCGTAACCGTGAGGTCCGTCGCCTGTGGGAAGCCGTGGGTGTGCAGGTAAGTCGTCTTATCCGTGTCCGTTACGGTGATATCCCGCTGCCGAAAGGCCTGCCGCGTGGCGGCTGGACGGAGCTTGATCTTGCCCAGACCAACTATCTGCGTGAGCTGGTAGAACTGAAACCGGAAACGACCTCTAAAGTTGCCGTCGAGAAAGATCGTCGCCGTATGAAGGCGAATCAGATCCGTCGTGCGGTGAAGCGCCATTCACAGGTCGGCAGCAGTCGTCGTCCGGGCGGTCGTAGCAACAACGGCTAATCATGACCAGGCCTGATAAGCAAAGCGCCATCAGGCGTTAGCGTGGAGCCGGATGTGGTGCAAACCCTTATCCGGCCTACACTCAATAATCTATTCCTATTTGGGCTTTCACACCCGCTTCAAACGCGTGCTTGACCGGGCGTAGTTCGCTGACCGTATCCGCTAACTCCAGAATATCGCGATGGCATCCGCGACCGGTGATAATGACCGTTTGATGGGCAGGGCGCGCGTTTAGGGCATTGATGACCTCTTCAAGCGGCAGGTAGTCGTATGCCACCATATAGGTCAGCTCGTCCAGTATCACCATATCCAGTTCAGCGTCGGCCAGCATCCGCTTGCCGTGTTCCCACACGGCCATACAGGCTGCGGTGTCGGACTCGCGATTTTGCGTTTCCCAGGTAAATCCTGTCGCCATAACCTGAAACTCTACGCCGTGGGGTTCGAGTAAGTTTCGTTCGCCGTTTGGCCACGTACCCTTAATAAATTGCACCACACCGACTTTTTTACCGTGGCCTACCGCACGCGTGGCGGTACCAAACGCAGCGGTGGTTTTACCCTTACCATTTCCGGTGAACACAATAATAATCCCGCGCTCATCCTTCGCTGCGGCAACACGGGCGTCAACCCGGTCTTTTACGCGCTGCTGGCGCTGCTGATAGCGTTCTTCACTCATTGGGCAATTCCTGGTTTACGGCCCGGTTGGGCATCGAAAGTCATACCGGTTTTACGGCGGCTGTCATCGCCCATCAGCCACAGGTAGAGCGGCATAATATCGGCGGGTGTTTTCAATTTGTTCGGATCTTCCGTCGGGAACGCGCTGGCTCGCATACCAGTACGTGTACCGCCTGGATTGATACAGTTTACGCGCAGGTGACGGTTCTGATATTCATCTGCCAGAACCTGCATCATTCCTTCGGTAGCAAATTTGGAGGTAGCATACGCCCCCCAGTTGGCGCGCCCCTGGCGGCCAACGCTTGAAGAAGTAAAGACCAGCGATCCGGCATCGGATTTGAGCAACAACGGCAACAATGCCTGGGTCAGCATAAAGGTGGCGTTGACGTTTACCTGCATCACGTCCTGCCAGACCTGCGGGTTTTGCTCACTCATCGGACAAATATCGCCGAGTAGACCGGCATTATGCAGTACGCCATCCAGACGCGGGAAATGCGCGGCAATACGCTGTGCGAGCTGGTGGCATTCATCAGAAGTACAGGTGAGCAGATCCAGCGTGAACCAGTGTGGTTGCGTACCGTTTTCATCGGCAATGGTGCGGGCAACCTGACGCAGCTTTTCTTCATTACGCCCTAGCAGAATAACGGTCGCGCCGTAACGCGCATAAGTTTGTGCGGCCTCACGTCCGATGCCGTCGCTGGCACCGGTGACCAGAATAATACGGTCCTGTAGAAGGTCTTGTTTAGGTTGATAATGCACGGCTACTCCTCGGCGACGCCTGGCCATCTCGTTCGCGATAACTTTTGGGCTTTATGCCTTAAACCCTGTTCTTTTTCAATCAGCCAAAGGCAATAACACCGCAAAATGAACGCTTTGTCATGCTTTTTGCTGATTCCTTGCGGGGTGGATGAAACAAGACGGGTTAACAAGGCTGTTGTACACTGAGCGAAAGTAGCGTTGTTTAACCAAGGTGGGTCTCGTGGAATTGTTGTCTGAATATGGGCTGTTTTTGGCAAAAATTGTCACTGTCGTGGTGGCTATTGCGGTGATAGTTATGCTGATCGTCAACGCGACACAACGCAAACGTCAGCGTGGGGAATTGCGGGTTATTAATCTCAGCGATCAATATAAAGAGATGAAAGAAGACCTGTCGCTGGCCCTATTGGATGGGCATCAACAAAAGTTCTGGCATAAGGCGCAGAAAAAGAAACATAAGCAAGAGGCTAAGGCTGCCAAAGCTAAAGCAAAACAGGGAGACAGCACGTCATCTGATAAACCGCGTGTATGGGTACTTGATTTTAAAGGCAGTATGGATGCCCATGAGGTTAGCGCATTACGCGAAGAGGTGACGGCGGTGCTGGCGGTCGTTAAACCTCAGGATCAGGTAGTGGTTCGTCTGGAAAGCCCGGGCGGTGTGGTACACGGCTATGGCCTGGCCGCGTCGCAGTTACAACGCCTGCGCGATAAGCAGATCCCACTGACCGTCACGGTGGATAAAGTCGCTGCGAGCGGCGGATATATGATGGCCTGCGTGGCGGATAAAATTGTCTCTGCGCCGTTTGCCATCGTCGGCTCTATTGGCGTCGTGGCACAGATCCCGAACTTTAACCGCTTCCTGAAAGGGAAAGACATTGATATCGAACTGCACACGGCCGGACAGTATAAGCGTACGCTGACGCTGCTTGGCGAGAACACGGAAGAAGGGCGGCAGAAATTCCGCGAAGACCTGAACGAAACGCATCACCTGTTTAAAGATTTTGTGCATCGCATGCGTCCGACTCTGGACATTGAGCAGGTAGCCACCGGGGAGCACTGGTTTGGGCAACAGGCGCTGGCAAACGGGCTGGTGGATGAGATTAATACCAGCGATGAGGTGATTCTCAGCCTGATGGAAGGTCGCGAAGTGTTTAACGTACGTTATCTGCAGCGTAAAAAACTGATGGACCGTTTTACCGGCAGTGCGGCCGAGAGCGCAGATCGTTTACTGCTGCGCTGGTGGCAGCGGGGTCAAAAGCCGCTGATGTAAATTGACATTGCCGGATGGCGCGAACATAGTCATCCGGCAAATCATTTCTCGCGTTAATCGATCAAGTGATACTTTTCAGAAAGTACATGCGCCAGGTGTTTAAACATATTAAACACCGCCGTACTTTTGGCCGTTGGTAGCCCTTGCTCGTCTAAAAAGTAATCTCCGCTGAAAACCAGCACGCCATTTCGCTGCGTAACGCCGGTGGCGACAATCCCCGCCAGCGTGTCCTCATGCTCACGAATGATTTTGTTGGCTTCAATCAGCAGTGTTTCGCGATCGATGGGTTGAGTGTCTTTATGCATTATTTACTCCTTAAACAAGGACATTAGTCTACGCCGAGCCCGGCTTGTGGGCAAATATTCCCTGACTTAAATGAAGGCTTTAGGAGGGGATTGCAACTGGCGAGATTTGTTTTTGCATGCTAATAAAGTTGCGTAACGCATTTTATCAGGTACAGTGTGACGCTTTCGTCAATCTGGCAACAGATTTGCTTGACATTCGACCAATACTCCGTCGTGCTATAGCGTTTGTGAGCAAAAAAGCCTGTTAACTCAGTAACATGAGAGTTACATTACAAGCGCGAATCAGTTTAAGGGGTTGATATCCGCCGACGCAGAGACCATATCGATGTCTCGTCGCCAGTGGAAGGTGAATCAACGTGCGACGCATTCTGGAAGAATCAAATTAGGTAAAGGTGAATATGGGTAAAGCTCTTGTCATCGTTGAGTCCCCGGCAAAAGCCAAAACGATCAACAAGTATCTGGGTAATGACTACGTGGTGAAATCCAGCGTCGGTCATATCCGTGATTTGCCGACCAGTGGCTCAGCAACTAAAAAGAGCGCCGACTCAACCTCCACCAAAACGGCTAAAAAGCCCAAAAAGGATGAACGTGGCGCTCTCGTCAACCGTATGGGTGTTGACCCGTGGCACAACTGGGATGCGCGCTATGAAGTGCTGCCCGGTAAAGAAAAAGTTGTTTCTGAACTGAAGCAACTGGCTGAAAAAGCAGACCACATCTATCTCGCAACCGACCTTGACCGCGAAGGGGAAGCCATTGCGTGGCACCTGCGGGAAGTGATCGGCGGCGATGACACCCGTTACAGCCGCGTGGTGTTTAACGAAATTACCAAAAACGCTATTCGTCAAGCGTTTGAAAAACCGGGCGAACTGAATATCGACCGTGTGAATGCGCAACAGGCGCGCCGCTTTATGGACCGTGTTGTGGGCTATATGGTGTCGCCGTTGCTGTGGAAAAAAATTGCGCGCGGTCTTTCCGCTGGCCGCGTACAGTCGGTTGCTGTGCGTCTGGTGGTTGAGCGTGAACGCGAAATCAAAGCATTCGTTCCAGAAGAGTTCTGGGAGATTGATGCCAGCACGACTACGCCAGGCGGCGACGCGTTACCGCTTCAGGTAACGCATCAGAATGACAAACCGTTCCGCCCGGTCAACCGGGAACAAACGCTTGCCGCCGTTAGCTTGTTGGAAAAAGCGCGCTACAGCGTCCTGGAACGTGAAGATAAGCCGACCAGCAGCAAGCCGGGCGCGCCGTTCATCACCTCCACGCTACAGCAGGCTGCCAGCACGCGTCTGGGCTTCGGCGTGAAGAAAACTATGATGATGGCGCAGCGCTTGTATGAAGCGGGCTACATCACGTATATGCGTACTGACTCAACCAACCTGAGTCAGGATGCGGTGAACATGGTTCGCGAGTACATCGGCGATAATTTTGGCAACAAGTATCTGCCGGAGAGCGCGAACCAGTACGCCAGCAAAGAGAATTCGCAGGAAGCGCACGAAGCTATCCGTCCTTCTGATGTCGCAGTACAGGCGGAATCGCTGAAAGATATGGAAGCCGATGCGCAGAAACTGTATCAGCTGATCTGGCGCCAGTTTGTTGCCTGTCAGATGACGCCAGCCAAATATGACTCCACCACGCTGACCGTGGGCGCGGGTGATTTCCGTCTGAAGGCGCGTGGCCGTATTCTGCGCTTCGATGGCTGGACCAAAGTAATGCCTGCGCTGCGTAAGGGCGATGAAGATCGCATTTTACCGGCGGTAGATAAAGGCGATACGTTGACGCTTATCGAACTGACGCCAGCGCAACACTTTACCAAACCGCCTGCGCGCTTCAGCGAAGCTTCGCTGGTTAAAGAGCTGGAAAAACGTGGCATTGGTCGCCCATCCACGTATGCGTCGATCATCTCTACGATTCAGGATCGGGGTTATGTTCGCGTTGAGAACCGTCGTTTCTATGCTGAAAAAATGGGTGAAATCGTCACCGATCGTCTGGAAGAAAACTTCCGCGAACTGATGAACTACGATTTTACCGCGCAGATGGAAGACAGTCTCGACCAGGTGGCAAATCACGAAGCCGAATGGAAGGGCGTACTCGACAACTTCTTCACTGATTTTACTCAGCAACTGGATAAAGCTGAGAAAGACCCTGAAGAAGGCGGTATGCGTCCGAACCAGATGGTGCTGACCAGTATTGATTGCCCAACCTGCGGACGCAAGATGGGTATTCGTACCGCCAGTACCGGCGTTTTCCTTGGTTGTTCCGGCTACGCGCTTTCCCCAAAAGAGCGTTGCAAAACCACCATTAACCTGGTGCCGGAAAACGAAGTGCTGAACGTGCTGGAAGGCGACGATGCGGAAACGAACGCGCTGCGCGCCAAACGACGCTGCCAGAAGTGCGGCACGGCGATGGACAGCTACCTTATCGATCCTAAGCGCAAGCTGCATGTATGTGGTAATAACCCTACCTGCGACGGCTATGAGATCGAAGAGGGTGAATTCCGTATCAAGGGTTATGACGGTCCTATCGTTGAGTGCGAGAAATGTGGCTCTGAAATGCACCTGAAAATGGGACGTTTCGGTAAGTACATGGCGTGTACCAACGACGAGTGCAAAAATACCCGTAAGATCCTGCGTAACGGTGAAGTCGCTCCGCCGAAAGAGGATCCGGTTCCGTTGCCAGAACTGCCGTGTGAAAAATCTGACGCGTATTTCGTGTTACGTGATGGTGCTGCGGGTATCTTCCTGGCGGCAAATACGTTCCCGAAATCACGTGAGACCCGTGCGCCGTTAGTGGAAGAGTTGTACCGTTTCCGCGATCGTCTGCCGGAAAAACTGCGCTATCTGGCAGATGCGCCGCAGACCGATCCGGACGGCAACAAGTCCATGGTTCGTTTCAGCCGTAAAACTAAGCAGCAATATGTTGCCGCTGAGAAAGACGGTAAGGCTACCGGCTGGTCCGCGTTCTTCGTTGATGGCAAATGGGTAGAAGGAAAGAAATAACAGCATTCTGGCTGAATTTCTCCTCAAAGGGTCGCGTAAGCGGCCCTTTTTGTTTCTGGCGTATTATTTTTTTTCATCACTATACAGCTCACATAGAAATGATATAGTGGTTATAGTTAACACACTTTTTATTATTAAATCGTATTAGCAGCGCCAACGAGCCTGCTCTGAAACGATGATTTGATGGCGCAAATCGGGATGGCTTAACATGAAATTACAGCAGCTTCGCTACATTGTTGAGGTGGTGAACCACAACCTTAATGTCTCCTCAACCGCGGAAGGGCTTTATACCTCCCAGCCAGGTATCAGTAAGCAAGTTCGCATGCTGGAAGATGAGCTTGGCATCCAGATTTTTGCCCGTAGCGGTAAGCACCTGACCCAGGTTACGCCAGCGGGACAGGAAGTTATTCGTATTGCGCGCGAAGTTTTGTCCAAGGTCGAGGCCATTAAGTCCGTAGCTGGCGAACATACCTGGCCGGACAAGGGCTCATTGTATATCGCTACTACCCACACTCAGGCGCGTTACGCGCTGCCAAACGTGATTAAAGGCTTTATTGAACGTTATCCTCGCGTCTCATTGCATATGCATCAAGGATCGCCGACGCAAATCGCCGAAGCCGTCTCGAAAGGGAATGCAGATTTTGCTATCGCGACGGAAGCTTTGCACCTGTATGACGACCTGGTGATGCTGCCTTGCTACCACTGGAACCGTTCGATTGTCGTTACGCCGGACCATCCGTTGGCGGGCAAATCTTCCGTATCTATTGAGGAACTGGCGCAGTATCCACTGGTGACCTACACCTTTGGATTTACCGGGCGTTCGGAGCTGGACACCGCGTTCAATCGTGCCGGACTGGAGCCGCGCATTGTTTTTACCGCGACCGATGCCGATGTCATCAAGACCTATGTCCGTTTGGGTCTCGGCGTGGGGGTCATTGCCAGTATGGCGGTTGATCCTGTGTCCGACCCTGACCTGGTTCGCGTTGATGCGCATGACATTTTCAGCCATAGCACCACCAAAATTGGTTTTCGTCGCAGCACCTTTTTACGCAGTTACATGTATGATTTTATTCAACGTTTCGCACCGCATCTGACGCGTGATGTGGTGGATACGGCGGTGGCGCTGCGTTCCAACGACGATATTGAAGCCATGTTTAAAGATATTAAATTACCTGAGAAATAATAACGACTGTAACCTCGTCGGTATCCTTAAACATAAAGCGATACCGACGACAGAATCTGAACTATTCATTATTTTTCATCTCTATATTAACCGTATATTGTTTATGGTGAAGTCTCACTAAAGTAGTTTCAAATTACTAAGCGCGCCAAAAATCCTTCACAAATATTTATAACCGATCAAACTATTAATTTATTTATCAGGTCGAGCACGAAAATTATCTGGCTTTTTTTCACCTTTTTAATTAGGATTCCTCCTATCTGATGATTAATTGTACCAATTGTTTGGTGCCTAAATGATAAGTGATTTCGATAGTATGAGGTTAGCGATGCCTTCAGGAAACCAGCCAGCACGCCGGGATCCCGCAATGAAACGTAAAGCCTGGTTCGCTGTGTTTCTTGGCTCTGCGATATTCTGGATCATTGTCGCGCTCGTGGCCTGGAATGTGTGGGGGTAGGTGATGTCCACACCGGAACAACGCTCTACCGCGACGCCATCTCCTGACTCTCGTGAACATGAGAGTCAACGCGACGCAGAGAATAAGCCGAATATTCCTGTGACCTGGAAACTCTCTCCTGAACAGCGGGCCTTTATCGATCTGTTTGCTGATGATGATGAACAGAAACAATAATTGATATGTTTTTTATTACTATTATTAGCCCACCGTCTTGTATCTCTACTAATTAATTCCGAACAAGCGCCATCAGCCACGCTAATCCGCGTATTATCGAGTGGCCGTTGTCTGTTACACATTCACCGTTAAAATTTTCATTGCTTTAACCTTTCTCTCGCCATTGACTTCACCTGCCACTTTTATCAATTTGAGTTGTTATCAAAGCGTTACATTTTGTTTGTGTTATCTTTAATACTAACCCTGAAGAAAATCAGGGGATCCAACCCTGTCATTTAAGGAGGAGCTATGTCGTCGACCCTACGAGAAGCCAGTAAGGACACATTGCAGGTTAAAGATAAAACCTACCGTTACTACAGTCTGCCGCTGGCCGCGAAATCACTGGGTGATATCACCCGCCTACCTAAGTCGCTAAAAGTTTTGCTGGAAAACCTGCTTCGTTGGCAGGACGGAAATTCTGTTACTGAAGAAGATATTCATGCGCTCGCGCATTGGCTGAAAACCGCCCATGCCGATCGTGAAATTGCCTATCGACCTGCTCGCGTTTTGATGCAGGATTTTACCGGCGTGCCAGCGGTGGTCGATCTGGCCGCCATGCGCGAAGCGGTGAAACGTCTGGGTGGGGATACGGCAAAAGTGAATCCGCTTTCGCCAGTGGATCTGGTCATTGACCACTCGGTAACGGTGGATCGTTTCGGTGATGATGATGCTTTCGAAGAAAACGTTCGTCTGGAAATGGAACGTAACCATGAGCGTTATGTGTTCCTGAAATGGGGACAGCAGGCATTTAGTCGCTTCAGCGTTGTGCCGCCGGGGACGGGGATTTGCCATCAGGTTAACCTTGAATACCTGGGCAAAGCCGTCTGGAGCGAGTTACAGGACGGTGAGTGGGTGGCTTATCCCGATACGCTGGTCGGTACCGATTCTCATACGACGATGATTAATGGTCTCGGTGTACTGGGCTGGGGCGTTGGAGGCATTGAAGCCGAAGCGGCAATGCTGGGTCAACCCGTCTCAATGCTTATCCCCGATGTTGTGGGCTTTAAACTGGTGGGCAAGCTGCGGGAAGGTATCACCGCGACTGACCTGGTTCTGACCGTCACCCAGATGCTGCGTAAGCACGGCGTGGTCGGTAAATTTGTTGAATTCTACGGTGATGGGCTGGACACCTTACCGCTGGCCGACCGGGCAACCATTGCGAATATGTCGCCGGAATACGGCGCAACCTGCGGTTTCTTCCCGATCGATGACATCACCCTCGAATACATGCGTCTGAGTGGGCGAAGTGAGGAGCAGGTTGAGCTGGTCAGCGCCTACGCCAAAGCGCAGGGCATGTGGCGTAACGCCGGCGATGAACCCGTATTTACCAGTTCGCTGGAGCTGGATATGGGCAGCGTGGAGGCAAGTCTTGCCGGACCAAAGCGCCCGCAGGATCGGGTGGCGCTGGCTGATGTACCGAAAGCTTTTTCGGCCAGTAATGAACTTGAGGTGAATAGCTCGCTGAAAGACCGTCAGCCCGTGGACTACACCATGAGCGGCCAGCAGTATAAGCTGCCGGACGGTGCGGTGGTGATAGCCGCTATCACTTCCTGTACCAACACCTCCAACCCAAGCGTACTGATGGCGGCGGGGCTACTGGCGAAAAAAGCAGTGACGCTGGGTCTGAAACGTCAGCCGTGGGTAAAAGCCTCGCTGGCGCCTGGATCGAAGGTGGTCTCTGATTATCTGGCACAGGCCGGGTTCACACCGTACCTTGATGAGCTGGGATTCAATCTTGTAGGTTATGGCTGTACCACCTGTATAGGTAACTCTGGGCCTTTACCCGATCCTATCGAGACCGCCATCAAAAAAGGCGATCTGACGGTAGGGGCGGTACTTTCCGGCAACCGTAACTTCGAAGGTCGTATCCATCCGCTGGTGAAAACTAACTGGTTGGCGTCTCCGCCGCTAGTGGTGGCTTACGCGCTGGCGGGAAATATGAATATCAACCTGACGAAAGATCCGTTAGGCCATGACAGAAAAGGCGATCCCGTTTATCTGAAAGATATCTGGCCGACAGCCCAGGAAATAGCCCGTGCCGTAGAGCAGGTCTCTACCGCCATGTTCCATAAAGAGTATGCTGAAGTGTTTGAAGGCACGCCAGAATGGAAAGCAATCCAGGTTGATCGGGCTGATACTTATGGCTGGCAGTCTGACTCGACCTATATCCGCTTGTCCCCATTCTTCGATGGTATGCAGGCTACGCCGGACCCGGTTCAGGACATTCACGGCGCGCGTATTCTGGCAATGCTCGGGGATTCCGTCACCACCGACCACATTTCTCCTGCCGGCAGTATTAAACCGGACAGCCCGGCGGGGCGTTATCTGCAAAGTCACGGCGTTGAACGTAAAGATTTTAACTCCTACGGTTCACGACGCGGGAATCATGAAGTGATGATGCGTGGTACTTTTGCCAATATTCGTATTCGCAATGAGATGGTGCCCGGCGTGGAAGGCGGCATGACGCGTCATTTGCCGGGAACTGAAGTGGTGGCTATCTATGATGCGGCCATGCAATATCAGCAGGAGAACGTACCTCTGGCAGTTATTGCCGGGAAAGAGTATGGCTCCGGTTCCAGCCGCGACTGGGCGGCGAAAGGCCCGCGCTTGCTAGGGGTTCGCGTAGTTATCGCTGAGTCTTTTGAGCGTATTCACCGCTCTAACCTGATTGGTATGGGGATTTTACCGCTGGAATTCCCGCAGGGCGTCACGCGTAAAACGCTGGGATTAACCGGTGAGGAAGCGATCGATATCACGGACTTACAAAACATTAAGCCGGGGGCGACAGTCCCGGTGAGTATGGTACGCCCGGATGGGCGTAAAGAGGTGATACTATGCCGCTGTCGTATTGATACCGCAACGGAGCTAACGTACTATCAAAACGATGGTATTCTGCATTACGTGATTCGTAATATGTTGAATTAAAATGCAAAAAGCCTGCGAGAGCAGGCTTTTTTACCAGTGCTGGCAATGCTTATTTGCTGAGCAAATGTCCCATCTTGGCGGCTTTGGTGTCCAGGTAATGTTCATTGTTTGGGTTACGGCCCACAATCAACGGCACACGTTCAACAATATTGATTCCCGCTTCGGTCAGGATTTCTACTTTCTTCGGATTATTGGTCAGCAAACGAACTTCATCCACACCCAGCAGCTTGAACATATCCGCACACAGCGTGAAATCGCGCTCGTCTGCCGCAAATCCCAATTGATGATTAGCTTCAACGGTATCATAACCCTGGTCCTGCAACGCGTAAGCGCGGATTTTGTTGAGCAGGCCGATGTTACGTCCTTCCTGACGGTGATAAAGCAGTATCCCTCGCCCTTCTTCTGCAATATGGGTGAGGGCCGCTTCGAGCTGGAAACCGCAATCGCAACGCAGGCTAAACAGCGCATCGCCAGTCAGACATTCCGAGTGGACGCGCGCCAGGACAGGCGTTTGGCCTGTAATATCGCCAAAAACCAATGCGACATGATCGTGTCCGGTTGCCAGTTCTTCAAATCCCACCATCAGGAAATCACCCCAGGGGGTTGGCAGTTTGGCTTCTGCCACACGTTTAAGCTGCATGTAATTCTCCAGATTATGCTGGCACTCGTCGTGCCTTCGCCTGTCGGCTTCTGTTCTGTATTACACTATTTTGCCATAAGGCAACGACGTTCACCTAATCGCGACCAAGGATTCGCTTTTGGAATGGCACAAAATTGTCAATTTTCCCGGCATGCGCAATTTTCAGTTATGATTGTGAGACTTATCGACGAAAGGAGAGGCAATGCTTTCTATTGCAAAGCGCACCGCAGTTGGGGCTGGACTACTACTTATCATGCCGGTTGCCGTATGGGTATCTGGCTGGAGCTGGCAGCCGGGACACAATGTCTGGTGGTTAAAGTCCTTGTACTGGGTAACGGAAACGGTGACGCAGCCGTGGGGAATTATCACTCATGTTGTTCTCTGCGCATGGTTTCTGTGGTGCCTGCGCTTTCGTCTGAAAGCCGCAGTGATGTTGTTTGCTATTCTGGCGGCAGCGATTTTAGTCGGGCAGGGCGTGAAGTCCTGGGTCAAAGACAGGGTGCAAGAGCCGCGACCTTTTGTCATGTGGCTGGAAAAAACGCACAATATTTCGGTTGATGAGTTCTACACTTTAAAACGTAAAGATCGTGGGCACTTAGTCAAAGAACAATTGGCAGAACAGCAGGATATTCCAACGTTTTTACGCAAGCACTGGCAAAAAGAAACGGGGTTCGCTTTTCCATCCGGGCATACGATGTTTGCCGCCAGTTGGGCTTTACTGGCAGTAGGATTGTTATGGCCGCGCAGACGTACGCTGACAATTGTGTTTTTGCTGACCTGGGCCACCGGCGTTATGGGTAGCCGCTTGCTGTTAGGCATGCACTGGCCCCGTGATTTGGTGGTGGCAACGCTGATTTCGTGGCTGCTGGTGACGTTGGCGACGTGGCTTGCGCAGCGGGTATGCGGGCCATTAACACCGCCAGTACAGGAGAAAAAAGAAATTGCGCAGCGAGAACAAGAAAGCTAGCGATGATTGATTTTTCAAATTTTGCCCTTAAATCAGAAAGTGGAAAGCGCTTTTCCGTTTCGCACTCGTTGTGAAAATGGTAATTTAAAGGGCTCAACGCGGTAAGTTGGACACGATTTATTCGCTCAAACCACATAACGGGAAGTAATGTGAAATATTTACTCATTTTCTTACTGGTGTTGGCGATTTTTGTTATTTCGGTGACATTAGGCGCGCAAAACGATCAACAGGTTACGTTTAATTACCTGCTGGCTCAGGGTGAGTATCGTATCTCTACGCTGCTTGCTGTATTGTTTGCCGCAGGTTTTGCGATTGGTTGGTTAATTTGCGGCCTTTTCTGGCTGAAGGTTCGTGTGTCTCTTGCGCGCGCCGAACGTAAAATCAAACGACTGGAAAACCAGCTTGCGCCTGCGACCGACGTTGCGGTTTCTGCCGATTCGTCGGTTGTGAAGGAATAATTATTTATGTTGGAGTTGTTGTTTCTGCTTTTACCTGTAGCCGCTGCCTATGGGTGGTATATGGGTCGCAGAAGTGCGCAACAAAACAAGCAGGATGAAGCTAACCGTCTTTCCCGTGACTATGTCGCCGGGGTTAACTTCCTCCTGAGCAACCAACAAGACAAAGCGGTGGATCTGTTCCTTGATATGCTAAAAGAGGACACAGGCACCGTTGAGGCTCATCTCACCCTCGGAAACCTGTTTCGCTCTCGCGGTGAAGTCGATCGCGCAATCCGCATCCATCAAACGCTAATGGAAAGTGCCTCGCTGACCTACGAGCAGCGTTTACTGGCCGTGCAACAACTGGGACGCGACTACATGGCCGCGGGTTTGTATGACCGCGCTGAAGACATGTTCAATCAGCTGACCGATGAAACTGATTTTCGCGTCGGCGCATTACAGCAGCTGTTGCAAATTTATCAGGCCACCAGCGAATGGCAAAAAGCCATTGATGTCGCGGAGCGTCTGGTGAAGCTTGGTAAAGACAAGCAGCGTAATGAGATAGCCCACTTCTATTGCGAACTGGCCCTACAGCAAATGGGTAGCGACGATTTGGATCGCGCCATGACGCTGTTGAAAAAAGGCGCAGCGGCAGATAAAAACAGTGCGCGGGTATCCATCATGATGGGGCGCGTGTATATGGAGAAAGGTGATTACGCAAAGGCAGTTGAAAGCCTGCAGCGGGTGATTTCCCAGGATAAAGAACTGGTCAGTGAAACGCTGGAAATGCTGCAAAGCTGCTACCAGCATCTGGGGAAAAACGATGAGTGGGTGGAGTTTTTGCGTCGGGCCGTTGAGGAGAATACTGGCGCCGCCGCCGAACTGATGCTGGCTGATATTCTTGAAGCGCGTGAGGGTGCTGAGACAGCTCAGGTTTATATCACTCAGCAGTTGCAACGCCATCCTACGATGCGCGTGTTCCACAAACTGATGGATTACCATCTCAACGAAGCAGAAGAAGGGCGTGCCAAAGAAAGCCTGATGGTTCTGCGCGATATGGTCGGGGAGCAGGTACGCAGCAAGCCGCGCTACCGCTGCCAGAAGTGTGGTTTTACCGCGTATACGCTGTACTGGCATTGCCCATCTTGCCGTTCATGGTCAAGCATTAAGCCCATTCGCGGACTTGATGGGCTGTAATTTTTAAAAAAACCTCACTTTAGTTACAACATACTAGTTATATTTAATAGATCCATCCTTCACCTCCGCTGCCAGTTTCGCCTGGCAGAAATGTAATCGCGCCTGTTAATTTTCTATTACCGCAGGTAGAATGCACGCCGTTTACCCATTTCGCGCCGCCGGAGGCGCCCATCCTCAAGAAGGTCTGGTCATGACGTTTACTGCTTCATCTTCTTCTCGTGCTGTTACTGATTCTCCTGTCGTTGTCGCTCTCGATTATTCCAATCGTGATAAAGCATTAGCTTTTGTCGACAGAATTGATCCTCGTGATTGCCGTTTGAAAGTGGGCAAAGAGATGTTCACGCTTTTTGGACCTCAGATGGTTCGCGATTTACAACAGCGTGGCTTTGATGTCTTTCTTGATTTGAAATTTCATGATATTCCCAATACCACCGCGCATGCCGTTGCAGCCGCAGCCGATCTTGGTGTGTGGATGGTTAACGTTCATGCCTCTGGCGGGGCACGTATGATGACCGCAGCCCGTGAAGCCTTACTCCCTTTTGGCAAGGACGCGCCGCTGCTGATTGCGGTAACGGTTCTGACCAGTATGGAAGCCAGCGACCTCGCCGATCTTGGCGTGACGTTGTCACCTGCAGAGCATGCTGAGAGACTGGCGCGCTTAACTCAAAATTGTGGTCTGGACGGGGTAGTGTGTTCAGCGCAGGAAGCGGTGCGATTCAAGCAGGCGTTTGGTCAGGCATTTAAGCTGGTGACGCCAGGGATTCGTCCGGAAGGTAGCGAGGCGGGCGATCAGCGTCGTATTATGACGCCGGAGCAGGCGCAGTTAGCCGGTGTGGATTACATGGTGATTGGTCGTCCGGTCACGCAGTCTGCGGATCCCGCGCAGACGCTGAAGATGATCAACGCCTCCCTGAAACGAGGTGCGTAAATGAACGACTCAAACTCTCGTCTGGTCTATTCAACCGACTCCGGGCGTATTGATGAACCGAAAACGGCGCCTGAGCGTCCAAAAGGCGATGGCATTGTGCGTATCCAGCGCCAGACCAGTGGCCGCAAAGGTAAGGGCGTGTGTCTGATTACCGGTCTTGATCAAGACGATGCCGAACTGACCAAATTAGCCGCTGAACTGAAGAAAAAGTGTGGGTGCGGTGGGGCGGTAAAAGACGGTGTGATTGAAATACAGGGTGACAAACGCGACCTGATTAAATCGTTGCTGGAAGCCAAAGGAATGAAGGTTAAACTGGCAGGCGGTTAATAAAAAAAGCCACGGAAAAAATCCGTGGCTTTTTAATAATACAGACCTGAAAAAGTAAACGTATTATTATATCGAGCCGTTCAACCGTAGATTATTTACCCACCTGGTGGCCAATTATACCACCTACTGCAGCACCACCCAGCGTACCCAGCGCGCTGCCATCAGTCAGGACTGCACCACCCACTGCACCCGCACCAGCGCCGATAGCGGTGTTACGGTCTCGTTTGGACCAGTTAGAGCAGGCACTCAGAGACATTGCCAGAGTAATTGCCAGAATGGCGGCGGTCATTTTTTTGCTCGTTACTAACATAATACTTTCTCCTGAATTATTGATTCACGGAATCCAGTGTTCTTTAAGAATAGCGCTAAATTAAGACTATAGAAGATATTTCCGTGAAACCGTGTAGCGAAGGCATTACAAACACTATCCTGAAGTTGGATGTTCGTTCCTGTTATATCGCTAACATTAATTTTACGACTTTATCCTGTTAACGACAGGTAAAAAGTCTTAATTGGACTGTCAGATAACTCTCAGAGAGGAGATGATTTGCCTGCTGACAAATCATCTGCTGAAGATTTTATGCGTGGGCATCAATGATATTGACGGTCAATCCTGAATGCTCGAGCTGCATTTGCACGCTGGCACTGAGTCTGGAGTCCGTTACTACACGGCTGAATCGCTCTAACGGACCCAACGTGTAAGGGTGGATGGCTTCGAATTTTGAGCTATCGGTTAGCACAATGACTTCTGCGCCTTTTTCCAGCACCGCGTTAACCACGTCAGAACGCATCATGTCGCGTCCGGTAAAGCCGGTGTCTGCTTGCCAGCCGTCAATGCCGATAAAGGCCTTGCTGAAGTGTACCTGCTGGATAAACTGGCGAGTTAAAGGGCCGACCATACTCTCGCTTTTTTTCTGGTAAATTCCACCGAGAAGAATTACCTCGCAGGGGGTTTCTTTCAGCAGATGGGCAATGTAGCTACTCACAGTGATAATGGTGACATCCTTTTGCTCAGCCAATGTTCTGGCCAGAAGCGCATTGCTGCTGCCGTTTTCAATGAACACGGACTCGCCTGGGCTTACCAGCGATGCGGCGAATTCAGCCAGCTCACGCTTCAGGGTGAAATTGGTCATCATGCGTGTTTCAACATCATCGCTGTTCAATGAAACAGCAAAGCCGTGCGCTCGGCGTAAATAACTCTGTTTTTCCAGCGTGTTCAGATCCTGTCGGATCGTCACTTCTGATACGCCGGTGAGTTTTGCCAGATCGGCGACGCTCATCTGACCTTTGTCGGTCACCATCTGCAAAATAGATTGTTGTCGGGAATTCATAGTATTAATTTTATAGCGATATCGTATCGGAAATTAAACGGAAACTGCATTATCCGCAGTTTGCTGATAGCAGCGACATCAAAAGTGCGATGTCATCAGATCTCCCACGGAGCCTTAGGCTTTTTCGCCAAAGATTCGGTATCTTCTTTGACTGTGTTTAACAGTTCAGCCTTCAGAATTTCAAGGTTATGGATGGCTGAGTGGTAATCACCTGCAACGAGGATATCCAGCACGGTATCAATACGTTCGGCCAGACGCTGAGCGTCGATATCAGACATGGTCATCATCCTAATGGCAATAGAGTTTGAATTTCATGATGCAGAATTTCATGGCAAAAGAGAAGGGAAAAATAGTATTAACCTGAACGATTGGAGAATATTATATATTCTGTGATTACATGCAGATAAGATCTCCATGTAATGTCCATTTATGGCTATTCACTACGTATAATTTCTCTACATTAACGCAATTTTTTACTCAGATGTCGGCGATACCAACGTTCAAAAGCGGCTGCTGGCATTGGTTTAGCGAATAAAAACCCCTGACGCTCATTGACGCCATTTTTGGTCAGAAACGCATCCTCTTTCGCGCTTTCCACGCCTTCAGCAATCACCTGCAGGTTGAGCGCCTGTGCTACTGCAACAATGGCTCGCACCAGCGACTGTGAAATGGATTGCTTGTGTACATCTCGGACAAAGGTCTGATCCAGTTTAATTGCATCCAGCGGGAAGCGGGCCAGTTGCGACAGCGACGAATAACCGGTACCAAAATCATCCAAATGGATTTGCGCTCCCAACTGGCTAAATTGCTGAATAACGGACAACGCCAGTTGTTCATTTTCAATCAGGCTGCTTTCCGTTAATTCAACATCGATGGGGCAATACTCAAAGTTGAGTTCCTGAAGTACCTGCTTCAGTGCGGTAAAAAGCGTCTGGTCGGCGAGCTGGCGGGCAGAAACGTTTACCGCCACGCGCAGGTTTATGCCCTTGGCGCGCCATTTCGCGACCTGGCGCACTACGTCGAGAATAACCCAACGACCCAGCGGGACGATGAGCCCCGATTCCTCGGCGTAGGAGATAAACTCCAGTGGGGGAATGAGGCCACGTTCCGGGGACTGCCAGCGTACCAGCGCCTCCAGACTACGCACTTCACCGCGCCAGGTTATCTTTGGCTGATAATGGATAACCAACTGATCGTTTTCCAGCGCCTTACGCAGATTGGTATCCAGCCACAGATATTCAAATACGCGCTGATTCATTTCCGGAGAGAAAACACAAAACTGTCCGCGACCGCCTTCTTTTGCGGTGTACATGGCTGTATCCGCATTACGAATGACGCTCTCGCAGTCCTGACCATGCTGAGGGGCGAGGGAAATACCAATAGAGCATCCGGTATAGATTTCAATCAGGCCGATGCGAAATGGCTGGCGCAGGCGCGTCAGAATGCGTGATGCGGTAGCTTCCAGTGTGCCCTGGGATGTTTCGGTGGCCAGGACAATGAATTCATCGCCGCCAAACCGCGCCAGTATCTGGTTGTCGTCGAGACAACTGAGGATTGCCAGCGATACGCTTTGTAATAATTGATCGCCAAACATATGCCCGTAGGCATCGTTTACCTTTTTGAAGTTATCCAGATCGAGGTACACAATCCCGACCTGCATATCGCCTGCGTTCTCAATCGCATTGCCGATCAGTTCATGAATTGCGTTGCGGTTAGGTAAGCCTGTGATGGAGTCGGTATTTGCCAACACCCGCAGTCGCTCCTGCGCGCGGCGTTCTTCAGTGATATCGGTCCCGGAACAGATCAGAAATATTTCGTTCTTGCCGCTACCGTTATGCACAAATTTATTGCGAAACAGAAACAGACGCTGGCCTTTGCAGGTTTTCACCCAGCGCTCAACCTCATACGAATTACCTTCGCGGAAAAAGACCTCGATATTGCGCCGTGAAGCCGCAGCCTCACGTCGACTCATAAATAATGTGAATACACTTTGGCCAATAACTTCACGTTCTTTGAGGCCAGTGTACTCTTCACACAGGCGATTAAACCGCTGAATGTTGCCCATCCGGTCAAGAATGACAATAACGGAATTGGCTTCAGAAACGACCTGTTCGGCAAAAGAGAGCCCGTGAGCCAGGTCGCGGGCGACGGAAGGGGTGTCATCCCAGGCGGATGCGCTTCCGGCCCATTCGCGTTTATTGATTTTTCGACCGACCAGATGCACTGGTATGTCATCATCTTCAATGGGCAACGTCATTAACAGACTTGACGTAATCACCGTCATCTCGCGAATGCGATCGGCTTGTTCAGGTGATAACTCGATGGTCTGATCGGCGCCTGACGTTTCGTCGATAGAGAAATGCAGGATGTTGCAATCCTCTGACAAACGCCAGTAGGGGTTATGAGTGCCCACATAGCTATACAACGTAACCAGCTCCCGGACGTCTTTCATGATGTGTACTATCCCGTTTAAAGCGCATAGAGCCTCAAAAGTAAGGGTAGCCATGATTCATTCAGGGTGATTATGGCTGAACGTATTGTTTTTTTTATATATTTATGTGTAATCCAGAATCCGTAAAAAGCAAAGCAAACGGAACTGAAAATAGTAAAAAAATAATTTTGACCGATTGAAAGAAGTGTAGTGCCTGGTGGGAATTTGGGCGGAAAAAAGAAAACGACCTTTCACAAAATGAGAAAGGTCGCTGGATTACGACATTTTACATGGCGGGACGTGCGATAACGCTGCGGGTTTCCATCCGCACTTCGGCGATAGTTACGTCAATCACATCCGTGACTTTGTAAACCACTTCACCTTTAATTTGTACAGTGCCGCTTTCCTGGCTGCATACCAGTTCGTCACGAACGGCGTGCAGGAACGGGGCAGGAATAAATGCAACAGCGCCATTATCAATTAAACGCACACGCATGCCGCCACGGCTGACGTCAATGATCTCGGCGGCAAAGCGGGTATCGGTCCCGGCTTTGTCGCTCAGGAAACGGGCGTATAACCAGTCACCAACATCACGCTCAGCCATCCGGTTCAGGCGACGACGTTCCGCCATTTGCACGGTGGTATCATCCTGAGGGCGGGCGATGTTTTCACCTTTGATGACGGCCTTAAGCAGGCGGTGGTTGATCATATCGCCATACTTACGAATAGGAGATGTCCAGGTGGCATAAGCCTCCAGACCCAGCCCAAAGTGCGGACCTGGCTCGATACTTATTTCAGCGTAAGACTGGAAGCGGCGAATTCGACTGTCGAGGAAACCAGAAGGCTGCGCATCCAGTTCGCGGCGCAGTTTGCAGAAACCTTCCAGCGTCAGGACCTCTTCGGCATCCACGTGCATACCATGGGTTTTCAACAGCGCGGCCAGAGCGTCGGCGTTAGCGGGGTCAAATCCCATATGGACGTTATAAATACCGAAGCCCAGCTTGTCGCGAAGCACGCGGGCGGCACAAATGTTCGCCGCAATCATGGATTCTTCCACGATACGGTTTGCGATGCGGCGCGGTTCTGCGACGATGTCCAGCACTTCGCCTTTTTCACCCAGAACGAAACGATAATCCGGGCGATCTTTAAATACCAGTGCATGATTATGACGCCACTCACCACGACTCAGGCAAATACGGTGCAGCAGGCGGATTTGTTCAGCAATCGCGTCGTTTTCAGGCTGCCAGTCGCCTGCGCCTTCCAGCCAGTCGGAGACGTTGTCGTAGACCAGCTTCGCTTTCGACTCAATCGTTGCTGCGAAGAACGTGATGTTGTCTTCAATCGCGCCATCCGCGGTGATGGTCATCCGACATGCCAGAACCGGACGCTCAACGTTTGCACGCAGAGAGCACAAATCGTCAGACAGTTCACGTGGCAGCATCGGGATATTGAATCCCGGCAGATAGTTAGTAAACGCGCGAATTTTTGCCGTTTTATCCAGTTTGCTGCCTTCTGCAATCCAGGCGGTAGGATCGGCAATGGCGACAGTTAATTGCAATTTGCCGTCGGCCAGTTCTTCAGCATACAGCGCATCGTCCATATCTTCGGTGCTGGCGCTGTCGATAGTGACAAAGTTGAGGGCGGTTAAGTCCTCACGAACCAGACCTTCATCCAGCATCTCAGTTGCCACACCGTCCGGTGCTTCTTTTTCGAGATTATGGCGTGCCAGCGTGACCCACCACGGAACAAAGTGGTCATCAGCAAACGTGATAAATTGGGTTAACTCGGCATAGAAGGTGCGATCGCCTTTCAGCGGGTGGCGGCGCATTTCAGCTACGGCCCAATCACCTTCTTTAAATTCATGCTCGACGCCGCGGGCGGCACGGCAAGGGATAGCATCTTTCAGTAACGGATGATCTGGCACAATCGCCAGGCGGTCATTTTTGCCCTGAACTTTACCCACGAAGCGCGTCAGGAAGGGTTCGATCAGTTCTTCCGGCTCGGCAGATTCACGATCTTTTTCTGTATGGATAACCGCTACTATACGGTCGCCATGCATGACTTTTTTCATCTGCGGGGGCGGAATGAAATAGCTTTTTTGTGCATCGACTTCCAGGAAGCCAAAGCCTTTTTCCGTGGCTTTTACCACCCCTTCAGCACGTGGCGTCTGGGAATGCAGTTGCTGTTTAAGCTGCGCTAGCAGCGGGTTGTCCTGAAGCATAATTGTCTATTTTCGTGGCTAAAAGAGCGGCTGACAGTTTTACGCGATTCTATCAGTTGCGGCAAGCGCTCTTTCAGTAAGTGGATCGGTTAACAAGTCTCGCCCAGCGCGATTTTCAAGCGATTCAACCATCCGCACAATCCGCTCCAGGCCAGCAGGTTAATCGCTTGTTCAGAGGAGATGTCCTGATCGAACAAGGGAGTTAACAGCGCGGCGCTAAAGCGGTCAGGCGCTCGGGTTAGCCATTGTACCGCCTGCAGGGTGACGCGCTCAACCGGATGTCGTTGTTCCCAACGCTGTAATTCACGCTCATCCAGGCGAAGCAGGGCGATGACCTCGGCTAATTCATTTGCTGTGTGAGTATGTTCATTAAAGCAGGCCACGCTGCCGTTAATCCGTGACGTCATTAGCACCGTCAGAGAAAATGCCCGCGCCGGTACAGCGCTGCGCCGGGTACTGGAAATAAGCGTCGCAAGTAAATCCAAAATGACCGGTGAATGAATCAGTAATGGCGCCAGAGCTTGCAGTTCATTGGGATAACGTCTGGTCGCCGCCTCATCAAGACCAGGATGTTTTTCTATCGGGAATGGTGCAGCGTGCCAGGTTGTGTTTGTTGCATTAAATGGCGCAGCGTGAGCGAATTGCTGTATATCCAGTCCCGGAATTCGGCGTACCGGATGTCCGGACCAGGCCTGAAACAGGGCTACGATACGGGCCTGAAAACCGACGAATCCGATAATTTGATTCATCAAAATGGTATCGCTGGTGGTCAGCCCGACAGCATCCAGGTGCTGGCGATCGCGTGCACCTATCACGGCAGGAGAGCTGGCAAGTTGACGCGCATATTGGGTGATTTGCGCCAGTCGATGGTTACTCTCCCGTGAGGAGTCCGGCCCAGGAAGCGGTGTTAAACGTGCGGCATAGTGATTACATAATCGCTGGACGCCATACACCTGAGCGACAGTTAAGGCTGTACTCATCCGTTCATAGGCACTGAATGTGTGCATCTGATCCTGGTTTACATGAGCCGGGAAGAGGATCTGGGCAAGTTTACGGGCAGGAGTTAACCAGGATTGAAAAGGCAAAAGGGCGTCATCAGGTATCGCCAGATCCAGTAAAAAGCTGTCGTCGACATGAGCGGCTTCCGGCACCAGCGGTAAAACATCTTGCGGATACGTGCTGGATTGCGTCTCATGATACCAGTGGCTTTTGCCTTCAATTCGGCGTTGTTCCATGGGCGGTCCTTGGTCTAAAAAGTGGCGACCCGGACACGTCGTCATACCACTACGCCGGATCGTTTGCGCTGCAATATCCTGACGTAAGCAGAAGAGGGGATGAAAGATTGTTACGTGATAATAAATATCAGAAAAGCATATATGGCGGCGGGTAGAGAAGAGTCATGGGCGGGTTAATTCCGCCCATTGGGGACTTACGATTATTTCAGTTCCAGCTCGTTCATAGCCGCGATGCTGAAGCCACCATCGACGTGAACGACTTCACCAGAGATGCCGGCAGCGAGATCGGAGCACAGGAATGCCGCGGAGTTACCCACATCTTCAATGGTTACAGTGCGGCGAATCGGCGTAACCGCTTCACAATGCGCCAGCATTTTACGGAAATCTTTAATGCCGGAAGCGGCAAGTGTCCGGATAGGACCTGCGGAAATAGCGTTCACACGCACGCCTTCAGGACCCATCGCATTAGCCATGTAGCGAACGTTCGCTTCCAGAGAGGCTTTCGCCAGGCCCATCACATTGTAGTTAGGGATGGCGCGCTCAGCGCCTAAATAGGATAGCGTCAGCAGCGCAGAGCCTGGATTCAGCATGGAACGGCAGGCCTTTGCCATCGCTACAAAGCTGTAAGCGCTAATGTCATGAGCAATTTTGAAGCCTTCGCGGGTGACTGCATTCACGTAGTCGCCATCCAGTTGGTCAGCGGGCGCGAATCCAATTGAGTGAACGAAACCATCGAATTTCGGCCAGGCTTTGCTTAGTTCCGAAAACATTGCATCAATGCTGGCGTCTTCCGCCACATCACACTGCAGTACGATGCTGGAACCCAGTTGAGCTGCAAATTCTTCCACGCGGACTTTTAGTTTGTCGTTCTGGTATGTGAAAGCCAGTTCAGCGCCTTCGCGATGCATTGCCTGAGCGATACCCCAGGCGATAGAAAGTTTGCTGGCAAGACCCGTTACCAGAATACGCTTACCGGAAAGGAAACCCATAGTTTTAATCCTTATGGTCATTGCTTATTTTTAGCAATCAATGAGTTATGATCACAATTTCAAGCTTGCCCGAAATGGGCTGCAATTATATCCCACTCTTTGTTCCTTGTAGAAGAGTAATCAGCCCGCAGTGACAATCACTACCCATGACATATGAGGATCATACAAGCGCGGAAGGATGGAGAAAATACAAGGCTTTAAAGGCATCTCAATGGTATTATTAACTGCTAGCTTATGTTTATAAACATAGCAAGGTAGGAACTTTCTTAAAACAAAAAATATGACCAGATTCAGTTCTTTATGATATATTGTTTTTATCGATCGATATTGATACATTGATCGATATTATTGATTGATTGTGATTAAAAGTGCATTATCAGGAAGTTATGATCAATTGGAGTGGTCTTATGCACTATCATTTCATCGCGGAACCGATGAGAGACACAACTGATACGTTACTGGGAGTTGAGATGAGCGCCCGGTTTGCTTCAGATACGGTTTCTCCGTTACATCCGGAGTTCATCATTTCAGCGTGGAATAGCGAACAAAAACGTCATTTCATGCTCGAGCAAATTCGATTAATTGCCGAAAAACGTGACTGGTTTGAAAGCCACAACCTTTTCTGTACTCTGAACCTTATTGATGAAATGGCGCTACTGGCGATTGGAGACCCGATCGTCAAATCGGCATTACATGCAATGCCATTTGTTGCACTGGAACTTTCAGAACGTTTTCTGACGAATACCGTGTGTCTGAATAATCTACTGATTAATTCACTTCGCGACGGCCCAAACGCATTATGGCTGGGCGATCTGGGTTCCGGCAGCATTGGTGCCAGTCCGCTGGTGTGCGGTCGTTTTGACGTTGTGAAGCTGGATCGTGGTTTCTTCCTGGAGCAGGTTGAAAAACCAATGTTCCCGGTGCTAATGAAAAACATTCGTGAATATTGCGACCGTATTGCAGTGGAGGGCGTGGAAACAGCACGTCTTATCGACGAGGCAGGCGCTGCGGGTGTTTGGGTGATGCAGGGAACCCTTTTCCCTTCGGTTGCTTTTAGCGAGGTAGATACACTGCTCTTACCCAGCGTTTGCCACTGAGTGCAAAATTGCCCTCCGCTGAAGGAGGGCTGCATCTGCTAGCGATCTTTACGCCACGCGTCAGCGGTAAGCGCTTCGCCGAAATGGCCTGCAATCAGGCGACGGGTAAGCTCATGCAGCGGCGAGGCCAGAACATCTGCTGTGCTGCCGCGTTCAACCACTTCCCCCTGGTGCATGACTAATACCTGATCGCTGATATGCTTCATCATGCCGATGTGCTGGGTCACATAAATATATGAAATACCCTGTTTTTCCTGCAATTCCAGCATCAGATTGATGAGCTGCGAACGCATCGACATGTCGAGAGAGGCCAGAGCCTCGTCGGCGATAATTACTTTGGGTCGTAAAATGAGCGCTCGAGCAAGGCCCAGACGCTGTTTTTGTCCCGGGGCCAGCATATGCGGGTAATAACTCACATGGTCAGGCAGCAGACCCACCATACGCATGGTCTCGACGATCTGCTTGCGACGCTGTTCCGGCTCGAGGTCGGTGTTAAGACGTAGCGGGAAATCGAGGATCTGTGAGATACGCTGCCGCGGGTTAAGTGACGTTGACGGATCCTGGAAAATCATCCTGATACGCTGACTACGGAATGAGTAATCGCCATATTTTAACGGGTGATCGTCAATCAGTACCTCACCGCTGGTGGGCTCAATCATACCGGCCAGCATCTTCGCCAGGGTAGATTTACCAGAACCATTTTCGCCTATCACGGCGAGCGTCTGACGCTCGCGCAGGGTAAAGCTCAGGGGCTTAACGGCTTCAACGGTCTGACGGCGAAATAAGCCCGTCCGGTAGCGAAAGGTTTTGCTCAGATTACGAACTTCGAGCAGGGTTTCTACCATCTCACTCTCTCTCCATATTCAGCGGGAAATGACAGGCGTAGAGATGATTCTTTGCTCCGGTCAGTCTTGGGGTTTCGATACATTCGCGCTGAGCATAAGGGCAGCGCGGCCCCAGACGACAGCCGATAGGTAATTGTTCCAGCAATGGAATTGCTCCTGGCATGGTATTCAGGCGGCTTTTGTGCGGCATTGCGCTACCAAAATCAGGAATGGCGCGAATCAACGCCTGAGTGTAAGGATGATGCGGAATCGTCACCAGGTCCTTACTGGGCGCAGTTTCCACCGTTTGCCCGCAGTACATCACGTTAACTTTGTCTGCCCACTGGCTGAGCATTTGCAAGTCATGGCTTATCAACAAAATGGTGGTGTTGCTGTTTTGATTTAGCCGGGTCAGCAGGCGGAAAATTTGCGCCTGAGTGGTGGGTTCCATCGCATTCGTCGGTTCGTCAGCAATCAGCAAGCGTGGCTGATTAGCAAGGGCGATAGCGATCATCACCTTCTGGCATTCGCCGTCGGTGAGTTCGTACGGAAAGCTGCGCATGGCATCTTTATGATCTTTTATCCCGACGCGGTGCAGGAGTTCAATCGCGCGGCGTTTGCGCCAGCCAATGCGCTGCCACCAGCGGCCCTTGTAGGTCCATGCCGGAATATTTTGCATTAGCTGACGTCCGATGCGCTCGGAGGGGTCGAGACACGATTGCGGTTCCTGAAAGATCATAGAAACGTTATGACCGACCAGCTTGCGTCGTTCACGAGCTGAAAGGCGTAGCAGATCGATATCATCAAAGCGCATACGGTCTGCGGTTACGCGCCAGTTATCTTTAGCAACGCCGCAAATGGCCTTGGCGATCAGGCTTTTTCCGGACCCGGACTCGCCGACCAACCCGCGGATTTCACCTTCATTGAGGGTCATGCTGACGCGGTCAACCGCCTTTACCCACTCGTCGCCGGTCCTGAATTCAATGGTCAGGTTACGGATATCCAGTAATGGCATTATTCCACCCCCGCAATAATTGCGCGGCGCACGCCATCACCCAGCAGGTTAACCAGCAGCACGCTTATCATAATCGCTGCACCTGGCAGCATCACCGTCCACGGCGCGACATAAATCAGCTCCAGCGCGTCGCCCAGCATGGCTCCCCATTCTGGTGACGGCAACTGTGCGCCAAGGTCGAGAAAACCCAGCGCGGCAATGTCCAGAATCGCCATCGACAGCGCACGGGTAATTTCGGTGATAAGCCCGGCGGTAATATTGGGCAGAACGGCGAACCACAGAATATTGAGTGTGGTTGCGCCGTCCAGACGAGCGGCAATAACGTACTCTTTTTCCAGCTCGTCATGCACCATGCTGTAGACGGAGCGTACCATGCGCGGCAGCAGCGCCAGCCAGACGGCAAACATCGCGTGGGTCAGATGCGGCCCCGCAAAGGCCACCACAATAATCGCCAGCAGCAGCGAAGGGATCGAGAGCAGAGTGTCCAGAATGTGATTCAGTACCGCGGAGCGCAAACCGTGCGTCGCACCGGCAACCACGCCCAGCAACAGACCACACAGGGTAGCGGCGAGGGTGACGACAAACGCGCCGCCAACGGTCGGGGCCGCACCGCTGAGCAGGCGGCTTAACACGTCACGCCCCAGATCGTCAGTTCCGAGGAAAAATGAGACTTCGCCATAGCGCGACCATGACGGCGGTAAAAGCTGATAACCGAGAAACTGCTGGTCGATGCCATAAGGGGCAAACCAACCGCCAAAAACACACAGAATCGCTAATCCCGCGCAACCATACAGGCCAATCATCGCCGTCGCATCGCCGTAAAAATTACGCCACGCGGTGCGCAGCGTTCCCGGTGGGCGCTTTTCGCTGTAGACGCTATCGTAAGGCATACCATTCCTTATGTTTCAGAGGGTTAGCCATAGCACCCAAAATATCAGAGATGACGTTGACGATGATCACCAGTGAGCCAATCACCATAACGCCCGCCGAAATCGCCGCGTAATCCTGCTGGCGAATCGCGTTAATCAGCCAACGGCCAAGGCCAGGCCAGCTAAAGACCATCTCGGTGATCATCGCCAGCGTCAGCATGGTGGAAAACTGTAAACCCAGGCGCGGGATCACCGGCGGGAGGGCGTTGTGCAGGACGTGACGGCGCAGAATTGTTAAGCGTGACAGACCACGCGTGGCGGCCGCTTTGATGTAGTTTTGATCAAAGACCTCGATGGTGCTGATACGCATCAGGCGAATAACTTCGGTGGTAGGGGCGACGGAAAGCGTCAACACCGGGAGCACCATGTGCCGGATTGCGCTGACCAGCATTTCATCGCGCCAGGGCGAGTCGGAGATCCACGCATCAATAATGGCAAAACCGGTAACGGGTTTTACTTCGTAGAGCAGATCAAAACGCCCCGACACGGGAAGCCAGCCGAGGGTCAGTGAGAAGAGCAATGTCAGCAACAGCGCCAGCCAAAAAACCGGAATCGAAAAACCCATTAGCGCTAATGCGCTGATGCAGCGGTCCTGCCATTTGTTCCGCGTGATGCCTGCCAACATACCAACGGGGATCCCGACCATCAGCGCAAAACCAAAGGCCAGAATGCACAGTTCCATCGTCGCCGGGAACACCTCCTTCAACTGTTCTGAAATCAATTGGCCATTAATACTGGAGACGCCGAAATCCCAGTGGATGAGGCCATTGAACCAGAATACCCAGGCATTCCACAGTGATGCGCCCTGTAACGGCGCATGAGGTGTGAAGTAGCTCAGACTGAATCCAATAAAGGTCAGAAAGAACAGGGTGATCAGCAGCAATAAAAAACGGCGCAAGGTGAAGATAATCATGGTTTTTTCACCTCATCTTTCTTTTCCCTGGAAACCCCGGCAAAAGAGGCATTACCGAACGGACTGAGCACCAGCCCTTTAATATCGTAGCGGTAAGCCTGCAGACGCAGTGAAGAGGCCAGCGGCAGGATTGGTAATTCTTTCGCGAGAATATTTTGCGCTTCGTCATAGGCATCAATTCGCGATGAGAGCTGCTGCGACGAGAGGGCTTTGCGCAGAACGCTGTCAAATTCCGGATTACACCAGTGGGCGAAGTTGGTTTGCGAGTTGATGGCGGCACAGCTTAGCAACGGTCGGAAAAAACTGTCAGGATCGTTACTGTCCGTCGCCCAGCCGGATAACGTCAGATCATGGTTCATATCCATTAATCGCGCCTCCTGAAATCGACCTTCTACCGGAATGATTTTCACTTTCACACCCACCTGAGCCATATCTGCCTGAATCAGCTCGGCGGTTTTCAGCGGACTTGGGTTCCAGGCCTGTGAGCTGGTGGGAACCCAAAGCTGCAAGGTCAGGTTCTCCAGCCCCAGCGCTTTTAACTGTTCGCGCGATTTTGCCGGGTTGTACTCTGTAATTTTAGCTTCGTTGTCATAAGCCCACGAGGCGCGAGGCAAAATAGATGCTGCGGTTTCCGCCGTCCCGTAGTAGATGGACTGCATCAGCCGTTGGTTATTAATGGCCAGCGCCAGCGCATGCCGCACGGCAGGGTTATCCAGCGGCGGTTTATTGGTGTTGAATGCCAGATACGCGATGTTCATCCCCGGACGCAGCGTCAGACGCAGGCGTGGGTCATCACGCAAAATGCTGAGCTGGCTGGCGGCAGGCCAGGCCAGAACGTCGCACTCGCCGGTCAGGAGTTTCGATAAGCGTCCGGTGCCGCCGGAGCCAAGGTCCACTACCACCTGCGGCATCAGCGGAGTACCACGCCAGAATTTTTCATGGCGCTGCAGTCGAATATATTGGCCGGCGCGATTCTCCGAAAGCTGGTACGGGCCCGTGCCGACGGGTTGTCTGTCGAGCAGTTCCTGGCGATCCTGTTTTGCAAGGTTAGCCGCATATTCCGCTGACATCACCGAAGCATAGTGCGTGGCAAGGTGCCACATAAAGGAGGCATCGGGCTGGGTTAAGCGAAATTCAACGGTGTTATTGTCCAGCTTGCGTACGCTTTGGACATTATCGGCGAACTGTAAACTGTCGAAGTAGGGGAAACTACTGCCGTTCACATTATGCCACGGATGCTGGCGATCAAAGATGCGCTCGAAGGTAAACACCACGTCGTCCGCATTCAGTTTACGGGTGGGGGTAAACCAGGCAGTCTTCTGAAACTGGACGTCACGACGCAGGTGGAAGCGGTAGGTTGCGCCGTTATCCAGCACCTCCCAGCTTTCGGCCAGCTCAGGCACCAGTCGATAGGTGTACGGGTCGACATCAAGCAGTCGGTCATACAATTGGGCCGCCAGCGTGTCGACGATGAGGCCGCTGCTCGCTTTTTGCGGATTGAACGTATTGACCTGCCCGCTGACGCAATAGACAAAGCCGCTGTCACGAATATCAGCGTGCGAAGCCTGTTCAGGCGCGGCAGCAGCCTGACCACTCAGAAATCCAGCCATCACGATCAGAGATGATAAAACCAGGCGCATAATTTTAAAGGATTATAAATAAAGAGGCTATCTTACTAATACTTAATGACATTTGCCATTACCGTTTGTGTTTGGGGGCAGCAAGGGTGATAAACGCGAATTCAACATCGCGACATGTTCAACATTCATACCCGCTATCCACTTTGAATCTACTCTGTTAACTATCTTAGCATTTTCATGACCCATCTGACTCGCTTAAACGCGTGATTCGCTGGCAGACAGAAAAACGTGAGGGAAAAGAGGGGAGGAAATGACCATGACGGGCAGAAGTGAGCATTAGCAAAATCGTAGGAATAAAGAAAATCGACCGGGAAGAGTGGCTTCCTTCCCGGTTATTGCGTTACTTCTGGATCTTATTTACGCGAACCACTGGTGGTTGCATTTTCGCATCGAGGCTACCGTTAATACTGATCATGTGATCGGGTTTAACCGTTCGGCCATCGAAAACCGCGTGTGGAATTAAAGTCTGGATACTGCCGGTTTTATCACGAAAGATAAATTTGTCTCCGCCTTGATCCTCGATGAGATTACCTCGTAGAGAAATGGTCGCACCGTCATGCATCGTTTTGGCCTGTTCGACAGTCATGATTCTTGCATCTTCGGTCCCACGATAACCTTCATCCAGAGCGTGGGCTGGCGGTGGAGCTGTATCATTTTTCAACCCGCCGTTATCATCAGCAAGCGCTGGCGACAATAAAAAACAACATAATAATGGCGTTATGGATAATTTCATACGTTCTCCCTTTTGCCTGGGTTGAGATGTTAAGTGTGGTTGCCTTTTATTAATACTGCGAACTGGAAAAGTCTCAAATGACATTGTTTAAATTAAATCTAACGTTGGTGGGGATATAAGCGTAGCGGTAGGGGGAAGTAGGGGGGTAATATTCCGAGAAAATTAAGTACAGCTGTGTAATATCGGTCATGCCATTCATTTTGGTCTACGCTTATTAGTCTTTGTGATAAATAAAGAGAGGTAATTGCATGGCTGGCTTAAACAAGGAAAAAAAGACCATCAATAAAACCAATTCTGCGCGTTTTCCGGCGCCGCCTTTTCAACAGCAGCAGCAGCCCTTTCCAGGGCTGGCGGGGAAAATGCAACCGCGTCCCGACCATGGAGAAGACAGCTATCAGGGAAGCGGTCGCCTGAATGGGCGCAAGGTATTAATTACCGGTGGGGATTCAGGGATTGGTCGTGCTGTTGCTATTGCCTATGCTCGTGAAGGCGCTGATGTTGCGATCAACTATTTACCTGAAGAAGAAGACGATGCGTGTGAAGTGGTCGACCTGATAAATAAAGCAGGCAGAAATGTTTTGGCCATCCCCGGAGATATTCGTGATGAGGCTTTTTGCGGTCATCTGGTAACACAGGCGGTTAAAGGACTGGGAGGGTTGGATATCCTCGTCAATAATGCGGGTCGTCAGCAATTTTGTGAGTCAATTGAGGAACTCACCACAGAAGATTTCGACGCAACATTTAAGACCAATGTCTACGCTATGTTTTGGATCACCAAAGCGGCCATACCCCATCTTTCACCAGACAGCGTGATAATTAATACCTCCTCGGTACAGGCTTATGAGCCAAGTGAAATCTTGCTTGATTATGCTCAGACTAAAGCAGCTATCGTGGCATTTACTAAATCGCTGGCGAAACAGCTGGCCCCGAAAGGGATCCGTGTTAATGCCGTCGCGCCGGGTCCATACTGGACGGTGCTGCAGTGTTGTGGCGGTCAACCGCAGGAAAAGGTGGAGAAATTTGGGGCAAATGCGCCGCTGGGACGTCCTGGACAACCGGTGGAAATCGCGCCGCTTTATGTCACCCTGGCCGCTCAGGAGAACAGCTATACGTCTGGTCAGGTCTGGTGTTCTGATGGGGGGACCGGAACCCTCTAACGTTTATGCTCTGTACGTCGAAAGTGACTTTTAAGGCAAAGACGGACACTATTGTATAAGGGTGGGAGCGGTACTTACCGCTCCGAGAATGCTAACCAATCACCGCGATGCCAAGCCGCTCCATCAGCAACGCTGCCTGATAGCTATCCAATTTGACGCCTTGTAAATCTACACCCCGAATATCTAAATCACCCAGTTCTGAATTGGTCAAATCACAGTGCGTGAAATTTGCGGCCCGCCAGTCGAACGCTGAAAATTCACCGCCCGAGAGATCTGATCCACTGAACGTTGCACCCGCTACCTGAGTTCCCATCCAGCGGTTTTCCCACAGCTCGCACTTTTCCAGGACAACCTTCGAAAAGTTGGCGTAGCTTAGATTGGTATTCGTGATGTATGCGCTGCAAAACCAGGTCCGCGTGGTGATCATGTTCATAAAACTCGCACCGCGAAAATCTGAACCCTGCGCGCGGCAGTGGCGAATTTCAATTCCCAGGGCACTGGCGTTGCGAAAATCCGCCATGGATAAATCGCAACTTTTAAAAATGGCATCTTTCAGCATTGCGCGACTAAAATTACACCCTTTCTGGCTTTCGCGATCATAAAACTGACAGCCGATAAATTCAGTGCCGCTAAGATCGGCCCCTGAAAAATCACAGTTAAAAAAAGTACTGTTTTCAACTTTTTCCCCGGTGAAGCGGTTTCTGTCAATTTTTTCGCTAACTAATGCCAGAGTCATAATGATACACCTGTTTTTTTATACAGTGATTTCATCATGGTAATCTGTTTTAACGCTATGCGTCAAATCCTCCAGTATAACGTCGGCGAAAGTGTCCTAAATCTGGTGTTTCTTCAGCAAGGCACGAAGCTGATGGTAAGTCAGACCCAGTAGTTCAGCGGCCTTTTTCTGATTAAATTTCGCTTGCTGCAAGCTGGTTTGTAAAAAGTCTTTCTCTTGTTGCTGCTGGAATTCACGCAAATCCAGCGGTAATGCTGCAGATGCCAGCGTTGTTTCCTCTACCTGCGGCTGCGCAACATGGCGACGGAAGGGGTCGATGATTATCTCATCCAGCGGGTAATCGCTGGTACCGTGCCGGTATACGGAACGCTCCACGACGTTTTTTAGTTCACGAATATTGCCCGGCCAACGGTAGTGGAGGAGGGGCTCCCTGGCCTCGGCGGTAAACCCCGGGAACAGCGGTAACCCGATCTCGCGACACATCTGAATGGCAAAGTGTTCGGCCATTAACATGATGTCGCTTTGACGCTCGCGTAACGGGGGAAGTTGCACCACGTCAAAGGCCAGACGATCCAGCAGGTCTGCGCGGAAAGTGCCTTCGCTGACCATACGTGGCAGGTCGGCATTGGTCGCACAAACCAGGCGTACGTTAACCTGCAACGGCTGGCTGCCGCCAACGCGCTCCAGCTCGCCATACTCAATGACGCGCAACAGTTTTTCCTGCACCAGCATGGGGGCAGTCGCCAGCTCGTCAAGAAACAGCGTGCCGCCATCGGCGCGTTCGAAACGTCCAGGGTGGCGTTTTTGCGCGCCGGTAAAGGCACCCGCTTCGTGACCAAACAGTTCGGAATCGAGTAAGTTCTCGTTGAGCGCCGCGCAGTTAAGTGAAATAAACGGGCCTTGCCAACGCGTAGAGAGGTAGTGCAGGCGGTTGGCAATAAGCTCTTTCCCTGTACCGCGCTCACCGATAACCAGCACAGGTTTATCCAGTGGCGCCAGATGAGAAACCTGCTCCAGCACTTCAATAAAGCTGTTTGCTTCACCCAGAAGATTATCTTTGTATTCTGCCATGATGAAATTCACCATTTGTTAGTGTTATTCACCAATTTACCCTAATTATCTCGACAGGTAAAATTAGATATAATTATTAGAATCAATGAGATAAAAAGTTGGCACGCCAAGTGCATTACGAAATCAGCAGGGCATAGCCCGATATCAGAACAGTAAGTGAGGATTACATTATGGGTATTTTTTCTCGTTTTGCCGACATCGTGAACGCCAACATTAATGCGTTGCTGGAAAAGGCTGAAGATCCGCAGAAGCTGGTGCGGTTAATGATCCAGGAAATGGAAGATACGCTGGTTGAGGTGCGTTCAAATTCCGCACGCGCTCTGGCAGAAAAGAAACAATTATCTCGCCGTATTGAACAGGCCAGCGCGCAACAGGCAGAGTGGCAAGAAAAAGCCGAGCTGGCGCTGCGTAAAGAGAAAGAAGATTTGGCGCGTTCTGCGTTAATCGAAAAACAGAAACTGACTGACCTGATTGCTTCTCTGGAGCATGAGGTGACGCTGGTTGACGATACGCTGGCGCGTATGAAAAAAGAGATTGGTGAGCTGGAAAATAAACTCAGTGAAACCCGGGCTCGTCAGCAGGCGCTGATGCTGCGTCATCAGGCAGCGAGTTCTTCGCGTGATGTCCGTCGTCAACTGGACAGCGGTAAACTGGATGAAGCGATGGCGCGCTTTGAATCTTTCGAGCGTCGTATCGATCATATGGAAGCTGAGGCTGAAAGCCATAACTTCGGTAAACAAAAGTCTCTGGATCAGCAATTTGCTGACCTGAAAGCAGATGATGAAATCAGCGAGCAACTGGCGCAACTTAAAGCCAAAATGCAGCAAGACAAGCAATAATAACATCTGGCGGCGCCCGAACGCGCCGCCGCTCATCACCTGTAAGGAGTACTCATGAGCGCGCTATTTCTGGCTATCCCGTTAACCATCTTTGTGTTGTTCGTTTTACCGATTTGGCTCTGGCTGCATTACAGCAACCGTTCCAGTCGTGGCGAACTGTCGCAAAGTGAACAGCAACGTCTGGTCGAACTCAACGATGACGCACATCGGATGCGCGAGCGCATTCAGGCGCTGGAAGACATCCTTGATGCTGAACATCCAAACTGGAGGGACCGCTAATGGGAGGCGTTAACCTGAACAAAAAACTGTGGCGTATTCCGCAGCAGGGCATGGTGAAGGGGGTTTGCGCAGGTATTGCGCATTATCTCGATGTACCTGTGAAGCTGGTACGGATCCTGGTGGTGTTGTCAGTCTTTTTTGGCCTGGCCTTTTTCACCTTCGTCGCCTACATCGTGCTGACGTTTGTGTTAGACCCGATGCCGGACAATGTGGTCTGTGGCGAGCAACAGCCATCTAGCGGCGAGCTGTTGGATGCCGTCGATCGTGAGCTGGCAGCAAGTGAAAAGCGTTTGCGTGAAATGGAACGTTATGTAACGTCTGATACTTTTTCATTACGTAGTCGTTTCCGCCAATTGTGAGGTTAAACATGAACAATCGCTGGCAACGTGCCGGGCAAAGGGTTAAGCCGGGCTTTAAAATAGCAGGTAAGCTGGTGCTTTTGACGGCGCTTCGCTACGGCCCGGCAGGGGTAGCAGGGTGGGCGGTGAAATCCGTCGCCCGACGCCCGCTAAAAATGCTGCTGGCGTTGGTTCTGGAGCCGGTGTTGAGTCGGGCTGCAGCAAAATTGTCGAAACGCTATTCTGGTAATCAAACCTGATATCTGAATCAGCAAAAGCAAGCAACAATTAATCAACATTCCCTCAGTTAATTTGCGGCAGCTCACAAATACGATTTTTTGGCTGCCAAAATTCTTTTTTTACCCCCCTCCAGACCACCTCAGCTGATTGACAGCTTATTTTCCTCAGAGTAGTCTCTTGATTCATGGGACCGCTACCACGAGAATTGAAGGTGAACCAAAAAATCCAAAAATGTCTGACAGAAGTTTATGGTGATACATTTACTTCATGCCACTATGAAGCGCTGCTTGCACGTTTAGAGAAGTCACAGGGATTAATTAAAAAGATCCGTAAAGCGCATTGGGATGAGGGCGATGTCGTTCTTATTACCTACGCCGATCAATTCCACGGGGCTGGTAAAAAACCGCTGCCTACATTTAATCAATTTTATAATGAATGGCTTAAGACGACATTTTCTCATGTGCATCTGCTGCCGTTTTATCCGTGGTCATCGGATGATGGGTTTTCCGTGATTAATTACCATCAGGTTGCCGAAGAAACGGGTGACTGGAATGATATTAAGGAATTAGGTGAATCCAGTCGACTGATGTTTGATTTTGTTTGTAACCATATGTCAGCTAAAAGCGAGTGGTTTAATAATTATTTACAACAGCTTGACGGTTATGAAAATTTCTTTATTGCAATGGATCCTGATACGGACCTGAGCAACGTCACACGTCCACGCGCATTACCGTTACTGACGCCGTTTACGCTAAAAGATAACACCGTACGCCATTTATGGACGACGTTCAGCTACGACCAGGTCGATCTCAATTATGCCAACCCGGTAGTACTACTGGCGATGGTCGATGTGCTATTGAGCTATCTTGAGCAGGGCGCAGATTATGTCCGCCTGGATGCAGTTGGCTTTATGTGGAAAGAGCCAGGAACGAGCTGTATTCATCTGGAAAAAACGCATCAGCTTATCAAACTATTCCGCGCTATTGCTGACTGTGCGGCGCCTGGCACAGCGATTATTACCGAAACGAACGTCCCACATAAGGATAACGTGTCTTACTATGGTAATGGCCGTGATGAAGCGCATATGGTGTACCAGTTCTCGCTGCCGCCGCTGGTGCTGCATGCGGTACAACGCCAGGACACGTCGACATTGTGCCAGTGGGCGCAATCACTGGAACTGCCGTCTGGCGAGACCACCTGGTTTAATTTTCTCGCATCGCATGACGGTATTGGTCTCAATCCATTGCGCGGTTTGTTGCCTGAAGACGAGATCATGCGTCTGGTGACAGAATTACAACAGGAAGGCGCGCTGGTTAACTGGAAAAATAATCCTGATGGTACTCGCAGTCCGTATGAAATTAACGTGACATATATGGATGCGCTAACGCCAGGAAATTGTAGCGATGCTGAGCGGTTTTCTCGCTTTATTCTCGCACATGCCATTTTGCTGAGTTTTCCTGGTGTGCCGGCGGTTTACATTCAAAGCATCCTTGGATCACGCAATGACTATAAAGGTGTTGAGACGTTAGGTTATAACCGTGCGATCAACCGCAAAAAATATCAGATAAGACAAATAGAAACGGAGCTGGCAGATGAAACCAGTTTGCGTAACGCTATTTATCATGAGTTATCCCGACTCATTGTAATACGTCGTAATAATAAAGCATTCCACCCTGATAGTAATTTTCAAATTTGCAATGTTACACCAGCTGTCATGCAAATTAAACGTACGGCGGAAACAGGCGAGGAAATTACTGGACTATTTAATGTCAGCGGTCATACGCAAACCATTTGCATTGATATTGAAAATGGATTTGATTTGATTAGCGGTGAAACTATTTCAGGTAAAGAATTAACGTTGTACGCCTGGCAGGTCATGTGGGTTAAGTAATAAAAAGGAACATTTCATGCTTAAAGCTAAAATTGTGCTGATTTCAGCACTGGTTTCCTGCGCCCTGGTTTCCGGGTGTAAGGATGATAAAAAATCCTCTGTCGCGATTGAATTTATGCACTCTTCTGTCGAGCAGGAGCGGCAAGCAGTTATTGCAAAACTGATTGAGCGTTTTGAAAAAGAAAATCCGGGCATCAGCGTCAAACAGGTTCCTGTGGAAGAAGATGCTTACAACACCAAGGTCATTACCCTGGCGCGCAGCGGTTCACTGCCTGAAGTCATTGAAACCAGCCATGACTACGCGAAAGTTATGGATAAAGAATCCCTTATCGATCGTAAAGCGGTGGCGCAGGTCATCAACGGCGTCGGTGAAGGGACTTTTTATGATGGCGTCCTGCGAATTGTGCGCACTGAAGACGGTAGTGCATGGACCGGAGTTCCGGTCAGCGCCTGGATTGGCGGGATCTGGTATCGCAAGGATGTGCTGGCAAAAGCTGGACTGGAAGAACCAAAAGACTGGCAGCAATTGCTGAACGTGGCCCAGAAGCTCAACAATCCTGGCAGTAAGAAATACGGTATTGCGCTGCCCACGGCAGAAAGCGTTTTGACCGAACAGTCATTCTCTCAGTTCGCGCTCTCTAACCAGGCCAACGTTTTTGATGCGCAGGGAAAGATTACGCTCGACACACCTGAGATGACGCAGGCGCTGCAGTATTACCGCCAACTTGCCATGAACACCATGCCGGGCTCTAACGACATCATGGAAGTCAAAGACGCTTTCATGAACGGCACGGCGCCAATGGCGATTTATTCCACCTATATCCTCCCGGCGGTGATCAAAGAGGGCGATCCTAAAAATGTTGGCTTTATGGTACCGACGGAAAAAAATTCCGCGGTTTACGGCATGCTGACGTCGCTAACCATTACTGCTGGTCAAAAAACCGAAGAGACAGAAGCAGCAGAGAAATTTGTCACCTTCATGGAGCAGGCCGACAACATTGCGGATTGGGTCATGATGTCGCCAGGGGCTGCGCTGCCGGTCAACAAAGCGGTGGTGAATACGCCGACGTGGAAAGATAACGCCGTTATCAAAGCGCTGGGTGAATTACCCGATCAACTGATTGCCGAACTGCCGAATATTCAGGTCTTTGGCGCTGTCGGTGATAAGAACTTTACCCGCATGGGCGACGTAACCGGATCGGGTGTTGTGAGTACCATGGTGCACAACGTCACGGTAGGGAAAGCTGACCTTTCATCGACTATCAAGGCCAGCCAGACAAAACTGGATGACCTCGTTGAACAGCGCTAATGGGGAAATGGAAAGCCGTGATGAATAAGTTCTTTTCAGGTCGATCTGATATGCCATTTGCCATGCTCCTGCTGGCGCCCAGCTTACTGTTATTGGGCGGTTTAGTGGCGTGGCCGATGATATCTAATATCGAAATCAGCTTTATGCGTCTGCCGCTTAATCCGCAAATTGAGTCTACGTTTGTCGGGCTGAGCAACTATATCCGGATCTTATCCGATCCTGGATTCTGGCATTCGCTATGGATGACGGTCTGGTATACCGCGCTGGTTGTGGCAGGGAGCACGGTACTGGGGCTGGGAGTGGCGATGTTTTTTAACCGTGAGTTTCGTCTGCGGAAAACGGCGCGCTCACTGGTCATCCTCTCTTACGTAACGCCATCAATTTCGCTGGTGTTTGCCTGGAAATACATGTTCAACAACGGCTACGGCATTGTGAACTACCTCGGCGTGGATCTGTTGCATCTCTACGATCAGGCGCCGCTGTGGTTCGACAATCCCGGCAGCAGCTTCGCGCTGGTCGTGCTGTTCGCCATCTGGCGCTATTTCCCATACGCCTTTATCTCGTTTCTGGCGATTTTACAGACTATTGATAAATCGTTGTATGAGGCGGCAGAAATGGACGGCGCGAATGCCTGGCAACGGTTTCGTATCGTCACGCTGCCGGCGATTATGCCCGTGCTGGCGACCGTGGTCACGCTACGTACGATCTGGATGTTCTACATGTTCGCCGATGTTTATCTGTTGACCACTAAAGTCGATATTCTCGGGGTCTATCTCTATAAAACGGCGTTTGCATTTAATGACTTAGGCAAAGCGGCCGCGATCTCTGTCGTCCTCTTCGTCATCATTTTCGCTGTAATCCTGCTGACCAGAAAACGGGTGAACCTCAATGGCAACAAATAAGCGCACGCTTGGCCGCATTGGCTTTTACTGTGGATTAATTGTCTTTCTGGGCATCACGCTATTTCCATTTTTTGTGATGCTGATGACCTCATTCAAAAGCGCAAAAGAGGCGATCTCGCTGCATCCGACGCTGTTACCGCAGCAATGGACGCTGGAACATTACATCGACATCTTCAACCCGATGATTTTCCCGTTTGTTGACTACTTCCGTAATAGCCTGGTGGTATCGGTCACGTCATCGGTGGTGGCGGTATTTCTGGGCGTGCTCGGGGCATATGCGCTTTCCCGCCTGCGTTTTAAGGGACGAATGACCATCAATGCCAGCTTTTATACGGTGTACATGTTTTCAGGGATCCTGCTGGTGGTGCCGCTTTTCAAAATCATCACGGCGCTCGGTATTTATGACACCGAAATGGCGTTGATTATCACCATGGTCACCCAGACGCTGCCGACCGCGGTGTTCATGCTGAAAAGTTACTTCGACACTATTCCGGATGAGATAGAAGAAGCCGCGATGATGGATGGGTTGAATCGTCTGCAGATCATCTTTCGCATTACCGTGCCTTTGGCGATGTCTGGTCTGGTTTCGGTCTTTGTGTACTGCTTTATGGTGGCGTGGAATGACTATCTATTTGCCTCGATTTTCCTTTCCAGCGCCAGCAATTTTACCTTACCGGTCGGTCTGAACGCGCTGTTCAGTACGCCTGACTATATCTGGGGACGCATGATGGCTGCATCGTTAGTCACTGCATTGCCGGTTGTCATTATGTATGCGCTTTCCGAACGTTTTATTAAAAGTGGTTTGACCGCAGGCGGCGTGAAAGGCTAAGCGGCCAGTTTAATTAAGGAGTTGTAAATGAAGAAGTTAGTTGCCACAGAACCGCGCGTTGCGGCGTTGGTGGAATATGAAGACAGAGCGGTATCCGCCAATGAAGTTAAAGTACGCGTTCGCTTTGGTGCGCCGAAACATGGCACGGAAGTCGTCGATTTTCGCGCGGCCAGCCCGTTTATTGACGAAGATTTTAACAGCGAATGGCAAATGTTCATGCCGCGTCCGGAAGGGGCGCCGCGCGGGATTGAATTCGGCAAATTCCAGCTTGGCAACATGGTGGTAGGCGATATTGTTGAGTGTGGCAGCGATGTGACCGAATACGCCGTTGGCGATTCAGTTTGCGGCTACGGTCCTCTGGCTGAAACGGTTATTTTTAATGCGGTGAACAACTATAAATTGCGCAAAATGCCGGAAGGCAGTTCGTGGAAAAATGCCGTTTGCTATGACCCGGCACAATTTGCCATGAGCGGTGTGCGCGACGCCAATGTGCGTGTCGGCGACTTCGTAGTCATCGTGGGTTTAGGTGCGATTGGTCAGATTGCCGTCCAGTTAGCTAAGAAAGCGGGAGCCTCGGTGGTTATTGGCGTGGATCCGATTGCTCATCGCTGCGATATCGCACGTCGCCACGGCGCGGATTTCTGTCTGAATCCTCTGGGCACCGATGTGGGAATGGAAATTAAGAAGCTGACCGGCAAGCAGGGCGCGGATGTGATCATCGAAACCAGCGGTTATGCGGATGCGTTGCAATCGGCGCTACGTGGTCTGGCCTATGGTGGAACCATCTCCTATGTCGCTTTCGCGAAACCTTTTGCAGAAGGGTTCAACCTTGGGCGTGAAGCGCACTTCAACAACGCCAAAATTGTCTTCTCCCGCGCCTGCAGTGAACCAAATCCAGATTATCCGCGCTGGAGCCGCAAGCGTATTGAGGAGACCTGCTGGGAGCTGTTGATGAACGGTTATCTGAACTGTGAAGAACTTATTGACCCGGTAGTAACTTTTGCCAGCAGCCCGGAAAGCTATATGCAGTATGTGGACCGACATCCGGAAAAGAGCATCAAAATGGGCGTGACGTTTTAATTAAGGAATGCAGAAAATGAAAATCGGAACACAGAACCAGGCTTTTTTCCCGGAAAACATTCTTGAAAAATTCCGTTATATCAAAGAAATGGGGTTTGATGGTTTTGAAATTGACGGCAAATTGCTGGTCAATAATCTTGCAGAAGTAAAAGCGGCAATCAAAGAAACGGGGCTGCCCGTCACGACCGCCTGCGGCGGATATGACGGCTGGATCGGTGATTTTATCGAAGAGCGTCGTTTGAACGGTTTACAGCAGATTACCCGCATTCTCGAAGCGCTGGCCGAAGTCGGTGGGCAAGGCATCATTGTACCCGCGGCATGGGGCATGTTTACCTTCCGCTTACCGCCGATGACGTCCCCGCGTAGCCTGGAAGGCGATCGTAAGGCCGTCAGTGATTCATTGATTTATCTTGATAAAGTTGCCGAGCGTACGGGGACGGTGGTGTATCTGGAGCCGCTCAATCGCTATCAGGATCATATGATCAACACCCTGGCGGATGCCCGTCGCTATATCGTGGAAAACAACCTGAAGCATGTGCAAATCATTGGTGATTTTTACCATATGAATATCGAAGAAGACGATATGGCACAGGCGCTGCACGACAACCGCGATCTGCTGGGTCACGTCCATATTGCGGATAATCATCGTTATCAGCCGGGGAGCGGTACGCTGGATTTCGCTGCGCTGTTTGACCAGTTGCGTGAAGATAATTATCAGGGTTACGTCGTGTACGAAGGGCGCGTGCGGGCAGAGAATCTGCCGGAAGCGTACCGTCAGTCACTGGCCTGGCTGCGTACCTGCTAAGAGGATTTCCGTGAAAAGTGCACTGACAAGCTCTCCGCTACGCGTCGCCATTATCGGCGCCGGGCAGGTGGCGGATAAAGTTCATGCTTCGTACTACTGCACCCGTAACGATCTGGAACTGGTGGCTGTCTGCGACAGCCGCCTGTCACAGGCGCGGCTGTTTGCAGAAAAATACGGTAATCCGCAGGTTTGGGACGATCCTCAAACGATGTTACGTGAGGCTAAGCCAGATATCGTCAGTATTTGCTCGCCCAATCGTTTTCATTATGAACACACCATGTTGGCATTGAACGCTGGGTGTCATGTGATGTGCGAGAAACCTCCGGCGATGACGCCAGACGAGGCGCTGGAAATGTGTCAAACGGCGCGTCGGATGGGAAAAGTACTGGCTTATGATTTTCATCATCGTTTCGCACTGGATACGCAACTGCTTCGTGAGCAGGTTATGGCCGGTGTGCTGGGTGAAATTTATGTCACCAATGTCCGTGCTTTGCGCCGCTGCGGCGTGCCCGGCTGGGGGGTGTTTACCAACAAAGAACTGCAGGGCGGCGGGCCGTTAATTGATCTTGGTATTCATATGCTGGATGCCGCCATGTATGTGTTGGGGTTCCCGGCGGTAAAGCGCGTTAACGCGCACAGCTATCAACGCATTGGCACGCGTAAAAACAGCGGCCAGTTTGGGAAATGGGATCCCGCGACGTATACCGTGGAGGATTCCCTGTTCGGCACGATTGAATTTCATAACGGCGGTATCCTGCGCCTGGAAACCTCTTTCGCGCTGAATATCCCGGAACAATCGATTATGAACGTTAATTTCTGCGGCGATTTGGCGGGGGCAACGTTATTCCCGGCCCAGGTCTACACCGACCGCGATGGTGCGCTTGACGTGCTGCTTGCGCGCGAAATGGCTGATGACAACCGTCATTATCGCAGCATGGACGCTTTCGTGAATCATGTCCAGGGTGAGCCTGTCACTATTGCTGACGCAGAACAAGGCGTCGTTATTCAACAATTGGTTGCCGCACTGTATCAATCGGCTGAAACAGGGACCTACGTAGACTTATGACGAAGCCAGTAATGCTAACTGAACCGGCTTTTTGCCCACACAGCCTGAATAAATATGCGTCCCTCATGACGACCGGCAACGGTTATATGGGCATTCGCGCCAGCCACGAGGAAGCCTACACCTTACAAACTCGCGGCATGTACCTTGCAGGACTGTATCACCGGGCAGGGAAAGGCGAAATTAATGAACTGGTTAATCTGCCTGATGTGGTGGGCGTCGAGATTTCACTCAATGGTGAGATTTTCACACTCAGCAGCGGTGTGATTGAAAGCTGGCATCGTGAACTGGATTTTGCCAGCGGAGAATTACGCCGTACGCTTACCTGGCGTGCGTCTGACGGGGCGCGTTTTGCCATTGAGAGCAGGCGATTTGTCTCGGCACATAAACTGCCGCTGTTTGCTATGGAAGTTGTCGTAACGCCACTGGATGCCGATGCCAACATTGGTATCTCGACCGGTATTGATGCCACGATCACTAATCATGGTCGCCAGCATCTGGACGAAACGCAGGTCCGGGTCTTTGGCCAGCATCTTATGCAAGGGATTTACACCACCCAGGACAATCGTAATGACATCGCTATCACGACATATTGTGATGTAGATGGCGCGGCGCAGCGTTGTTTCACCGCGAAAGAGCGCCGGTTGTTACAACACAACAGCGTACATGCGCAAGCCGGGCAGCGCGTCACGCTGACGAAAATGAGCTGGGTAGACTGGGCGAGCGAACGCAACCTGTCGCTGGAGACCTGGGGACGTCAGTCACTGCGTAACCTGGAATCATGCGCCCAGCAGGGATATGACGCACTGCTGGCTGAGTCGACCGCCAACTGGCATGCCTGGTGGCAAACTCGTCGCGTTCAGGTTACCAGCACGGATATCAGCGATCAGCGGGCGCTGGACTATGCGCTCTATCATCTGCGTGTGATGACCCCAGACCACGATGAGCGCAGCAGTATTGCGGCCAAGGGTCTGACGGGCGAAGGGTATAAAGGGCACATCTTCTGGGATACTGAAGTCTTTTTGTTACCGTTTCACCTGTTTACCGAACCGAAAACCGCGAGAAGTCTACTGCGTTATCGCTGGCATAATTTGCCGGGCGCGCGTGAGAAAGCCCGCCGTAACGGTTGGCAGGGCGCGCTTTTCCCGTGGGAAAGCGCTCGCAGCGGTGATGAGGAAACGCCTGAATTCGCGGCGATCAACATCCGTACCGGGCTGCGGCAAAAAGTGGCCTCCGCACAGGCTGAACATCACCTCGTGGCAGATGTTGCCTGGGCGGTAATCAATTACTGGCATGCCACCGGGGATATGAACTTTATGTCCCGTGAAGGTATAACGCTGCTGCTGGAAACGGCAAAGTTCTGGATAAGCAGAGCGATCATGGTCAACGGTCGTTTAGAGATCCACGATGTGATTGGCCCGGATGAATACACTGAGCACGTGAACAACAATGCGTTCACCAACTACATGGCCTGGTACAACGTAGAGCAGGCGCTGTGTTTTGCCCGTCGGTTGGGCTGCGGCGATGACACGTTTATTCATCGCGCAGAGCATTTTTTACAGCATCTCTGGCGACCGGAAGTTCAGCCCGATGGCGTGCTTCCTCAGGATGATACCTTCCTGAACAAACCGGTTATCGACCTGTCGCAGTACAAAGCCAAAGCGGGCAAGCAGACCGTTTTGCTCGATTACTCCCGTGCAGAAGTCAATGAGATGCAAATTCTTAAACAGGCCGATGTAGTGATGCTGACCTACATGTTGCCGGAGCAGTTTAGCCCGCAAACCTGTCTGGCTAACCTGCGTTTTTACGAGCCGCGCACAATACACGACTCGTCTTTGAGTAAGGCGATCCATGGGATTGTGGCTGCACGTTGCGGTGATTCGGCTCAGGGGTATCGGTTCTGGCGCGAAGGATCGCTTATCGATCTTGGGGATGATCCACATAGTTGTGATGACGGAATTCATGCCGCGGCGACGGGGGCCATCTGGCTGGGCGCAATTCAGGGATTTGCTGGTGTGAACGTTCGCCATGGAGAGTTACATCTTGCGCCTGCATTACCTGCTCACTGGCAAATGCTGTCTTTTCCGCTGCGCTGGCAGGGTTCCGCTATGCAGATAACTATCAACGCTGCCGAAATCAGTATTCGCAGTGCTGAGCAAATTTTCCTTTGGGTCAATGGCGAAAAAATCTCCGTGCAGGGGGAGGCCGTAATCAGTAATGACGCCATTATTTCGCCCAGCTATGGGACCGCTACCACAAAAAGGGGCGATGAATGATACTCAAACCACAGGCCATCATTTTTGATTTAGATGGCGTGATTACCGACACTGCGCATCTGCATTTTCTCGCCTGGCGGCAGGTAGCCGCTGAAATCGGGGTTGCGATTGACGAAGCATTTAATGACAGCCTGAAAGGGATTAGTCGCAGCGAATCGCTACAGCGTATTTTGCGCCATGGTGGGAAGGCGGGGGCGTTTTCTGCTGAGGCCTGCGTACAATTGGCCGAGAGAAAAAACAGACTGTATGTCCATTCTTTGCGCCAGTTGACGGTGAACTCGGTATTGCCGGGAATACGTGAGCTGCTGATGACGCTGCGGGAAGAGCGAATTCCAGTAGGGCTGGCCTCTGTGTCCCTCAATGCCCCAGCGATTTTACAAGCGCTTGATCTTAGCTCTTATTTTGATTTCTGTGCAGATGCGGCGCTGATTTCCCGCTCGAAACCAGATCCCGAAATATTCCTGGCCGCGTGTTCGGGCCTTGGCGTTGACCCGCAGCAGTGTATTGGCATAGAAGATGCACAAGCGGGAATTGATGCAATCAACGCCTGCGGCATGCTTTCTGTCGGCATCGGTACAGGGCTGAATGGGGCAGGCTTGCAGCTTCCTACAACCGAATTTCTGACGTGGCCGTGCTTATCGGCTTTCTGGCAACACGACAAGTAAAGGATTCAACATGGCACAGCTTTCGTTGCAACACATTCAAAAAATTTACGACAACCAGGTACACGTCGTTAAAGACTTCAATCTGGAAATCGAAGACAAAGAGTTTATTGTTTTTGTTGGACCTTCCGGCTGCGGGAAGTCTACTACGTTGCGCATGATCGCCGGTCTGGAGGAGATCAGTGGCGGAGATCTGCTGATTGACGGTAAACGGATGAACGATGTGCCGGCGAAATCGCGCAACATTGCGATGGTTTTTCAGAACTACGCGTTGTACCCGCACATGACAGTCTATGACAACATGGCGTTTGGCCTGAAAATGCAGAAAATTGCCCCTGCCGTGATTGAAGAGCGTGTCAACTGGGCGGCGCAAATCCTTGGCCTGCGCGATTATCTGCAGCGTAAACCTGGCGCGTTATCCGGTGGACAGCGTCAACGTGTGGCGCTGGGGCGTGCGATTGTTCGTGAGGCAGGGGTCTTCCTGATGGATGAACCCTTATCGAATCTCGATGCCAAACTTCGCGTACAGATGCGGGCAGAAATCAGCAAACTGCATCAGAAACTCAATACCACCATGATATATGTTACCCACGATCAAACCGAAGCCATGACGATGGCGACGCGTATTGTGATTATGAAGGATGGCATTGTTCAGCAAGTTGGTGCACCGAAAACGGTTTATAACCACCCGGCAAATATGTTTGTCGCCGGATTTATTGGCTCACCGGCTATGAACTTTATTCGTGGCGCGATTGACGGTGATAAGTTTGTCACAGAAACACTGAAATTAACGATTCCAGAAAATAAATTAGCACAATTAAAAGCGCAGGGTTATGAACATCAGGCGGTCACGCTGGGAATTCGTCCTGAAGATATACATCCGCAGCTTAATAATGAAAATAGTGTATCGGCAAAAATTAGCGTTGCAGAATTAACCGGCGCTGAATTTATGCTTTATACCATTGTTGGGGGGCATGAGTTAGTGGTCCGTGCTGGGGCAGTGAATGATTATCACGCAGGAGAGAACATCACTATTCATTTTGATATGGCGAAATGCCATTTCTTTGATGCTGAAACTGAAGTGGCTATTCAATAAAATTCCGGGGGGATAATCATCCCCCAAGCCTTGGGGCATTTTTGCGAGTATTTTAACAAGGAATAATAATGAAAACCCTACTGTCTGCTACTGCGCTGATTATGAGCGCAGGGATGGCCTGCGCGCAGGCTGCTGAAAAGAATGACTGGCACTTTAATATTGGTGCTATGTACGAAATAGAAAACGTTGAAGGTCAGGGCGAAGATATGGATGGACTGGCTGAGCCGTCCGTCTATTTTAATGCGTCTAATGGGCCGTGGAAAATATCGCTGGCCTATTATCAGGAAGGACCGGTTGATTACAGCGAGGGGAAACGTGGAACCTGGTTTGATCGCCCGGAACTGGAAGTCCGCTATCAATTTCTGGAAAGCGAGGATGTTAATTTCGGCCTGACCGGTGGTTTCCGTAATTACGGTTATCACTATGTCAATGAACCCGGAAAAGACACCGCCAATATGCAGCGCTGGAAAGTTCAGCCGGACTGGGATGTTAAACTGACCGACGACCTGCGCTTTAGCGGTTGGCTGGCGATGTATCAGTTCGTTAATGATTTGAGCACCACTGGCTACTCTGATAGCCGCGTTGAAAGTGAGAGCGGTCTGAATTATACGTTTAACGAAACGGTGGGTTTAACGGTTAACTATTACCTCGAACGCGGTTTTAATCTCGCTGATTCGCGCAATAATGGTGAATTCTCAACCCAGGAAATTCGTGCATATTTGCCGCTGTCTTTCGGCAATACCACCCTGACGCCGTATACCCGTCTGGGGCTTGATCGCTGGTCAAACTGGGACTGGCAGGATGACCCTGCACGTGAAGGCCATGACTTCAATCGTCTCGGTTTACTGTATGCATATGATTTCCAGAACGGTTTATCAATGTCGCTGGAGTATGCCTATGAGTGGGAAGATCACGACGAAGGCGAAAGTGACAGATTCCATTATGCTGGTATAGGCGTGAACTACGCATTCTAAAAGAAACTGGGGCATTAATGCCCCAGTTTTTACACCAGTGAGTCGGCCAGCGATATGTGTGTGCTCACCGTGATATTCTTTAATCCTTTCTCGCCTGCGATCAGGTTAAATAATAAATTACAGCTTTGCTCGCCCAACTGCTGGGTAGGTACATCAATTCCGCCTGGAACCGGTGTCAGCATAAACGATAACAGCTCATTACTGTAGCCTACGACGGCAAGCTGTTGCGGAATAGTAATATTCTTCTCAGCCGCCACGCGATATAAGCTCATTAATTTCAAACTATCGGTAGCAAATACAGCGTCGGGTAACGGTTGTTGACTCAGTAATTTTCGTGAAGCGAGCAGGGCTGTTTCATGGGTATAGCCACCGTCAATAATCCATTCATCACGCATATTAATGTTATGCGCCTGAAGACTGGCTTTATAACCGTTCACGCGATCGATAGAAACATGAACGTCAAGCGGCGCATGCAAACAGGCTATATTACGGTGCCCACTTTCAATCAGCGCATTTGTCAGAGTAATACTGTCGCGATAGTTATCTGTGTCTACAGAATAGACATTGGCGTAGTCACCTTCAACTTTCCCAATAACCACAACCGGGACGTTGTATTTATCCAGACGTGCAAAAAATGATTCATCAGCAGGAGAGCTCAGCATAATGATCCCTTTGATCAATTTCTGCTTAATCTTGCTCTCACATTTTTGTAAATCATCTTCGGTGCTTCGCGACGTCTGCAATATGACATCAAAACCGACTTCTTCGGCCTTGGCCGTAATGGCATGCAGTACTTCAGAGAAAAACGGATTACCGGCGGTAGTTTTTGCAGAACGGGTAGATATCACCATTATTGCATCAAACCCGGAAGAGGTGAGCGCGCGAGCAAGTTTATTAGGCTGATACTGTAACTCATCAATAGCGCGCAGCACCTTTTCAAGCGCTTCTGGCGAGATGTTGGTTTGCTTATTCAGCACGCGCGATACCGTGGATTTTGATACGCCAGCGGCTCGTGCAATATCATAAATGGTAGGAGACATAGATCCCAAGCTCCGTCCGAGAGTCAATGGCGGACATATTATGGAGTTAATTGGCGAATGACAACAATCTCGGAATGCGGGTAGAAAAATCAAAAGGCTAACTGCAGTACGTGTCACCTGAGGAACAATCGTCCGCACCTGCAGACGGTGATAATGTGGTCGCAATATTTTCTTAAGAACAAGCGTATAGTGTGGTGGTTAAATCCAACAATCAGTCGGGAAGATATTATGTTGAAAAAAGGCGTATTAGCGTTGGCACTGGTCATTGGCATGCCGGTTTTTGCAGCCGAACACTGGATTGATGTTCGTATTCCTGAACAGTACCAACAGCAGCATATTCAGGGGGCCGTCAACATACCGTTGAAAGAGATGAAGACGCGTATCGCAGCTGAAGTTCCTGATAAGAACGACACTGTGAAGCTGTACTGCAACTCCGGGCGTCAATCGGGGCAGGCCAGGGATATGTTGACTGAAATGGGCTACACGCAGGTGACCAACGAAGGAGGCATCAATCAGATAGCGCTTCCTAAAGTAGAGAATAAATAAACCGCCCGCATTCATTCTGCAGCAGGCGGTAAGAATAATGCCGCCTGATACAGCTCAGGTAGTTGATAAGTAAGAATTGACCCCTATCTTTACTTCCTGTTTGTTATAATTTCTTCGGTTCCTTCAGCAAAACGGGATGGCGATGAAGCGACTTAAAAATGAACTCAATTCGCTGGTTAATCGCGGCGTAGACCGGCATTTGCGCCTGGCTGTCACCGGACTTAGCCGCAGCGGTAAGACGGCGTTTATCACCGCGATGGTAAACCAGTTACTCAATATTCATGCCGGTGCGCGTCTGCCGTTGCTCAGTTGCGTGCGCGAAGAGCGTTTGCTTGGCGTTAAACGGGTTCCACAACGCGATTTTGGCATTCCGCGCTTTACCTATGATGAGGGACTGGCGCAGTTGTATGGCTCACCGCCGACCTGGCCGACGCCTACGCGCGGTGTGAGTGAAATACGCCTCGCGCTGCGCTACAAATCCAATGACTCTTTATTGCGCCACTTTAAAGACACCTCCACGCTGTACCTGGAGATCGTCGATTATCCGGGAGAGTGGCTGCTCGATTTACCGATGCTGGCCCAGGATTATCTGAGCTGGTCGCGGCAAATGACCGGGTTATTGCAAGGGCAGCGGGGCGAATGGTCGGCAAGATGGCGTCAGTTATGCCAGGGGCTGGATCCGCTGGCGCCTGCTGATGAAAACCGTCTGGCGGAAATCGCTGCCGCCTGGACTGAGTATCTGCATCAGTGCAAGCAGCAGGGGCTGCATTTTATTCAGCCGGGCCGTTTTGTCCTGCCCGGGGATATGGCGGGCGCGCCTGCGTTACAGTTCTTCCCGTGGCCGGACGTTGATGCTTATGGTGAATCGAAGCTGGCCCAGGCAGACAAACACACCAACGCGGGCATGCTGCGCGACAGGTTTAACTATTACTGTGAAAAAGTCGTCAAGGGATTTTATAAGAATCACTTCCTGCGCTTTGACCGCCAGATTGTGCTGGTCGACTGCCTGCAACCGCTCAACAGCGGGCCACAGGCGTTTAACGACATGCGTCTGGCGCTCACCCAACTGATGCAGAGCTTCCATTACGGACAGCGCACGCTGTTTCGTCGGCTGTTTTCTCCAGTGATCGACAAGCTGCTGTTTGCCGCTACCAAAGCCGATCACGTCACGGTGGATCAGCACGCCAATATGGTGTCGTTATTGCAGCAGCTGATCCAGGACGCCTGGCAAAACGCCGCGTTCGAAGGTATCAGCATGGATTGTCTGGGACTGGCATCGGTACAGGCAACCACCAGCGGCTTGATCGATCTGAAGGGCGAGAAGATCCCGGCGCTGCGTGGTAATCGGCTGAGCGATGGCGAACCGCTAACCGTTTATCCGGGGGAAGTACCCGCGCGTTTACCCGGACAGGCATTCTGGGACAGCCAGGGCTTCCAGTTTGAGGCGTTTCGCCCGCAGGTTATGGATGTCGATAAACCCTTACCGCATATTCGTCTTGATGCCGCGCTGGAGTTTTTAATAGGAGATAAATTGCGATGAGCGAGCCGTTAAAACCGCGTATCGATTTCTCAGGTCCGCTGGAGGTGGAGCAAAACGCGGCGTTTAAAGCGCAGCAGATGTTCAATGAGACGGAGGCACAGACTTTTTCTCCGGCGAAAGTGGATGAACCACTGGAAGACGAAGGTCAGGCTGAGGCCGTCATTGATGCGGCCTTACGCCCTAAACGCAGTCTGTGGCGTAAGATGGTGATGGGGGGCCTGGCGCTGTTTGGCGTGAGCGTCGTCGCGCAGGGCGTGCAGTGGACCATGAACGCCTGGCAGACTCAGGACTGGGTCGCGCTGGGAGGATGTGCCGCTGGCGCATTGATTATCGGTGCCGGTGTTGGATCGGTTGCGACCGAGTGGCGTCGGTTATGGCGCTTGCGCCAGCGCGCGCACGAGCGTGACGAAGCACGAGATCTGCTCCACAGCCATGGAACCGGAAAAGGTCGTGCATTTTGTGAAAAGCTGGCGCAGCAGGCGGGTATCGATCAGTCCCATCCGGCGCTACAGCGCTGGTATGCCTCAATTCATGAAACGCAGAACGATCGCGAAGTGGTCAGCCTGTATGCCCATCTTGTGCAGCCAGTGCTGGATGCGCAGGCCCGACGTGAGATTAGCCGTTCAGCGGCAGAGTCCACACTGATGATTGCCGTCAGCCCGCTGGCGCTGGTGGATATGGCGTTTATCGCCTGGCGCAATCTGCGGCTGATCAATCGTATTGCATCGCTTTATGGCATTGAACTTGGTTATTACAGCCGCCTGCGCTTGTTCCGACTGGTGCTGCTGAATATCGCTTTTGCCGGGGCCAGTGAGCTGGTGCGGGAAGTAGGAATGGACTGGATGTCGCAGGATTTAGCCGCCCGCTTGTCAACGCGTGCCGCACAGGGCATTGGCGCGGGGTTATTAACGGCGCGACTGGGCATTAAAGCCATGGAACTGTGCCGACCGCTGCCGTGGATCGATGACGATAAGCCACGACTGGGTGATTTTCGCCGTCAATTGATTGGTCAGGTGAAAGAGACCTTACAAAAGAACAAATCTCCACGCGAAAGTTAACTAAAATTGGGCGCCAGTTGTTTAACTTTACGCCCCGGCGCCCAATTTTCCAACGAGCTGTCAATATTTGTTGACAGAGTTCTTCCTGCAAACGAAATACTGTCTTATCATTTAACACATAATCCCTTGTCCAGGTGAAGGTTCTTATGCGTTTGGAAGTCTTTTGTGAAGACCGACTTGGTCTGACCCGCGAATTGCTCGATTTATTGGTACTCAGAAGCATTGATTTACGCGGTATCGAGATTGACCCCATCGGGCGAATTTACCTCAATTTTGCGGAACTGGAGTTCACTAACTTCAGCAGCCTGATGGCTGAAATCCGCCGTATCTCAGGGGTTACGGATGTGCGTACCGTGCCCTGGATGCCCTCCGAGCGTGAACATCTTGCGCTGAGCGCGCTGCTTGAGGCATTGCCAGAACCGGTCCTTTCTCTGGACATGAAAAGCAAAATCGAGATGGCGAACCCTGCGAGTTGTCAGCTTTTCGCGCACACTCAGGATCGGATGCGCAATCATACCGCCGCCCAGTTAATCAACGGGTTTAACTTCCAGCGCTGGCTCGAAAGCAATCCACAGGATTCTCATAGCGAGCATGTCGTTATTAACGGCCAGAACTTCCTGATGGAAATTACGCCTGTCCATTTGCAGGGTGAAAATCAGGAGCAGATGCTGACCGGTGCTGTTGTCATGCTACGTTCCACCCTGCGGATGGGACGTCAACTGCAAAATATGACGACCCAGGATCTGAGCGCGTTTAGCCAGATTATTGCCGTCAGCGCCAAAATGAAACACGTGGTGGAACAGGCGCGTAAGCTGGCGACGCTGAGCGCGCCGCTGCTGATTACCGGTAATACCGGCACCGGCAAAGATCTCTTTGCTCATGCATGCCACCTGGCCAGTCCGCGTGCGTCGAAACCGTATCTGGCGCTCAACTGCGCGTCAATTCCTGAAGATGCGGTCGAAAGTGAACTGTTTGGCCATGCACCGGAAGGCAAAAAAGGCTTCTTTGAGCAGGCGAATGGCGGTTCGGTTCTGTTAGATGAAATTGGCGAAATGTCGCCGCGAATGCAGACCAAATTGCTGCGTTTTCTCAATGACGGCACGTTCCGTCGGGTGGGAGAAGATCACGAGGTTAACGTTGATGTCCGCGTGATTTGCGCGACGCAAAAGAATCTTGTTGAGCTGGTACAAAAAGGACTTTTCCGTGAAGACCTCTATTATCGTCTGAATGTACTGACGTTAAACCTGCCGCCGCTGCGCGATTGCCCGCAGGATATTATGCCGCTTACCGAACTGTTTGTGGCGCGCTTCGCCGATGAGCAGGGCGTGCCACGTCCGAAACTGTCCGCTGACCTCAGCACGGTGTTAACCCGTTACGGCTGGCCGGGTAACGTGCGTCAGCTTAAAAATGCCATCTACCGGGCACTGACCCAGCTTGAAGGTTATGAGCTGCGGCCGCAGGATATCTTACTGCCAGATTACGATGCGGCAACGGTTGCGGTCGGAGAAGAGGTGATGGAAGGGTCGCTGGATGAAATTACCAGCCGCTTTGAACGATCAGTGCTGACGCAGCTTTATATGAATTATCCCAGTACGCGCAAACTGGCCAAGCGCCTCGGCGTTTCGCATACCGCGATTGCCAACAAATTGCGAGAGTATGGTTTGAGCCAACAGAAAAAAAGCGAAGAGTAATGCCGTAAATTAAAATGCCTCCATTCGGAGGCATTTTTGTATGCAGACGCAGCTTACGCTTTCAGTACGTCCAGCGCCGCTGTGTAGTCTGGTTCGTTGGTGATTTCATTGACCAGTTGGCTGAAAACAACGTTGTCATTTTCATCGATAACGACCACGGCACGTGCGGCCAGGCCTTTCAGCGGGCCTTCAGCGATTTCAACACCGTAGTTTTTCAGGAATTCTGCGTTGCGCAGGGTGGACAGCGTGATAACGTTGCTCAGACCTTCCGCGCCGCAAAAACGAGAGTGGGCGAATGGCAGGTCGGCCGAAATGCACAGTACGACGGTATTGTCGATTTCTGTCGCCAGTTGGTTAAACTTACGTACCGATGCCGCGCAAACGCCGGTATCGATGCTTGGGAAAATATTCAGCACTTTGCGCTTGCCTGCGAACTGGCCCAGCGTAACGTCAGACAGGTCTTTAGCCACAAGGGTAAAAGCCTGAGCTTTGCTTCCAGCCTGAGGAATAGAGCCGGCAACGGCTACCGGGTTGCCCTGGAAATGAACGGTTTGTGACATGGTTATCTTCCTGTTTACATATAGTTAACGTCAGGGCTAGTTTATGCCATCAGTAGTTAACACGGCAAACGCTATTTGCGGATATCCGCTTCAGGTACTGCATTAAGGAAAACAGATGAGAACAGTTAAGGTGTATGAGGAAGCCTGGCCGCTGCACACTCCCTTTGTTATCGCCCGTGGGAGCAGAACCGAAGCGCATGTGGTGGTAGTTGAAGTCACAGAAAACGGCGTCACCGGTATCGGCGAGTGCACACCGTACCCGCGCTACGGTGAAAGCGATGCTTCTGTGCTGGCGCAAATTATGAGCATTGCGCCACAACTGGAAAACGGACTGACCCGTGAAGAGCTGCAAAAGTTGCTGCCAGCGGGGGCTGCGCGTAATGCCGTGGACTGTGCGTTGTGGGATCTGAGTGCGCGCCAACAGCAGCAGCCGTTGGCGGAATTGGTGGGAAGTGAACTGGCGGAAGTGGTAACGACGGCGCAAACCGTGGTGATTGGCTCGCCGGAACAAATGGCGGCGAGCGCGGCTGCGTTGTGGGAAAATGGCGCGAAACTATTAAAGGTTAAACTGGATGCGCGATTAATCAGCGAACGGATGGTCGCTATCCGTGCCGCGGTCCCTGATGCCACGATTATTGTCGACGCCAATGAATCCTGGCGGGCAGAAGGCCTGGCGGCACGCTGTCAGCTCCTGGCTGATTTAGGTGTGGCGATGCTGGAGCAGCCGCTGCCGGCGCAGGATGATGCCGCGCTGGAGAATTTTGTGCATCCGCTGCCGATCTGCGCGGATGAAAGCTGTCATACCCGCAGCAGCCTGAAAGCGCTGCACGGGCGCTATGAAATGGTGAATATCAAACTGGATAAAACAGGCGGCCTGACGGAAGCGCTGGCACTGGCAAACGAAGCTCGCGAGCAGGGATTTGCGCTCATGCTGGGCTGTATGCTGTGCACCTCCCGGGCGATCGGCGCGGCGTTACCCCTTACGCCGCAGGTTAGCTTTGCCGATCTTGATGGTCCTACCTGGCTTGCCAGCGACGCGGAGCCGGCACTGCATTTTACGACCGGACACCTTCATCTCTAGGGTGCCAGCGCAGGAGATTGGACATGGCCAGCAGGTATTTCTCGCTCGCTTCATCTGATGAAATGGGGGGGAATTCGGCGGTTATGCAGTGTAAGTTCAGATCTGCGCACCAGCTTCCAAAAGAGCCGGGCGTTTCATAACCTACGCTGGTAACGAGGGGCAATTCAAACGACTGCGCCAGCCACGCGCCTAATTCGCTGCGCCTGGGATCTTCAATACAGGCCAGCGGATCGTGAAAAGAGACTACCCACGCCGGATGAATTCGGTGAATAAGTTGGCATAGCGCCTGGGTTTCCGGTTCTGAGCCCGGACTTTCGCCGGTCAGCAACACCACATCGCGTTCTTCTGCGCTGCTGTTCCAGCGATACACCGTTTCGCCCGCTTTCCAGTTTGCGGCGGGAAAGTTACGGTTTAGATCCACGCCGTTGGCATTTGCGCGTAGTCCGAGCTGGCAACCGTCAGGGTTAACGGCCAGCACCACATGGTGACGACGCAAGGAAGGGTTAAGCGTACGCAATGCGCAGGAGAGAGTGACGACCGATGCGTTTTCGTCGCCGTGCGTTCCTGCCAGTATCAGGCCGCTTTCACGATCGGCTGCCAATGCGGGAAACCAGATTAACGGCGCGCCTAACAATGAACGTCCGTAATGTTCGGTCCCAGGTGGAAATGCGCCGCGCTCGGCACGGGGGCGGGTAACGGTCATAGTCATCTCTGAATGCATGGGTTATTACTCGCAGTGTTGTGCAAAATGTATGGATAATCAAATCGTTTTCACACACTTATCTTTTCAGGTGTAATATCACTTTCTTGTCGGAAGTTAATTGCATTTCCTGCTGGCGATACAAATAATTACACATTCACTTAGTAGCCGGAATTGAGGGTATTTTATGCAGCATTCTGTTTCAGTAACCTGTTGTGCGCTGTTGGTAAGCAGCATTTCATTATCCTGGGCTGCTGATGTTCCCAGCGGAACGGTACTGGCAGAAAAGCAAGAACTGGTGCGTCATATCAAAGACGAACCTGCGTCGCTGGATCCGGCAAAGGCCGTCGGGCTTCCTGAAATTCAGGTTATTCGTGATTTATTTGAAGGGCTGGTCAACCAGAATGAGAAGGGCGAGATTGTGCCCGGCGTCGCCACCCAATGGAAAAGCAACGATAACCGTATCTGGACCTTTACGCTGCGTGACAATGCGCAATGGGCCGATGGTACGCCGGTAACGGCCCAGGATTTTGTCTATAGCTGGCAGCGTCTGGTTGATCCGAAAACGCTGTCGCCGTTTGCCTGGTTTGCTGCGCTGGCGGGAATTAGCAACGCGCAGGCGATCATCGATGGGAAAGCCTCCCCGGATAAGCTCGGGGTTAGCGCGGTTGATGCGCGTACATTGAAAGTCCAACTGGATAAACCGCTGCCCTGGTTTGCCAATCTGACGGCGAGTTTCGCGTTTTATCCGGTACAAAAAGCTAACGTTGAGAGCGGTAAAGAGTGGACCAAACCGGGCAACCTGATCGGTAACGGCGCCTATGTGCTCAAAGATCGCGTCGTCAACGAAAAACTGGAAGTTGTGCCGAATACGCATTATTGGGACAACGCCAAAACGGTGCTGCAAAAAGTGACCTTCCTGCCAATTAACCAGGAATCGGCAGCAACCAAGCGCTACCTTGCTGGTGATATCGATATTACCGAGTCCTTCCCGAAAAACATGTATCAGAAATTGTTGAAGGATATCCCGGGCCAGGTTTACACCCCGCCGCAGCTTGGTACTTACTATTATGCCTTCAATACCCAGAAGGGACCGACGGCAGATTCACGCGTACGTCTGGCGCTTAGCATGACTATCGATCGTCGTCTGATGGCGGAGAAAGTTCTGGGAACCGGTGAAAAGCCCGCATGGCATTTTACGCCGGATGTCACGGCAGGATTTGTGCCGGAACCTTCACCGTTTGAGCAAATGAGTCAGGAAGAACTGAATGCGCAGGCGAAAACGCTGCTGCGTGCGGCGGGCTATGGTCCACAGAAACCACTTAAACTGACGCTGCTGTACAACACCTCTGAAAACCATCAGAAGATCGCTATTGCTGTCGCGTCGATGTGGAAGAAAAATCTCGGCGTTGACGTAAAACTGCAAAACCAGGAGTGGAAAACCTACATCGATAGCCGTAATACCGGCAATTTTGATGTGATCCGCGCTTCCTGGGTAGGTGATTACAATGAGCCATCTACATTCCTGTCGCTATTAACCTCGACCCATACGGGTAATATCTCCCGCTTTAATAATCCTGCGTACGACAAAGTGTTGACCCAGGCTACTCTGGAGAATACGCAGAAAGCGCGCAATGCCGATTATAATGCCGCAGAGAAAATTTTGATGGAACAGGCACCTATTGCGCCGATTTATCAGTATACCAACGGGCGTTTAATTAAACCGTGGTTGAAAGGATATCCGATTACTAACCCTGAAGATGTCGCATACAGTCGCACAATGTATATTGTGAAGCACTGAAATAGCTCGCTCGTTCGGGAAGTGGTACTGGCTATTTCCCGAACAAATAAGGCTGTGACGAAGGTGGGGTTATGAAAGCAATGGAAAAGCATCATCCGATAGATTGCGATCTTCATGATTATCTGGAAATCGCCTGTATGTACCACTATTTGTTGCGCATTGAGTTAACGGATAGCACATGTTTTGATGCCAAAGCGCTGACAACATGTACCACCGCCGATAAAGAAGAATTTCTGCTGGTGGAGCTGCATGAAAATGAGCAAAAAATTCGTCTGGATTGTCTGTCATCAATCACCGCGCTGACGCCAGGGGCGTCGTTCAGCACAGTGAGATTTCGATGAGCCATACGGCCATATTGAAAGGGACGTAGCGCCGCCGCTACACGGTATAAATCCGGATGTCGTGCGCCTGGAAAGCCGTGGCATACTCTTTGCTGATATTTTCCTCGACGACAATTACATCAATATTGCTGCTTTCAGTGACGATATAACGGGCAACTGCCGGGATTTTCTCCGCCGTCAGCGCGACGATAGTTTCATTACACTGCTTGATCACCGCTTTTTTGAACTCACAATCCGCGTAATCAAATCCCGTTAATCCGGACTCGGGCGACATCGCGCAGCCGCCAATAAATCCCTGATCGAATAAAATACCCTGCACCTGTGAGATGGCCGGGGCGCCCACACACCCTCCCGAAGATCGCTGTACCGCGCCGCCCAGCATAATGACCTCAAACAACGGCTTTTTTAGCAAAGCGGCAGCAATCTCCGGTGAGTTTGTCACTACGGTTAACGCCAGCTCGGCGGGCAGGGCTTCTGCCATCGCCAGGTTGGTACTGCCGGTGTCAATAAAAATGCAGCTTCCCGATTTGACCAACCGGGCACATCTCTGCGCGATGTTGCTCTTTTTCGCCACATTAATATTCTTGCGCACGGTGATGTCTTCGGACTCTGGGAGTGCAATGACCGCGCCGCCATAGACCTTTTTGCACACGCCATCTTTACTCAGTTCATGCAGATCACGGCGGATTGTATGTTCAGAAACACCTAACCTGCTGGCAAGTTCGGAACAGATGACTCTGCCGTTTTCCTGCAGGATCTGATAGATAAGCGCCTGGCGTTGTTCCGGGAACGCTGCGTAATCGAGCATAAACACTCCAGAGAAAATAAAAATCGAGCAACAACAAGCATGATCGTGCATTATGGTTCGCGATGTCAACATCCCTGTGGGGAACCTATTTTTTTGGTTACAGCAAGTAGAGGTCAGCTATGAAGGTTGCGCATATCGCGTTATGGACATTGGATCTCGAGCAGCAAGCTCAGTTCTGGGTTACGTTTTTTGACGCAAGGATCAACGAAAAATACTGCAGTAAAACCAATCCTGGATTTGAATCCTATTTTGTCAGAATGGGTGAAGATATCGTGATTGAGTTAATGACTAAGCCCGGGCTGACAAAACATACTCCGGACAATAACACCTCAGGGTGGGTGCATCTCGCCATTTCCGTTGGCGGTAGCGAAAATGTTGATGCTATGGCGATGCGTGCAAAAGAACAGGGTGTATTAGTTTCTGGCCCACGCACCACAGGTGATGGCTATTACGAAGCGGTGATACGCGATCCGGACGGTAACCTGATTGAAATTGTGGCGTAGAGCTTAACGCAAGCGCCAGGAGATAAATCGTACGCTTATTATTAATGAGTATGATTCATAAGTTTGTCCTTCTTTCCACCTCTAATCACCAGCCTGTCGAGTCTCTATAATTTTTATAGTTTTCAGCATCCGGTGGCGCATGCCGCCACCGTTTTGGAGAGTCGAAATGCAAAATCAACTGAATACCGTGTCCAGCGCTGATGCGGAGATTATGAATCACCAATTTGATGGCAACAGCGTCTTTCCGCGAGGGGAGAAAAATGAAGCGTATGCGAAGTATTTCACTGGCGACAGCTATCTGACCATGCTCTCCAAGGAAGGTGTGGTAATTGGCAACGTAGCATTTGAGCCGGGTTGCCGTAACTTCTGGCATATCCATCATCAAGGGGGACAAATATTGCTGGTGACTGGTGGAAGAGGCTGGTATCAGGCATGGAATCAACCGGCGCGTGAGCTGAAAACCGGTGACGTCGTACACATCCCGGCAGGCATGAAACATTGGCACGGCGCCGCGCGTGACAGCTGGTTTGCCCATATCGCGGTTGAAATCCCGGCGCCTGGCGCATCGAATGAGTGGCTGGAACCGGTGAGCGACGCTGAGTACAACCTGTTGCCCTGAACTATGCTGGTTCTGGTAATACCCAATCCCTGAGGAAATCTACATGGTCATGAACGTGAAGGGTTATGCCGCGCTGGCGGTGAAAGAAGATTTAGTCCCACACAGTTTTGTTCGTCGCGATCCGCGTGAAGATGATGTGGTTATCGACATCTTATACAGCGGTGTTTGCCACTCGGATATCCATAACGCCTACAACGACTGGGGTGGCGCTAAATATCCGATGGTACCAGGCCATGAAATCATTGGCCGCGTGATACATGTTGGTAAGTCGGTAACGAAATTTAAAGTGGGCGATCTCGCCGGGGTCGGCTGTATGGTCGATTCATGTCAACATTGTAGCGCCTGTGAACAGGGATTAGAGCAGTATTGCGAAGAAGGCAACACGCTGACGTATAACGATACCGATCGTCACGACGGTTTACCCACTTTCGGCGGTTATTCTGACAAGATTGTCGTGACTGACAAGTTTGTTGTGAAGGTTCCTGAAGGGATCGATTTACGCGGTGCCGCACCGCTGCTATGTGCCGGGATCACCACCTGGTCGCCGCTGCGTCACTGGCAGGTTGGGGAGGGGAGTAAAGTCGCGGTTGTCGGGCTGGGAGGCCTTGGGCATATGGCGATCAAACTGGCTAATGCGCTGGGTGCTGAAGTCACGCTGTTTACGCGCTCGCCGGGTAAAGAAGCCGATGCCCGGCGTCTGGGGGCCCGCCATGTTGTACTTTCGACTGACAGCGAGCAGATGAAAGCCTCAGCGAATCAGTTTGATCTGATTATTGATACTGTCCCGTATGTACATGACCTGAATCCGTATATTCCAACGCTGGCGCTAAGCGGTACGCTGGTGCTGGTGGGTTATCTGGGGGCATTGGATCCCTTCGTGAACTCGGTACCGTTAATCCTCGGACGACGGTCTGTAGCGGGATCGGTTATCGGCGGTATTGCTGAAACCCAGGAGATGCTGGATTTCTGCGGCCAGCACGGTATTACAGCCGATGTTGAAGTGATCAATATTCAAGATATTAACCATGCCTGGCAACGGATGTTGAAAAGCGATGTCAAATACCGCTTTGTAATTGATATTGCTTCATTGAAATAAATACAAATAAAGACGCGGATTTCCGCGTCTTTTCTTTTGTTAGTGTGTCGAGGACGATGCTTCAGGATTATCCATATACAGTGTCTGGCTGGGGAAAGCAAAGTCGGCGCCGTTTGACTGGACAATCGAAATAATTTTCAAATAAACGTCTTGCTGTACCGCGAGCCATTCCTTCCAGACGGTGGTTTTCGTGAAGCAATACACCATGATATTCAGCGATGAATCGGCAAATTCATTGAAATAAACCAGCAGGGTTTGTTTCTGGTCTATTCCCGGATGATTTTGCAGCATTTGTCTGACCGATTCGACAACAGCAGCGACTTTATCGGCATCTTCATATCGTAACCCGATCACCGTTTTGATGCGGCGGTTCGTCATCCTGCCTGGATTTTCTACGCTGATGGAGGAGAAAATCGAGTTTGGGACATACAACGGACGATGATCGAAGGTGTTTATTTTGGTCATTCGCCAGCCGATTTCCGTAACCGTGCCTTCAATATTGCGGTCTGGAGAACGGATCCAGTCGCCGATGCTAAACGGTCTGTCAAAATAGAGCATAATTCCTGAGAAAAAGTTGCTCAGAATGTCTTTGCCCGCCATACCGACAGCGATACCGCCGATGCCGCCAAAGGTTAACAGGCCGGATAAGCTCATGCCGAAATGCTCGCCATACAGCAAAATGATGGCAACGATGATGGTGATCTTGATAATTCGCGACAGGATCCTCGCGCTGGTGATATCTCTGCCTTTATTGATCTGCGTCTTTTCAAACTGATTAATCACCAGAAAAAGTTTGATAGTCAGGATTAGCGCAATCAACGAGGTGCAGATAAAGTCGACCACGCTGGGGGAGATAAATTTCAGGCTGTAGCTTTCGATAACGTTATTAGCAATACTGCCAAACGTCCCGATGATAATGGCATAGACAAAAAATTGCGCTGCGTGAAATATGAATCCTTTACAGCGCCGCTCTCCACGATGATACCAGACGCTCATCAGGACCAGCGCTGCGCAGCTGCTGAGAATTACCGTCAAATTAAACGCATTATTTATAAACAGTTCAGCGATCATGATTCTTCCAGGTAGCTCCGTGGTAGTTAAATATCATCTGACATCCTCATCATCGAATATTTTACTCAGTTCAGGCGGTCAGATCATTAATCATCAGGAGAGATATATAATGCAATTAGCGCTATTTTCCGGGAAATAGCGCAGGCATCACCTTTGTGAGCAGTTTATGTAGCAGACAGTCAGTTGATGTCATGGTATTGTTAGCGCAAAGTAACAAGGTTTTCATCTGCAAAAGGACAGTACTATGATCATGGCTAAGCTGAAGACAGCGAAGGGACGGAAGTTTCTGTTGTGCCTGCTTGGGGTGTTTATTATCGCAGCGTCGGTCGTGACGCGAGCGACGATCGGTGGCGTTATTGAACAGTATGACATTCCGCTATCCGACTGGACCGCTTCAATGTACGCCATTCAATCTGCAATGATTTGTGTCTACAGTATGGTATTTACGATTCTGTTGGCTATCCCGCTGGGTATCTATTTCCTCGGCGGTGAGGAACAGCACTAAACGTTTGTTATGCCGGATGAGGTCGCCATCCGGCATTGAGTTGAGCGGTTAATCGTCTTCTTCGTCGTCCAGTTCAACGGGCGTCTGATATTCATCCGGCTTGATGACCAGCAGGTCGCAGCGTAGATGATCGATAACCTGTTCTGCGGTGTTACCAAGAAACGCGGCAGAAATCCCGGTACGACCAACGGTCCCCAGTACCACAATACCCGCCTGCAAGTGCTCGGCTAAATCGGGAATGACCTCTTCAGGCAATCCTTTTTCAACGTGCGTCACTTTCTCATCGATACTGAATTTCTGGCGTAACGCCTTCATGGCCAGCAGATGCTGTCCACGGATCGCATCGTTATAAACGCTGGGGTCAAATTCAGGCAGTTCAATTGCGATGTTGATTGGCGTAACAGGATAGGCGCCAACTAAATGCACTTCAGTATGGTTAACCTGTTCTGCCAGTTGGATCGTTTCTTTGACCAGTTTTTCATTGAGCGCATTGTGATAAGGCTCTTCACTGGCGAGGTTAACCGCAACCAGCGCTTTGCCACCTTCAGGCCACGGCTGGTCTTTGACCATCCATACCGGACTTGGGCATTTCCGCAATAAATGCCAGTCGGTGGGGGTGAAAATTACGGCTTCGAGGCGGTCGTGTTGGTGCGCCATCTTGAGGACCAGGTCATGTTGAGCGCTAATGACTTCCTGGATGATGGCTTCAAAGGGACGGTTGTGCCATACCACTTTAATTTCAAGGGGGATCCCTGCTTCGATATAGTATTTCGCTTGTTCACGGATCCATGCTGTTCGTTGACTGATGACCCCCTGACGCATTGCCGTACGCTCATCGGGCGACAGCAGGGTAGTCATCTCGTAGGAAAAGTCATAGATCGGCAAAAAGGCTTTAATTTTGCCACCAATCCGTTGATGCAAATAAACAGCTCGCCGTAATGCTGGTTGATCGTCCTGGTTCGGGTCGATGACGACCAGCATATTTTTATACATAGCCATACAGGGTCTCCTTACAACTGTCACTGCAGTTTGTAATTAAAAGAGTAACCCAATAATGTGGATTGAAACAGGGGATAACCTCCTGCCAGATCAATAAATCGGGAAAATTTAGCGATTTGACAGAAGGATAACAGAGATGCTTGCGGAAGGATTACGCAACGTTACGCGTGTGGCCAGCAAGAACTGCCAACGCGTCGCTATTCTCAATAGTGATGTATTTACCTTTCACTGCCAGCATACCGCTTTTCTGGAAACGACCCAGCAGGCGGCTGATGGTTTCGACCGTCAGACCGAGGTAGTTACCGATGTCGCCACGGGTCATGGTCAGGCGGAATTCACGAGGCGAGAATCCACGCTGGGCAAAGCGACGAGACAAATTGTAGATAAAGGCCGCCAGGCGCTCTTCTGCATTTTTCTTCGACAACAGCAGGATCATGTCCTGGTCGCCTTTGATTTCGCCACTCATCAGACGCATCATCTGCTGACGCAGATTTGGCATTTTGCCAGACAGGTCATCAAGGGTTTCGAAAGGAATTTCGCATACCATTGAGGTTTCCAGCGCCTGGGCAAAGCTCGGGTGATGTCCGCTGCCAATCGCGTCAAAACCGACCAGATCGCCCGCCAGATGGAAGCCAGTAATCTGCTCATCGCCTTGTTCGGTAATGGTATAGCTTTTAATCGTTCCGGAGCGGATAGCATAGAGTGATTTAAGCTCATCACCTGCTTTAAAGAGCGTCTGCCCCTTTTGGATAGGCTTTTTGCGCTCGATGATGTTATCGAGCTGGTCAAGCTCATGCTCGTTAAGTGTGAACGGGATGCAAAGCTGGCTGATGCTGCAATCCTGGCAATGGATAGCACAACCGCCAGACTGAATGCGCCGTATAATTCGCTTTTCCGGGATCATAGGTCTGCTCAAGCCGTAATTGATATTTGTCAATTTTAACATCTTTTTGGTGAGCACGTAAGCCTGAGCTACTCCCAATAGAGAATAATTCAGGCATAACTGGAGTGAATGTTTGTATCTGCTTGATTAACCACACTTAATTCGGGGTCGCATTATGCGGAAGTGTGATGAATAAGGCATTAATTGCCTGGAATCTAGAGTAGCAAATAACCTTCGTGGCGCAATAACCACTCTTTTCGTTGTACGCCACCGGCATATCCGGTCATGGTGCCGTTACGTCCGATGACACGATGACAGGGGACCACAATGCTTACTGGATTGGAGCCATTAGCTGCACCGACGGCTCTTGCTGCGCCGGGGCGTCCCAACTGTTCGGCCAACTGACCATAGTGCATGACCTGCCCACAGGGGATAGTGCGTAATGCTTGCCAGACTTCACGCTGGAAAGGCGTGCCAGCGGTTGCCGTTTCCAGCGTGTCAATAATGCTGAGGTTCCCGGCAAAATACTCCGAAAGCTTATCGCTTAATCCGCCGGGGTTTTTGTTTGCAATGCGCAGATAACCTTGCGCGCGGTAATGAATATCCAGCAATTGTTCCATACGATCGCGGTGCTGATCCCATTCCACCGCGCGCAGGCGAAATTGCTCATCACAAATAACCCACAGCGGGCCCAGCGGCGTGTCGATGATGTCTTCCAGTAAGTTAAGCATCCATATCTCTCATTACAGCGTTCAGGCGAGGTTACACATTATCACGCCAGTGACCGTCGCAGCTATACCCCTAAAAACGGAGATCGGCATGTCGTGAGTAGATCTTTTCAGCGGAGTGAAGCGGATGAATTACTGGAAATAATCGTAAACCGTTGTCGGTATAATTGTGCGCGGTTATGATAACGTTCGTCGTAATTCGCTGGAGGATGAAACATGAACCTTGATGATGCTTCGCTGTTTCTTGATGCTATGGGGGATGTTCAACCGCTGAAGGGCTGCGCCGATGTACACTGGCAGCCAACGCGCAATATCCGCACTCCAGCGCGTATAGATATGTTGCAACTGGATAACTTTCTCTCGACGGGGTTTCTCGATATTATCCCGTTGAGCGAACCGCTGGAGTTTCGTCGCGAAGGTTTGCAGCACGGCGTGACTGACAAACTGCGAAGCGGAAAATACCCGCAGCAGGCGAGCCTTAATCTCATCCGTCAGCCTGTAGAAACATGCCGTCAGATGTTATTCAGTTTTATACTGCAGGCGCAGCAAGATGGGTTACGTAACGTGCTGGTGATACACGGCAAGGGGCGTGATGATAACTCCCATGCCAATATTGTGCGCAGCTATGTGGCGCGTTGGCTGACGGAATTTGATGACGTACAGGCCTACTGCACCGCTTTGCCGCATCACGGCGGCAGCGGGGCATGTTATGTCGCATTACGTAAAACCGCGCAGGCAAAACAGGAAAACTGGGAGCGTCACGCTAAACGCAGTCGCTGAGCAACCTGGTTCATCAGGCGGCCAGCACTCTGTTCCTGCCTTCGTTCTTGGCTTTGTACAACGCGTCGTCCACGCGTTTGAATAATTCATCAATACTTTCGTTTGTTTCGTGCCGCGCAACGCCAATACTGACGGTAAAGCGGGGAAGACCAGGGAGCGTCACCCTGGCGACCGTTGCGCGGATCACCTCTGCAAGATTGAGTGCGGACTCCAGCGAGGTTCGTGGCAGAAGCAGTACAAATTCTTCACCACCCCAGCGAAAAATAAGATCGTCTTTTCGCGCACACGATTCCAGAGTGCGTGCCAGAGCGCAAAGCACCTCATCGCCTTTTAAATGACCGAAGAGATCGTTAATGCTTTTAAAACGATCGGTGTCGATCAATAACAGGCTGTAGTCCTGCGTCAATGAGATCGCATGCGTTGGTTCGGGCTCTGTTACCTGATAAAAATGTCGGCGGTTCAGTAATCCCGTTAAGGCGTCACGCAGTGCTGCTCGCTCAAGCTCCTGCTCCAGTCGTTTTTGTTCGGTAATGTCATGAATGATGCACAACATGAGTTTATTACCGTAGATTTCAATCGGTCCGGCGTAGGTTTGTACATGACGCGAGCTGCCGTCTGCCAGTTTATGAACAAAATGCAAAGGTTTATGGCCGCCGGGCAGGTGGGCGATTTCATGCATTACCGGCAGTATGTGGCGCCCCAGCATGTTGATTTCCCAGGTATGTTTCTGACACATCATGTCATGGCTGTATCCATAAAAATTGAGGGCACTGAGGTTCGCATCAACGATTAGGCCATCGCGGGACGGATCGATAAGTAACATTGGCGCGGAGTTGGTCTGGAAAAAACGCGCATAAAATCCCTGCTTTTTTCGTTGATAAGTTGCTGAACGGCTCGCTTTCAAACCCTGCGCTGCAGGCGTCTCAATGCCTTCAAAAAGGATGACGTCACCCACATCTGGCAACGTCCTGATCGACAGGCGACAGGCCATTGCGTTTTTTTCGCCGTCGCGATAAACCGTGAGAATTTCTACAATACCGTGATGATTTCTCAAGTCGCTGAGATACATAGTTAAATCATTTTGCGCATGTGTTGAAAATAGGCCGTTACGCAGTGGGGAAAAACAGAGATCCTGCATTAGCTCCCGTGCAGCGTTATTAGCGAAGACCAGCTCTTCGGTATGCGGCGAAACAATCCACACCGGAAAGGTTAATAAATCCAGTGAATTCAGCTCGGTTGTGCTCATCGATAATCCCGTTATCTTTATCTGCTGTGCAGCCCATTTAATGGCGAATATTTTAGATATCGCAGTCTCACAAGGTTATTGATTGTCGGTGAGACAAGGGTTGTACGACTGGCTTTTGTTTGATGCTGTTTTCTGGTTGTAGCAGTTCATGAATCTTATGCGCTGGCAGCGGTTTTGCAAACAGGAATCCTTGCAGCATGCTACACCCCATTTGGGTAAGAAGTATTTCCTGCTCCTGGGTTTCTATTCCTTCAGCTACTACGCGCATATTCATGGAGTGAGCTATATCAATAATGGTAGACACAATTTTTGTATTTTTGCTGTTCTCGCTAATATCTTTGACAAATATCCTGTCGATTTTTAATTCCCGCGCCGGGAGAGACTTCAACATCAATATATTTGAATAACCAGTGCCGAAATCATCAATAGAAACGGTGATCCCCAAAGCAGAAAAAGCATTCAGGATTTCAATACTGCGTTTTAAATTTTTTAGCGCGGTGCTTTCAGTGAGTTCCAGCGTAAGGCTGGCCGGTGAAAGTTGATATTGCGCCAGGGCATTACACACAACCTCAATAATATCATGCTGTTCAAACTGGGCGGGAGAGAGGTTAACGGCAAGCGTCCATTCTGTATTTCCTTGTAATTTCCAGTAATGCAACTGCATGCACGCCTGCTGGATAACCCATTTGCCGACGGGAACAATCAGGCCCGTTTCTTCCAATGCAGGAAGAAATTCAGCTGGGAGCAGCATGCCGCGATCCGGATGATGCCAGCGCAATAGCGCTTCAAAACCGGTCAGAGAATGATCTCCGGCAGTATATTTAGGCTGATACCATAGCTCAAACTGGTCGCGTTCAAGCGCTTGTGACAGTTCCTGAAGAAATGTCGGCGGCGTATCCGCGATAGCTTCCATCTCGGGACTATAAATAGCCCAGCCGTTTCTGCCCGCCTGTTTGACATGATACATCGCCATATCGGCCTTCACTTTTAGCTCATGCAGTGTTGAACCATGTTCTGGATAAATACTGCTCCCCGCGCTTAACGAAACCCGAATGGTATGTCCGAACAAGGTAAAAGGGTCGCCGATCGCATCGGCAATCCGCGCCAGCAGGGCAGAGATAGCCTGCTGATTGCAGTCCGGAACCAGCAGGATAAATTCATCTCCTCCCAGTCTTGCCAGCGTCATTGAGTCATCAAGGCAGCTGTAGATTCGTTGTGTACTGGCAATCAGCAACTGATCGCCGATGTGATGTCCCCAGGTATCGTTAACGACTTTGAAGCGATCGAGGTCGATGAACACCAACGCGAAATGCTGTTGATGCAGTTTGGAATGCCGCAGGCAGGCCTGTAAGCAGGTGTCTATATGCGTTCGATTGGCAAGTCCGGTCAGCGCGTCGAAGTGGACCTGGTGTTCAAGCTGGCAATTCAACTGATGCAGATTGTCGGCCAGTCGGGAGGTGCGCAGTTGCGAATCCACCATCGAAACCACCAGCATGATCCCCAAAATAATCAGCGTGACAGCGCAGACCCAGACAGAGAGTTCGAGGGTACTGAGCCCATCGTGTGCAGTATGTCCAAAATGGGTGAAGGATGCCGCTCCCATACCGGTGTAATGCATCGAGGCTATTGCCAGCGCCATAATAAGGGCGGCAATAAGCCGGTTAATCAGCGCGCGACGGGTGTTTTGGCGTAAATGGAAAGCCAGCCATAAGCCGACGCCAGACGCAACGATGGCAATGATCACCGAGAGCAAAATCAGTGAGCGATCCCATGCGATAGCCACATGTTCGATTATGGCGTACATGCCGACGTAGTGCATCGTGACAACGCCAGCGCTCAATATACCAGTGGCAATGACCAGCCGTTTTGTTGATAGCGTATGACCTGAAATAGCGATATTGATAGCGAGAGTCGCGGATATGAGCGCAATAAAGAACGAAAAAGCCGTGAGTGCTAAGTGGTAATTGATCGGCATACTCATTTTCATGGCCAGCATACCGATAAAATGCATCGACCAGATCCCCATACCCAGCGTAGCGCCGCCAGAGAGTCGCCAGAAGGTAGATTCACGTCTGCTGGAGATTGCTACTTTACCCGCACTGTCGAGGGCTATAAAGGAGGCAATAAACGCGACAACAAAGGAAATCCCAATCAATACTGGGTCCCACGACACGTGCAACATCTTGCTACCTATCGAAAAAAAGCCGTGATGGTAAATCTAGCAGGTTTTGTCCAGTTAACCTGATAAAATCAGGTATGTTCTTGTGTTTTTACAATGAGTATTAGAAGTAAGGGCCAGATATTGAAAATAACAGGCCATTACTAATATATCTATTCATAAAAATTATAATTCTGTGTGTTTTATGCTCGTCACGTGCTCGCCATCACAAAAATCTGATAGCGGGCATCATCGTCTCTGTTTGCGGGATAAGGTACTGAGTTATTCTAAATAAACAGTGCAATTTATCGTCTTAAGTAAAAGGATCTCTGGCTCTCATTGAAAGTTAAGCTTTCATCACCGAGCTATGGAAATCTGTATTGCAGATGCTATAAAAATAACATCCACGTTATTTCTTGTTGTACAGGACTAAAATGTTAAATGATATTAGCGTCAGAACCTTTATTATTTTATTTCTGATCATTACGGCGGTTGCGCTCAATCTTGTTGAAATAATTTTCTCCGCCACCCCAGAAATCATTATTGGCACTAATGCGGTAAGTATTATTTCTATATTGTGTTTATGGTGGTACATGACGAAATATCTGGTCATGCCGATTAATACGGTTAAAAGAAGCATTGAAGAAGTGACGTCCGGAAATCTGGCAATCAGTATTCCAGAGTTTGGCAATAACTGTGCGGGTAGACTAATTCCTGGTATCAATAGTTTATCAAGTAATATCTCAACACTCGTTAATGAGATCAGAACATCCTCGCAAACGGCGATGGCGCTCTCTGAACAGCTTGCAGAACGCAGCGCTGAGCTCTCAGTGAAAACAGAACAGCAATCCGGAGCATTGATGCAGACAGCTGCCAACATGGATGAAATAGCGGTTAATACGCGAAATAATGCTGATAACACACAAATAGCCAGCGCCCAGGCAACAATTGCTACGCAATGCGCCCGTCAGGGTGGCGAATTAATGGTGCAGGTGGCGACAAATATGCGATCAATCACCGAATGCGCACAACAGATGACAGAAATTATTACGCTAATAGATGGTATTGCATTCCAGACAAATATTCTGGCCCTGAATGCTGCTGTAGAAGCGGCGAGGGCTGGTGAACATGGTAAAGGTTTTTCCGTGGTTGCCGGTGAGGTAAGAATGCTTGCGCACCGCAGCGCAGATGCAGCGAAGAATATTAAGCAACTGATTGCCCAAACCCATCAAAATGTTCAGCAAGGCGCAGCTGTTGTGCGTGAAGCTGAAAAAAATATGCATGATATTGTCGGAGGGGCCGGGCAATTAAACCAACTGATGAGCGAGATATTAACCACCACGCAGGAGCAGGAGAAAGGGATTATCAGAATCACCCATGCTCTGGCCGAACTGGAAAACGTAACCCAAAGTAATGCCATCATGGTTGATGAGCTTTCTGATTCCTCAGGTATCCTGAAAAATCAGGTGATTGACCTTCAATCGCGAACGCATAAATTCCGCTTAAGTCATGCTCTTGAGTCAGAAAGACGCCAGCAGGCTTAACTGGGGAATCTCGTAAACAGCGCCGCATTCGTCGGCGCTTTGCTTGTTATCAGATATTTTTATGAATCATTTCAGCACAATGGGACAATGAGATATTGCTTAACATATTCTGACGGCTAGACTAACGAAAAAAGCTGAATGTTTGTGGAGGCGCTGTGGAAGCCATTAAGGGAACGGATGTTAATGTGCCGGATGCCGTGTTTGCCTGGCTGTTGGATGGTCGGGGTGGGGTGAAACCACTGGAAGATAACGATGTTATCGACAGTCAGCATCCCTGTTGGCTACATCTTAATTATACTCATCCTGAAAGCGCGCAATGGCTGGCGACAACACCTTTACTTCCCAATAATGTGCGTGATGCGCTGGCAGGTGAAAGCACGCGCCCACGCGTCAGCAGAGTTGGGGAAGGTACGTTGATTACACTGCGCTGTATCAATGGCAGCACCGATGAGCGACCTGACCAACTGGTGGCGATGCGTTTATATATGGATGAACGTCTGATTGTCTCAACACGCCAGCGTAAAGTGCTGGCGCTGGATGATGTTGTCAGCGATCTCCAGGAAGGTACGGGACCGGCTGACTGTGGTGGTTGGCTGGTGGATGTTTGTGATGCGCTAACCGATCATGCCAGCGAATTTATCGAACAGTTGCACGACAAAATTATCGATCTGGAAGATAACCTGCTGGATCAGCAGATCCCCCCGCGTGGTTTCCTGGCATTACTGCGTAAACAGCTCATTGTGATGCGCCGTTATATGGCGCCGCAGCGCGATGTCTATGCTCGTCTGGCGAGCGAACGGTTGTCCTGGATGACTGACGACCATCGGCGGCGAATGCAGGATATCGCTGACAGGCTGGGGAGAGGGCTGGATGAAATAGACGCCTGTATTGCCCGGACCGGTATTATGGCGGATGAAATTGCACAGGTGATGCAGGAGTCTCTGGCTCGCCGAACGTATACAATGTCATTGATGGCAATGGTTTTTCTTCCCAGTACATTTTTAACCGGACTGTTTGGCGTTAACCTCGGCGGTATCCCCGGCGGTGGCTGGCCGTTTGGTTTCTCACTTTTTTGTATTCTGTTAGTGGTCCTGATTGGTGGTGTTACTTTATGGTTGCATCGTAGTAAATGGTTGTAACAACTACGTTTTTTAGTGACTTTCTGGCATGAAAACGTCCTGGTTTTTGAGCGAGGTCAATAAACCATCTACCTATTCGGGGCAATATCTCTCTCGCAGGTGAATGCAACGTCAAGCGATGGGCGTTGCGCTCCATATTGTCTTACTTCCTTTTTTGAATTACTGCATAGCACAATTGATTCGTACGACGCCGACTTAGATTAGTCGGCTTTTTTTTGCCTGCATGAAATCAGCGTCTACCCTAAAAGAGTCAACCTGAATGACTGGAGGGGTATATGACCTGTCTGATTGCAACGTCGCACACTGATTCGCTACCGACTGACCCGGTTCCCATTCCCGATCCCATTCCTCGTCCGCAGCCCATGCCGGATCCGCCGCCGGATGAAGAGCCGATTAAATTGTCGCATCGCGGGCGCAGATCTGCGAGGATACGCGCCTGCTGAATGTGAGTTTTTACCGCGAGATTAAATTGTGACCGCTTTTTCAACCCTGAATGTTTTACCTGCTGCCCAACTCGAGAATCTTAACGAGCTGGGATATCTTGAAATGACGCCTGTTCAGGCTGCTGCGTTACCGGCAATCCTGGCGGGGAAAGATGTTCGCGTGCAGGCTAAAACCGGCAGTGGCAAAACGGCGGCTTTTGGTCTTGGATTGCTACAGCACATCGATGCCGCGCTATTTCAAACGCAGTCGCTGGTACTGTGCCCAACGCGCGAGCTTGCCGACCAGGTTGCGGGTGAGCTGCGTCGCTTAGCGCGTTTTCTGCCAAACACCAAGATCTTAACGTTGTGCGGTGGGCAACCCTTTGGCGCACAGCGCGACTCCCTGCAGCATGCGCCACATATTATTGTCGCCACGCCGGGGCGTTTACTCGACCACCTGCAAAAAGGCACGGTTTCTTTAGACGCCCTGAATACGCTGGTTATGGATGAAGCGGACCGCATGCTGGATATGGGCTTTAGCGATGCGATTGATGATGTTATTCGCTTTGCGCCAGCATCTCGTCAGACCCTACTGTTTTCGGCAACCTGGCCGGAAGCTATTGCCGCCATTAGCGGCCGGGTGCAGAGAAATCCATTAACGATCGAAATTGATACGGTTGATGCGCTGCCGGCGATTGAACAGCAGTTTTTCGAAACCTCCAGCCACGGAAAAATTCCACTACTGCAAAAATTACTCAGTCAGCATCAGCCTGCCTCTTGCGTGGTTTTTTGTAATACCAAAAAAGATTGTCAGGCCGTGTGTGACGCACTGAATGCGGCGGGGCAAAGCGCACTTTCACTGCATGGCGATCTTGAGCAGCGCGATCGCGATCAGACGCTGGTACGTTTTGCCAACGGCAGTGCGCGCGTACTGGTTGCCACCGATGTGGCCGCGCGTGGTCTGGATATTAAATCACTTGAGCTGGTGGTGAACTTCGAACTGGCATGGGATCCGGAAGTCCACGTCCATCGTATCGGACGTACTGCGCGTGCCGGCAACAGCGGTCTGGCGATTAGCTTCTGTGCTCCGGAAGAAGCGCAGCGGGCCAACATTCTTTCTGAAATGCTGCAACTGAAGCTGAACTGGCTGCCTGCGCCGGCTAACGGCTCAATCCTGCCGCTGGAAGCCGAGATGGCGACGTTATGCATTGATGGCGGTAAAAAGGCCAAAATGCGTCCCGGCGATGTTCTCGGCGCGCTGACCGGCGATATTGGTCTGGATGGCGCCGACATCGGCAAAATTGCCGTTCATCCGGCGCACGTCTATGTCGCCGTTCGCCAGACTGTAGCGCATAAGGCGTGGAAGCAATTGCAAAACGGTAAGATTAAAGGCAAGACTTGCCGGGTTCGGTTATTGAAATAACTGCCCGTTGGGGCGCCTGATGGCGCTCCGCTTATCAGGCCTACAGGCGTTTGTACGCATTGTAGGCCTGACAGACGCTTACTTCACTTCCACCACGTTCAGACGCAGCTCATCCAGTTGAGCATCTTCTTCTTCTGGCTGCCAGCCCGCAGGCTGCAGCGGGATCTCTTCACGATCGAACGCTAAGTCACCACCGTCAACAACCTCTGAACCGTGCTTAATACCTTTAAAGTCGAACAGATTGATATCGCTCAGATGTGAAGGCACAACGTTCTGCATCGCGCTGAACATGGTTTCAATCCGGCCAGGATAGCGTTTATCCCAGTCGCGCAGCATATCGGCGATGACCTGACGCTGCAGGTTAGGCTGTGAGCCGCACAGGTTACACGGAATAATCGGGAAACCCTTTGCTTCAGAGAAACGCTCGATATCTTTCTCACGGCAGTAAGCCAGCGGACGGATGACGATATGTTTGCCGTCATCGCTCATCAACTTCGGCGGCATGCCTTTCATTTTCCCGCCGTAGAACATGTTTAAGAACAGCGTTTGCAGGATGTCGTCGCGATGGTGGCCGAGCGCAATTTTGGTGGCGCCTAATTCAGTTGCCGTGCGATACAGAATGCCGCGACGCAGGCGAGAGCAGAGTGAGCAGGTCGTTTTACCTTCAGGGATTTTATCTTTGACGATCCCGTAGGTGTTTTCTTCGACAATCTTATATTCAACGCCCAGATTTTCCAGATACTCCGGCAGAATGTGCTCCGGGAAGCCGGGTTGTTTCTGATCGAGGTTAACTGCAACTAAGGAAAAACTGATCGGGGCGCTTTGCTGCAAATTACGCAGTATCTCCAGCATCGTATAGCTGTCTTTCCCGCCGGAAAGACACACCATAATGCGATCGCCGTCTTCGATCATCTTGAAGTCGGCAATGGCTTCCCCGACGTTACGACGCAGACGTTTTTGTAATTTGTTCAGGTTGTATTGTTCTTTCTTTGTAGCTTGTTGATTATCTTGCATTCTTACCGTTCTCAAAAACCAAAGGGGCATAATAAGGGGCAAACTTCCATCACAGGGCTGGTTTGTTATTCAACATTGCAACCCGATCGCCATTCATTTCTTTAATCCATGTACTGTAGACTTCGGACACTATTTGCGCGTTTTCATGCCCCATCTGATTAGCTATAAATGATGGGTTTGCTCCGGCCATTAGCAGCCAGCAGGCAAAAGCATGTCGCGTATGGTACGGATTACGGCGACGAATACCAGCACGTTTTACAGCTGCGTTCCATCTGGCACTGATGCTACTCATAGAGTAGTAAGGTTTTTGCTCTCCGTGACCAGACCAGAATGAACAGGGAACCGCATAATTGAATAAAGGTGCGTGGCCCCGGGCGGGAAGTAATTAATCAACCGAAGGCGGATATTGAAGCGCTGAAGATATTCGTGGAACCGCTCACTGCCAGATAATTCATTTCTGAACCATCAACGTGTAGTGTCTGAAAGCAAAACCACAAGGTGTGGTGAACTGCCGCAACCATACCGTATGCAAGAGCATGGCTGCGGCCAACTGGCAAACATCCGATAGTGCGAGTATTGAATGATTGCCAGTCACAGCGGATTGTACTTAAGCAATATGACGGTTCAAGGCGTTTAATCTGAAACCAGCCACATATCAGCCTCTTCAAACATTTCCTGCACCGTTCGGCTTATCTGTTCTTTCTCATGCTTGCTGGCGTCAGTATTGATCGCCGGCAGTGTCATCATCGGTTTAACCCGAACATCAGCATCGGGGAAGATCCGGTGAACCCTCTTAGTTAACTCGCCCAGAATGATATCTTTTGCACCGGGCAGACCATCAAAATTCCTTTTGTCATAAACGAGTTCCACGAACATTGCTTATCGCTCTTTTTGCTGGATGTATATACAGTATTTATACTCTGTTTTTATCCGGGTTTCAAGAGAGGGCGTAATGATGTCACGACATAGCGATACTGAAATGGCCTTGTATGCTTCGATCAGGAATCGTGGGGAAAATGAGGGCGAAACAAAAAGCCCGCAGCGATGTGCGGGCCAGACAGATTAGCGAACTACCAGTACCGAACACTCCGCATGACGCACTACGGCTGCGGCGTTAGAACCCAGCAGGTAGGTGGTGATGTCGGGTCGGTGTGAGGCAATAATGACCATATCAGCCGGTAATTTTTTAGCGATCTCCAGAATCTTGTCTTTCGGTGCACCTTCTGCAACATGAACGTGCATTCTGTCCGTTGGGATATTGAACTTCTTGATAATCTCTTCCAGTTGAGATTTCGCTTCGGCTTTCAGATCCTCCATGGCCGGTAACTCTGCCGAGTAGGCCAGTCCCAGAGAAGCATAATAGGGCAGTGACGGAATGACGGTCAAAAAATGGACCTGTGCATCGTCAATTTTTGCCTCTGCTTCAACATGGGCGATAACGCGTTGAGTTAATTCTGAGTCTGAAATATCGATGGGTACAAGAATCGTTCTGTTCATAAAACCTCCTGTTTAAGCATCCTCCTAAAGCTTACCGCGTAATGGCACTTTATGTACAATGACAACGATCACATTTTGGCATCACTTTATTTTAATTTCAGGAAACTTTCCTTTTATTACTCCATCGTAAAATCGACCTTTAGAAACGACGCTGAGGAAATCACGAAAAATACGGGCAGGCACATGCTGATATTGCAGGGTCGCCAATTGGTGAAAGCGAATTTCTAGCGTACGGGAGGATTCGTCATAGCCGACGGATGCAATACGGGATGATTTTACAGGATGATGATTCATTGCAGGTATCCTCTACTACAGGTCTTAATGCAAGATATCATCTATCAGAGAAGTGTTTTAGCGCAACAGATATAATGTTTTGATCTGAATAAAACAGAATTGTTAGAACATAAAGAGAGCCCGCTGTTGCCAGCGGGCTGAGGGATTAGAACTGGTAAACCATACCCAGTGCTACAGTGTCATCAGTAGAGATGTCATTGCGAGTGTAGAAGCTGTCGTCTTCGTCCAGCAGGTTGATTTTGTAATCAACATAGGTGGAGAAGTTTTTATTGAAGTAGTAAGTCGCACCTACGGAAGCATATTTAACCAGATCTTTGTCGCCGCTTGTTCCTGCTGGGCTTGCAGCAGTACCTGGCATAGTCAGATCCTTACCTTTAGACATCAGGAAAGAAACTTCCGGACGCAGACCGAAGTCGAACTGGTATTGTGCAGTCACTTCAAAGTTCTGCGTTTTGTTGGCAATAGTATTATCGCTACCGTCTGAACCACCATACGGGGTCATATTGCGAGTTTCGGAGTACATGGTTGCCAGATAGATGTTGTTGGCGTCGTATTTCAGGCCAGCAGTCCATGCGTCAGCTTTATCGCCACCCGCGGTAGAATCGTTAACCTGCTCATTAGTACGGTCAGAAGAGGTGTATGCCGCACCGAAGCTTACGCCCATACCCAGATCGTAGGTAGAGGAGATACCGAAGCCGTCACCGTTAGAGTTCTTCATGTTACGATCGGCTCCACCGTTATTGGTGCCTTCCTGCTCTGGTGACTGATTTTCGTTCGCGCCCTGGTACTGCAGCGCAACGTTCAGACCGTCAACCAGACCAAAGAAGTCGGTGTTACGGTAGGTTGCAACACCGTTTGCACGACCGGTCATGAAGTTGTCTGCTTTGGTGTAAGAGTCGCCACCGAATTCTGGCAGCATATCGGTCCAACCTTCAACGTCGTACATTACGCCGTAGTTACGGCCGTAGTCGAATGAACCGTAGTCGCCGACTTTAATACCTGCGAATGCAAGACGAGTCCAGGAGTCGCCTTTATCACCTTCGGTGCCGTTGGCCTGAACCTGATATTCCCACTGGCCATAACCGGTGATCATATCGTTAACCTGAGTTTCGCCTTTGAAGCCCATACGCATGTAAGTCTGATCGCCATCGCTGTTGGCGTCATCAGAGAAATAGTGCAGGCCGTCTACTTTGCCATAGAGATCTAATTTGTTGCCGTCTTTATTATAAACTTCAGCCGCGTGAGCAGCGCCTGCAGCCAGCAGGGCAGGAATTACGAGAGCCAGTACTTTTCTGTTCATTGAAATAATCCTTTAGTTTTTTTATTAACCTGTGACTACCCATGTAGGGAGTAAAAGCATGCTAAAGGAGAAGTTCCGTAAAGAGATAAATATGAATTGTTACGCCTTAAGTAAAACCTTAAATAAATAATTCTACGGAAATGATGATAATTGAGATGAATGTGTTGTGTGAAAATATATAAAATAAAAATTATACAAGTGAATTGTGTTGGGCTATTCTGCGCGTGTTATATGCCTTTATTGTCACGTTTTATTTTTCGTTGACCTATTGATAGCTATTATTAATTAGCCAGCGAATAAATTGACAAGCCCGAACGACTGTTCGGGCTTTTTTTTGGGTTCCAGGTTAATACTGAGATAAACGTATTACTCAGTACTGCTCTTTTCCGCTTTTCCTGCCAGTTGGGCCAGGAAGTCGTAACGCTTTTGCAGATCGGCGGCGGCGTCTTTCCACAGCTGTTCAGCCACTTCTGGCTGTTGAGCATTCAGACGACGGAAGCGCTGCTCGTTAAGCAAAGTCTCGGCCAGGGCGTCTGACGGTGGGCGAGAGTCCAACGCCAGCGGCAGTTTGCCTTCGTCTGCGCGACGTGGATCGAAGCGGTACAGCGGCCAGAATCCGGTCGCCGTGAGCTGACGCATCTGATCATGGCTTAGTGCGAGATCGTAACCGTGCTCCTCGCATGGGCTATAGGCGATAATCAGCGACGGCCCCGGATAGGCTTCCGCTTCCTGAATAGCTTTCACCGTCTGGTTCAACTGAGCGCCCAGAGAAATCTGTGCAACATACACGTGACCGTACATCATCATGCTGACGCCAAGATCTTTGCGAGCCTTGCGTTTGCCATGCTCACCAAATTTAGTGACGGCTCCGAGCGGTGTGGCTTTCGACGCTTGCCCACCTGTGTTGGAGTAACACTGAGTATCCAGCACCAGAATATTGACGTTCTCGGTCAGGCTTAGGACGTGATCCAGGCCGCCAAAACCAATATCGTAAGCCCAGCCATCACCGCCAATCAACCAGATAGATTTCTCGACCAGCGCGTCGGCATCGGTTAACAACTGCTGTGCGCCTTCGACATCCTTCAGGTGCTGGCGCAGTGCTGCAACTTGCTCACGACGTACCTCTGGCGTGGCTTCAGCGTGCAGGGCGTCATTCAGTTCAGCCGGAATGCTATCGGCAAACTGTTCCAGCAAACGCATGACGCGCACACGATGCTGATCCACCGTCAGGCGGAAGCCCAGACCAAACTCGGCGTTATCCTCAAACAGTGAGTTTGCCCATGCAGGTCCGCGACCATTGGCGTCGGTGGTATACGGCGTTGAAGGCAGGTTACCGCCATAAATTGATGAACACCCGGTCGCATTGGCGATCAGCATGCGGTCGCCGTACAACTGCGTGAGCAGTTTGATATACGGCGTTTCACCGCAGCCAGAGCAGGCGCCAGAATATTCAAACAGTGGAGTGATCAACTGCGAGGTACGAATATCAATACGCTCCAGCTTCGTGCGATCGATTTCCGGCAGATTGAGGAAGTAGTCATAGTTAACTTTTTCCTCTTCAACATGCTCAAGGCGCGACATCATATTGATGGCCTTGATCTCCGGGTTCTGGCGATCTTTCGCCGGGCACACTTCAACGCACAGGTTACAGCCGGTGCAATCCTCTGGCGCAACCTGCAGGACATATTTCTGACCGCGCATATCGCGTGATTTCACATCCAGAGAATGCAGGCTGGCAGGGGCGTTTTCCATCGCTTCTGGTGAAACCACTTTGGCACGGATAGCCGAGTGCGGGCAGGCGGCAACGCAGTGGTTACACTGAGTACACAGCTCTTCTTTCCAGATGGGGATCTCTTCTGCAATATTGCGTTTTTCCCAACGCGTGGTGCCCATCGGCCAGGTGCCGTCTGGCGGCAGTGCTGAAACGGGGAGGGCATCGCCGAGACCGGCGAGCATCGCCGCGGTGACGGTTTTCACGAAATCAGGTGCGGCATCAGAAACCACCGGTGGGCGGTTGGCGCTATGCGGATCAACGGGCTGGAGCGCCACTTCGGCGACGGATTCACGCGCCAGGGCCAGCGCCTGCCAGTTACGTTCCACCAGATCCTGTCCTTTACTGCTGTAGCTTTTCGCAATCGCACCCTGCAATTCGATCAACGCGCTGTCGCCGGGTAAGATTTGCGTCAGATGGAAGAACGCCATCTGCATAACGGTGTTAATACGCGCAGCCAGGCCGCACTCGCGGGCAATTTTGGCGGCATTAATGACGTAGAAACGGGCTTTCTTTTGATTCAGTACAGCCTGAACTTCCTGCGGCAAACGCGACCAGACTTCATCCACGTTATACGGGGTATTAAGCAGGAAGATACCGCCTGGTTTCAGGCGCTCGGCCATTTGATACTTATCGATAAATTGCAACTGGTGACAGCCAACAAAATCGGCTTGCGACACCAGATATGCTGAGCGAATAGGTTGCTCACTGACGCGCAGGTGAGAAACCGTCAGGCCGCCTGCTTTTTTCGAATCATAGACGAAATAACCCTGCGCATACCACGGCGTAGAGTTACCGATAATCTTGATGTTGTTTTTGGTAGCCGACACGCTACCGTCGCTGCCCAGCCCGTAAAACAGCGCTTCGAGCTTAGCGCTACCGGGTAGCGTGTTTTCTGGCAGCGGTAGCGACAGGTTAGTGACATCATCATAGATCCCGACCGTAAAGCGAGGCTTCGGCCTGGCGTTACTCAGCTCATTAAAGACCGCCATGACGCAGTCCGGGCCAAACTCTTTGGAGGAAAGGCCATAACGCCCGCCAATCACGCGCGGTAGCGTTTCTCGCTCGCCGCAGTTAAAGGCTTCTGCCAACGCGGTCATCACATCCAGATATAACGGTTCAGCCTGCGCGCCAGGCTCTTTGGTGCGATCCAGGACGGCAATACTCCGTACCGTTTCCGGCAGGGCGCGTAGCAAATGTCTGGCAGAGAATGGGCGGAACAAACGCACTTTCAGAACGCCCACTTTCTCGCCGCGCGCCAGCAGCTCTTCAACGACTTCTTCACTGGTGCCAATTGCCGAGCCCATCAGAATAATGACGCGTTCTGCCTGCGGATGGCCGTAATATTCAAATGGCTGGTACTGGCGACCCGTCGCAGCGGCGAAGTCGTTCATTGCCTGCTCGACGTGATCGTAAACCGCGTTGTACCACGGGTTAGTTGCTTCGCGTGACTGGAAGTAGGTGTCAGGGTTCGCAGACGTGCCGCGAATAACCGGATGCTCAGGATTAAGTGCGCGGGCACGGTGAGCATCGATTTCCGCCTGCGGCATCAGTCCGAGGATCGTGTCATCGGCCAGCGGCACTATTTTATTAATTTCATGCGAAGTACGGAAACCATCAAAGAAATGAATAAACGGGACCCGGCTTTTGAGGGTGGCCATTTGCGAAATTAGCGCAAAGTCCTGTGCTTCCTGGACGCTGCTGGCACACAGCATTGCGCATCCCGTCTGGCGCACCGCCATCACGTCAGAATGATCGCCAAAGATCGATAATGCGTGAGTGGCTATCGTACGCGCCGCAACGTGTAGTACAAACGGGGTCAATTGACCGGCCAGTTTGTACAGCGTCGGGATCATCAGCAGCAGGCCCTGCGATGAGGTGAACGACGTAGAGAGCGCACCGGTCTGCAATGCGCCATGAACGGTCGCTATCGCACCGCCTTCCGACTGCATTTCCACGACGCGAGGAGTATCCCCCCACACGTTTTTAAGCCCGTTCCCGGCCCAGGCATCTGCCTGTTCAGCCATAGTCGAACTTGGCGTAATTGGGTAGATGGCGATAACCTCGCTGGTACGAAATGCGACTGAAGCAACCGCACCATTACCGTCAATTGTGATCATACTGACACCCTTACATTGCGCAAAAAGAGGGACACGCGTAACAGCGGCGAGTCCTGTAATTATCTTTCTATTTTAGCAAAAGCCGTTCAGACAGATTTTCGCTTTTGTGTCCCTGGAATTAACAGAATGAATGGTTTGATCAAAGGAGCAGGCAAAAAATTGCCAGAAAATGTAAACAACGCGCATAAATGCGCATATTGCCTCTCGACGGCGGTGTTTCCGCTGCCTATTATTTATGGCTGTGTCGTTTGGTTAATATTCAGAGGGGAGTAAGATGCGCGCAGCGTTTTGGGTAGGGTGTGCCGCGTTATTATTATCGGCTTGTAGCAGTGAACCTGTTCAGCAGGCAACCGCCGCGCATGTCGCACCGGGGATGAGGGCTGCAATGTCCAGTTCTGGAGAAGCTAATTGCGCCATGATTGGTGGTTCGCTCTCCGTTGCCCGTCAACTGGATGGTTCAGCTATCGGAATGTGTGCGTTACCCAACGGCAAACGCTGTAGTGAGCAGTCGCTTGCCGCCGGAAGCTGTGGCAACTATTAAGCCAGCGCGTTTCTTACATTAAGTCCGCGAGTTTATACGTCAGCGTTTGTTCTGCTGTCGCCAGCGTTAACTGGTCAGCAGTCAGATCAACCTGTGCGCCTTGCTTAAACATTTCGCTGACGATCCCGTCGAGCGCGTTAAGCTGTGGATCGGCGCACATCATGCGGGTCATCGCCATATCTTTTACCTTCAACTCGCCGTCGGACAGTTTGCCCTGACCGTGGAATTGATTACACATCTTTCCCGACACCGTCATGTTTTCACCAAAACTCAATTCGGGCGGGTTATTGGCGACGGTGACGGCCTTACCATTCACGCTCTGTAAAACGAAGCGGTGATGCTGCAACTGATCGCGATTGACGGAAACTTTTCCATTGCTCACACAGCCAGCCATCAGCATGCTGAGCGCAATCAACGTGACAACTTTCTTCATTAAATTTCTCTACGTTTGTGACGGGATACATTCAATATAATAATGATACTGAATGTTTTATCATCGGTGATTGTCTGAAAATGCCCCCCTGAAGTCAGGGGAGCACTGGGATTAAAAGAGGGCGTTTGGACAGGTTTCGCCTTTGGAGATTTGCGCCAGATTTTGCAGCGTAGTCTCAGAAATACTGGTCAATGCTTCGGCGGTCAGGAAGGCCTGATGACCGGTAAACAGCACGTTATGACAGGCCGACAGACGACGGAACACATCATCCTGAATCACGTCATTGGATTTATCTTCAAAGAACAGATCGCGTTCGTTTTCATACACGTCCATACCCAGAGAACCAATTTTCTGGTTTTTCAGCGCATCGATAGCGGCTTGCGAATCGATCAATGCGCCGCGGCTGGTGTTAATCACCATCACGCCATTTTTCATTTGCTCAAAGGCTTCATGATTGAGCAGATGATAATTCTCCGGCGTTAACGGACAGTGCAGGGAGATGACATCGGACTCTGCGAACAGAGTTTTAAGATCGACATATTCAACGCCTAACTCCAGCGCAGCTGCGCTCGGGTAAGGATCGAACGCCAGCAGACGCATACCAAAACCTTTCAGGATACGCAGCGCAGCAATCCCGATTTTACCGGTACCGATCACCCCGGCTGTTTTGCCATACATGGTAAAGCCGGTCAGGCCCTCAAGAGAGAAGTTGGCATCACGGGTACGCTGATAGGCGCGGTGAATACGGCGATTCAGCGTCATCATCATGCCAATCGCATGCTCAGCGACGGCTTCAGGTGAATAGGCCGGTACACGTACGACCTGCAGACCCAGCTCTTTTGCCGCGTCGAGATCGACGTTATTAAACCCGGCGCAACGCAGCGCGATATATTTCACGCCATGCTTTTTCAGCTCTTCCAGAACAGGGCGACTGCCATCGTCGTTGACGAAAATGCATACGGCTTCGCAGCCATGGGCAGTCTTCGCTGTTTTTTCCGTCAACAGAAAGTCAAAGAATTCAAGTTCAAAACCAAAAGCCTCGTTAACCTGCTGCAGATACTTCTTGTCGTACTGTTTTGTACTATAGATGGCGAGTTTCATAAGACTTTCTCCAGTGATTTTGAGGTCACATTAATCCAATTCAAATTATTTTACAAAATCTAAAAAGTTATTGATAGTCATAGGCGTAATGAATAATTTCAGCGCATCTGTTGTTAGTGTGGGCAGGTTACTCAATTTCAACAACCGGATATTTTTCCATCCAACTCAACCCCCAGATATCGCCGCAGATAAAAAGCCAGCCGAATCACATCCGGAAGGCTACGCTTATACAGGTAGCAAATATCGGGAGGGGTCATGTTAACTCACTCTGAAGCAAAACGATGGGCCACCTTAATGCTCAAGGCGGCATTATGCGATGGTATGAAACCTGATGAGATTTCCCGGCAGGTACATCTGGTCTGCGATCATCACGGTAGGGAGTGCCTCGAAGAACTTATCGAGGAAATTCTGATCGAAGCAGGTCGTATAGGACCTAAACATAGCGATGGACAACTGAGGCCTCATTGAGTCTGAATCTTACTATTCCCGACGGCACGTGTAACAGCGTGCCATATAATATAATGATTTATCTCATTGAATTAAATGATATTTTCCTGGTTCTCTTTCATTCATTAACTCTGTGTATACTTCATGGGAATTTATTCTTAATGTGGGCATATCCTGTTAAACATGCCACAATACTGGCCTAAACCGGCTTAAATTTTCGCTAAATCAGGATATTAACTACCCATGAAGGGTAAATATAAAGCCGTTCTGGCACTCCTCTTATTATTAATTCTCGTGCCGCTGACGCTGGTAATGACGCTTGGCCTGTGGGTTCCTACGCTGGTCGGCATCTGGTTACCGGTTGGCACGCGTATCGCGCTGGATGAGAGTCCACGGCTGACACGGCATGGGCTGCATATTCCGGAACTACGCTATCTGGTCGATGATTGCCCGCTAGCGCGCATTACTCAGGCGGATCTTTCCCATCCCAGTCGTTGGTTGCTCAATGTCGGGGCTGTGGAGCTGGATTCAGCTTGCCTGGCCAGGTTGCCGCAGACAGAATCATCCCCGGTAGCGCCCAAAACGTTGGCAGAATGGCAATCTATGCTGCCCAATACCTGGATTAACATCGACAAAGTCATTCTCTCTCCCTGGCAGGAATGGCAGGGAAAACTGTCGCTCTCGCTAACTCCCTCTAGCCAGCAACTGCGCTACCAGGGTGAAAAGGTTAAATTCCAGGGGAGCCTGCATGGGCAAAATCTCACGGTAAATGAGCTGGATATCGCCGCATTTGAAGGGCAGCCGCCGATAAAACTGGTCGGTGAATTTACCATGCCGCTGGTTCCCGATGGATTACCGGTGAGCGGTCATGCGGTTGCTACTCTGAGCTTGCCGCAGGAGCCAACGCTTGTGGATGCCGAACTTGAATGGCAAGAAAACAGCGGACAACTGATCGTCATGGCGCGAAATAATGCCGATCCGCTGCTTGATCTTCCGTGGGAAATAACCCGTCAGCAATTAACCATTAGCGACGGTCGCTGGAACTGGCCTTATCAGGGATTTCCGCTAAGCGGACGGCTGGGCATGAAAGTTGAAAACTGGCAGGCCGGGCTGGAAAATGCCGTGGTGAGCGGACGTCTGAACATACTTACTCAAGGCGATGCGGGTAAAGGAAACGCCGTATTAACGCTGGGGCCGGGCAAGTTGGGTGTGGATAGTAGCGATATGCCGTTGCAGTTGATCGGCGAGGCGAAACAGGGCGATCTCATTTTCTACGCCAGGTTACCCGCCAGACTCACCGGCAGCCTGAACGACCCGCAACTTGTTTTTGAGCCAGGGGCGCTGCTGCGTTCACGCGGACGGGTGATCGACTCGCTGGATATTGACGAAATTCGCTGGCCTTTGGCGGGCGTAAAGGTAACGCAACGCGGCGTGGATGGCCGTCTGCAGGCTATATTGCGCGCGCATGAAAACCAGATGGGCGGTTTTGAATTGCATCTGGATGGTCTGGCAAATGATTTTCTCCCCGACGCGGGTCGCTGGCAGTGGCGATATTGGGGCAAAGGCAGCTTTACGCCGATGCATGCGCGTTGGGACGTGGCGGGTAAGGGGGAATGGCATGACAATACCCTGAAGCTTTTTGATCTCTCCACCGGGTTTGATCATCTGCAATACGGCACCATGCAGGTGGAGAACCCGCGCCTGGTGATGGACGAACCCATTGTCTGGGTGCGGGATGCCAACAAACCGACGTTTAGCGGTGCGCTGTCACTGGACGCAGGGAACACCACTTTCACCGGGGGAAGTGTGTTACCACCGTCGACCCTGAAGTTCAGTGTGGAAGGCTCCGACCCGACGATTTTCCAGTATAAAGGCCAGCTCCACGCGGGGGCGATTGGCCCTGTACAGCTAAATGGTCGTTGGGACGGGATCCGACTGCGCGGACAGGCCTGGTGGCCAAAACAATCGCTCACCGTCTTTCAACCGCTCATCCCACCTGACTGGAAAATGAAGCTACGTGAAGGGGAACTGTATGCGCAGGTAGCGTTTTCAGCTGCCCCGGAACAGGGCTTTGAAGCCGGTGGTCATGGGGTATTAAAAGGCGGTAGCGCCTGGATGCCCGATAACCAAATTAATGGCGTCGATTTTGTGCTGCCTTTCCGGTTTAGCGAAGGCGCATGGCAGTTGGGTACGCGTGGGCCTATTTCACTGCGTATTGCGGAAGTGGTTAATCAGGTGACGGTGAAAAATATCGCCGCCGATCTGCAGGGGGCGTATCCCTGGAGCGAAGCTAATCCGTTACTGTTAAGCGATGTCAGCGCCGAACTGCTGGGGGGCAAAGTCATCATGCAGCAACTGCGGATGCCGCAACACGATCCTGCATTATTGCGGGTGCAGAATATCTCCTCGAGTGAGCTTATCAGCGCGGTTAACCCCAAGCAATTCGCCATGTCTGGCCCGGTCAGCGGCGCGTTGCCGTTATGGCTGGATAACGAGAAGTGGATCATTAAAGACGGATGGTTAACCAACCCGGGGCCGATGACGCTGCGTATTGATAAGGATACCGCAGATGCCGTCGTCAAAGATAATATGGCGGCGGGTGCGGCCATTAACTGGCTGCGCTATATGGAAATAAGCCATTCCTGGACGAAAATAAATCTGGATAACCTCGGCGTTTTAACCATGCAGGCAAACGTGACTGGTAATAGCCGGGTGGATGGCAAAGTGGGGACGGTTAATTTGAATTACACCCACGAGGAAAACGTCTTTACGCTCTGGCGCAGTTTGCGTTTTGGCGACAATTTACAGGCATGGCTTGAACAAAATGCAGCGCTGCCGGAACCCCATTGCCTGGAAGGCAAGGAATGTGAGGAACAACAATGAAAACGATAGCTGCCATGCTGGGTCTGCTGGCTTCATCTCTGCTGGTCGGGTGTACTCCAAGAATCGAAGTGGCTGCGCCAAAAGAGCCGATCACGATTAATATGAACGTCAAAATTGAGCATGAGATCCATATCAAAGTCGATAAAGACGTTGAGAGCTTATTAAAATCGCGCAGCGATCTGTTCTGAGGTCACAATGAAAAAACAGCTTGTAGCGATCCTTTTGGCGTTGAGTTTTTTGAGCGGCAACGTGTGGGCATTGACCCTGAGTGAAGCCAGAACCGAGGGGCGGGTGGGCGAAACGCTTAATGGTTATCTGGTGGCATTGCAAACCGACGCAGAAACGCAGGCGCTGGTGAATGAGATTAACAAAGCGCGCAGCGCCAGCTATCAGCAACTGGCCAGAAGCAACAACATTCCGCCTGATGAAGTGGCGAAAATGGCCGGGCAAAAGCTGGTTGCTCGCGCGAAACCAGGAGAGTATGTGCAGGGTATTAATGGCAAGTGGCTGAGAAAATAATCAACGGAGTTGTAGATAGAATCCGATTTCTGTTTAATCCAAAGAAAAGTAATAGGCGGGTACTGTTAATTAATCCACTATAGTCAACACCGTAAATTATCAAGGAGTGATGATGACGCTTTATCAGATCAAGCCCGCCTTCCAGGCACTTCTGCGCCCATTAATGTTCTGGCTACATAAAAAAGGCGTCACGGCGAATCACGTTACCCTTGCCGCAATGGCACTCTCTTTTGTGACCGGCGGCGTACTGGTGATTTTCCCCCAGCCTGAATACTTTGTTCTCCTGCCCATCGTGCTGTTTATTCGAATGGCGCTCAATGCCCTCGACGGTATGCTGGCGCGTGAATGTCACCAGCAGTCACGCCTTGGGGCCATTCTGAACGAGAGCGGGGATATTCTTTCAGATATAGCGCTTTATCTGCCGTTTATGCTGCTTCCTGACAGTAATGGATTGCTGGTTATGGTGATGCTGTTCTGTGCGGTAATGACGGAGTTTTGCGGCGTTCTGGCACAAACGATTAATGGCGTTCGCAGCTATGCCGGGCCGCTGGGGAAAAGTGACCGGGCGCTGGTATTTGGCGCATGGGGTCTGGCGCTGACTCTGTGGCCGCAGCTTGTACAGTGGAACAATGTGCTGTGGAGTGTTGCTATTCTCCTGCTGCTATGGACAGTGATTAACCGCTGTAGAAGCGCATTACGCGAAGAGGTGGCGCAATGATGATGCTGGAGACGTCACTCGCGGTCATTTTTGCACTGCTGCTGGTTGCAACAGCGGTGAATGGATTACTGGTGTGGCAACGACCGGATAAAGACTGGCGGGAACTGACATTACGTATACGCACCTGGTGGATAATCATCGTCCTGTTTTCTCTGGCGATTTTAAGTCCGCACTGGTTGGCGCTGACCTTTTTCGCGCTGGTCAGCTTTATGGCGTTAAAGGAGTTTTTAACGCTGGCGCCGTCGCGTCAGACCGATCGCATGCCGCTGCTGTGGATGTTCATTGCTATTCCAGTCAACTACTGGCTGATCGGTATTAACTGGTACGGCATGTTTGTGGTGTTTATCCCGGTCTACGCTTTTTTATTCTTACCCGTGCGGATGGTGATTGCGGGCGATACGCAGGGCTTCTTGCGCTACGCCTCGCAGCATCACTGGAGCCTGATGACCACCGTTTTTGCCTTCAGCCATGTCGCGTTTTTGCTGGTTCTGCCTGATGATGGTCAACAAACCGGCGCATTGCTGGTGCTGTTCCTGGTTGGCTTAACGGAATTCAATGATATTGCGCAGTACCTGTGGGGCAAATCGATTGGGCGCATCAAAGTGATCCCCAGAGTCAGCCCTAATAAGACACTGGCGGGACTGGTCGGCGGCGTAGCGACCACCACGCTGATGGCGGCGCTGCTTGGGCCGCTGATGACGCCGTTAAGCATTCCGTTGTCGCTGCTGGCGGGCTTTATTATCGGCATCAGTGGTTTTTGTGGCGATGTGGTGATGTCGGCAATCAAGCGCGATATCGGCGTGAAGGACAGCGGAACATTGCTGCCAGGTCATGGCGGGATCCTTGACCGACTGGATTCTCTGATCTTTACCGCGCCGGTGTTTTTCCATTTCATTCGCTACTTTTGCTATTAACTTATGCTGAACTCAATTCTGCGAACCCTGTTTACGCTGTGCATCGTCTGGCCGGTGATTTGGCTGTGGCTGGGGCTGCGTATCAGGCACCGGGAGCGTTTGCCTACCCGCGGCCCGGCAATTATTGTCGCCAATCACAATAGCCATATGGATGTTTTTGCGCTGCTTTCGCTCTTTCCGCTGCGCCGTCAGGCGTCGGTTCATCCGGTGGCTGCCGCTGACTATTTCCTGCGTAATAAAGCCATGGCCTGGTTTGCGCTAAATATTCTTAACATTATTCCCATTTCGCGAAAGGGCGGAGAAGCCAATCCGCTGGCGCAGTGCGAACAGGCATTACGCGACGGCAAGATCCTGATCCTCTTTCCGGAAGGCACGCGGGGCGAGCCGGGGAAACTGTCGCCGCTGAAATCCGGATTGTGGCATCTGAGCCAGTGCGTACCGGAGGTACCGATTATTCCCGTCTGGCTGCGTGGTACCGAATCTGTCATGGCGAAAGGGAATCGTATCCCGCTGCCGCTGTTTATTGATGTCAATATAGGCAGTGCGTTGTATTTTCACGGGGATAAAGCCCTCTTCATGGACGGACTCAGACAGCAACTGTTGCTGTTGGAGCAACAAACTAAAGGATTACATTCGCATGAGTGATACACGCGTACCTGACGAACGTCATTTTGTGACCAGTGACAATACCGAACTGTTTTATCGCTACTGGCCGGCAATTGCCCCTGGCGCAGCGCCTAAAGTGATCGTCATGTTCCATCGCGGACACGAACATTCCGGGCGGTTACAGCATATTGTGGACGAGCTGGCGATGCCGGATACCGCATTTTATGCCTGGGATGCGCGTGGTCATGGCCACTCTCCGGGCCAGCGCGGCTATAGTCCTTCTCTGGCGCGCTCGGTACAGGATGTCGAAGAATTTGTGCGTTTCGCCGCTGCAGACAGTCATGCCGCCATGGAAGATGTGGTGGTGGTGGCGCAAAGCGTTGGCGCGGTACTGGCCGCGACCTGGGTACATGACTATGCTCCCGCTATTCGCGGATTAGTACTGGCATCACCGGCCTTTAAAGTGAAATTGTATGTGCCGTTTGCTCGTCAGGGGTTGGCGTTAATGCACCGACTGCGCGGCCTGTTTTTCGTTAACTCTTATGTTAAGGGTAAATACCTGACGCATGACGTCGATCGTGTGGCGAGCTTTAACCTCGATACCCAGATAACCCGGGCTATTGCGGTTAATATCTTGCTGGATCTCTACAAAACGGCAGAACGCATTGTCAGCGATGCCGCCGCCATTACGATGCCTGTGCAGTTGCTGGTCTCCGGCGATGATTTCGTTGTGCATCGCCAGCCGCAAATTGATTTTTATCAGCGTCTGCGAAATCCCCTCAAAGAGCTGCACGTGCTGCCGGGTTTTTACCACGACACGCTGGGCGAAAAAGACCGGCACCTGGCGTTCGATAAAATGCGTGATTTCATTTCTACGCTCTACGCTATGCCTCCACAGCGTTTTGATTACAGCAACGAAGATCGCTGGAGCCCTGGCGCCGATACCTGGCGGATGCTCAACGGGGGACCCGCGCCGTATTCTCTCGACGATATTGCGTACCGTGGCCTGCGCTACGGAATGAAGCTTCTGGGCACACAATCAACAGGCGTGCGTCTTGGATTTGAAACCGGTTTTGATTCCGGTAGCACACTGGATTATGTCTATCGCAACCAGCCGCAGGGCAACGGTGCGCTGGGGCGTTTAATCGACAAGAACTACCTGAACAATGTCGGCTGGCAGGGGATCCGCCAGCGTAAGATTCATTTGCAGATGCTGATTAGTAAGGCTGTTGCACAGTTGAATGAGCAGGGCACGCCGGTACATGTGGTGGATATTGCTGCCGGACATGGACGCTATGTGCTTGATGCGCTGGAAGGCGAAAAGGCGGTACGTTCAATTTTATTGCGTGATTACAGTGAATTGAATGTGAATAAAGGTCGGGAAATGATCGCCAGCAGAGGCATGGCTGACATTGCGCGTTTTGAGCAAGGCGACGCCTTCAACCGCGAACAACTGGCGGCGCTGGAGCCTCGTCCTGGTCTGGGGATTGTCTCTGGTTTGTACGAGCTTTTTCCTGAAAATGCGCTGGTCAAAAACTCTCTGGCCGGGCTGGCAGAGGCGATAGCGCCGGGGGGCGTATTGATTTACACCGGGCAGCCGTGGCATCCGCAGCTTAAAACGATAGCCTGGTCGCTGACCAGTCATAAAGACGGCAAAGCATGGGTTATGCGCGTGCGTACACAGGGTGAAATGGACGCGCTGGTCCGCGAGGCGGGCTTTGAGAAGTGTACCCAACTGATTGATGAGTGGGGTATTTTCACCGTTTCTATGGCGGTACGCCGTGCATCCTGAACAGCGTAAAGTTATGGTGCAGGCGGTAGGCTGGTTACTGCTGCTGGCGCCATTTTTTTTCCTTACCTACGGCAAGGTGAATCAATATACCGCCTGGCAGGATGCTCATTATCAGAACGTTGGCAGCATCGTTTTTGCCTGGGAATCTGCCATTCCTTTTATTCCGTGGACCATCATCCCGTACTGGAGTCTGGATCTGTTTTACGGGTTATCTCTGTTTGTTTGCACTACACGTTTCGAGCAGCGTCGGTTGGTGCTCAGACTGGTACTGGCATCGTTGATTGCTTGCGCCGGTTTTTTACTGTTCCCGTTACAGTTTACCTTTACCCGCCCCGAAGTGACGGGCGCGGCGGGTTGGCTGTTTGCTCAGCTCGAACAGTTCGATCTGCCTTATAACCAGTCGCCGTCGCTGCATATCATTCTTTGTTGGCTGCTGTGGCGGCATTTCAGTCGCCATCTGTCCGGCGGCTGGCGCAGACTGTGCGATGGCTGGTCTCTACTGATCGCGGTATCGGTGCTGACCACCTGGCAGCATCACTTTATCGATATTATTACCGGGCTGGCGGCAGGAATGTTGATTGACTGGATGGTACCGGAACAATGCCGCTGGCGCTGGTGCAGACCGGATGCAGCCCGTCAGAGGCTGATGCGCCGTTACCTGCTGGGCTCGGCATTATGTTTTATTACTGCAGCGTTGCTGACGCCATGGCTGCTATGGCCAGCGATGGCCTTGTTGATGGTCGGCTGCGGTTACGCGGGATTCGGCGCGGCGGTGACGGCGAAAGATTCGCAGGGCAGGCTTTCTCCCGCGGTTTACTGGCTATCATTGCCGTGGCGTGCGGGAATGTGGCTGTCGATGCGCTGGTTTACCCGCCGTATACCGGCAGTAAGTCAGGTTGTGGCTGGCGTATATCTCGGCAGTTTTCCGCGCTCGGTACCTGCGCAAAAGGCGGTGCTTGACTTAACCTTTGAGTTTTCACGTGGGCGGGCGACGTCCTCGCGTACTTATCATTGCGTACCGATGCTGGATTTAGTGATCCCGCATGAAGCTGAACTGCAGCAGGCGGTTAGCACTCTGGAGACTCTGCGTGAGGAACAGGGAACGGTGCTGGTGCACTGTGCCTTAGGGCTGTCGCGCAGCGCAATGGTGGTTGCAGCGTGGCTGTTGCGTTATGGCCATGCGGCGACGGTAGAGCACGCCGTGGCGCAGATTCGGGCGAGTCGGCCACCGGTGGTACTGACAGATAAACATCTGGAGATGCTGCGACAATGGCAACAGAAAGTGACAATGTAACGAATGGTGATGTGCTTCAGCATGCTCTGCTGCGGCATACGCTGGCAAGCTGGCGCTTCATGCTGCTTTTTTCCCTCCCGCCGATGGCATGGGTGCTGTTTGTTGCTCCGTCAGGAGTACTGCGTGCCGTCATGGCATTGCTGTGCGCTGTGGCCTGGTTTGGTTGCTGGCGACTGTGGCTCGACGAGCGCTATTTTTCGCTGATTAATCCGCAAAACAACGAGCAGGCCGGAAGTGCGCTGTGTTTTATCTGGCGACGTGAACGGTTGAAAACGTTAACGCTGGCTGAACGGCAGTCCGGCGCATTGAAACAGTTTCGTCATACGCTCTACATGATTGCGATTTTGTGGGCTTTCTGGCTGATGCTGTTGATGTAGCATTCATCTGGATTATTCATCAACATCGCAATAGTTGCCACACGGCATCAAATTCAGGCTGATATAGTTCTATATCGGTCGCGATGCGGAGTGAGATCATGTGGCTTCTCAAGTGGTATGTCTGGAATCGTTGGGTATTCAAGCTATTAAGCCGGGATGTCGCCGAGCCAGAACAATTTTTGCTGCATTGCTGGGAAGAGAATCTGGCGAAATGCAGGGATTATGCAACCATCTGGCGTGATATTAATCGCATTCACGGCAAACAGGTTCGGGTGCAGGTAAAGAAGTAAATACTGGAGAAACCCTCCCACCGGATGGTGAGAGGGTGAATTATCAGGCAGCGACGACGCTGTCGATAGCGGCTTTCGCATCGGACTGCGCTTTGGTCGCCACTTCCGGACCGTACGCAATGCCTTCCGCAAAGACGACGTTCACGTCGGTGATGCCGATAAAGCCCAGGAATACGTTCAGATACGGCGTGATCAGGTCGGTCGGCGTATCTTTATGGATACCACCACGGCTGGTCAGTACTACTGCGCGTTTCCCTGTTACCAGACCTTCCGGACCTTTCTCGGTATAACGGAAGGTTACGCCAGCACGGGCAATCAGGTCGAAATAGTTTTTCAGCTGCGTTGGGATGTTGAAGTTATACATCGGCGCGGCGATAACAATTACATCATGCGCTTTCAGCTCAGCAATCAGTTCGTCGGACAACGCCAGCGCTTCTTGTTGACGCGGGGTCAGCGGCGCATCGCTCGGGCGCAGGGCACCCACCAGCTCGCCATCCAGTACCGGAACAGGATTTGCAGCCAGGTCGCGGACGGTGATTTCATCAGCGGAGTGCTTTTCACGCCACTGTTCAACAAAATAATCAGACAACTGACCAGACTGAGAGTACCCTGCCAGAATACTGGATTTCAGAACTAATACCTTGCTCATGGGTGTTTCCTTATATGTGTTTGAAGGGGTTATGCCCCGTTGCTTGTTGACACTTTATTCACAATCCTGTCGCAGTGATAGCGCAATATATCGAATCCTATGTTCGAAATTATTGAACAACACATGAAAAGCGCCGATGTGGTACTCTATACCTATCATCTAAAAGAGATTTAACCCGGCAGAGCACTGCCTTTTAACGCTATGACAGAACAACAAAAATTAACCTTCAACATGTTGCAGCAACAGCTGGATTCACTGATGCTGCGTGACAGACAGCGTTTTGCCCGCCGCCTGCACGGTGTTAAGAAGGTTAAAAATCCTGATGCACAACAGGCCATTTACCAGGAGATGGCAAAAGAGATTGATCACGCAGCCGGTAAAGTTGTGCTGCGTGAAGCGGCGCGTCCGGTCATCAGCTATCCGGAGAACCTGCCAGTCAGCCAGAAAAAACAGGATATTCTGGAAGCAATTCGCGACCATCAGGTGGTGATTGTTGCCGGTGAGACCGGGTCAGGTAAAACCACCCAGTTACCCAAAATCTGTATGGAGCTCGGACGCGGGATAAAAGGGCTGATCGGCCATACCCAACCGCGTCGACTGGCGGCGCGTACGGTAGCGAACCGTATTGCGGAAGAACTGCAAACCGAGCCGGGTGGCTGTATCGGCTATAAGGTCCGTTTTAGCGATCATGTCAGCGACAACACGATGGTGAAGCTGATGACGGACGGTATCTTGCTGGCGGAAATCCAGCAGGATCGGCTGCTAATGCAGTACGACACTATCATCATTGATGAAGCGCATGAACGCAGCCTGAATATCGATTTTCTGCTCGGCTATCTGAAAGAGCTTCTGCCGCGCCGTCCGGATCTAAAAATTATCATCACTTCGGCGACTATCGACCCGGAGCGTTTTTCAAAGCATTTCAATAATGCGCCGATTATCGAAGTCTCCGGTCGAACGTATCCGGTGGAAGTTCGCTATCGTCCGATTGTTGAAGATGCAGATGATACCGAACGTGACCAACTGCAGGCTATTTTTGATGCTGTAGAGGAATTAGGCCGTGAAAGTCAGGGCGACATTCTGATCTTTATGAGCGGCGAGCGCGAAATCCGCGACACCGCCGATGCCCTGAATAAGCTGGATTTACGCCACACCGAAGTGCTGCCGTTGTATGCGCGTCTCTCCAATAGCGAGCAGAACCGCGTGTTCCAGTCGCACAGCGGTCGCCGTATCGTGCTGGCGACCAACGTGGCGGAAACGTCGCTGACCGTACCGGGCATCAAGTATGTGATTGACCCGGGTACTGCGCGTATTAGTCGTTACAGTTACCGCACCAAAGTCCAGCGCTTACCGATAGAACCGGTGTCACAGGCTTCCGCTAACCAGCGTAAAGGCCGCTGCGGTCGTGTTTCGGAAGGGATCTGTATTCGTCTGTATTCCGAAGATGATTTCCTGTCTCGCCCTGAGTTTACCGATCCGGAGATCCTGCGTACTAACCTGGCGTCCGTTATTTTGCAGATGACGGCGTTGGGGTTGGGCGATATCGCGGCGTTTCCGTTTGTTGAGGCACCGGATAAACGCAATATTCAGGACGGCGTACGCCTGCTCGAAGAGCTGGGGGCGATAACCACCGACGAACAGGCAACCGCTTATAAGTTAACGCCGTTGGGCCGTCAGCTGTCGCAACTGCCGGTGGATCCGCGTCTGGCGCGCATGGTGCTGGAAGCGCAAAAACATGGCTGTGTGCGTGAGGCGATGATCATTACCTCGGCGCTGTCTATTCAGGATCCGCGCGAGCGTCCGATGGACAAGCAGCAGGCTTCCGACGAGAAGCATCGCCGTTTCCATGACAAAGAGTCTGATTTCCTCGCATTTGTGAATCTGTGGAACTATCTCGGCGAGCAGCAAAAAGCGCTGTCGTCAAACCAGTTCCGTCGCCAGTGCAAACTTGATTTTCTGAACTACCTGCGCGTGCGTGAATGGCAGGATATTTACACCCAGCTGCGTCAGGTAGTGAAAGAGTTAGGGATCCCGGTTAACAGCGAACCAGCTGAATACCGGGAAATCCACGTCGCGCTGCTGACCGGTTTACTGTCGCATATCGGGATGAAAGATACCGATAAACAGGAGTTTACCGGTGCGCGTAACGCCCGCTTCTCGATCTTTCCGGGCTCCGGTCTATTTAAAAAACCGCCGAAGTGGACGATGGTAGCGGAGCTGGTGGAAACCAGTCGCCTGTGGGGACGTATTGCCGCACGCATCGATCCTGAGTGGGTTGAACCGGTTGCCCAGCATCTGATCAAACGTTCATACAGTGAACCGCACTGGGAACGTGCGCAGGGCGCGGTGATGGCAACAGAAAAGGTCACCGTCTACGGTTTACCGATTGTGGCGGCCCGTAAGGTGAACTACAGCCAGATCGATCCCGCACTGTCGCGTGAGTTGTTCATCCGCCATGCGCTGGTGGAAGGTGACTGGCAAACGCGCCATGCGTTTTTCCGCGATAACCTGAAGCTACGGGCGGAAGTGGAAGAGTTAGAGCACAAATCGCGCCGTCGCGACATTCTGGTCGATGATGAGACGCTGTTTGAGTTTTACGACCAGCGCATCAGCCATGATGCGGTCTCTGCGCGTCACTTTGACAGCTGGTGGAAAAAGGTCAGCCGTGAAACGCCGGATCTGCTCAACTTTGAAAAGAGCATGCTTATCAAAGAGGGCGCGGAAAAAATCAGTAAGCTGGATTACCCGAACTTCTGGCATCAGGGTAACCTCAAACTTCGCCTGAGCTATCAGTTCGAACCGGGAGCTGATGCGGACGGTGTGACTGTGCATATTCCGCTGCCGCTGCTCAATCAGATCGACGAGAGCGGTTTTGAATGGCAAATTCCGGGGCTACGCCGCGAACTGGTGATCGCCCTGATTAAGTCGCTGCCGAAACCGGTACGACGCAACTTTGTGCCTGCGCCGAACTATGCCGAAGCGTTTTTAGGTCGCGTCACGCCGCTGGAACTGCCGCTGCTGGACTCGCTGGAGCGTGAACTGCGCCGCATGACCGGCGTTACCGTTGACCGTGAAGACTGGCACTGGGATCAGGTGCCCGATCACCTGAAAATCACCTTCCGGGTCGTGGATGATAAAAATAAGAAGCTGCAGGAAGGGCGTTCGCTGCAAGATTTGAAGGATGCGCTGAAGGGTAAAGTTCAGGAAACATTGTCTGCGGTGGCGGATGACGGTATCGAACAGAGCGGGTTGCACATCTGGAGCTTCGGTCAGCTTCCGGAAAGTTACGAACAAAAACGCGGTAACTATAAGGTCAAAGCGTGGCCAGCGCTGGTGGATGAGCGTGACAGCGTCGCCATCAAACTGTTTGATAACCCACTGGAGCAACAGCAGGCGATGTGGTGTGGTTTACGCCGCCTGTTGTTGCTGAATATTCCATCACCGATCAAATATTTGCATGAAAAACTGCCCAACAAAGCCAAGCTGGGATTGTACTTTAACCCGTACGGTAAAGTGCTGGATTTGATTGACGACTGTATCTCCTGCGGTGTGGATCAGTTAATTGACGCCAACGGCGGTCCGGTGTGGACCGAAGAAGGCTTCACCGCGCTGCATGAGAAAGTGCGGGCTGAACTGAACGATACGGTGGTGGATATTGCTAAGCAGGTCGAGCAGATCCTGACCGCGGTATTTAATATCAACAAACGTCTGAAAGGGCGCGTGGATATGACCATGGCGCTGGGGCTTGCGGATATCAAAGCGCAGATGGGCGGGCTGGTGTACCGTGGATTTGTTACCGGCAATGGTTTCAAACGTCTCGGCGATACGTTGCGCTATTTGCAGGCTATCGAAAAACGCCTGGAGAAACTGGCTATCGACCCACATCGTGACCGTGCGCAAATGCTGAAAGTAGATAGCGTGCAGCAGGCCTGGCAGCAGTGGTTCAATAAACTGCCTCCCGCGCGGCGTGAAGATGATGATGTCAAAGAGATCCGCTGGATGATAGAAGAGCTGCGCGTCAGCTATTTTGCCCAGCAGCTTGGTACGCCGTATCCCATCTCCGATAAACGTATTTTGCAGGCGATGGAGCAGATTACAGGGTAATACGGTGCTGGACTGTAGGCCGGATAAGGCGTAGCCGCCATCCGGCATCTGTATCCGGTAAAGAATAAACGCCAGGAGTTATAAGTATGAGTCAGTTTCCGATACTTGCCGCAACCACCCTCGCGGCTATAAATACCGTAGGGCGATGGTTGGCGCAGAATGATTTTACGGGAAATATCACCGTTCAATCAGATTGCGTGATTCTGGCAGGGAACGCGGTTATTCCGACTATCGACGCCGCCTGCCGGATCGCCAAAGAGCAACAGGTTCCCTTGTTGATTAGCGGTGGTATCGGCCACTCCACACGATTTCTGTATGACGCGATTGCAGAGCATCCTCGTTACAACATCATTCGTACCACCGGACGTGCGGAAGCGGCGATCCTTGCTGATATCGCTCATCAGTTCTGGCAAATCCCGGGAGAGAAGATTTGGGTGGAAGACCAGTCAACAAACTGCGGCGAGAATGCCCGATTTAGCTGTGCATTACTGAATCAGGCGACAGAAAGTATTCATACCGTCATTGTGGTGCAGGATCCGACTATGCAACGTCGCACGATGGCAACGTTTCAGCGCGTGACCCGCGATGAGCCCCATGCGCCGCGCTGGCTGAGTTTCCCTGGATTCATCCCTGAGTTGGCCCAACGGCAAGACGGCGTGGATTTTGTGCCAGCAGCAGAAGGTTTGTGGTCGGTAGATCGCTATCTTTCTCTCATTACCGGTGAGCTTCCGCGCTTGCGTGATGATGCCACCGGCTACGGACCTTGCGGCCGCGATTTTATTGCCCATGTTGATATTCCTCAGAACGTTGAGCAAGCCTGGCAGCAGTTGCAAAATGACACCGCGCTGACTGACTTACTGGAAAGCCGTTCTCTGTAATTCCTGCTGCCCGTTTGTTGATGTTTTGCGGCAAACGGGCAGAAATCCCACCTGGTTTTTCTCTTTATCCTTACTTTGCCAGACGCTTTTATGAAGCCGCTCACAGAACAGCCACTCCGGCCATAATGTGACAGGCATGATTGATATTAATTAACAATAGTTTTACTTGTTAAAAACAATTCAATCACAGGAGAGCCGCATGTCAGTACCCGTACAACATCCTATGTATATCGATGGGCAGTTTGTGACCTGGCACGATGACGCCTGGATTGATGTCGTCAATCCGGCCACAGAAGAGGTGATCTCGCGTATTCCCGATGGCCGCGCCGAAGATGCGCGTAAAGCTATCGATGCGGCGGAACGCGCCCAGCCGCAATGGGAAGCGCTGCCCGCCATTGAACGGGCGAACTGGTTACGCAAAATTTCTGCGGGTATTCGCCAGCGAGCCAGTGAAATCAGCGCGCTGATTGTGGCGGAGGGCGGAAAAATACAGCAACTGGCAGACGTCGAAGTCTCGTTTACCGCCGACTATATCGATTATATGGCGGAGTGGGCGCGTCGCTATGAAGGCGAGATCCTGCAAAGCGATCGTCCGGGCGAGAATATCTTGCTGTTTAAACGTGCTTTGGGCGTGACTACGGGCATTCTGCCGTGGAACTTCCCATTTTTCCTGATTGCCCGCAAACTGGCTCCCGCATTACTGACGGGGAATACCATTGTCATTAAACCGAGTGAATTCACCCCGAATAACGCCATCGCTTTTGCCAAAATTGTTGATGACATTGGCTTACCGCGCGGCGTCTTTAATCTGGTGCTGGGACGCGGTGAAACGGTCGGTCAGGAGCTGGCCGGAAACCCGAAGGTCGCCATGGTGAGCATGACCGGTAGCGTCGGCGCGGGGGAGAAAATTATGGCCGCAGCGGCGAAAAATATCACTAAAGTGTGTCTGGAACTTGGCGGTAAAGCTCCGGCGATTGTGATGGATGATGCGGATCTCGAGCTGGCGGTGAAGGCCATTGTCGACTCCCGTGTGATTAACACCGGGCAGGTGTGCAACTGTGCCGAGCGCGTGTACGTTCAGAAAGGTATTTATGATCAGTTCGTCAATCGTCTGGGCGAGGCGATGAAAGCCGTACAGTTCGGCAATCCGGCGGAACGCAACGACATCGCGATGGGACCGCTGATCAATGCCGCTGCGCTGGAGCGTGTCGAGCAGAAAGTTGCACGGGCGGTGCAGGAAGGCGCCCGTGTGGTGTTGGGCGGTAAGGCCGTTGCCGGCAAAGGTTATTACTACCCGCCGACGTTGCTGTTAGACGTGCACCAGGAGATGGCGATAATGCACGAGGAGACGTTTGGTCCGGTGCTGCCGGTGGTGGCGTTTGATACGCTGGATCAGGCGCTGACGATGGCTAATGACAGCGACTACGGTCTGACCTCATCGATCTATACGCAGAATCTGAATACGGCGATGAAAGCCATTAAAGGGCTGAAGTTTGGCGAAACCTATATTAACCGAGAAAACTTCGAGGCGATGCAAGGCTTTCACGCTGGCTGGCGCAAGTCCGGGATTGGCGGGGCCGACGGTAAACACGGTCTGAACGAATACCTGCAAACGCAGGTGGTGTATTTGCAGTCCTAAGTTTCTCGCCGGGTGAGCCGCCTGTACGCCACCCGGCGCAATTCTCACACTTTGGTGGCGATCCAGTTCATCATCATTTCCGGCCAGATGGCCAGCGGTAACCCCTGTGCATCGCGAATACCAAATCCGTGCTTACCGCGTTCAAACAGATGCATTTCGACCGAAACCCCCAGCTCACGTAGCGCATTAAAGAAGACCAGGCTGTTTTCCACCTTCACCGCTGGATCGTCAATGGCGTGTAGCAGGAACGTCGGCGGCGTTGTGTTATCCGCTCGTTCTTCAAGAGAATAGCGCTGCAGGTCTTCCTTTTCGGGCGTAGCGCCAACCAGCTCCAGACGAGAGCCTGGGTGACCGATGTCTTCGCGCAGGGTGACAACCGGGTACACCAGCGCCATGAAGGCAGGACGCGCAGGTTGCTCGTCTACGTCATCAATTGGCGTATAAACCGATTCGGCAAACCGGGTTCCCAGACTGGCGGCTACGTGACCACCGGAGGAGAAGCCCAACACCCCGATACGGTCAGGGTTAATTTTCCATTCATGGGCGTTGGCGCGAATGTAGCGCATGGCGCGTTGGGCATCGGCCAGCGGTGCATTGGCGCCTTCTTCGTGCCCATCGCCCGGCATGCGGTAGGTCATCACAAACAGGGTATAACCGCGGGCGTTAAAGAACGGTGCCAGTGCGCTGCCTTCTTTATCCATCACCACGCGACGATAAGAGCCGCCAGGGGTAACAAGGATCCCTGTGCCGTTAGGTTTGGCAGGGGCGTAAACGGTAATTTCCGGGGCGCGAATGCCGGTGACCGCGCGATCGTAATCAGACGTTCCGGTATGTCGGGGTTCAGGCGTAAATACCGCATCGCTGTTTTTTGCTCCGGGGGCTTCACCCTGTGGCCAGAATGGGAAGGTGGCGGCGTGGGCAACGGCTTGCTCCATCATGTTTTCTAATGTTTCACGACTCAGTGCTTCCATTACAATGCTCCCTCTGTGGCAAAGGTTAGCTATAGCACAGTTCATATATTGAAAACGGGGAGAGACTCACAACGTATTGAATTCGCGGGAAATGAAAGAGGGCGGAGGGGGACCTCCGCCGGAAGATCAGAGCTTGATAAACTTATCCAGCGTACGAATAAGTTGGGTGACAAAACCGTATTCGTTATCATACCAGGCGACGGTTTTCACCAGTTGCAGATCGCCCACTTCGGTAATTTCGGTTTGCGTTGCATCAAATACCGAACCGAAATGCGAGCCAATGACATCGGACGAGACAATCTCTTCGTCGGTATAACCAAATGATTCATTATTTTGCGTGGCTTTTTTCAGCGCGTTGTTAACCTCTTCAGCGGTGACTTTTTTACCCAACACGGATACCAGCTCGGTGACGGATCCGGTTTTCACCGGCACACGCTGGGCGTGTCCTTTTAATTTTCCGCTCAATGCCGGAATGACCAGACCAATGGCTTTGGCGGCTCCGGTGGTATGGGGAATGATGTTCTCCGCCGCCGCGCGTGAGGCGCGTAGATCTTTCCCGCGTGGGCCATCAACCAGCGACTGCGTCCCCGTGTAGGCGTGAATGGTGGTCATGGTGCCAAGTTGAATACCGAAGCTGTCGTGCAGCGCTTTCGCCATCGGCGCCAGGCAGTTGGTGGTGCACGATGCGACAGAGATAATCCGATCGTTCGCCTCCATAGTGTCGTCGTTGACGTTAAAGACGATGGTTTTCATATCGCCAGCCGGGGCGGATATCAGGACTTTTTTGGCCCCTGCATCAATATGCGCCTGTGATTTCTCGGTTGAGGTATAAAAACCGGTGCATTCGATGATTATCTCAGCGCCCGTGGTTTTCCACGGAATGTTTTTGGCCTCTTTTTCCGCGTAAACGGCGATCTTTTTGCCATCGACAATCAGCGCGTCTTCGGTAAAGCCGACGCTCCAGGGAAACGGCCCGTAGTTTGAATCGTGTTTTAACAGATAGGCGAGAATTTTGGGCGAGGTAAGGTCATTAATGGCGACAACCTCCACGCTGCTTTTGACTTCCAGTAACCGACGCAATACCAGACGACCGATACGACCAAAACCGTTAATGCCAATTTTACTCATGGTTTTCTCCTGTCAGGATGGGGCGGTACGACATATTTTCCCTACCAGGCTTAGTTCAGACAGGCATTCAGGGCAATAGCTGTTTTTGCGGTTAAGCGTAAGCGACTGAAAATGGGTGAACAAAAGTTAATGAATTTTTAACAAAAGCCCGTTATGTTGACGCATTATTGTTTTTATTCAGGAAGTGTTATGGGGAATAAGTATTCTGGCCTGCAAATTGGTATTCACTGGCTGGTCTTTTTGTTGGTTATCGTGGCGTACAGCGCCATGGAGTTTCGCGGATTTTTCCCGCGCAGCTATCGCCCCTTGTTCAACATGGTGCACGTCTCCTGCGGTATCACTATTTTAACGCTGATGGTGGCGCGTCTGCTGGTCAGACTGAAATACCCGGCTCCGCCGATTGTGCCAAAACCGAAGCCGATGATGACCGGAATGGCGCATCTGGGGCATCTGGTTATCTATCTGTTGTTTATTGTTCTGCCGATTATTGGGCTGGTGATGATGTACAACCGGGGTAACCCGTGGATTGCATTCGGCATCGTTATGCCGCATGCGGCAGAGGCCAACTTTGATTTAGTGGACATGCTGAAGTCCTGGCACGTGACGCTGGCAAATTTGGGTTATTTTGTTATTGCCCTGCATGCCGCCGCGGCCCTGATGCACCACTATTTCTGGAAGGACAATACGCTGTTGCGCATGATGCCGCGCAAACGCTCCTGAGGTCACGCCCCGCAAGCGCGCAATGTCGTTCAGGTTGAACATGTGATTCTTGATCAGGGTTCCGTTCACCTCAGCCGTATCACTTTTCTAAAGCACAGATACCCGTGAACGTGCAAGGGAGGCTCACCGCCGCCTCCCTTGCATCCCAGGCTCCCGGCGGGAAAATCGTCGCTGCGCGAGTTATTCGTCTTATGCCGTCTGCCTGTCGGGTCGGGGCCGAGCCTGCGTCCCTGTAGGCCGTCCCCTCTGCCCGCATCCCTGCGGGCAGACCCGGTCAGCCGTCAACGACTCATCGATTTTCAGCCGGACCGGAGTCATTGCTTCAACGCTCTGACTTCCAGTTAAATCTGTTTTGCTGTTCAGACCAAAAACGCAGATGGTGAGGTGTGGGCTGGCCCGGCTGAAAATTGCCGACGTGTTTCCGTAAGGCCGGGAGAACCCGCAGGGATGCGGGTTCAGGGCGCGCTTTGCAAGGACGCTTCATCGCGCCCGGCCCGGAAGCCTGAAGGAATAAGCGGAGGACAAAATTGCCGGGAGCAATTTTGAACAGCGCTTACGCTGGCCCCGAAGGGGTGAGCCCCAGGGATGGGGCGAATATTCCACGAAGTGGCAATTTTCCCGCCGGGAGCCGGGATTGTTAAGGGTGCGGCGATAGCACCCTTAACACGTTCACTGGCGTTCAGTGTACAGAGAAGCGATACGGCTGAGGTGAACGGAACCCTTTCCCTGAAATAGCATGTTTATTACCTACGCCAATACCGTCCTTATCGTTCCGGCTAAATGAACGTCTTCCTTTGCCGAATAAAATAGAAATTATTTTTCCAGATGCGATAAAAGCTTACCGACGAGATGGCTAAACAACGCTCAGTTCGCCACTCACGTCACTTGATTGCTGCGCTTATTAAAACTACTGTATATAAATACAGTGAATAAGAGGCAGATTATTATGTTGTTTTTCCAGCCTGCGCAACACCGCGAAATCAAATGCTTACCGCTATTCAGAGACGTTGTACCCTGTGGCTTTCCTTCTCCGGCGCAGGACTACGTTGAGAAACGAATCGATCTCAATGACCTGCTGGTGCGCCATCCCAGCGCAACCTATTTTGTAAAATCATCTGGCGAATCCATGACAGGAGCAGGGATTGGTGAGGGCGATCTGCTGATTGTCGACAGTGCCAGAAAGCCCACTCACGGAGATATCGTTATTGCCGCTATTGAGGGCGAGTTCACCGTTAAACGCCTGCAATTACATCCGGTGGTGATGCTGAAACCAGAGAACAGCGCCTACGCGCCGATCATGATCGGCAGCGAGGACTCGCTGGATATATTTGGCGTGGTGACATTTATTGTTAAAGCGGCTGGGTGATTATGTTTGCTCTGGTGGATGTTAATTCATTTTATGCCAGCTGTGAGTCGGCATTCCGACCCGATCTGAAGGGCAAACCCGTTGTCGTTCTTTCAAATAACGATGGTTGCGTCATTGCCAGCAGCGCGGAAGCGAAGGTTCTTGGCGTTAATATGGGCGCTCCGTACTTCAAACAGAAAGATCTGTTCAGGCGCTACGGCGTGTTCTGCTTTAGCTCGAACTACGAGCTGTATGCGGATATGAGCAGCAGGGTGATGTCGATTCTGGAGGAGTTGTCTCCACGCGTGGAGATATACAGTATTGATGAAGCCTTTTGTGACTTAACGGGCGTGCGAAACTGCCGGGATCTTACGGATTTTGGTCGGGAAATCAGAGCAACCATTTTACAGAAAACACGTCTCACGGTTGGGGTTGGCATCGCCCAGACCAAAACGCTGGCCAAACTGGCAAACCATGCTGCCAAAAAGTGGCAGGAACAAACCGGCGGAGTCGTGGATCTCTCCAATATTGAACGTCAGCGTAAGCTGATGGCTGCACTCCCGGTTGATGAAGTCTGGGGTGTTGGACGCCGTATCAGTAAGAAACTGGACGCCATGGGCATTAAAACGGTCCTCGATCTGGCGGATACCGACATTCGCTTTATTCGCAAACATTTCAACGTCGTGCTCGAGCGCACCGTACGGGAATTACGCGGTGAGTCTTGTCTGGCGCTGGAAGAGTTTGCGCCGGTTAAACAGGAAATTATCTGCTCAAGATCGTTCGGTGAAAAACTTACCGAGTACAACGCCATGAGAGAGGCAATTTGCACTTATGCTTCACGAGCGGCGGAAAAGCTGCGCAGAGAACACCAGTATTGCCGGTTTATCTCTGCGTTTATCAAAACCAGTCCGTTTGTTTTGAATGAACCTTATTACGGTAACAGCGCGTCGATAAAACTGCTGACGCCAACTCAGGACAGTCGGGAAATTATTGCTGCAGCCACGCGCAGCCTGGACGCAATATGGCGAGAGGGGCGGCGTTATCAAAAAGCCGGGGTCATGCTGGGAGACTTTTTTAGCTCTGGCGTTGCGCAGCTTAATCTTTTTGATGACAACGCGCCGCGGCGTAACAGCGATAAACTGATGGACGTACTGGATACGCTTAATGCTGAAAAAGGTAAAGGAACGCTCTATTTTGCCGGGCAAGGTATACAGCAACCGTGGGCGATGAAGCGGGATATGCTTTCGCCGCGTTATACCACGAGATACAGTGATTTATTGCGCGTGGGGTAGGGTTTGTTATCAGCTCCATACTCAGGTCACGCAGCGCCGTAGCATATCATTGGGCAATTAAGAGAATAAGACCGCTAAATAATAGCGGTCTTATTGATTTTATTTAGGCCCTAATTCCTGCGTTTCTTTTTCATTAAGTTCAACCTCTCGATACCAGCGAGGATGGTGTTTCTTCGCCCAACGTCGACTCACTTTCCCTTCGATCATGCCTTTAATTGAACCTTTCACCCAGAACGCCATGTACATATGAATCAGTATGGCGTGGATTAGCACAATTGCTGCTGTCGCATGGATTAACAAACTCCAGCGAACTATGGTAATTGAGAAGTAATGGGCAAAGTAGGGCCGCCAGATAATAACGCCGGTAACCAGCAATACCAGAATCAGGCTCATGATACTCCAGAACATCATTTTCTGACCTGCGTTATACTTTCCAACATCAGCAACTTTGTGCTCATTGCCTTTAAGTACCTCAACGATCCCTTTAATCCAGGGGAGATCCTGTTTATCGGGAATATTGTGATGTACGAAACGGACGAACATAAACATCAGCACGACGAAAATCATCACCCCGAAAAACGGATGTAAAATTCGCCCCATTTGCGGCGTACCGAAGGTTTCGGTGAGCCATTGCAGCGTCGGGAAGAACAGCGCAATACCGGAAAGCGACACAAGGAAGAAGCTTATCACCACCGTCCAGTGACAGGCCCGGTCGATGAATTTGGTGCGCAGAATCATTTTGCGTTTACTCATGACCGTTCTCCTCTTCATCATCATCCGTCTCTTTGTTTGGCCCGACGCCCACGTAGTGGTAAATCAACCCGGCAAAGGTGGCGATAAATCCAGCGGCGGAGAGCGGTTTTAGGATCCCCTTCCACAGATTCACCGGCGCGGCGATCGTTGGATCGTCCGGTAGGTTGTGGTACAGCGACGGCTGGTCCGCGTGATGAAGCACATACATCACGTGAGTGCCGCCGACCCCTTGCGGGTTGTAGACGCCCGCATTGGCATAGCCGCGTTTTTTCAGCTGCATAACGCGAGTATCCGCCGCGTTCAGCATCTCTTTTTTAGTCCCAAACTGGATGGCGCCGGTCGGACAGGTTTTCACACAGGCAGGTTCCTGACCTACGCTGACCCGGTCGACGCACAGCGTACATTTGTAGACCCGGTTATCTTCAGGATTAAGCCGTGGAATATTGAACGGGCAGCCAGCAATGCAGTAGCCGCAGCCAATGCAGTGCTCTGACTGAAAGTCGACAATCCCGTTGGCGTACTGAATGATTGCTCCGGCGGATGGACAGGCTTTCAGGCATCCCGGGTCGGCACAGTGCATGCAGCCGTCTTTGCGGATAAGCCATTCCAGCTTGTCGTTCTGGGTGGTTTCGCTAAAGCGCATTACCGTCCAGGACTTAGCACTGAGATCGGTCGGATTGTCGTAGACGCCGTTGCAGTAGCCTACTTCATCGCGAATATCGTTCCACTCTGAGCAGGCCACCTGACAGCCTTTACAGCCAATACAGGTGGTGACATCAATCAGTTTCGCCACTTCAGCACGGTAATCCCGCGCCTGGGGCGGTGGCGTGATACTGTTCGTCGCCGAGCGTTTAATAATATCTTGTGATTGCATTGTCATGAGTTCCCTTCCTTACGCTCGCTCGATGTTGACCAGAAACGCTTTATATTCCGGTGTTTGCGAGTTGGCATCACCCACCGATGGCGTTAAGGTATTAGCGAGGAACCCTTTGCGCGTAGCACCTTCAAAGCCCCAGTGACAAGGGATACCGATAGTATCGACCTGCTTACCATCTATCATCAGCGTTTGTAGACGTTTAGTGACTACCGCCTTTGCTTTGATAAAGCCGCGTTTCGACGTCACTTTCACTGTATCACCTGCCGCAATGCCTTTTTCGCTCGCTAGCGCCTCACCGATTTCGATGAATTGATCGGGTTGAGCGATGGCGTTGAGCAGTGCATGTTTGGTCCAGTGGCGGAACAGTTCGGTAATAGAGTAAGTTGTGGCGACGTACGGGAAGGCATCCGCTTTACCCATATTGGCGATATCGTCATGGTAAATACGTGCAACCGGGCTGGATACAACATCCGGGTGTAGCGGGTTGGTACCAATAGGCGACTCAATGGGTTCGTAATGTTCCGGGAATGGCCCGTCGTTCATTTTGTCGATGGAGAACAGACGCGCTACGCCTTCCGGGTTCATGATAAACGGACCAACGTTGCTGCCCGGTGCGGCCTGGCCGTAGTCGGCTACGTCCATACCGGCCCATTTTTTGCCATCCCAGCGCAGCAGGGCGCGTTTTGGATCCCATGGTTTTCCTGATGGATCGGCCGAAGCGCGGTTGTAGAGAATACGGCGGTTGGCAGGCCAGGACCACGCCCAGCCCGGTGTGCAGCCCAGACCATACGGATCGCTGTTGTCGCGATTGGCCATCTGGTTACCCTGCTCTGTCCAGCTTCCGCAGTAAACCCAGCAGAAACTGCTGGTCGAACCGTCATCGCGCAGCTGTGCAAAACTGCTGAGCTGCTGGCCTTTTTTGGCAATAAGCTGGCCTTTGTCATCATAAAGGTCTTCAAGTGCCTGGCCATTTGCTTCACGCGCAATCTCTTCCGGGTGCGGGTCGTAGGGATCTTTATAATTCCAGGCAATATTCAACAAGGGCTGTGGATTCGCGCCGCCTTCTTGCTGATATAGCTCGCGCAGCCGCATAAACAGGCGGCCAAGGATCTTCCCGTCATGTAAGGCTTCCCCTGGTGGTTCTGCTGCCGCCCAGTGCCACTGTAACCAACGCCCGGAGTTAGCAATTGAGCCGTTTTCCTCAGCAAAGCAGGAAGAGGGCAGACGGAAAACTTCGGTCTGAATATCTGCCGGTTTCACATCATTCATTTCGCCATGATTCTGCCAAAAATTGGAAGACTCAGTGACCAGGGGATCGATAACCACCATATATTTCAGTTTTGAAAGCGAGCGGGATGATTTGTTTTTATCGGGAAACGCCGCCAGCGGATTAAATCCCTGAACGATGTAACCATTAATTTTCCCTTCAAGCATCAATTCGGCCTGAGTCATTACGTCATACAGGCGATCCCATTTAGGCAGCCAGTCGTAACCCCAGTTATTTTTCGCGGTTGCGCGATCGCCCCAGAAACTTTTCATCATGCTAACAAAGAACTTCGGCGTATTTTGCCAGTAGTTGACCTCATTCACGCCTAGCGCAGGCGGCGTGATTTGAGAAATATAGGTCTGGTAGTCTGGCTGTTTTTCCGATGGTAGCGGCATATAACCCGGCAGGTTCGTCGATAACAGGCCAAGATCGGTATAGCCCTGAATATTGGAGTGGCCACGTAGGGCGTTAACGCCACCGCCCGCCATGCCTATGTTGCCCAGCAGTAATTGGAGCATACCGGCGGCGCGAATAATTTGCGCTCCGGCGGAGTGGTGAGTCCAACCCAAAGCGTAAAGGATAGTTGCAGTGCGGTCAGGCACACTGGTGCTGGCGAGAATTTCGCAGATACGATTGAAGTCTGCCAATGAGGTCCCACACAAGCGGTTAACCATTTCGGGCGTATAGCGTTCGACATGGGCTTTCAACAGATTCAACACGCAAAGTGGGTGGTTTAGCGAGTCATCACGCAGGGCGTAACCCTGCTCATCAAGCTGATAAAACCAGCTCGACTTATCATATTGACGTTTCTTATCGTCATAGCCGCTAAACAAGCCGTCATGGAACTGATAGTCATCACGGATAATCAGACTGGCGTTAGTGTAATGACGAACATAGTCGTGCTGTACTCGGTCGTTTTTCAGCAGATAGCGGATCACGCCTAGCAGGAATGCGGTGTCGGAACCAGCGCGAATTGGTGCGTACAAATCAGCGACTGCGGCGCTACGGTTAAAGCGCGGGTCGACCACCACCACGGTGGCGTCGTTTTTAGTTTGCGCTTCGACCACCCATTTAAAACCTACCGGGTGCGCCTCAGCGGCATTGCCACCCATAATAAGCACTACGTTGGCGTTTTTGATATCGACCCAGTTGTTGGTCATTGCGCCACGCCCAAAAGTTGGTGCAAGAGCAGCAACGGTGGGGCCATGACATAATCGTGCCTGACAGTCGATAGCGACCATCCCTAATCCCCGAGTAAATTTACCGTCGAGGATCCCGGTTTCATTGCTTGCCGCTGAAGAACATAGCATGCCTGTAGTGGGCCAGCGGTTGACGGTAACGCCCTGGGCGTTTTTCTCAATAAAGTTGGCATCGCGGTCATCTTTCATGAGTCGGGCAATACGGTTAATCGCATCGTCCCAACTAATACGTTGCCATTTATCCGAACCCGGTGCGCGATATTCGGGATACTGCAGACGCGTTTCACTATGAATATAATCCAGCACACCAGCGCCTTTCGGGCACAACGATCCACGGCTCACCGGATGATCCGGATCGCCCTCAATATGGTAGATACTTTCTTTGACGTTTTTGGCTGTATCGCCAAGGCTGTACATCAGCATGCCGCAGCCTACTGAGCAGTACGTACAGTTATTACGCGTCTCTTTTGCTTTTAAGAGTTTATATTGACGGGTTTCCGCGTGAACGGAAAAAGATGATAAGAATCCGAGAGATGCAACAGTTGTTCCTGCCATACCGCCCGCACAGATTCGAAAGAACTGCCTCCGGCTGAGCTCCATTTTTTCTCCTGCTTAAACTTAAGACATGAAAAAGGATGGTTATTGTAAGGTTAAATTGTTTTATAAACCATTAACTTTTAGTGGTTATTGACGTGAGAGAGTATTAGTGCTGTTAGCCTGGAATATAGATTAGTAAAAAATTGATCATGTCAGGTTGGTTGCCGATACGTTCGATGAATGGTGTATTCAGGACCTGACAATATCAAATGCCTTCGAATCCACTTATGACAAAACTGGAGAGTGGAAGAGGGTTACTAAACGTTTAAACTAACTCATTGATATTTAATAAATCATATATTTTACAGCTAAATAACAAATCTGATAGTATACCCCCCTATAGTATTAGGAGGGCGTATGCCGCATTCACCTGAAGATAAAAAGCGCATTCTCACCCGTGTACGCCGTATTCGCGGTCAGGTTGATGCGCTTGAGCGCGCGCTGGAGTCCGGCGAACCGTGCCTGGCTATCCTGCAGCAAATTGCCGCCGTGCGCGGCGCATCCAATGGCCTGATGGGCGAAATGGTTGAGATCCACCTGAAAGACGAACTGGTCAGCGGGGAAACGACGCCAGACCAGCGTGCCGTGCGTATGGCTGAAATCGGCCATCTTCTGCGTGCTTATCTAAAATAACACCATCACCTCGCAATAATGGGAAGAGACAAATGAAATCACGTGCAGCAGTTGCATTCGGCCCCGGCCAACCGTTAAAAATTGTCGAAATCGACGTCGCACCACCAAAGAAAGGTGAAGTGCTGGTTAAAATTACCCACACCGGCGTGTGTCATACTGACGCTTTCACGCTCTCCGGCGACGATCCGGAAGGTGTGTTCCCGGCGGTACTTGGCCACGAAGGTGGCGGTATTGTGGTTGAAGTGGGAGAAGGCGTCACCAGCCTGAAACCGGGCGATCATGTGATCCCGCTGTACACCGCTGAATGTGGCGAGTGTAAGTTCTGTAAATCGGGTAAAACTAACCTGTGTCAGGCCGTACGCGCGACCCAGGGCAAAGGTTTGATGCCGGATGGCACAACGCGCTTCTCGTACAACGGTGAGCCGATTTATCACTATATGGGCACCAGTACCTTCAGCGAATACACCGTTTGCGCGGAGATCTCTCTGGCGAAGGTTAACCCGCAGGCTCCGCTGGACAAAGTGTGTCTGCTGGGTTGTGGTGTGACCACCGGTATTGGAGCGGTCCATAACACCGCAAAAGTGAAAGAAGGCGATACCGTAGCCGTATTCGGTCTGGGCGGTATTGGTCTGGCGGTCATTCAGGGCGCGGTGCAGGCGAAAGCCGGGCGTATTCTGGCCGTTGATACCAATCCGGAAAAATTTAAGCTGGCAGGTGAAATGGGCGCGACCGATTTCATCAACCCGAAGGATTACGACAAACCGATTCAGGATGTGATTGTCGAGCTTACCGACGGCGGCGTGGACTTTAGCTTTGAATGCATCGGTAACGTTAACGTGATGCGCGCGGCGCTGGAATGCTGCCATAAAGGATGGGGCGAAAGCATCATCATTGGCGTGGCGGGAGCAGGGCAAGAGATCAAAACGCGTCCGTTCCAGTTGGTAACCGGGCGCGTCTGGCGCGGTTCTGCGTTTGGCGGCGTGAAAGGCCGTACCCAGCTCCCAGGCATGGTTGAAGAAGCTATGAGCGGGAAAATTCAGTTGGATCCCTTTATTACCCACCGTTTACCGCTGGAGCAGATTAACGAAGCGTTTGATTTAATGCATCAGGGTAAGTCCATCCGTACCGTTATCCACTTTGGCGATAACTGATTCATTGGCCAGCGGATTTCACCGCTGGCACTTTCCTGAATTTTTTAGAATTATGTTGTGAAAGTGTGACGAATCCGGCGCTTTTCACGGTAAGTAAACTTCCCGGATTGCCGATGACTATCTAACGGGCGTGTTTTCACGCATAAACCCTACAAGAGAGTCGACGGTCATGGACAACACTACATCGATGCAAGCCCAGAATAAACTGGGCTTTCTGCATCAAATCCGGCTGGTTCCGCTGTTTTCCTCCATTCTCGGTGGCATCCTTCTGCTGTTCGCCTTAAGTTCCGGACTGGCAAGCTATTTTCTTATGCAGGCCGATCGCGATCAGCGCGACGTGACCGATGAGATTCAGGTCAGGATGGGGTTATCTAACAGCTCTAACCATTTACGCACCGCACGTATCAACATGATCCACGCCGGCGCGGCGAGCCGTATTGCCGAAATGGATGACATGAAGGCCAATATTGCCGAGGCAGAAAAACGGATTAAGCAGTCGCAGGACGGTTTCAATGCTTATATGTCACGCGCGGTAAAAACCTCTGCCGATGAAGCGTTAGATGCTGAACTGAGCGCCAGCTTCAAAGCCTATACCGACGGCTTACAGCCTATGTTGAAGTACGCTAAAAACGGTATGTTTGAAGCGATCATCAACCATGAAAATGAACAGGCCAGACCGCTGGACTCTGCTTACAACAAGGTGTTGTTAAAAGCGATCGACATTCGTACCGCAAGGGCGAACCAGTTAAGCGAACAGGCGCACCAACGTACACAGCTCGGCATGGCTTTTATGCTGGGTGCATTCGTTCTTGCGCTGGCGCTGACCGTAATGACGTTCATTGTTCTGCGTCGTACCGTCATTCATCCTCTGCTGCGCGCAGCCCTGCGTATTGAGCAAATTTCCGCAGGGGATTTGACCATGCAGGAGGAACCGACCGGGCACAGCGAAATTGGTCGCCTGAGCCGCCATCTGCAGACAATGCAACGATCGCTTGGGAAAACGGTGGGCACTGTACGTCAGGGGGCGGAAGAAATTTATCGCGGTACCAGTGAGATTTCGGCAGGGAACACTGATCTGTCTTCACGTACCGAACAACAGGCCGCGGCGATTGAACAAACGGCGGCCAGCATGGAAGAGCTGACGGCCACGGTGAAGCAAAACGCCGACAACGCGCATCATGCGAGCAAGCTGGCGGAAGATGCTTCCGGCAAGGCCAGCCGGGGTGGTCAGATGGTCTCTGGTGTGGTGAAAACCATGGGCAATATCTCAACGAGTTCGAAGAAAATCTCCGAAATCACCGCCGTGATTAACAGCATTGCTTTCCAGACCAATATTCTGGCGCTGAACGCAGCGGTCGAAGCGGCGCGAGCAGGAGAGCAGGGGCGCGGGTTTGCCGTCGTTGCCAGTGAAGTACGTACGCTGGCAAGCCGCAGCGCTCAGGCGGCAAAAGAGATTGAAGGATTGATCAGCGAATCGGTCCGACTGATTGACCAGGGCTCCGGAGAAGTCGTCGCGGCGGGCAATACGATGACGGATATTGTCGATGCAGTAAAACGCGTCACCGACATCATGCTGGAAATTGCGGCAGCCTCTGATGAGCAGAGCCGGGGTATCGTACAGGTGAGCCAGGCGATATCAGAAATGGATAAGGTTACGCAGCAAAATGCCTCGCTGGTTGAAGAAGCATCGGCTGCGGCAGCCTCTCTTGAAGAGCAGGCGGCACGCTTAACACAAGCCGTTGGCACATTCCGGTTAACCGGGACAAGCGCAATTAAACGCGCTCCGGTGACCACTACTGCGGATCATTCTCGTCCGCAGGCGGCAACGGCCAGCGGCGATAACTGGGAAACGTTTTAACAATAAATAAAGGGACCATCTGGTCCCTTTATTTTTGGCATCAAAACGGTACGGTTTTACGTATTGCGGCGATAAGGATCTGCGCGGCCTGAGAGAGTTGCACATCGACCCGGGTAAGAATCCCGATGGGTTCACCCGCACCGTGGGTGGGAATCGGTAATGACACCAGCGTCGCCTGGCGTAAATCTTCTCTAACCGCGCCTGAAGGGACAAACCATACATAGTCGTAATCAACTGTCAGTTGGCGGGAGAGCGATGCTGACAGCGTTTCAATACAGCCAGGCGGCATTTTACAGCCCTGACTTTGCAACAATGCCTCTGCGTGCTGGCGAGGCGCGGTTCCTTTTGGTGAAACCACCACCGGCCACTCCATGACCCGGCTCAGCGTAATGGTTTCTTGCAACAACGGGTGGTTAGGGCGCACAACCAGTTTGAGCGATTCCAGAAACAATAATTCGTAGTTCAGACCGACCATCAATTCCGGATCGGCCATACGGCCAATGCCGAGGTCAATTTCCCCTGACTTTAAACCCGCCAGGATCATGGGATTACTCATGGTGGCAACCTGCAGCGTGGTTTCCATTTGCTGCTTATGAAACGGGCCAATGACCGCCGGCAGGATGCCCAGAGCCGCGGTGGGTAAGGCGCCAACTCGTACGACATCAGTCTGCGACTCTTCACGCTGGTTTAACGCTTGCCCGGCGGTGTTAAGCGCATCCAGCACTCTTACTGCGTGGGTAAGAAACTGCTCTCCGGGCAGCGTTAACTGTGCACCGAGGCGGCCACGCTCAAAGAGCCGGGTACCGGTCAGTTGCTCCAGTTCATTTAGCGTTTTGGAGAGGGCCGGTTGGCTCAGGTTAAGGGTCTCAGCCGCGCGCCCCAACGTTCCCTGCTGTGCAACGGCGACAAAAGTATGAAGGTGGCGCAAGCGAATGCGCTGATTGAACAGAACATTTTTTTCCATAAGCGATGTTAAAAACAGAGCCGTATCGGTGACAAGTGAAGTTGTTCGTTTTTGATAACCTGATAGCAAAATATTATTAACATTTATCATGTTTTACTTACAACTAATTTGTTTTGCTTATGTTTTGTACAGCGTTGCTGGGGGATGGGATCATGGAAGGGAATGGGCCAGGTCGATATACTGTAGGTATTGTTTGCTTATGAACCATTCTCTTCACAAGGCACTGATTAATGATACATGTAATAGGGCACCTTAACCCCGACAGCGATGCCATTTGTACTGCTGCCATGACGGCGCGTTGGCTTACTTTACGTGGCCAACAGGCGACGGCATGGCGTCTGGGCGAACCGAACCGCGAAACGCAATTTATTTTTGAGCATGCGGGGCTGGAAATGCCTGAACGGCTGACGTTCGAACTGACCGATAGTGATGTCTGGCTGGTCGATTTTACCGAGCCGGCCCAGGGGCCGGAATCGCTGGCAGAAAGTAACGTGGTGGGAATTATCGATCATCACCGACTCGGTGGATTAGTGACTCGCCTGCCGCCAGAAGTGTGGGTGAAGCCCGTCGGCAGCAGCGCGACGCTGTTATGGCAACTGATGACGGAAGATGAGCGTAACCAGCTGTCTGCCGCTGAGGCCGTTTTACTGCTGGGCGCCGCGTTGAGTGACACTGTCACGCTTCGTTCGCCAACGACCACCTCCGACGATCGCCTGGCCGTGGATGAGCTGGCCCAAAAAACCGGTGTGGACCTTGACGCTTTTAGTCGCGACCTGCTGTCTGCCAAAACCAGCGTGGATGGGATGAGCGCCCGCGAACTTCTGCACAAAGACATTAAAACTTTCACCATCCATGGACATTCGGTCTGTGTGGCGCAGCTTGAACTGTATGCGCTGCAACAGGTGGATGCCGTGCTGGCCGATCTTCGTCTGGAAATGGCGCGCTATGCAGAGGAAAAGAATGCTGCGCTGGTGGTACTGATGCTCACCGATATTAATCTGGGCGACACCAGCTTGTGGTTCGCCGGTTCTGAGCTCGCAGACATCCCGCAGCCCTGCAAAGTTGAAGGTATGCTCAGCCGTAAAAAACAGATGCTGCCCTGGCTGGAAAGTCATTTAAAACCACGCCAGTAGGTTTTGTTCGCCGTCTGTATAGGTGGGAAGTTTACGCGGGGTCACACTTTGTAAATTCTTCCCACCGGAGTCAGCGGCGTTCTCTACACTCCAGGTAATATTCACTGGAGACATGACATTATGGCGAACACCATCACGGCAGATGAGATTCGGGAACAATTTTCGCAGGCAATGTCAGCAATGTACCAGCAGGAAGTCCCGCAATATGGCACGTTGCTGGAACTTGTCGCTGATGTGAATCTGGCGGTACTGGAAAATAATCCCACGCTGCATGAAAAACTGGCCAATGCAGATGAGCTGGCCCGACTCAACGTTGAGCGCCACGGCGCTATTCGGGTGGGGACTGCGCAAGAACTTTCTACGCTGCGCCGGATGTTTGCCATTATGGGCATGTATCCGGTGAGTTATTATGATCTCTCCCAGGCCGGCGTGCCTGTACATTCCACCGCTTTTCGTCCCATCGACGATGCGTCGCTTTCGCGCAACCCGTTTCGGGTATTCACCTCGTTATTACGACTCGAATTAATCGAAAACGCCGCGCTGCGGCAGAAGGCCGCGGAGATCCTCGCAAAACGCGACATTTTCACCCGGCGTTGTCATGCACTGCTGGATGAGTTTGATGCGCAGGGCAGTTTTACGCCTGAGCAGGCGCAGGAGTTTGTGCATGAGGCGCTGGAAACTTTTCGCTGGCATCAGCATGCCACGGTCGATGAAGCGACCTATCACGCATTACACAACGAACACCGGCTGATTGCCGATGTGGTGTGTTTCCCCGGTTGTCATATCAACCACCTGACGCCGCGTACGCTGGATATTGACCGGGTGCAGTCAATGATGCCGGAATGCGGCATTGAGCCGAAAATATTGATTGAAGGGCCGCCGCGCCGCGAGGTGCCGATTTTATTACGTCAGACCAGTTTCAAAGCGCTGGAAGAACCGGTGTTGTTTGCCGGAGAAATGCGCGGCACTCACACGGCGCGTTTTGGCGAGATCGAACAGCGCGGCGTGGCCCTGACGCCGAAAGGCAGAGCGTTGTACGACGAGTTGCTGAATAACGCGGGAACGGGAAAAGACAACCTGACACACCAGCTACATCTTCAGGAGGTGTTCAAAGCCTTCCCGGACAGCGAATTCCTGCTGCGCCAGCAGGGACTCGCCTGGTTCCGCTATCGTCTGACGCCATCAGGCGAAGCGCATCGGCAGGCTATTCGCCCGGATGACGACCCGCAGCCGCTCATTGAACGGGGCTGGCTGGTTGCGCAACCCATCACCTACGAAGATTTTTTACCGGTGAGCGCCGCGGGAATTTTCCAGTCTAATCTGGGGAATGAAACTCAGGCTCGCAGCCACGGGAATTCCAGCCGCGACGCGTTTGAACAGGCATTGGGGTGCGCGGTTTATGATGAGTTCGCGCTGTATCAAGAGGCGCAAGATCGAAGTAAACGTCGGTGTGGTTTACTTTAATGGAATTTACATGGGATTCGGTCTGTTCCCATCGACATAAAATATTTTCGATTTTGTACAGATAATCGGCGACCAACAATTGGATTATTAATGAATTTTGTCTAGAGTGAGCGGTCAGAAATGTGCACTCTCTTGCCGCTGATTTTGACCGGCGCGGGACCATTTACACGACCAGAAGGACTCACTTTCAGGCATGAATCGCAGACGATTTATTAAAGGTTCAATGGCAATGGCCGCCGTGTGCGGAACCAGTGGTATTGCATCACTCTTTTCCCGCGCCGCCTTTGCGGCAGAGTCTGACATTGCAGACGGAAAAACCGTACGTTTTGATTTTTCCGTTCTGCAATCGATGGCCCATGACTTAGCACAGAAGCCCTGGGGCGGCGCACCGCGCGCGTTACCGGACACGCTGGCGAAACTGACGCCGCAGGCCTACAACAGCATTCAATATGACGCAGAGCAGTCTCTGTGGAACAACGTTGAAAATCGTCAGCTTGATGCACAGTTCTTCCATGTGGGAATGGGCTTCCGTCGCCGTGTACGCATGTTCTCGGTTGATGGCACTACGCATATGGCGCGTGAAATTCACTTCCGTCCGGAACTGTTTAAATACAACGATGCGGGTGTGGATACCAAACAGCTGGAAGGGCAGACTGACCTCGGATTCGCCGGATTCCGCGTGTTTAAAGCGCCAGAACTGGCTCGCCGCGATGTCGTTTCTTTCCTGGGCGCCAGCTATTTCCGCGCCGTGGATGACACCTACCAATACGGTTTATCGGCCCGCGGTCTGGCGGTAGATACCTACACCGACAGCAAAGAAGAGTTTCCTGATTTCACCTCTTTCTGGTTCGAAACGGTTAAACCGGGCGCAACCTCCTTTACCGTGTATGCGCTTCTCGACAGCCCTAGCGTAACAGGGGCCTTTAAGTTCGTGATCCACTGCGAGAAAACGCAGGTGATCATGGATGTACAAAACCATATTTACGCGCGTAAAGACATCAAGCAGCTCGGCATTGCGCCGATGACCAGCATGTTCAGCTGCGGCAATAATGAACGTCGGATGTGCGACACTATTCACCCGCAAATTCATGACTCCGATCGTCTGGCGATGTGGCGGGGCAACGGCGAGTGGATCTGCCGCCCGCTGAATAACCCGCAAAAACTGCAGTTCAACGCCTATACCGATAACAACCCGAAAGGGTTTGGCTTGCTGCAGCTCGATCGCGACTTCTCCCATTACCAGGACATTATGGGCTGGTATAACAAACGTCCAAGCCTGTGGGTCGAACCGCGTAACCAGTGGGGCAAAGGGACCATCGGCCTGATGGAGATCCCAACGACCGGTGAAACGCTGGATAACGTCGTCTGCTTCTGGCAGCCGGATAAGAAGATCAAAGCCGGCGATGAGCTGGAATTCAAATATCGCCTGTACTGGAGCGCTCAGCCGCCGGTGCGTTCGCCGTTGGCTCGCGTGATGGCGACCCGGACTGGCATGGGCGGTTTCCCGGAAGGATGGGCGCCGGGCGAGCACTACCCGGAGAAATGGGCGCGTCGTTTTGCCGTTGATTTCGTCGGCGGCGACCTGAAAGCGGCTGCGCCGAAGGGTATTGAACCGGTAATTACGCTCTCCAGCGGTGAAGCGAAACAGATTGAGATCCTCTACGTGGAACCTATCGACGGTTATCGCATTCAGTTTGACTGGTATCCGACCTCTGACTCAACCGATCCGGTAGATATGCGTATGTTCCTGCGTTGTCAGGGCGACGCCATCAGCGAAACCTGGCTGTATCAGTACTTCCCGCCAGCGCCGGATAAACGTCAGTACGTTGACGACCGCGAGATGCGTTAATCACTTCCTTTACGGCTCTCCAGATGGGGAGCCGTATCTGCAATCCTCCTCATAACGACTCTGTACACTATTTACTCGATCCTGTTCGCATTTTTCTGTATGCCAAATGGGTACTCTGTGGGTGTGTATTTCTTATACACATTCTTGTCCACTAACAGGGAGAAAGTATGTTTCCAGAATACAGAGACCTTATTTCCCGACTGAAAACCGAGAACCCTCGCTTTCTGTCCTTATTCGAAAAACACAACAGCCTTGATCATGAGATCTCCAGACTGGAAGGTTCGGATGGTCGGGGGTATAGTTTGGACATTGTTCGCCTTAAGAAACAGAAACTCCACCTGAAGGAAGATCTGCTCAAAATATTGCAAAAAGAGAGTGTCAGCGAGAGCTAAGCAAAACGGCACTTGCTGTGTAAAAGGGCTTCCAAAAGGGAAGCCCTTCCTGTTTTTATTTAATGAGATTAACCAGCATAACGGAATGAAAATGTCAGAAGTGATTACCATCAATGACACGTTAGAACTGCGTGCCGTAGAAGAGCAACACGTCACACCTCTGCATCAGTTGGTGCTTAAAAATAAAACCTGGCTCCAGCAGTCGCTGAACTGGCCGCAGTTTGTTGCCTCTGAGGAAGACACCCGCAAGAACGTGCAGGGCAATATGATGCTGCACCAGCGCGGTTACGCCAAAATGTTCCTTATTTTTGCGCAACAAACTGTGGTGGGCGTCATCTCGTTTAACCAGATAGAACCGCTGAACAAAGCGGCTTATATTGGCTACTGGCTGGATAAGGAGCAGCAGGGAAAAGGCATCATGACCCTGGCGTTACAGGCATTGATTCATCATTTTGCACAGCGTCAGGAGATCCGCCGCTTTGTGATTAAATGTCGTGTGGAGAACGTTGAGAGCAACCAGGTGGCGCTGCGCAATGGCTTCCAACTGGAAGGGTGTATGCAACAGGCGGAGTTCCTTAACGGTGATTACCATGATGTGAATCTGTATGCCCGCATCATTGATGGTCCCTCAGAATAAGCCTGCGATAGGTGTGCGCGTAATGCGCTGCTCACCGTTGATCACCTTCGGCCCGCGCAGATGAATAGCATCGCCATCAAACGCTTCAATGTGCGCCTGGCCGGTTATTTCAATATGATGCTCGATCAGCACTTCGCCCTGCACGCAGGCGTGACCTTCAATCAGGATATGACCATCAAGCTGGAGCGGCCCACCGCGTAAATGCGCGTGACCGCCGACCAGCACATGGTGTTTCAGCACGCAGTTACCTTCAACCACCGCGTGCTCCGCCACCTGCGAGCTGTAGCGCAGGGTAGGAATAGCGTCTTCTCCGGTTCCGGCGACGACGCGCGCATGGCCGTAGACTTTGGCACAATCGCAAATCCAGACATTATTCTCTTCATTACCTTCCACCCGGGCGAACTCAAAAACTTCCGCCCGATGTTCGATAAACGCATAGTTGATTTGCGCATCGCCATAGATCTGCGCCTGATGAACCACCCGAGAATGACTGACGGTGGCCCGTTCGTAAATTTGCAGAAGCTGGTCGCGTTCACGGGTTAGCCCCCTGGCGGCGATGATTTCAGAGCCACACATAACGCGCGCATCACCGAAGAGAAGGCACTCACCGCGAACCACCGAATCCTGAATGGTGACGTTGTCACGTATTTGCGCGTTATGGCTGATTTCAGCCCGGTCAATCCACACGGCATCGCTAATGTGCGCGCCATCTCTGACTACGCTTGACTGGGTAATGCGGGCGTTTCCTGTAATCGTCGCCCCGGCAAACGCGAGCGCGTTTTCATCGTAAATCCAGCAGTCGCCGCTTTGCGACAATACGCATTCGTCATCAACCCAGCCGCCCGGTGTACCGGCCTGGACATCACTAAAATCAGTGAGCGCAATGATTTGGCGTAGTAATACGCTTTTTTTATTGCCATTATCCTGGTAACTAAAGGAACGAGGCTCATCGCCCAGACGATATTTGGTCATAGCTCATTTCCGTGTGGCGCACCTTAGTTAAACGTAGCAAAGTTTTCCGCACTGGCTAAATCAGCGGAAATTCCATAAAATGCATTTCAAATATACTTTAAAAAATAAACAAAATGAGTAAGAACAAACAGAGTGAGCGGGTCCTCAATCTTCCGGCCGGTTATTTTGGCATGGTACTGGGCATCATCGGGATGGGATTCGCGTGGCGTTATGCCAGTCAGGTGTGGCCAGTGAGCCACCGGATTGGCGACGGTTTAGTGATCCTCGCTATGGTCATTTGGGGGCTGCTGACGCTGGCCTTTCTGAGCCGTTTACTGCGTTTTCCACATAGCGTATTGGCGGAAATTCGTCACCCGGTGATGAGTAGCTTTGTCAGTCTGTTTCCGGCCACCACGATGTTGGTAGCGATTGGTTTTGTCCCATGGTATCGACCGCTGGCAATTGGATTGTTCAGCATTGGGGTGGTGATACAGCTGGCATACGCGGCCTGGCAAACGGCAGGGTTATGGCGCGGTGCGCATCCAGAGGAAGCCACCACGCCGGGTCTGTATCTGCCAACCGTCGCCAATAACTTTATCAGCGCAATGGCCTGCGGAGCGCTTGGTTTCAATGATGCAGGATTGGTGTTTTTGGGCGCAGGGGTATTTTCCTGGCTCAGCCTGGAGCCAGTGATTCTGCAACGTTTACGTAGCTGCGGCGAGCTGCCTGCGGTTTTACGAACCTCACTTGGCATTCAACTGGCGCCTGCGCTGGTCGCCTGCAGCGCCTGGCTTAGCGTCAACGGCGGCGAGGGCGATACGTTAGCTAAAATGCTGTTCGGCTATGGTTTGCTGCAACTTCTGTTCATGCTACGCCTTATGCCGTGGTATTTGTCACAGCCATTTAATGCGTCTTTCTGGAGCTTCTCGTTTGGCGTGTCGGCTTTGGCGACAACAGGGCTGCACCTGGGGCACGGAAGCGATTCGGGATTTTTTCATACGCTGTCGATCCCACTGTTTATTTTTACCAATTTTATCATTGCATTATTACTGGTACGTACGTTTGCATTGCTGATGCAGGGAAAACTGCTCATCCGCACGGAGCGTACTGCATTACTGAAATCTGAGGATAAATAATGACCCTTTGCGACGAAAACTACTTTACTGAGAAATACGATTTAACCCGTACACATTCCGATGTCGTTGAAGCGGCAAAAATTGTAAAACCGGGCAAAACGTTGGATCTGGGCTGCGGTAACGGTCGTAACAGCCTGTACCTTGCGGCAAACGGTTATGACGTGACAGCATGGGATAAAAACCCCATGAGCATCGCTAATCTTGAAAGGATCAAAGCCGCTGAAGGGCTGACTAATCTGCAGGCGAATGTTGCGGACCTCAACGCATTACGCTTTGATGGCGAATATGATTTTATTCTGTCTACCGTTGTGCTGATGTTCCTTGAAGCCAAAACTATCCCTGGCCTTATTGAAAATATGCAACGTTGCACGAAACCGGGTGGATATAACTTAATCGTTGCGGCGATGGATACCGATGATTTCCCGTGCACCGTTGGTTTTCCGTTCGCATTTAAAGCCGGAGAATTACGCAACTATTACAACGGGTGGGATCTGCTGAAATATAACGAAGACGTGGGCGAACTTCATCGTACGGATGAAAACGGTAATCGAATTAAACTGCGCTTTGCCACAATGCTGGCACGTAAAACTGCCTGAGTCTCCCGTCTGGGTTAACTCTTTCTGCGTTCAGCATTTTTTGTGCTGAGCGCAGAGATAAAATTGTGCGGTGCTTACCATTTTTAGTACATCTAAAATGAAACTGTTTTGCTATCCTTTTTAGGCATCATTGCGAAAACTAAAGGGATCGTTTCATGCGTACTCAAACTTTATTTAAAGTTGCAGTGCTTACTGGCTTGTTGGCATTATCCGGCTGTGCGTCAAAAGTAACCGAGCCGGAAAAATATTCTGGGTTTTTAAAAAATTACTCTGATCTGAAGGAAACAAAATCAGCATCGGGACAAACGGTACTCCGTTGGGTTGATCCGAGCTACAACGAATCCAAATATGACAACATTGTTTATAACCCGGTAACGTATTATCCGGTTCCTAAGCCTACTACGCAGGTAGGGCAGCAGGTTCTTGATCAACTGCTGACCTATACCAATACACAGTTGAAATCCGCTATCAGCAAGCGTAAACCGCTGGTGGCTACCCCTGGACCACGTAGCCTGATTTTCCGCGGAGCGATTACCGGTGTTGCGACCAGCAAAGAAGGGCTGCAGTTCTATGAAGTGGTTCCGGTTGCCCTGCTCGTTGCAGGAACGCAAATGGCGACGGGTCACCGTACCATGGATACCAACCTCTATTTCGAGGGTGAGTTGATTGATGCGGCGACCAATAAACCAGTGATTAAAGTTGTACGTAAGGGTGAAGGCAAAGACCTGAACAACGAAAGCACGCCGATGGCGTTCGAGACTTTGAAGAAAGTTGTTGATGACATGGCGACTGATGCCACCATGTTTGACGTGAATAAAAAACCATAATAATAATGAAGAACGCACCATCCCTGGATGGTGCGTTTTTTTATGCCGTCCGGCGTCGATATAATAGTTTACCCATCAGCGCTTCTGGTCGGGCAAACATCACCATGTTCCCCAGTAATATCAATACGAGTCCGGCAATCGCATTAACCTGCCAGACGTATCCTTCATACAATGTTGATAGCGTCAGCGCGACCAACGGGAAAAGCAGCGTACTGTATGCCGCCTTACTGGGGCCAATGCGACCTACCAGTGTGAAATACGCGCCAAAGGCAATCACTGAGCCAAAAATAGCCAGATACAACAGCGCGCTAAGATAGCTAAATGTCCACTGCGGCGTGAAGTTGTCACCGCGCACCAGCGCAATGGCGGCGATCAGCAGCGTACCGTACAGCATGGCCCAACTGTTGGTTGTTAACACTTCCAGCCCTTTTTTCTGGTGACGCAGGCTGATCATATTACCCAATGAGAAGCCGAAGGTTCCCAAAGCGCTTAAACCGATGCCCAGCAGCAGTGAATGGTTGAACCCGCTGTTGAGCAAATCTTGCCAGAATAGGGTAACAATGCCCGTCAGTCCCAGACCGGCTGCAATATAAAAGCGCAGCGGTGGTTTTTGCCCAAAAAAGATGAAGCTATTGACCGCATTGAACAGGACTGCCATTGAGAAAATCACCGACTCCAGGCCGGTATTAATCCACGCTGCAGCTGAATAAAAGCACCAGAAATTGAAGCAAAAAACGCATCCGCCCTGTAACAGGCAAAACAGATGATCGCGGCCAGACAGTTTGCGTAATTTACCGCTAACCAGCAGGATAACTATCATCACCGAACTGGCAACGGCAAAGCGCCAAAAAATAGAAACCGGCGCAGAAACCGGGCCTTGCTGCAAATAAATCGCAATCCATGTCGTTCCCCAAATGACCACCACCAGGCAGTACAACAGTGCGTTCATACAACTCTCTCTTTTTGTCGTCAGGCTCACACTGTGTCATGTCTGGTGGCAGGAGGCTTTCATCGGCTTGCGGCGGACTTGCAAAATCTTGCGCTTTTTTAGCGTAAAAGCGAAAAGGCAGCTGTTAACAATATGTGGCTGTTATAGACTGAAAGCCTGCTAACTTATTTTGAATGTGATGGTATGCCTCAGCCCTACGATGCCTTTGAAAACTTACGCAAACATAATGCCGTGCTGCATGAATCGGTTGCGTTACATTCAGGGATCCAACTGGCGGCCTGGTCAAATAAGCGTGATACCATCACTCAGTATTGCGATCACCATACGCTCAGTTTATACATCGCGGATGGCTACGAGAGTTACCACAAAACGGCGGGAGGCTGGAAGAATGGCGGGGGACCTGACCGTTTTTGCCTGATGCCGAAAGAAAGCGAGTCAAGTTGGGATATCCGCGACGATCTCTCCTTTGTTCACCTGTATTGTACCGACGCTCATCTGCGCGAAGTGGGTGAAAAAGTCTGGGACAAAAGCCCCTATAGCTTTACGCTGGACGAGCATACATTTGGCAGTGACCCGGGGATCACGGCGGTTTACCGTCAGTTTTTGCTTGGTAACGACTGGCAGCAACCGGCCAATCATCTCACGCTCAGCGCTGCCTCTTCGCTGCTGTTAACGCATCTGATCCAGCATTACAGTAATGTTCAATGGCGACTGCCTACCGTCACTGGAGGACTGGCGCCGGCCACCTTACGCAACGTGCTGGCCTATATTGACGCGCATCTGGCGTACCCAATAACCCTGAGCGACCTCGCAAGCGAGGCGGCGCTTAGTGAATTCCACTTTGCCAGAATGTTTCGCCAGTCGATGAAAACGGCACCGCATCAGTACGTGATGCAACGCCGTATGGCGCTGGCGCAGCATCTGGTCTGTTACTCTTCACGCAGTTTGTCGGACATTGCGATGGCCTGCGGATTCAGTTCTGCGAGCCATTTTAGTAATCGGTTTAAACAGGTAACGGGTAAAACGCCAACGCAGTTACGTGCGGCGAAATAACGTCAACACTGCGTAGCAGATACCGCCGACCACTAATCCCCAGAATGCAGAGCCAACACCCAGTAACGTCAGGCCGCTGGCCGTGACCAGAAACGTAACAATAGCTGCATCGCGCTCTGCTTCATTATGCAATGCCTGATATAAACTACCGCTAATCGTCCCGAGCAAAGCAAGACCGGCCAGCATCTGGATCCAACTTACCGGCAGGGCCGCCATCATTCCTGTGACCGAACCGCCAAACACCCCAGCCAGAAGATAGAAAACACCAGCAGCGGCGGCGGCGAGCCAGCGCCGTTTAGCATCAGGATGCGCTTCGGGGCTTTGGCAAATTGCGGCGGTGATAGCGGCAATGCAAATGGAATAGACGCCAAACGGTGAAAACAACATGGCCAGCAGGCCGGTAAAGACAATGAGTGGTGAAACGGGTAACGAATAACCCGACGCATTCATAGTGGCAATACCTGGAGCATTTTGCGAAGCCATAGTGACCAGAAACAGCGGTAGTGCAATGCTGATACTGTGGGCCAAAGAAAAGTGGGGGGCAATAAACGCTGGCATCACCGGCGACAGATCCACTCCGCTAGTGACAACGTCACCTTTCATCAGTGCGATAGCAATACCCGCCAGCATCGCGGCGATCGTTGCATACCGTGGGGCTGTGACTTTAAATACCAGCCATGCCACCAGCATACTACCGCACAAAATAAGCTCACTGTTGAGGCTATTAAACGCCTGCAGACCAAAACGCAGCAGGATCCCAGCCAGCATGGCTGATGCCAGTGAATGGGGGATTATTTTCATCAGACGGGCAAACAGCCCGGTTACGCCGCACAACACAATCAACGCATTAGCTACGATAAAAACGCCGATGGCATCCTGAATTGTGACGCCTTGCAGGCCCGTCACCAGCAGCGCAGCGCCGGGCGTTGACCAGGCTGTGAGCACAGGGGCGCGATACCATAATGTCAGCGCCAGCGTACTGACACCCATTGCTATTCCCAGCGCGGTCATCCAGCCCGCGATTTGTTCAGTCGTCGCACCTGCGGCCAGAGCCGCTTGCCAGATAATGGCAGCCGAGCTGGCGTAGCCGACCAGGACAGCCACGAAGCCCGATAGTACGGTGGGCAGAGGGATGGAAAATGCACGCATAGTGACTCCGTGTGCGTTATAACGGTCAATCACTGTAGCACTGTGCGTTATAGCGTACAAGTGTTAAGCTGTAGCCCTGAGAAGGGATAGTTAGGAAGGAGAAAAATGGATAACTTAACCCACTATCTGGCCACAACGCTCAAGACGCTACGTCACCAGCGGGAATGGAGTCTGTCGCGTCTGGCGGAGGAAACCGGCGTGTCGAAAGCCATGCTGGGGCAAATTGAGCGCAACGAATCCAGCCCAACGGTGGCGACATTGTGGAAAATTGCCACCGGACTGAACGTCCCGTTTTCGACCTTCATTTCACCACCGGAGTCAGACAGTGCGCCAATATTTGATCCCCAGCAGCAGGCGATGGTCGTCACACCGCTGTTTCCGTGGGATCCGCAGTTGTGCTTCGATCATTTTTCGATACTGCTGGCACCCGGCGCGCTCAGTGAATCGACTCCGCATGAAACCGGCGTGATAGAACACGTGGTGGTGATAAATGGGCTGCTGGATATGTGTATTGAGGGACAATGGCGCACCATTAAACCCGGCGAGGGGGTGCGTTTTGCCGGAGACAGGGCGCATAGCTACCGTAACGGTCACGAACAAACAGCGCACTTTCATTCGCTGATCCATTACCCGCGTAGTTAATCGGGAAAACTATTCCGAAAAGCCGCGCTTGTGACTACAATAGCCGCCATTTTTATCGCTTGTGGATGATAACAACTGTATGCGCCAGCAGCCTCATCACCTTGAATTGTTAAGCCCGGCCCGGGATACCGCCATTGCGCGTGAAGCCATATTACACGGCGCAGACGCTGTGTACATTGGCGGACCGGGTTTTGGCGCGCGCCATAACGCCAGTAACAGCCTGAAAGATATCGCCGAACTGGTGCCTTTCGCTCATCGTTACGGGGCGAAAATCTTTGTGACGCTAAATACGATCTTGCATGATGATGAGCTGGAGCCCGCGCAGCGGTTAATTACCGATCTGTATCAGACCGGCGTTGATGCCCTGATTGTGCAGGACATGGGAATCCTGGAGCTGGATATTCCGCCCATTGAGCTGCATGCCAGCACTCAATGTGATATTCGCAGCGTCGAGAAGGCGAAGTTTCTTGCTGATGTCGGATTCACCCAGATTGTCCTGGCGCGCGAACTGAGCCTTGAGCAGATCAAGGCCATCCATCAGGCTACGGATGCGACTATTGAATTTTTCATTCACGGGGCGCTGTGCGTCGCTTATTCAGGCCAGTGTTATATTTCACATGCGCAAACCGGACGCAGCGCTAACCGCGGCGACTGCTCTCAGGCTTGTCGCTTGCCGTATACCCTGAAAGACGATCAGGGGCGCGTGGTCTCCTATGAAAAACACCTGCTGTCGATGAAAGATAACGATCAGACCGCCAACCTCGGCGCATTGATTGATGCTGGTGTGCGTTCCTTCAAAATTGAAGGGCGCTACAAAGACATGAGCTATGTGAAGAATATTACCGCGCATTATCGTCAGATGCTGGACGCAATCATTGAAGAGCGGGGCGATCTGGCCCGTTCTTCAGCCGGGCGTACCGAACATTTCTTTACGCCATCCACGGAAAAAACCTTCCATCGCGGCAGTACCGATTACTTTGTGAATGCTCGTAAAGGTGATATCGGCGCATTCGACTCACCAAAGTTTATCGGTTTGCCGGTCGGCGAAGTCCTGAAGGTGGCAAAAGATCATCTCGATGTTGAAGTGACAGAACCGCTGGCTAACGGGGATGGCCTGAACGTGTTAATCAAACGCGAAGTGGTCGGATTTCGCGCCAACACCGTAGAAAAAACGGGGCACAATCGTTATCGGGTATGGCCGAATGAAATGCCCGCCGATCTGCACAAAGTACGTGCCAATCACCCGCTGAACCGCAACCTCGATCATAACTGGCAGCAGGCATTGACCAAAACCTCCAGCGAGCGGCGCGTCGCGGTCGATATTGAGTTGGGTGGCTGGCAGGAGCAGTTGATCCTGACGCTCACCAGTGAGGAGGGGGTGAGTATTACCCATACGCTGGATGGCCAGTTCGAGGAAGCGAACAATGCGGAAAAAGCGTTGAGCAACCTGCAGGATGGTCTGGCAAAGCTTGGACAAACGCTTTATTACGCCCGCAGCATTCAGGTGAATCTGCCGGGAGCGCTGTTTGTGCCAAACGGTCAACTGAATCAGTTGCGACGTGAAGCGGTCGACATGCTGGATGCTGCACGTTTGCAAAACTATCAGCGTGGTCGCCGTAAACCGGTTGTACAGCCGCCGCCGGTTTATCCGCAAACGCATCTGAGCTTCCTGGCTAACGTCTATAACCATAAAGCGCGTGAGTTTTATCACCGTTATGGCGTTCAGCTGATTGATGCCGCTTATGAAGCACATGAAGAAAAGGGCGATGTGCCGGTGATGATCACTAAACATTGCCTGCGTTTTGCGTTTAACCTGTGTCCGAAACAGGCGAAAGGGAATATCAAAAGCTGGAAAGCCACGCCGATGCAACTGGTTAACGGCGATGAGGTCCTGACGCTGAAATTTGATTGCCGACCATGCGAAATGCACGTGATCGGCAAGATGAAACATCACATTCTGAAGATGCCGTTGCCGGGCAGCGTGGTGGCTTCCGTCAGCCCCGAAGAACTGCTGAAAACGTTGCCAAAGCGTAAAAACTAAAGGTCAGCTCAGATGAGTATCGGGCTTGCGTGATTTTTGCCAGTAATGGTGTTCGCGAAGATCGGCGGCGGATTCTTCCGCCGTCACTCGCAGTTCATCGCTGTCGGCGGTGTGTCGTAGTAAGTGATCGGCATCCTGCACCTGAAGATACTCATGTCCCTGATTAGTAGCGAAAAGCTGACCGGAAAAAAGCGCGCTGGCCAGCAATAACACCGTTAACCCTTTCTTAAACATCATGCACCCTCTGGTACGTTAGCTGCGGAATTGGCGATAATTTCGCCTGGTGACTATTCAATATTTTAATCGGCATAATGACAATCTCTGTTTTGTCATTTCGATGTTTTTTACATTTTTGTTTAGCCAACGTTGGGATTTGTCACAACCGGGTAGCGCGACGCTGCCCGGTTGTTATCAGGGAGAGATTCAGGACTTAAATCCGGCGGCCGTCATCAGGAGACGAAAGAACATACCAACGGCGGCGAGAGCCAGCACGCTGCCGCCCCAGAGGATCACCAGCCACATCAGGCGTTTCCAGATTGTTTGTTGCATCAATGATACCCCTCACCATGTTGAACTTTGCCGCGAAAAACGTAGTAACTCCAGAAGGTGTACACCAGGATTATCGGGATAATCAGCAGTGCGCCAACCAACATAAAGCCCTGACTTTGCGCCGGAGCCGCCGCCTGCCAGAGCGTAATGGACGGCGGAATGATATGTGGCCAGATACTGATCCCCAGCCCGCTGAACCCAAGAAAAATCAACCCCAGCGTCAATGCAAAAGGCAGCGTATGGCAGTGATGCTGCCCCAGTGAACGCCACAGCCAGATGCTGATAAGCGCAACCAGCAGCGGAACCGGCATCAGGAACCACAGGTTGGGCAGGCTAAACCAACGCTCGGCAATCGCACTGTGCGCCAGCGGCGTCCACAGGCTGATAATGGCAATGACAACCAGCATCGCCAGCAGCAGTTTTTTTGCCACACGGCGCATTTTTTCCTGCAACGGATTTTCGCTTTTCATCACCAGCCACGTCGCTCCCAGCAGAGCGTAGGCTACAACCAGGCCAACGCCGCAGAACAGCGTAAACGGGGTCAGCCAGTCGAAAGGACCGCCGCTGTAGCTGCGTCCGGTGACGGAAAATCCGTTGAGGACGGCACCCACCACGACACCCTGGGTGAATGTCGCGAGGATTGAACCGCCGAGAAAAGCTTTATCCCAGAATGGTCGATGCGCCGGCGTGGCTTTAAAACGAAACTCGAAGGCGACGCCGCGAAAAATCAGACCGATTAGCATCAGCGTCAGCGGGATCGTCAGCGCATCGACAATCACCGCATAGGCCAGGGGGAAAGCGCCGAATAATCCGGCTCCGCCCAGCACCAGCCAGGTTTCATTGCCGTCCCATACCGGGGCGACGCTGTTGACCATCACATCACGGTCATCAGAGTCCTGAATCGCCGGGAATAAGATACCGATCCCAAGATCAAAACCGTCCATCACGATATACATCAACGTGGCGAACACGATAATTACAAACCAGATAACTGATAAATCGATACCCATTAGCGGTGTGCCTCCGGTTGAGAGTCGAGGACGGCAGCAGAAAGCGGCCGGGCAGGTGTGCCGGATGGCGGCGTTGACGGATCATCTTCCTGCGGCCCTTTACGGATCAGGCGAATCATGTAGCTGTAACCGACGCCAAACACTGAGCTGTACACCACAAAGAAGGACAGCAGGCTGATGCTCATATGTAGATCGCCATGCGCGGATACTGCATCTGCGGTACGTTGCAGACCGTAGACCACCCACGGCTGACGGCCAACTTCAGTGGTTACCCAGCCAGCCAGTATGGCAATCAGTCCGGAGGGACCCATCCATAATGCAAAACGCAGGAAAGGACGTGAGGTGTATAGCCGCTGCTTGTAACGTAGCCGCAGGGCGATCGCGCCCAGCAGGATCATCAGCATGCCTAGCCCTGCCATAATGCGAAACGACCAGAACACCATGGTAGAGTTGGGCCTGTCTTCTTTAGGAAACTCTTTAAGGGCCGGAACCTGCTTATCCAGACTATGGGTCAGAATCAGACTGCCCAGCGCGGGGATTTCCAGCCCATAGCGGGTGCGCTCCTGCTCCATATCCGGCCATCCGAACAGCAGCAGCGGAGTCGGTTCACCGGGGCGATTTTCCCAGTGTCCTTCAATCGCGGCAATTTTTGCAGGCTGATGCTTCAGTGTATTCAAACCGTGCATATCGCCAATCAAAGCCTGCAGTGGGGCGACGATTAACGTCATCCATAGCGCCATTGAGAACATGACGCGAATAGCCGGAGTGTTATTCCCGCGCAATAAATGCCATGCGCCCGACGCTGCGACAAACAGCGCGCTGCTCAGGAAAGCGGCAACGGACATATGCAGCAAACGATAAGGGAATGAAGGATTGAAAATAACGGCGAACCAGTCGACGGGAACGACCTGGCCGTTAACTATTTCATAACCCTGCGGCGTTTGCATCCAACTGTTGGAGGCGAGGATCCAGAAGGTAGAAATAATAGTACCCAGCGCAACCATACAGGTCGCGAAGAAGTGAAGCCCCGGGCCAACCCGGTTCCAGCCAAACAGCATTACCCCGAGGAAACCTGCTTCAAGGAAGAAGGCGGTGAGCACTTCATAGGTCAGAAGCGGCCCGGTGATGCTACCGGCGAACTCGGAAAAACCGCTCCAGTTGGTGCCGAACTGATAGGCCATCACCAGCCCGGAAACTACGCCCATCCCAAAGTTTACGGCGAATATTTTCGACCAGAAATGGTATAGCGAGCGCCAGACGGGATTTTTCGTTTTTAGCCATAACCCTTCGAGCACCGCCAGATAACTGGCGAGGCCAATGGTAATGGCCGGAAAGATGATGTGAAAGGATACCGTAAACGCGAACTGGATCCTTGCCAGGTGAAACGCGTCAAGACCGAACATGCTTAACTCCGCAGGCAAAATTGATTTAGCGCAATTCTAAGGCTGCGAACCAATCGAAGGCAGAAACAGAACAGTTCTTTTTAACCATAACAGTTGTCGCGCTGTTATAGATTGGCCCGGCTGATATGAAATCTGGAAGCTGGGTTCCCGTTATTGAATAGCGTCCTCCCCACGCTAGTAATTTTGCGATGTTACTAGCAAGGTAATTAAAGAGTAATCATAAATGTTTACTTTGTGTGTGTATAATAGACGACAGGGAGGCGCAGTGAAGCAAAGTGATTTCAGACGCTGGCTTGAATCTCAGGGAGTTGAAGTTACAAACGGCTCAAATCATCTGAAGTTGAGGTATCAGGGAAGGCGTAGCGTTATGCTCAGGCATCCTGGTGATGAGATAAAAGAGGCTCTGCGAAAAGCGATCCAAAAGCAGCCAGGCTTACAGTAATCATCATCAATATAAGGCTGATTATATGAGAAATTTTGAGAAAATCATGCGTTATCCCGTTAATCTAGTACCCGCCGTGGAAGGTGGGTTTGTGGTGTCTTTTCCGGATATTCCTGAAGCATTAACTCAGGGAGAAACCCGTCATGATGCTTTGCAGGCTGCGCAAGCCGCATTGGTCACCGCTTTTGAATTCTATTTCGACGATAACGAACCGATTCCTTTGCCTTCGGCGGTTGTCGCTGGCGCTGACTATGTGGAAATACCACTGAGCGTTGCGTCTAAAGTTCTGTTGTTAAATGCCTTCCTTGAATCGAATATTACCCAGCAGGAACTGGCAAACAGGATCGGCAGGCCTAAGCAGGAAATCACTCGCTTATTCGATTTAAAGCACGCGACAAAAATTGATGCTGTGCAGATAGCTGCCCGCGCCTTAGGCAAAGAGCTGTCATTAGCGATGTTGTAAAACTGTTAACTATAACAGTTATATAAAATACCTTGATTATGTAAACTGATATATACAGTGGTTGTCACCGACACCGATAATCAGGACAAAAAATGAAAAAATACCAGCGACTGGCTGAGCAAATTCGCGATCAAATCGCGTCTGGCGTATGGCAGCCCGGCGATCGCTTGCCATCATTGCGTGAACAGGTGGTCAGCAGCGGCATGAGTTTTATGACCGTCGGACACGCCTACCAGTTGCTGGAGAGTCAGGGGCGAATTATCGCCCGACCACAGTCGGGTTACTACGTTGCTGCGCGCCCTGAACGTGAACTGGCCACGCCGCAGGCGCAGGTCATGCGCGATGAAGCGGTGGATATCAACACCTATATTTTTGATATGTTGCAGGCCAGTCGGGATGCGTCAGTGATGCCATTTGCCTCTGCATTCCCCGATCCGCGTCTGTTTCCCCTCCAGCAGTTGAACCGCTCGCTGGCGCAGGTGAGTAAAACCGCCACCGCCATGAGCGTGATCGAAAACCTGCCGCCGGGAAATGCTGAACTGCGCCATGCCATTGCCCGTCGCTATGCTCAACAGGGGATGACCATTTCACCTGATGAAATAGTCATCACTACCGGTGCGCTGGAAGCCCTCAACCTGAGCCTGCAGGCAGTTACTGAACCGGGGGACTGGGTGATTGTCGAAAACCCCTGTTTTTACGGGGCGTTGCAGGCCCTTGAACGATTACGCCTGAAGGCGCTTTCGATCGCCACCGACGTAAAAGAGGGGATCGATCTTACCGCGCTGGAGCAGGCGTTGCAGGAGTATCCGGTCAAAGCCTGCTGGCTGATGACCAATAGCCAAAATCCGCTTGGTTTTACGCTCAGCCCAGAGAAGAAGGCGCATCTGGTCGCATTGCTGGAGAAATACCATGTAATGCTGATAGAGGATGATGTCTACAGCGAGCTGTATTTTGGCCGTGAAAAACCACTGCCCGCCAAAGCCTGGGATCGCGCCGACAGCGTTTTGCATTGTTCGTCTTTCTCGAAGTGCCTGGTGCCCGGATTTCGCGTTGGCTGGGTAGCGGCCGGGAAGCATGCCCGGCGTATTCAGCGACTCCAGCTAATGAGCACCTTATCCACCAGTTCCCCCATGCAGCTTGCACTGGTGGATTACCTGTCTACCCGACGCTATGACGCACATCTGCGTCGCTTACGCCGACAGCTGGCGGAGCGCAAACAGCAAGCCTGGCAAACGCTGCTTCGTCATCTTCCGGCGGAAGTCAAAATTCACCACAACGACAGCGGCTATTTCCTGTGGCTGGAACTGCCAGAGCCGCTTGATGCAGGCGTGCTCAGTACCCAGGCGCTGGCGCACCATATCAGCATTGCGCCGGGAAAAATGTTCTCGACTTCGGGGAGCTGGACTCGTTTCTTCCGTTTTAATACCGCATGGCACTGGGGGGAACGTGAGGAACAGGCTGTAAAACAGTTGGGAAAATTAATTCGCGAGATGATGAAATAAAACATAACGCGCTATTTAATATAAAAGAATGGCGCGTTCATATTTCAGAAATAGAGGATACCTCGCCCTGATGTTATTTATATCGGGCGCTACCATACAAAAAATCAATAGTTATTACTATTGCCACCATCGCATCTAACTCCTTGTCTATACTCCAGAAGATAAAAATCCCCGGTCAGCGTCAGTAGCGTAATGAGCGTTAGCTCACAACCTGATTAAATTTCCTTGCGCCAACAGGAACGCTTACCACACCCCGACTATTTTTAGGAAAGGACATATATTTACGGCAAGGCTGCCGCTCAATATTTTTTAGACAGGAGTAAGACGTTATGAGCAAGCAGTTTGCCCTCAGTAGCCTGTGCGCACTCAGTATGACGCTGATGACTGCACAGGCAGCCGAACCCCCGACATCATTAGATAAACCGGAAGGCCGTCTGGATATTATTGCCTGGCCGGGCTACATCGAACGTGGACAGACCGATAAACAATATGATTGGGTCTCGCAGTTTGAGAAAGATACTGGCTGCGCGGTCAATGTCAAAACGGCGGCCACATCTGATGAGATGGTCAGCCTGATGGCAAAAGGCGGCTACGACCTGGTTACCGCTTCCGGTGACGCCTCATTGCGTCTGATTATGGGTAAACGCGTTCAGCCGATTAATACCGCGCTGATCCCAAACTGGAAAAGCATCGATCCACGCGTGGTAAAAGGCGAGTGGTTCAACGTTGGCGGAAAAGTTTACGGCACGCCGTACCAGTGGGGACCAAACCTGCTGATGTATAACACAAAAATCTTCCCAACGCCGCCAGATAGCTGGAGCGTGGTTTTTGTTGAACAAAAACTTGCGGACGGGAAAAGCAATAAAGGGCGCGTTCAGGCCTACGATGGGCCGATCTATATTGCCGATGCCGCGTTATTCGTTAAAGCAACTCAGCCGCAGCTGGGCATTACCGATCCCTATCAGCTCACCGAACAGCAGTATCAGGCGGTTATCAAAGTTCTGAGCGATCAGCACGCGCTAATCCATCGCTATTGGCATGATACCACCGTGCAAATGAGCGACTTTAAAAACGAAGGTGTGGTGGCGTCAAGCGCATGGCCTTATCAGGCTAACGCTCTGAAAGGGGAAGGCCAGCCTATTGCCACGGTTTTCCCAAAAGAAGGGGTTACCGGATGGGCTGATACCACCATGCTGCACAGCGAAGCGAAACACCCGGTATGTGCTTACAAATGGATGAACTGGTCATTAACCCCGAAAGTTCAAGGCGACGTTGCGGCCTGGTTTGGTTCTCTGCCAGTAGTGCCTGAAGGCTGTAAAGCCAGCCCGCTGCTGGGTGAAAAGGGCTGTGAAACCAACGGCTATAGTTACTTTGACAAAATTGCCTTCTGGAAAACGCCGATCGCAGAAGGTGGCAAATTCGTTCCTTACAGTCGCTGGACGCAGGATTACATCGCCATTATGGGCGGTCGTTAATTCCGCTGGGGGTTTTATGACGTACGCAGTGGAGTTTCATAACGTCTCGCGTCTGTACGGGGATGTTCGTGCAGCTGATGGCGTAAGTATTGCGATTAATGACGGTGAGTTTTTCTCTATGCTGGGGCCATCCGGCTCCGGCAAGACCACCTGTCTGCGCCTGATTGCAGGGTTTGAGCAGCTGTCAGGCGGCGCAATCACCATTTTTGGTAAGCAGGCCAGCGAATTGCCGCCCTGGGAACGGGACGTCAATACGGTATTTCAGGATTACGCGTTGTTCCCGCATATGTCGATTCTTGACAACGTCGCCTACGGGCTGATGGTCAAAGGCATTGATAAAAAACAGCGCCACGCCAAAGCGCGAGAGGCGCTGGATAAAGTTGCGCTCGGTTTTGTTTATGAACGCAAACCGTCGCAACTTTCCGGTGGTCAGCGGCAGCGCGTGGCGATTGCCCGGGCGCTGGTTAATGAGCCGCGCGTCCTGCTGTTGGATGAACCGCTCGGGGCATTGGATCTCAAGCTGCGTGAACAGATGCAGTTGGAGCTGAAAAAATTACAGCAATCTCTTGGTATCACCTTCATTTTTGTCACTCACGATCAGGGGGAAGCCCTGTCGATGTCCGATCGTGTGGCGGTGTTTAATAACGGTCGCATCGAACAGGTGGATTCTCCGCGCGAACTGTACATGCGTCCGCGGACACCGTTTGTGGCAAGTTTCGTCGGGACGTCCAATGTCTTTGATGCCACGATGTCAGCGAACGTTTGCGGGTTACAGGGGATGTTCTCCCTGCGCCCGGAACATATTCGTTTGAATGATGCCGGGGGAGAAGTCCAGGCTACGGGAGTTATCCAGGCGGTGCAGTACCAGGGCGCGGCGACACGATTTGAACTGAAACTGGCCGGTGGTGAAAAGTTGCTGGTTAGCCAGGCGAATCTGACGGGCGAAATGCTGCCCTCAACGTTGTCGCCAGGTCAGCAGGTGATGGCGTCGTGGTCACGCGACGTGATGGTACCGCTGGTTGAGGAGAGGTGAATGGCTATGAATGTCTTACATTCGCCTCCACAGTCGACAGGTCTGAACCGGATTTCAGGTTTCTTCTGGCGTAATCCGGGGCTGGGGCTGTTTTTGCTGCTCCTCGGACCGCTGATGTGGTTTGGCATTGTCTACTTCGGCTCATTGCTGACGCTGTTGTGGCAAGGTTTTTATACCTTCGACGATTTCACCATGTCGGTCACGCCGGACCTGACGCTGGCGAATTTGCAGGCGCTGTTTAATCCGGCCAACTACGACATCATTTTGCGTACCCTGACGATGGCGGTGGCGGTCACCATTGCCAGCGCGATTCTGGCGTTTCCGATGGCGTGGTATATGGCGCGCTATACCAGCGGCAAAATGAAAGCCTTTTTTTACATTGCGGTGATGTTGCCGATGTGGGCCAGCTACATCGTTAAAGCCTACGCATGGACGTTACTGTTGGCTAAAGACGGCGTGGCGCAATGGTTTTTAACCCATCTGGGGCTGGAGCCGCTGCTGCTCTCGTTTCTGACGCTGCCTGCCGTCGGCGGCAATACGCTGTCGACTTCAGGGTTAGGGCGCTTTCTGGTGTTCGTCTACATCTGGCTGCCGTTTATGATCCTGCCGGTACAGGCCGCGCTGGAGAGACTCCCGCCGTCGCTATTACAGGCCTCCGCTGATTTAGGCGCACGTCCGCGTCAAACTTTCCGCTATGTGGTCCTCCCACTGGCGATACCCGGTATTGCGGCAGGCTCGATTTTTACCTTCTCTCTGACGTTGGGCGATTTTATCGTGCCGCAACTGGTGGGGCCGCCGGGCTATTTCATCGGCAACATGGTGTATTCGCAGCAAGGGGCGATTGGCAATATGCCGATGGCGGCGGCATTTACTCTGGTGCCGATTGTATTAATCGCACTGTATCTGGCGTTCGTGAAGCGTCTGGGAGCTTTTGATGCACTCTGAACGCGCACCCTGGTTACTCAAACTGGCGGCATGGGGTGGGGTTATTTTCCTGCACTTTCCCATCCTCATCATCGCCACCTATGCTTTTAATACTGAGGAGGCTGCTTTTAGTTTTCCACCGCAGGGGTTAACGCTGAAGTGGTTTAGCGTTGCAGCGCAGCGTGGCGATATTCTGGAATCGGTGACGTTGTCACTTAAAATCGCTGCGTTGTCGACAGCTATCGCCCTCGTTCTGGGGACGCTGGCCGCTGCAGCACTGTGGCGCAGGGACTTTTTTGGTAAAAGCGCAATATCGCTGTTGCTGCTGTTGCCGATCGCGCTGCCGGGGATTATTACCGGCCTGGCGCTGTTGACGGCGTTTAAAACCATCAACCTGGAACCCGGTTTTCTTACGATCGTCGTGGGCCATGCGACGTTTTGCGTGGTGGTGGTATTTAACAACGTCGTGGCGCGTTTTCGCCGTACCTCATGGAGTCTGGTTGAAGCGTCTATGGATCTTGGCGCCAATGGCTGGCAAACCTTTCGTTATGTCGTGCTGCCAAACCTGGCATCGGCGCTGCTGGCGGGGGGGATGCTGGCGTTTGCCTTGTCGTTTGATGAAATCATCGTGACAACGTTCACCGCCGGACATGAAAGAACACTTCCTTTGTGGCTGCTCAATCAGTTGGGTCGACCACGAGATGTGCCTGTCACCAACGTTGTGGCATTGCTGGTAATGCTAGTGACGACACTGCCAATTTTAGGGGCCTGGTGGCTAACGCGTGAAGGCGACACTCTCGCTGGAAACGGTAAATAAACGACGATATGGGAAATTGCTATGCAACATCAATTACTGATTAATGGCGAGCTGGTCAACGGTGAAGGTGAAAAGCAGCCAGTCTATAACCCTGCCACTGGTGAACTCATTCTGGAGATTGCCGAAGCCTCAGCCGCGCAGGTTGATGCCGCGGTACGCGCAGCCGACAGCGCGTTTGCCGCCTGGGGGCAAACCACGCCAAAAGTGCGTTCAGAACTGCTGCTGAAACTGGCTGACGCAATCGCCGATAACGCGCAAACCTTCGCAGAGCTGGAATCACTCAACTGTGGTAAGCCGTTGCACTGCGTCCTCAACGATGAAATTCCGGCAATTGTCGATGTTTTCCGCTTCTTTGCCGGGGCGGCTCGTACCCTGCAAGGACAGGCGGCCGGAGAGTATCTGGAAGGGCATACGTCGATGATCCGTCGTGATCCGCTGGGCGTGGTGGCCTCTATTGCACCGTGGAACTATCCGCTGATGATGGCGGCGTGGAAGCTGGCGCCGGCACTGGCGGCGGGTAACTGTGTGGTGATTAAACCGTCAGAAATTACCCCGCTGACGGCGCTTAAGCTGGCTGATTTTGCCAAAGATATTTATCCGGCTGGCGTTATCAACGTGCTGTTTGGCCGTGGCAAAACGGTAGGCGATCCGCTGACCGGTCATGAAAAAGTCCGGATGGTTTCTCTGACAGGCTCCATTGCGACCGGTGAACACATTATCCAGCATACCGCGCCTTCGATTAAGCGCACGCATATGGAACTGGGCGGCAAAGCTCCGGTCATCATTTTTGATGATGCCGATCTGGATGCTGTGGTGAGCGGCGTGCGAACTTTTGGCTATTACAACGCTGGACAAGATTGTACCGCGGCTTGTCGAATTTATGCCCAGAAAGGCATTTATGACGCGCTGGTCGAGAAACTTGGCGCTGCGGTAGCAAGCCTGAAAATCGGCGCACCGAATGACGAATCGACCGAGCTGGGACCGGTAAGCTCGCAGGCGCATCTCGATCGCGTGACGAAAGCGGTCGATGAAGCCAAAGCGCTGGGGCATATCAAAGTCATCACCGGTGGTAAAAAAGTGGATGGCGCAGGCTACTACTTTGCTCCGACGCTGCTGGCCGGGGCAAAGCAGGATGATGCCATCGTGCAGCGGGAAGTTTTCGGCCCGGTGGTCAGCGTAACCGTATTTGAGGATGAGGATCAGGTGCTGGCGTGGGCTAACGATTCGAAATACGGCCTGGCCTCTTCCGTCTGGACCCGGGATGTGGGACGCGCGCATCGATTTAGCGCTCGCCTGCAGTATGGTTGCACCTGGGTCAATACTCACTTCACGCTGGTTAGTGAGATGCCGCACGGTGGGCAAAAACAGTCTGGTTATGGCAAGGATATGTCGGTTTATGGACTGGAGGATTACACGATTGTTCGCCATGTCATGATCAAGCATGAGTAATTTCTTAAGCGCGAACGGTAAAGGGGGCACGGATAGCTAAATACTGGCAAACGTGTGTCGATACTATTCGCGCCACTGGCCTCGTCGCCATCGGACGGCGGTAAGTTGGAAATATCCGCGAGGTCAGGCTAATTGAAACAACAAAGCCCCAGCTTAATGTCGGGGCTTTGTGCTTTCTGGTTTACCGTCCGGGTATCAGCGGCGCAAGCTGCAAAGCCAGGCGAGTAGCGCACAAACGCTCAGAACCAGCCCCAACTGTTGCACCATGCCTGCCAACCCCAGCATCATTCCCAGTAACAGGTAATAGCTCAACCCGAACAACGCACCGGCAGCACCGGCTTGTTCACGGTAGTGACGCAGCGCCTGACTCAGCACATTAGGAATCGCGATCCCATAGGCTAACACCACGCCGAACACCGGCAGCAGGATCCACGCGCAGTGCTGTAGCCACCACGCGACGAGACCTGACAACGCTGCCAGCGCACAGGCATAACGTACCAGTTGTTCCGGTGTAAGACCTGCCGTTAGCAACCTCCGGTTCAGCAGGCTACCCGACAGTGAAGACAGCGCAAGTAACACTCCTGTCCAGCCAAAGGCTCGGGAACGCCATCCCAACTGCCCGAAAAGAAATGGCGCCAGGCTGTAATAACTAAACAGCATGGTATTTAACAACGCGACCAGGATGGCATTTTTCCACAGCTCACCGTCCCGCGCCATACGGGGAAAGAGCACCGTCATCCGTGGGCGGACCGTATTCTCCGGCCTTGTTTCCGGCAAAAGGGTTGCTGTCAGTATTAGCAGTAGCAGCGCCAGCAGCATAAGGGCAACAAATACACCAGTATGACCGTACAGGCTTACCAGCCAACCTCCGCTTAGCAGGCCGAAAACCGGACTCAATGCCAGTGCGGCGCCCATCACAGAAAAGACGCGGGATAGCGCGGGTGATTCATAACTGTCCCTTAGCATGGTCTGTACCACCACTGACCCGGCAGCCGCTCCGATGGCGGAGACCATCCGTGCCAGCAGTAAAACGCTGAAGTCGGCGGCAACAATGGCTAAGGCACAGCCTGTTCCATAACAAATAAGTCCTGCCAGCATAGCCCAACGTCGCCCGATGCAGTCGCTCAGCCAACCCCACATCGCCACACCGACGGCGAAGGCAGCAAAGTAAACGGAGAGTGTTTGAGCCGCACGCTCACTGCTGATGTGAAAAGCAGTGGCGATACCTGGCAGTGCCGGGCTGTAGATGGTTTCCACCAGTTGCGGGAACATAATCAGTAGCGTAAGAAGCCACAGCGGCGGGCGGCGAAGCGTATTCATACAATATCCAGAGAAACAAAACAGGCGGGCATTATTGCTGAAAGAGCAATGTCTCATTACCATTATCAGGACATTAAATATCAAATATCGGACAGATAATGAAAATTGCGCCTGATGATGCTTTCGATGCGGATAGCTTTGACAAACCGGTAATCGGTATAGCCGCCGATATGGGGCTACATGATTCAGGACGGCACAGCCACCTTCGTCATCAGCTACTTTTTTCGGCTGCGGGGAGCATTACGATCGAGCTGGAGCAGGCTCTGTGTCTGTTACCGCCACGGCGTGCGGTTTGGATCCCGGCCGGGACGGTACATCGCGCCATAATGCGAGGGGGGATGGCTTATCGTTCTTTGTACTTTTCAACCGCATTGCCATTATCTGAGTTACCGCTGCAGATAGTCGAGGTTAACCCTCTCTTTTTTGAAGTGATAGAACGTATGGCTTTCTGGCCATGGGATATGCCAGCCGCGCAGCAGGCCAGCCTCATCACCGTTTTTTGTGAGGAAATACGCGCCGCCCGCAGTGAAAACTGGACGTTGCAGTTTCCCTCAGATCCGCGGTTGAACGTGTGGCTAGAGGGATTACGTATGGGCGAACTCCCACCGCGACTGAATCAATTGTCCCGACGGGTTGGGGCATGTGAGAGAACAATCGGTCGAATATTTACCCGGGATACCGGGATGAATTATCAGAACTGGCGGCAGCAATTCAGGTTGCTAAAAGCCATGGAGATGCTGGCGGATGGATGCCCTATTAGCCAGGTGGCGCAATATCTGGAGTTTGTCAGCGACAGCGCTTTTATCGCGTTCTTCCATCAACATACCGGCACAACGCCGAGCCGTTATTCGGGCAATATAATGCCGCAGAAGGATTAGGGACATTACATACTAAGGATAATTTACCCGGCGGCGGGAGAGTGGGAAGATCGTGCACTAATGGCAGAGAGAAGACCCCCTCTGCCAGCGGACGCTGCAATTAATCAACAAGAATCACATCAAGCAAACCAGCCGAACCTTGCGGAAATCAGACTGAAAAGTCCTACAGCAGCAAATATATTTATCAGCACCACAGTTTTACTGGAAACATTCATTTGTGCCACCTTTCGTTATAACCCCTATGGGTATAGTACGGGTTATAACTATCCGCAATAGTACGGATTCTGAACATAATGAAAACGGCTTGTTTTCCCGCTGTTTCCCTTAAAATAATTAATAAAACTTGATGTGGGTCATGAAAAAGAGCATATTGCGCGCGATTTTACCTTTCGGCCCGGACGCCTTACATGTCTCTGTACCAAAAAATGTTGGTTTTTTACGCGGTGATGGCCGCTATCACGGCAATCATCACCTGGTTTCTTTCCCGCGATAAAAAGCGAATTCGTTTTCTCAGCGCGGTATTAGTCGGGGCGACCTGGCCGATGAGTTTTCCCGTCGCGTTAATGTTTTCTCTCTTCTGATGACGGCGTTAACGCCGTTTCAGGAGGAAAACAGGGCATCTAATCGTTTTTTATCGGCTTCGCTGACATCCTGCGGATGCTGATATCCCACGTTTTCATTGGCGCGGGTATACAACGCGACCAGCCAGTCGTAAACGTACCGGCTTGCGCCGTGCGAAGGTTGTTCATCCAGCTTCGTCAGGCGTAACATCGGCTGTTGCTTCGGCGCGCTAAAAATAGCCGATCCTTTTTGGATCCTGCTGGCAGGACGCTGTTCTTCGGCGACATTGGCAAATCCAAGCCAGGTAATAAAATCACCAATATCGGCGTGAAGCTGCGCGGCGCAGACGTTTTCTCGCTGCATAATGCGCTGTAAGCGTTGCGGCATCTCCAGGCGATAGCTGGCGGTGACGAGGATATCGGCGACCTGCCTTAGCGTACGCGGTTCGAGACGTAAACGACGGGCATTATTCTCATCGCGACACCACTGGCGCACGTGATTAACCCACATTTTGTGCGCCTGATAACCGCTCTCTTTGCTATCCGGTGAGAGCGGTGTGTCACGCACCTCGGCAAACAGGTCAATCTCCTCATTAAATAACCCGCTTACCTGTTCCTCGCGTGGCTGCTGAACCCGCAGCAGCGACTCAAAGAGACGCATCGGCGGGAGCAAACCATCCAGGAGTTCACCATGCTTTGCCGCCTGAGCTTGTAGCTGGCGGATCACCCACTCATTGCCTCCAGATTCGGTCTCAACGGGATTAATCCAGCCGATCAGGGTTTCGCGTACGCGCTGCTGGTGCTGCTCACGCAGGGAGGTCAATCTGGCCTGACGCTGCTGTGGCGAAGTTGCCTGAGTCAGCCATTCGACAAGGCGTTGTAAGCTATGTTTATCCAGCGCCTGCAGCGTGCCCCAATGTAGTCCGGGTTTGCCCATTAATTGCTGCACGGACTCATCAAGATTTTGCTGGGTGCTAAAGCGTGCATCCTGCGGGGTAATGGCCCAAACCACGCCCGGCAATGCGGCATCATGGACAGGCTGAGTATCGTTAACCCAGCCCAGTAGCTTGCGGGTGATAGCAGGCGTCTGCGAACGGGTCGATACCGCATTACAGATTAAGAGCACATCCGGTTGCAGATGCTGGCGATAATATTCCAGCATCCAGCCTAATTTGGCCTGCCACAGCGGATGGGAATGCGCATCCGGGGCGAGGGGGATATCGAGCAGATCGACATTCTCCAGTACGGCGTCTTCAACCGTCAGGACCAGTTCGCGCGTCAGCAGCGCCAGTGACGCCTGGGAGAGACTGACCGCATTGAGCAACTGATGGTTTTCAATGGGATGAACCACCACATCGCTCTGCGCCTCATTGCCAGTCAATGCCACCTGAGTCAGGAAACTCTCGGCAGGTAAACCAAAATGGTCAACCAGCAGGCTCAACGGAGCCGCCAGTTCCTGCGCGTTCCCGGTTTGTTGCAGCGTATGCGCCAGCGCCAGCCACTGCTGCGTGAGCTCTGGTTGTTCTCCCCACAGTAACGCCCAGGCGTTTGCCCGGGTCGTCAGATCCAGTGCCGGCAGCAGTGTGGCAAACTGATGCCAAAGCGCATCGTCGATTTGCTGCTGGTTGGCTGGCACGCTGGAGCGCCAGAAACGGCCAATTGCCGCAACATCGTGCGCGGTAATTCCCGGTACCGGATGACGCTGACGCAGCGTCTGCCATTTTTCCAGGCGCGCCTCAATAATCGATTTCTCAACCTGGCGGTTGTCCGGGAGGGCGCAAAACTGGGTAATAAAAAGCTGTACCAGTTCGGCTTCACTGAGTAATCGCAGACGCAACGGCCATTCACTATCGAGCGGATTTTCATCACGCGTAAAGCGGATCGCCATATTGGTTGGCGCATGGCCAGGATTAATATGCGAAAAATAATCAAAACTGCGATCCGGGGTAACGATATTCACTTTGCCATTGGCATTGCTGCACAACGCCGCGAGCAGGTGTGCTTTTGCCGATTGCGAATGCCCGTATAACCCAACGCATCCTTGCGATGAAAAGGTCGTCTTCAACGCAGCTTCATTCACGGCGGCGAGGGTGAGCTGCGCCAGCAGGGCATCTGCTTCATCATCAAGACGCGCCGAACGTTGACGGGTATCAGCGACCCATGTGATGGCGGCCTGCGCGGTGTCTAACATCTTACTCATTTCAGGTACACGCTCCCGCTATCAATCCAGTAATGGCTACCGCTATGGCGACGGTCTGCCAGCGTATTCAGTTTTAACGTTAAGGCATTGGCGGCAACGGGGGTGCCATCCTGTAACCAGGCATCGCTCAGCACGAAGTATTCCGGGCCGTTTTCTTTGCTACCGCCGCGTAGCTGCAGCCGTACATTCAACACGCCATCTCCGGCGATGGTTTTTGCCAGTTCGGCAGAATTTATGCTGAGCGTATACAGCGGCGTGGCAGGCCAGCGGCTGTTTGCCAGTTGGCGGAAACCTAACGTCACGTTGCCACGTAATGGGAAATGCAGGCGGGCATCCAACTTCGCGCCGGGTTTATCCAGATCGATATCGTGATACCAGATGTTCTCATCGCGCAGGGTATTGACCGTATTATCCAGCACGCCGAGATAACGTACGGTTGAGTAAGCGCCGATGTCGGCAGCTTTAAAGTTAAAGCGCGGCAAGCGCAAATCCAGCGCCAGGCTGCACAACATAGCACCGACTGCCGCGGTGGATTTGGGGTTACCAATCCGCCCCTGTTGGCTAAACGGATACCACTCATGTACGCGGTAGTTATCCATCCAGATCATACGATTAACCGGAACGGGCTGCAGATGGCGGATCAACGCCTGTACGCCCGGTAAACAGGCGGGTCTGCCTGTTACTAATAAAATATCGCAGCGATAGTGTGAAATGGCCTCGCAGACCGCGTGTAGCGGAGAGGTCAGGGTAAATTGCCCCGCCAGTAACGCCTCTTGTAACTGTCTGAACTGCACCTGTAGCGGTACACTCAGGACATCAAACGCTGGCGATCCTGCTGGCAACGCATGATCGATGGCTTGCTGGATGTAATTCATTACGTTGCGCGTGGGTTGCTGGCTCAGGAGTTCGCCAAAGGTGGCATGCAACCCGGCTACCGGATCGTTAATATCGCTTTGTTCCCAGGCTGAGAGCACCGCATGACCGAGCGGCATAAAGAGCTGTAATGCCGTTTGTTGACGCAGAATCGCCTGGGTGTCGATACGCCCGGAATCGCCAAATAGCGTGGCCAGCAATGCGGCGGCATCGGTCACGCCAGCCTGTTGTAAGCGGGTTTGCAGCGCGGGCAACACGCAGCGCTGAATCACGTCCAACAGCATGTCGTCGCCCGCGACCTTAAAACCTTCACGGAACAGCAGATGCGGGGTAATTTTGACGTTCGCGCCAACGCCGTCATCAAGCTGATAATGGACGACGGCCATATCCGTTGTCCCGCCGCCGATGTCGATCGATGCCACGCGCAACGCTCGGCCTTTAGTCTCACCAGGCTCCGGCAAACGGTCCGGGCGGGCCAGGGCGTTAAAGAATGATTCGGTGTGACCATCGTAGTGAGAGATAGCTTCGTTATACAGCCACACCAGTTGCCCACAGCTGGCCTCATCCCATTCCATCTGGATCTCCGGTACGGGAACCACGCTTTTTTCCTGCTGCTTACGGGTCGTAAAATCTTCATCCTGCGGATGCCAGCCCATCGCTTTCCAGACCAGCGCAATAGCCTCAAACATGCGCAGGCGGAAAATCTCGCGCTCCTGTTTGGGCATCGCCGACGGCAGAGTCAGGATCAGCGTCCGCAACTGACGAGGAGACGCCGGGAATCCGAGGCGCAAACGCGTCGCCACGCTGTTGATTTGCCCCAGCGCCTGGGCCAGTATTTCGCACAGCATATGCGTCATCAGCGTGCTGCGACTGTATTGCGGTGAGAACACCGGCAGACGATCGTCCTGCGGCAGACTGAACAGCGGTTGACCGTCATCGTTCATCAGGTTCATCAGCGGGAAGGCGGTAGCCAGCGGTTCGCGCTGGGTTTTGCCATTCATCTGGCTAAAGCGCCAGTCATGCAGTACCGGCGTTTCATCCCACAGATAACGCCGCGGACTGGAGATCCCACTGCTGCCTTCGGTGCCCATGCGCTGCATCGCCAGCTTTCGGGCTTCGTCGCCAACGCGAACAATCGACGGCCAGATAAAGGCATCATCACGACCGCTCTCAACGGAAAAGTGCTGCTTGCCAAAACGGGCTTCGGAAAACTCCAGCCGGCTGGTAAACAGCGGATCGTTAAGGAACTGTGGCTCGCTTAAGGAACGCACCTGCAATTCAGCGGTCTGGCGTAGTCCGTCATTGGCATCGCCGTGATCTTCAATCAGGACGCCACAGGTATGGGTATTACCGATATCCAGGATAAGATCGACCGGAATGGCGGGCGTGCTGAGGGTATGGGTGACCAGTTTCACTTCCGGGACAGAAAGCTGCTCGCCTAACAGGGTCAGAACATTCAACCAGTGCGCCTGGTATTCAAAGTTACGCAGCGCCTGCTGGATCTCTTGTTCTGAGCGGTTCTCATGTTGAGTGACATGATGCATAAAGGATTCGCGCAACCAGCCGTCAATCCAGGTCTGGTCGAGGAAATCAGCAATTTCGTTGTCATGCCAGGCTAGCGCAAACCGTGTACCGTTTAGCAGGTCATTTTCGTTGGGGGTTAATGCCGCAGGGGCATTTTCAGCGAGCTGGCTGTCCAGCGCCACGCTAACGCGGTGAGTGTTGCCCGCGCTGTCAGGTTGCGCCAGTTTTCGTACCTGTACGCGCGCCCAGTTATCCGGGCCTTCAACAAACGTTCGCGGCGGGTTAAAGCGCAGGAACGGCAGCGGCAGCCAGACGCCGTCGAGCACGTCCAGGGAATAATGCAGCATTTGGGTGCTTTCCGGCTTTACGACTTCGGGCTGACCGCCGGTGCTGCCTGGCAGGGTATAGCGTCCCGTTGTCAGATCGAAGTCCAGCCGTAGCAGGGGGCCGTTGGCCGTTTTGCGCACAAAGCGGCCATGATGCGCAGACTCCTGCGGCGTCAGGCCAAAATCCAGAAATTGCACACCGCTATTGGCGATGAGCGTCACGCTCTGTTTGTAGTCACACAGATTCACCAACATAAAATCAGGCACCTATCTTTTTGATCGTCAGAGGGATTTCCGCGTGAGCGTCATATCGTGCGGTACAGGCGGCGACGTCATTGGTTCCCGCTTTGCAGGTAATTTCAGGCATCGGATAACGAGAACCGTCCGTACAACGGGCATTGCCGCGACTCTTAATCATTAATTCACCTGACTGGTGCAAACCGGAGAAAATCTCGGCGCGACAAACGATATTGTCGCCATGAACCACGCGCGCAGTGCCTTTATTGGTCTGGATCTGATAGCGCAGCGACGGCGCTTTACCGCTAACCGGATCTTTAACATCGACTATGACGCGCCAGTTGCCGTTAAGAAAACGCGTCGTTCCAGCCTTCATCTGGTTGGCGTCCATCACCAGCGCATCTTTTGGAATAGCAGCGATCACAACCGGCCCTTCGACGGGTTTCTCTTTTTTCGCAGCCGGGATCACTTCAGCCCGATGCAGCGGCAGTGCCGATGTCAGTTCTGGCAGCGGCGCCACATCAGCTTTCGCAACCTCGCCGTGAGGCACTACGGGTACGGGCTCGGCGGTTTGTTGCTTCCACAGCAGTGGTCCAACAATGGCGGCAACGATCACTGCGGCAACGGGCAGGCTCCACAGCGGCAGGCGGCGTGCGGGCTTTTTCTGTACCGGGGGCGGTGTAACTTCAGGTTCGTTAACAACGACCGGGGGTTGAGGTTCAGGCTCTGCCGGTTTAGGCAGCTCAACGACCGGGGTCAGCAAAGGCGCGTCGGCCTCGGCGAAGGTGATTTCCGCGGTGGTTTCTTCTTCCGGTTCAGGCTCTGTTACGGTGATGACCGGAGGATTGTCAATAAGGCGCAGGCAATCAAGCACATCGTCGCGAGGATTTTCATTCAGATTGACGAAGCCCCAGAACGTAATAACGGGTTTGCCATCAACCAGAAACACGTGGTTTTCACCAGGAAACTGGATGGCTTTTTCGAGCAGTGAGCCAAATAGCTGCAGGGAGGTTTTACCCGATTGCAGGCTTTTACGGCTCAGGGCCGCCGCATTTTCCAGCGTGCTCCCCAGATAGCGCAGCGCACGAAAACGTGCATCTTCATCAGCGGCTTTCCACGCAACGGCTTTCCCTTCAACCCGCGAGTACCAGTCCACCCGATCGCCGCTGTCGTTAATTTGTGGGATCGCCAGACAATCCACCATCGCCTGCTGTTTGCGTAGACGAAGCGTTTCACGAATTTGCAATGCTGAATCAAACACGGCCTGACCGCCGCCGCCCACGGCCTGATAGTCATCCAAATTGCCGCTGCGCAAGAGAGTTTTTGCCACGTTGTTACCCCTTAGACTTCTTCACGTATCTACTTTACGTTTTATAAAAACGAGCAAACGGTGGAAGAGAGGCAAAAAGGGGCGAATTTTCATGGCATAGAGTGCCGGGAAAAATCTTGACGTTTTGAAAAAGACTTAAGGGAAATTAATTCGCTCAGGCTGATGAATTATTCAGCGAAATACACCAGATTAGAATAACCTGATAGTGATTTGTTATTGGTCAGTTTTTGTCAGCTATGCTCTGATATTCCAGTTAATAATAAAATAAGAAGGCTTATAACCATGATTGCAAGGAAAACGTTACTCGCGCTGGCTCTCAGCGCCGTCTTACCGTCAGGCGCAGCGTTCGCGGCCAATACTGACACCATCATCTACTGCTCAGAAGCATCGCCGGAATCTTTTAACCCGCAAATTGCCAGTTCCGGTCCATCGTTTGTGGCCAGTTCACAAGTGCTCTACAACCGACTCATCAACTTCGACCCGGTAAAAAATACGCCAGTACCCTCTCTGGCAACGGACTGGACGATTTCCCCGGACGGTAAAACCTACACTTTTACCCTGCGTCAGGGCGTAAAATTTAACAGTAATAAATTCTTTAAACCGACCCGCGACTTCAACGCTGATGACGTGATTTTCTCGGTATTACGGCAGAAAGATGCCGATCATCCGTATCATAAGATTTCTCAGGGAAGCTACGAATACTTTAACGATGTCGGTCTGGATAAACTGATTAAAGAAGTTAAGAGGGTCGATGACTATCACGTTCAGTTTGTCCTCAATGAACCTAACGCCGCATTTCTTGCCGACTGGGGAATGGATTTTGCCTCCATCCTCTCTGCCGAGTATGCCGACGCGATGTTGAAAAAAGGTACCCCGGAAAATGTCGATAACTGGCCGATTGGCACCGGGCCATACGTGTTGCAGCAGTACAAGCAGGATTCGCAAATCCGCTATCTCGCTAACCCTAACTACTGGGATGGCGCTGTCCCAACGAAGCACCTGATCTTCTCCATCACGCCAAACGTTCAGACCAGATTGGCAAAACTGCAAACCAATGAATGCCAGATAATCCCGGCGCCAGCCCCCGTACAATTTGACGAGATTAAAAAGAATAAAGATTTGACGCTGCATTCAGTTGAAGCGCTAAACGTCGGGTATCTGGCGTTTAATACCGAGAAAAAACCGTTTGATAACGTGCTGGTACGTCAGGCGCTAAACTACGCGACCGATAAAAAGGCCATTATAAACGCTGTCTTTTTAGGTTCCGGTACGGTGGCAAAATCGCCGATTCCACCGAATATGATGGGCTTTAATAAAGATCTGCAGGATTACGCTTACGACCCGCAAAAAGCGAAAGACCTGCTGAAGCAGGCTGGGCTGGAAAATGGCTTTGAAGCGACGCTGTGGTCAATGCCGGTTCAGCGCCCATATAACCCGAACTCCCGACGAATTGCCGAGATGATCCAGAGCGACTGGGCAAAGGTTGGCGTGAAGGCGAAAATTGTGTCGTACGAGTGGGGCGAATATCTCTCCGGAATGCGCAAAGGTGAGCATGACACCGCGCTGTTCGGCTGGATGTCAGACAACGGCGATCCGGATAACTTCGCCGATGTACTGCTGGGCTGCGACAGCATTAAAACCGGATCTAACGCCGCGCGCTGGTGCGATAAAGAGTATAATTCGCTGGTGCAAAAGGCGAAACTGGTAAGCAAACCAGAGGAACGCGCCGCGCTTTACCAGCAGTCGCAAGAGATTTTTTACCAGCAGGCTCCGTGGATTGCATTGGCAAACGGCAAAACGTTCTACGCTACGCGCAGCAACGTTAGCGGATACAGCGTCAGCCTGATGGGCAGTGATTTTTCAAAAGCAAAATTAAATTAATGAGTTAAGGAGAGGTTATGTCGCATCTGGATGAGGTTAGCGCACGTGTTGATGCCGCCATTGAAGAGAGCGTCATTACGCATATGAACGAATTGCTGATTGAACTCAGCGATGATGCCGCGCTGAGCCGGGAAGAACGCTATACCCAGCAACAGCGTTTGCGTACGGCGATCGCACATCATGGCCGTCAGCATAAAGAGGATATGGAATCCCGTCGCGAACAGTTGACCAAAGGCGGCTCTATTCTCTGACTTTTTGTTGCCTCTTATCCGGCCTGCATGCACGTTTCGTAGGCCGGATAAGCGTAATTAAAATGAGCGTCTCGCCACCAGCCAGGCCCCGACGACCAGCAGCACCGCGCCGCAGACCGGACCCACCAGCGCTCGCAGCGGCACGCCGTGGCTGCGCAGAATATCCAGCACCAGTCCGCCGATTAACTGGCTGGCCACCAGCACCGCGATAGTGGTCGCAGCCCCCACATTTTGGTACCCACTGATACTGGCAAAAACAAAGAACGATCCCAGTAATCCGGGGATTAGCGTCCACCAGCGTACGCTGGAGGCCAGCTCACCAAATCCCGCCGCACCTTGCTTAAACCACAGTATGCTGACAAACAGCACGATCCCGACCAGCGAGTTAAGCAACATGGCGATGAGGATCGTCGAGGATGTCTGCGTAATGCGTACCATCAAGGTATTTTGCACCACCAGACCAATACCTGCGGCAATCAGAAAGGAGAGGGTCAGCGTCTGGTTCATCTGCTGGCATCCGGATCGCGGCGATCGTCTAATTGTAATTGCATGAAGGTCAGATCCAGCCAGCGACCAAATTTGGTGCCAACCTGCGGCATTTGCGCGGTAATTTTAAAACCCAGCGTGCTGTGCAGATGTAGCGACGCCTGATTCTGAGACTCAATGCCCGCCACCATCACGTGCTTGCCGCACTCGCGCGCTTCTGCTATCAGTCTGCTGAGCAGCGCTTGTCCCAGGCCCTTTCCCTGATGATCCGGATGTACGTATACCGAATGTTCAACAGTATGACGGAATCCATCAAAGTTTCTCCAGTCGCCAAAGGAGGCGTACCCCGTGACCACGCCACGGTCTTCACTCACCAGCACCGGATAGCCCATCAACTGGCGGGCTTCATACCAGGAGATACGGTTTTCGGCATCGACGGTTTGATCGTTCCAGATAGCCGCCGTATGCAGTACCGCGTGGTTGTAGATTTCTGCAATGGCGGCACAGTCTTCTTTGCTGGCAAATCGAATTGACATGTTGAACCTCAGGGATTGTTCACTATAGTATTACAATATGAATACTATTGAAGACAGCATAAATCAACGGATCGGAGCAAGAATTCGCATTGAGCGGGAATCTCGCGGCTGGTCACTGACGGAACTTGCCGAGCGAGCAGGGGTGTCGCGGGCGATGATCCACAAAATAGAGCGCGGTGAGAGCAGCCCAACGGCCACGCTGCTGGGCAGGCTCTCCGGAGCCTTTGGTATCAGCATGTCTATGCTGATTGCGCGGGCCGAAATGCAGGAGGGCAAGCTGCTGCGCTTCGCTGACCAGCCCGTCTGGCACGACCCGCAAAGCCACTATCTGCGCCGCCATGTTTCACCGCGCAGCGATCTGCCTATCGATCTGGTGCAGATAGAATTGCCTGCCGGTAGCGATATCCCAATGCCAGCCTCTTCCTACGTGCAGGCCAGACAGCTTATCTGGCTACAACAGGGAGAACTCGTCTTTGTAGAAGGAGACGTACGTCATGAAATGCAGGCGGGCGATTGTCTGGAACTTGGCCCGCCGAATGACTGTCGATTTATCAATGAAACCGCGCAACCCTGCGTTTACCTGGTTGTGCGGTTAAATCATGCCGTCAGCTAAATGGCAGGCACAGGCTGCTACTATTGATGGATTCATGCCAAAAGCAGAGGAGCACATCATGGGTCAACAGACTAATCGTAATCGTCGCTGGGTACTGGCTTCCCGCCCGCATGGCGCGCCGGTTGCGGAAAACTTCCGTCTTGAAGAAGATGAGGTGGCAACGCCGGGTGAAGGCCAGGTTTTACTGCGTACCGTTTTTCTTTCCCTCGATCCGTACATGCGTGGCCGTATGAGCGATGAGCCATCTTACTCCCCACCGGTAGAGATTGGCGGCGTTATGGTGGGCGGCACCGTAAGTCGAGTGGAGTCATCCAACCATCCTGACTACCAGCCTGGCGAGTGGGTGCTGAGCTACAGCGGCTGGCAGGATTATGACATCTCCGACGGTAGTGGCCTGGTGAAGCTTGGCGATAATCCCGAGCATCCTTCCTGGGCGCTGGGTGTTATGGGGATGCCCGGTTTTACCGCTTATATGGGGCTGCTGGATATCGGTCAGCCGAAAGCGGGAGAAACGCTGGTGGTAGCCGCCGCGACCGGCCCGGTTGGCGCAACGGTAGGGCAGATTGGTAAGCTCAAAGGCTGCCGGGTGATCGGCGTTGCTGGCGGGGCAGAGAAATGTCGACATGCCACCGAAGTACTGGGTTTTGATATCTGTCTCGATCACCACGCGCAAGATTTTGCGCAACAGCTGGCAAAAGCCTGCCCGCAGGGGATTGATATTTATTACGAAAACGTTGGCGGTAAGGTATTTGACGCAGTCCTGCCGTTACTCAACACCTCTGCGCGCATTCCGCTTTGCGGACTGGTCAGCGGTTATAACGCCACATCGCTTCCGGCAGGACCTGACAGATTACCTTTGCTGATGGCAACGCTACTGAAAAAGCGTATCCGCATGCAGGGCTTTATTATTGGTCAGGATTACGGTCACCGCATTCATGAGTTTCAGCGGGAGATGGGGCGCTGGGTTAAAGAGGGCAAAATCCATTACCGCGAGCAAATCACCGACGGTCTGGAAAATGCACCGCAGACTTTTATCGGTTTGCTGACCGGTAAAAACTTCGGCAAGGTGGTTATTCGTCTTGCCGATGATGCGTAAAAACTGATGGCGGGAGTCATTCCCGCCAGTTTTACTCAAAATGCCAGGCCAGATTAATACCTACGCCATAGTTTCGTCCTGGCGCCGGTTCGTAGTATCTGCCATTTGACTCATTCACAATCACCGAGCCGACATAAGTTTTATCGAACAGATTATCTACCCGACCGAACAGGTCTACCATGAGACTGCTGTAATAAAATTTATAACCGATATTCAAGCCAACAACGGTATATGACGGGGCTTTCGCCGTATTTTCATCATTGGCCATAATGTCGCCCATATAACGAACATCTGCTCCCGCATACCAACCTTCATCAGGAACGTAGCCCAGTGACGCAAATCCCATGTTTTGCGCTATGCCGGGCAGTCGGTTGCCATTGCAGTTTTGATCCCCACAAACGTTGCTGCGGTAGGTGGCATCCAGCCAGGTCCATGACGCTTTTGCGCGCCAGTTTGCGGCAAAGCGTTGGTCCCAGGATAACTCGCCTCCCTGACGGCGAGTTTTTCCGGCGTTTTTATACGTTGTCCGTCCGCCGTTGCTGCTGTCAACGACGATTTCGTCGTCCGTGTTAGTCTGGAACAAGGCCGCGGTAAACAATCCATCGCCAACACGTGTTTTGCTACCGATTTCAACGGTGTCACTTGTGGACGGCTGTAAACCAAAATTCATGCCGCTTTGGCCGTCGGAACGGTAGGACAGTTCGTTGATGGTGGGTGTTTCGAACCCGCGACCCGCGGCCAAATAGACGTTCCAGGCATCGGTGATGGCATATTTTAACGATCCGGCAGGCAACCATTGGTGATAGCTGGCGTCACCGCTGTCATCTCCGTTACCGGGCGTAATATAGCGATCGTTAGAATCAAACCACACTGAACTGTAACGAACGCCGGCATCCAGTGAGAGTTTCTGCGTTAATTGCCACTGGGTTTGCAGATAGGGGTCGACATTCCACATCAGGTTGCGTTCGTTACGGCGTAAGTCGCCTTTTTGCCCATACTCCGGCACGCCATCATCAAGACGGAAGTTATTGTAGCCTTTACGGTTTTCGCTCATGTTTTCATAATTCAGACCGGTGGTGAAAGTCACGGGTATGCCCAGCTCACCCCGATGAGTCCAGCGGTTGTCTATCCCCTGATAATGACGTTGCAGGGTAATGACGCCTCCCGCATGAGACGGTTTTAACTGTGGAGCCATCGGGATTGACTGATACTGAGTGGTTTCACGTTCCCCCGCATAGGTCATGATGCTGATATCATCCTGCGCGCTAAGCTGGCGTTCATAGCGCAATCCCGCCTGGGTCTGCTTGATGGTTTTTCGCGTATCGAATTGCTCAGCGCGGGGCGATTGCTGCGGATCGACCTGCCATTCCGACTCGGTAAGACCGCCGGGATCGTCGGCTTTACTGTCTACACTATTGAAAATCAGAGTCAGTTTGCTCGCATCGTCTATGCGCACGCCAAGTTTGGCATTGGCCAGATTTTTTTGCGCGCTACTGTGATCGCGATAACCGTGGGTGGTAAACCGGGTTGTTGAAACGGTGTAATCCACATCGCCTTGCTGAGTACCATCGCCCAGAGCTCCCGTTGCTTTTAACCCGTAGCGCCAGGTGCCAAAACTGCCGTAATAACTACTGGCTTCAATGGTTGGCGGCTCATGTCCCGTTTCAGTACTGACATTCATCACTCCGCCGGACGCATTGCCATACAGAGCAGAGAAGGGGCCGCGTAAAACCTCAATGTTTTGTACGCTGCTAATGTCGATATTGGATGTTTGACCCTGTCCATCCGGCATGGTTGCTGGAATACCATCGACGTACAAACGAATACCGCGGATACCATAAGTGGTTCGCGAACCAAATCCACGAATCGATAGCTGGAGGTCCTGGGCGTAATTCTGTCGGTTTTGTACCTGTAGCCCCGGGACGCTGGTCAGGGATTCAGACAAGTTAATGCGCGGCGTTGCCAGACGCATATCCTCCCCGTCAACAACGCTGACGGCAGCAGGAGTGTCCAGCTCAGAAACGGACTGTGGCGTCGCACTCACGATCAGCGTTTGATCGTTTATCTCACTTTCTGCCAGGGCAAAAGGCGAGAAGAAGGCAGGCAATAAAGAAACAGGAACAACAGTATAGCGGGCTGAAAAAATCGTCATGAATAAGGCCAGTTATGATGCTTACGTTCAAAAACTAACGGTAAGCATGTGAATTTTTTTATAAAAGATGAATTTTAGCGCTGCGTAATTGCGGTAATTTTTCGGGCAATGAAAACGATTGTAGTCAATATGTGAAGAAGTGCTCCACTTTGCGATGAATAATGATTACTATTCTCATTCCTAAAAAAGCAAAACCATGATTTTGCTCATTGAAGCTATGTGAAGCAGTAACAAACGAATTTATCAAAGGGAGTCGTCATGTCTTTACGTCATCTGTTTTCACCGCGTCTGCGTGGTTCTTTACTGTTAGGTTCACTGCTCGTTGCATCATCTTTTACTACGCAGGCTGCAGAAGAACTGCTGCGCAAAGCCGTGGGCAAAGGTGCCTATGAAATGGCATACAGCCAGCAAGAGAACGCACTGTGGCTGGCGACCTCACAGAGCCGCAAACTGGATACCGGCGGGGTGGTTTATCGTCTTGACCCTGTCACCCTCGAAGTGACTCAGGTTATTCATAACGATCTCAAACCGTTTGGCGCCACCATCAACAACGCCACGCAAACGCTGTGGTTCGGCAACACGGTAAACAGCGCGGTAACGGCGATGGATGCCAAAACCGGCGCGGTGAAAGGACGCCTGGTACTTGATGCGCGTAAGCGTTCTGAAGATGTTCGCCCGCTGCAGCCGCGTGAACTGGTCGCCGATGATGCTACCAACACCGTATACATTAGCGGTATTGGTAAAGAGAGCGTGATTTGGGTTGTGGACGGTGATGCTATTAAACTGAAGGACACCATTCAAAATACCGGCAAAATGAGCACCGCTCTGGCTGTCGACAGTAAAGCTAAGCGCCTGTACACCGCCAATGCGGACGGTGAATTCATCACCGTCGATACTACCACCAACAAAATTCTCAGCCGTAAAAAGCTGCTGGATGATGGAAAAGAGCATTTCTTCATCAATCTGAGCCTGGACACCGCGGGCAACCGCGCCTTTGTCACCGACTCTAAAGCGGCGGAAGTGCTGGTCATCGACACCCGTAATGGCAACGTTTTGGCAAAAGTCGCTGCGCCGGAATCCCTGGCCGTACTGTTTAACCCGGCACGTAATGAAGCCTACGTGACCCATCGTCAGGCCGGCAAAGTGAGCGTGATCGACGCGAAAAGCTATAAAGTCGTTAAAACGTTCGAGACCCCAACATTCCCGAACAGCCTGGCGCTCTCCGCCGATGGTAAAACCCTGTACGTCAGCGTGAAACAAAAATCCACTCGCGAGCAGGAAGCCACTCAGCCGGACGATGTTATTCGTATTGCGCTGTAATATAAATGGAGGGGGAAACCCCTCCTGTCATTTCTCTAAACCCCACGATACGCCTCGTTACACCCCGCCAGTAGCCTCACCCACTTCAGGGACTTACACTACGCCCTCAACGGCTAACTGAATAACGCAGGAATACCATGAAAAAGCCACTTATCTGTCTGTGTGCAGGCGTGATGCTGTTTACCCTGGCAGGATGCACCACCGATTACGTCATGACGACGAAAAGCGGACAAACCATCACCACCCAGGGTAAGCCAAAACTGGATAAAGACACGGGAATGACCAGCTATACCGATCAGGATGGGAATGCGCGGGAAATTAACAGCAACGACGTTGCGCAGTTGATTGAAGCGAACTAAAAAAGAAGGCCTGAAGGGGTAACCTGTCAGGCCTTCTGCCGTTATGGCGCGGTGCGGTGGATTTCTGCAACGCGTTTACGAACGCCGAACCAGCCCGCAACCAGCAGGATAGCAATCAGCGGTAATGAGGCGATGGTATAGGTGCCGTTCGGATAATCAAACGCCATCAGCACCAGAACGCTCAGCAGGAACAGCAGCGTTAACCAGGAGGTAAATGGCGCGCCCGGCAGTTTAAAGCTGACGTCTGCCGTTTTGCCTTCTTTTATGGCCCGGCGCAGACGCATCTGACAGATCATGATAAATCCCCACGACGCAATAATGCCTAATGACGCGAAGTTCAACACGATCTCAAATACCTGCGACGGCACCAGATAGTTCAGGAAAACACCGACGACATACACGACCAGCGTGGCGAGGATCCCAGCCCAGGGCACCTGTTGACGACTCATTTTAGCCATAAATTTCGGCGCCGATCCGCCCATCGACATGGAACGTAAAATACGTCCGGTGCAGTACAACCCTGAATTAAGGCTGGAAAGCGCCGCGGTGAGCACCACAATATTCATGATACTGCCAATGTACGGCACGCCCAGTTTGGAAAAGAAAGTAACAAACGGACTTTGCCCCGCCTGATAGGCGTTCCATGGTAATAACAGAACCAGCAGTACGACAGAACCCACATAGAACAGACCAATACGCCAGATGACGCTATTGATCGCTTTCGGCACCATCGTTTGCGGATCTTTGCACTCACCGGCGGCTGTACCCACCAGTTCAATAGAGGCGAATGCGAAAACCACACCCTGTACCAGAACTAACGCAGGCAGCAGGCCATGCGGGAAGAATCCGCCGTTGTCGGTAATCAAATGAAAACCCGTGGCGTTACCGTCCAGCGGTTTTCCGGTGCCTAAAAAGACGGTACCCACTACAAGGAAAATGACAATTGCCAGCACTTTCACCAACGCAAACCAAAACTCCATCTCTGCGAACCATTTCACGCCGATCATGTTCATGGTGCCGACAATGGCCAGCGCGCCGAGAGCGAACACCCATTGCGGTACATCACCAAAGGCGCCCCAGTAGTGCATATACAACGCCACCGCGGTGATATCGACAATACCGGTCATTGCCCAGTTGATGAAGTACATCCAGCCCGCCACGTAGGCGGCCTTTTCGCCGAGAAACTCGCGGGCGTAGGAGACAAAACTGCCGCTGGAAGGGCGATGTAAAACCAGCTCGCCGAGCGCGCGCAGTATAAAGAACGAAAAAATACCACACACCAGATAGACCAGCGCCAGAGCGGGGCCGGCCATCTGCAAGCGTGCGCCAGCGCCTAAAAACAGCCCGGTACCAATTGCGCCACCAATGGCGATCATTTGTACCTGTCGATTGCCCATCGCTTTGTGATACCCCTCTTCGTGGGCATTCAACCAGCGTCGTTTCGCCGCATGTTGCTCCGCGGCTTGCGTGTTGTTTGTGTTCATTACGATTCCTGTTGACCTGACAAAATACAAAATCCTTTTTGCCGCACCAGTTGCGGCGAAAACAGCCTTACCCTTCATGGTGTTACGGAGTAAAACGGCCGGCCGAGCATCCTACATTCAATTGATCGGTTCCGCAAAGCCCCGATAACAAGAATTCAGCATTTTTATGCAGCCACAGCTGGTGCGGTGTGGCCTCGATTCAGCCAATAAAAGAGAAGGGTGTTAATACATGGAGAGGCGTGCGCTTATCGAGACATTTACCCGATAAGCGCTGCAACGTTATGCTGATACGCCAAAGACCTGAACGGCCTGCTGTAAGCGCGATGAACGCTGGGTCAGATCGGCGGTAGCGTCGGTGACGCGCTCCACCATCTCGGCATTATTGTGTGTCATGGCGCCAACGCGTGAAATCGAATCGTTAATCAGATCCAGCGCCTGGGTTTGCTCGCGCGTGGCCAGACTAATGTCTTTGATCATCATCGACATCTGCATTACATCGCCAATCATCCCGGTGAGATGCGTTTCCGTTTGCTCCACCATTTTGACGCCGCTGTTAACGTTAGCGACATTCTTCTCAATAAGCTGTTTAATCTCTTTTGCCGCCGACGCCGAGTGCTGCGCCAGATTGCGAACTTCTGCCGCGACAACGGCGAAGCCGCGCCCTGATTCCCCGGCTCGTGCGGCCTCAACCGCGGCATTGAGCGCCAGAATATTGGTCTGAAAGGCGATGCTGTCGATAACGCCAATGATGTCGACGATCTGTCCATTGTCACGCGATATCGCCTGCATCATGGCGATAGTTTGTTTCATGATATCGCCACCTTCTGCTGCGTTGGCGCTGGTTTTATCGGCCATCGTCATAGTATGTGCCGCGGTTTCAGCGGTTTGCTGTACCGCACTGCCAATTTCTTCGATGGCTGCAGCCGTTTGTTGCAGGTCGGCAGAGGTTTCTTCTGAACGCTTATGCAGCGCTGTACCTTCTTTTGATACCCGCTGACTGATAGCGCGAATACCGGTTATTTGCTTACTGACGTCATCGACCAGAGAATTCAGATTAAGCCCGGATTGATTAACCAGACGCATCAGCATTCCGATCTCATCCACCCGATTTAAATGATAGTTATCAGGTTTTCGCCCCGATACCACTTTCTTCATTTGCGTCAGTAGCGTATTAACTGGCTGACAAATTTGATACTTAAGGTAAATAGCAAGCATTAGAAATAAGAACAACAATCCACCCGCCTGAATAAATGGATTGACAGGGGCGAAGATAAATAACAAAGAGAACAGGGAGATTACCCCTAAAGAATAATTGACGCGCTGACCAATACTCAACCATTTAAACATTGATGCCCATGACAATATGCCGCGACGAATCATAATGCCCTTAAAAAGTTGAAATCCTTTAAGCTGCTGATTATTAATTTTTTGATATAAGCTTTCGCTTTGAGTTATTTCATCGCGCGAAGGAACGGTACGCACCGAGATGTAGCCAGTGAGCTTTTCATTGTGCCAGACCGGCGTAACGTTGGCGCGAACCCAGTAATGGTCGCCATTCTGCCGGCGATTTTTCACCATCCCTGTCCAGCTGTCTCCCTGCTGTAGCGTGTACCACATATCGGCGAAAGCAGCCGGAGGCATGTCGGGATGGCGAATAATATTATGCGGTTCGCCCATTAACTGATGTTCGTCAAATCCACTGGCATCAATAAAAGCAGAGTTGGCGTAGGTAATATGACTTTCTTTATCCGTCGTTGAAAGCAGCGTCGCTTTGCCGTTAAGTGTGTGCTCAATTTGTGTAACGGGCATGTTACTTTTCATAGAGGCCCCATGATGGTATGTATAATCCATACAAAAATCCCCGCAATAAAATCGGGGGATATTAAAAAGCTGTTTTAAACCGTTTTAATAAGAAACGCTGCATTCTCTACTAATCATCATTGCTGTGGAAGTATTTAAATTTAAAAAAACCAGGTGAACTATTCATTCAGCGTCATAAAAGTGAAACATTTAATACAACCGCATAACGTTGCAAGTCGTTTAACCTGACTTAACGTAAATCGCGCTAAAAAACGTTTTCGTAAAAAGAAAACTGGTATGAAATTATTTTGATGCTATTTCTGTGAAACCAGTAACCCTATTATATTTTGTAGGCCATAAAGTCCGGATGTGTTCCGCTGAGTGTTCCGACCAGTAAAGCAAGCCCCTGGTATTATCCCTGATGGCAACAGGGTTGGTTATCTACTTTTTAGCTGAACAAATGTGAATTAAATGTTTCTGTATGGTTATTCAATAAATTAATAATAAAGACATGTTAACAAGCATAGGCCCGTAACATGTCATATCGCCTGAGTATTCTGGATAAAAGCCCCATCGGGGAAGGTGAAACCGCCGCGATGGCGCTTGCCCGGACGTTACGTCTGGCGCAACTGGCAGAAGAGTGGGGATACCATCGTTTCTGGATCGCGGAACACCATAATACGCCACAGATGGCCAGTCCATCGCCGGAGTTGGTGATCGCCTGGATCCTCGGGCAAACCCAGCGTATCCGCGTAGGTTCCGGCGGCGTGATGTTGCAACATTACAGCCCGTACAAAGTGGCGGAAAACTTCAATCTTCTGGCATCACTGGCCCCTGGACGTGTCGATCTCGGCGTAGGGAAAGCCCCTGGCGGCTTACCGCTTTCGACCCAGGCGTTACAGCAGGGACTACATCAGGATGAAAAAGGCAGTTTTGCTGACCAGCTTTCCCAGCTTAACGACTGGCTGGTGCTGAGTGGAACGGAAAGTGGGGTAACGGTATTCCCAACGCCAATTCCACCGTTACCGCCGGAAGGATTTGTGCTGGGAGCCAGTGTGCAAAGCGCTCAATTAGCAGCGCAATCCGACTGGAATTTTATCTTCGCTGCGCACCTTAACGGTGACAGAGCGTTATTGCATGACGTTTTGTCTTTCTGGCAGGCCCACAGCACACGCCCGACGATAGTCGCCGTCCAGGTGATTGTGGCGGACAGTCACGACACCGCTGCGCAACTGGCGGAAAACGTACAAATCTGGGGCGTAGAGCTGGAAGATGGTCAACGTGTCACAGTAGCCAGCGAAGAACAGGCGCTGGCATTTGCCGCACAGGCTGGCAGTCCCCCACGCAAAATAGCGCGTCGTGAGCTGGCGTTGTTACACGGCACCGCTCAGGAAGTGATGGCAAAGTTGAATGCTCTGCATACGCAATTTGGTATTGACGAGTTCATTATCGACACGCCAGTGGCGGAAGGGCACGCGCGTCTGACATCGCTGCGTTTGTTGGCGCAAGCCCATAACGCCGTGGAGGTGCTCTGATGACCTTCGGCTCAACGCTTATCGACTGGCGTCGTGAATTACATCAGCATCCGGAGCTTTCCCTGCAGGAGGAAGCAACCACGGCGCGCATTCACGCCTGGTTGCGCGCAGCGGACGTCGACATTTTGCCGTTTGAGTTGAATACCGGTCTGGTCGCGGAAATCGGCCAGGGAGAAGATATCATCGCGCTGCGCGCGGATATCGATGCGCTACCAATTGAAGAAAGTGCCGATGTTCCGTTTCGCTCCCTCACGCCAGGTGTGATGCATGCCTGCGGGCACGATGTTCACACCAGCGTCATGCTTGGCGCTGCGCTGCTGCTTAAACAGCAGGAAACATATCTACCGGGGCGAGTACGTATTTTATTTCAGCCAGCTGAAGAGAGTTTCGGTGGCGCAAAAACGCTGATCCGCGCTGGTGCGCTACAAAACGTAGCGGCTATTTTTGGTATGCACAATGAGCCGGGTTTACCGGTGGGCGATTTTGCCACACGCGGCGGCGCATTTTATGCCAATGTCGACCGCTTCGTACTGCGCATTAATGGCAAAGGCGCACATGCGGCGCGTCCGCATGAAGGCAAAGATGCCATCCTGCTCGCCAGTCAACTGGTAACGGTGTTGCAAAGCGTTGCCAGTCGCGACGTTAACACGCTGGATTCAGTCGTACTAAGCGTAACCCGTATTCAGGGAGGAAATACATGGAACGTATTACCAGAGTCCGTTGAGCTGGAAGGGACGCTCAGAACGCACAGAACCCAGGTACAGCAGCAGGTTAAGGCCCGGGTTAATGACATCGCTGCCGGATTTGCTCACGCCTTTGGCGCACAAATCGACGTAATCTGGCATGCGGGACCGACTGCGTTGGTTAATGATGATCGTTGGGCCGGTATTGCCACCGCGGTGGCGAAACAGTCAGGTTATACCACCCACCATGCCGATCTGCATATGGGCGGGGAGGATTTTGCCGTCTACCTGCAAAATACGCCTGGCGCATTCGTCAGTATTGGCAGCGCCAGTGAATACGGATTACATCACCCGGGATTCAAACCGGACGAGCGTTTAATTGAACCTGCCGCGCATTATTTTGCGCAGTTAGCAAAAACGGCATTCGCACATCTTTAAGTTTACCTGTTGGGTAGGGGTTATTATGGCTGAAAATCGGCAACTACGGCTCGGCACTATTCTGCATGGCGCATCGGGAAATATGTCCGCATGGCGTCATCCAGCGGCTCAGGCCGATGCCAGTATTAATCTTGATTTTGTCAAAGAGACAGCGCTTATTGCGGAAAAAGGGAAGCTGGATTTTATTTTTGTCGCCGATGGCCTGTATATTAATGAAAAATCAATCCCGCACTTTTTAAATCGTTTTGAGCCGTTAACGGTATTATCCGCTTTGGCCAGCATCACCCAGAATCTGGGGCTGGTTGGCACGGTGTCCACCTCATACAGCGAGCCGTTTACGATCGCACGGCAGTTCGCCAGTCTGGACCACCTCAGTCAGGGGCGCGCAGGATGGAACGTGGTTACGTCGCCTCTGGAAGGATCGGCAAAAAACTATTCCCGTGCTCAGCATCCAGAGCATGCTCAGCGTTATCGTATTGCCGATGAATATTTACAGGTAGTGAAAGGATTGTGGGATTCCTGGGAAGACGATGCTTTTACCCGTAATAAAACAAGCGGGGAATTTTTTAATCCGCAAAAACTGCACACGCTTAACCATCATGGAGATTATTTCCAGGTCGCTGGGCCATTAAATATTGGGCGTACGCCACAAGGCCGTCCGATTATATTTCAGGCGGGCGCTTCAGCAGATGGCAAGAAATTAGCGGCGGAGCATGCTGATGCCATTTTTACCCATCAGGAGTCGCTGGCAGAGGCGAAAGCGTTCTATCAGGATGTAAAAAGCCAGCTGGAAAACGCCGGACGACATCCCGATCAACTGCATATATTCCAGGGCGTTAGCGTTATTGTTGGCGACAGCGCGGAAGACGTTGAGCAGCAGTATCAGACTACCGCTGCGCTGGTCTCTATTACCGACGCACTGAACTACCTTGGTCGCTACTTTGAACATCATGATTTTACCCAATATCCGCTGGATGCACCGTTCCCGGATCTGGGCTCTCTCGGGCAAAACAGCTTTCGCAGTACGACTGATGAGATCAAACGCACTGCGCGTGAGCGTGGCTTAACTCTCCGCCAGGTTGCACTGGAGGCGGCCAGCCCACGTCCGCGCTTCAGCGGCACGCCGCAACAGGTTGCCGACGGTCTGCAGCAGTGGTTCGACGAAAAAGCCGCTGACGGTTTTATCATCCAGGGCGGAACGCCGGATACCTTCCCGCGGTTTGTCGAACAGGTTGTCCCCGAGCTTCAGGCGCGCGGCCTGTTCCGCCATGAATATCCCGGTACGACCCTGCGCGCAAGTCTGGGATTAGCGACACCTGCAAATCAATTCACACAATAAGAGAAAACGCTATGCAGAAAAAATCAGTATTCCTCGCGCTGTCACTGGCTTTCAGCGCTACCGTCTGGGCAAATGAGGTAACGATCAACGGCACGGGCGTAAGCCTGGAAGCGAATAAAGCGCCGATTAATACGGTAAAAAATCCGCAGGCGATTGCACAGTTGCCAGCAAACCTGCACCTGGCCGTACCGGGCAAATTCACCGTGGCGATTGCCGGGCTCAGCCAGCCGCCGCTGACCGTCTTTGCCGATGACAATAAAACGCTGATCGGCAGCGAGGCGGACATCGCGCGTCTGGTGGCAGACAGTCTGGGGCTGGAGCTCAACGTTGTACCCACGTCATGGGAAGACTGGCCGCTGGGCGTCACTTCCGGCAAATACGATGCCGCGATCAGCAATATTACCGTCACCAAAGCGCGCAAAGAGAAATTCGATTTCGCGACGTACCGGAAAGACTCTCTTGGCTTTTATGTCAAAACCGGCAGCAAGCTGAAGAAAATCGATCAGGCGGAAGATATCGCCGGTCTGCGCATCATCGTCGGTTCGGGGACGAACCAGGAAGCCATCCTGCTCGCCTGGAACGATGAGAACGTGAAGAAAGGGTTGCAGCCGTTTACGCCGGTGTATACCAAAGACGATGCCGCGCAAACCCTGGCACTGCAGTCGGGCCGTGCCGATGCCTACTTCGGGCCCAACGTTATTGGCGCGTGGAAAGCCGCGCTCAACGGTAAAACACAATTAGTGGGTAGCGTTGATGGCGGTTGGCCAAAAGCGGCGCATATTGCCGTGACGCTGAAAAAGGACAGCGGTCTGGTTTTGCCAGTACAAACTGCCCTCAACGGGGTCATTGGCAACGGCGACTATGACAAGGTTCTGAATCGCTGGGGTGAAGGGGTGGAACGTATTCCGCAATCTGAAATAAACCCGGCCGGTTTAGGCGACTAAGGAGGTCATCGTGAGCGATAAATTTCGCGTGGTCTCACCTGAAGCCAGCGAACTGCAGCCAATTTTGAACGGTCTGTTCGGTGAATATGCCGCCCGCTATGGCGATTATTTTTCTCGCGACGCTGAAGTAGAACTGACGGAATGGTATCTGGCGCCTCAGGGACTTTTCGTGGTACTGGAGCGCCGCGGTGAGATTATCGCCACCGGAGCTTACAAACCTTACGACAAGGACACCGCTGAGATTAAGCGCATCTGGACGAAAAGCAGCCTGCGTCAGCAGGGGTTGGCGGCGCGTGTGGTGCAGGAGCTGGAACGCCGGGCGCTGCTCGCGGGCTACAGCCGGATTTATCTGACCACGGGATTTCGCCAGCCGGAAGCCGTCCGGCTTTACTTAAGTCAGGGCTACGATCCGCAATTTGATACGACGCGCGATCCCGAAGAGTACAGCCTGCCGCCGTTTGATGGCCGGCTGCGCTTTACCAAACTGTTAACTATCGCCGGTCAGGCCAGAATCGCCTGAGGAGAGAAGATGAAAACGACGGATAGCATTAAAGTCGTACCGGCGCGTTATCCCATGCGCACCGTTGGCGCGGTCATTGCTTTGTTTGTACTGGCGGTGATTATCCAGTCTGTGGCGTTTAATCCGCGCTGGGAATGGGGCGTGTTTGCCCGCTGGTTCTTTGATCCGGTTATCTTGTCCGGCCTCGGGCAAACGCTGTTACTGACGCTTATCGGGACGCTGTTGAGTATTCTTATCGGCGGTCTGTTGGCGCTGGCACGGCTTTCATCTTCCTGGCTGTTGAACTTTCTGGCATGGGGATACATCTGGCTGTTTCGTTCGTTACCGCTGATTGTGGTGCTGATCGTTTTATACAACTTCTCCTATCTGTACGACACGCTGGCGATTGGTATTCCGTTTACGCCCATTCAGTGGGGAAGTTTTGAGACCATCAATGTGCTCGGCCAGTTTTCCACTGCGGTGATTGGCCTGACACTGGTGCAAAGCGCCTATACCGCTGAAATTATTCGGGGTGGATTTTTAGGGGTCGATCACGGTCAGTATGAGGCAGCGGCAGCGCTGGGTTTACCGGCATGGCGACGTACGCTGCGGATTATTCTGCCGCAGGCGCTGCGCACCATTTTGCCTGCTGGATTCAATGAAATCATCAGTCTGGCAAAAGGGACTGCGATGGTATACGTGCTGGCAATGCCGGAGCTGTTCTATACCATCCAGATGATCTACAACCGCACGCAGGAAGTGATCCCGCTGCTGATGGTGGGCGCGGTATGGTATCTGGTGATCACCAGCATTTTGTCGCTAATTCAGCACCTGGTCGAACGCGCGCTGGCGCGCAGCGAACGACGTTCAGCCATCAATACTGCCCGGGTGAGTCGTGCAGAAAAACGCAGTCGTCAACATCCACAGCAGGAGGCCGTCCATGTCCCACTCGCCTGAAGGCCATATTTCCATTACCGGCGTCAGCAAATACTTTGGCCGCCACAAAGCATTGGATAATGTGTCGCTGGAGATCCCTCCTGGTACGGTAACGGTCATTCTCGGGCCGTCCGGTTCAGGGAAATCCACACTCCTGCGGACCATCAACCATCTGGAACGCGTCGATGAGGGATTTATTCAAATCGATGGTGATTACATTGGCTATCGTCGGCAGGGAGACACGCTGTATGAGCTGAAAGAGGCGGAAATTTTGCGCCAGCGCGTTAACGTCGGCTATGTGTTCCAGAATTTTAATCTGTTCCCGCACTTAACCGTGCTGGAGAATTTGATTGAAGCGCCCATTGCGCACGGTCTGGCATCGCGAAAAGCCGCCACCGAGCGAGCATTAACTCTGCTTGATGCGGTAGGACTGCGGAATAAAGCCGATGCCTGGTCGCGACATCTGTCCGGCGGTCAGCAGCAGCGGATCGCTATTGCCCGTGCGCTGGCGCTAAATCCGCGCGTTATGCTGTTTGATGAACCGACATCTGCGCTGGATCCTGAACTGGTCGGTGAAGTGCTGGATGTCATTAAAGCACTGGCACAGTCGGGAACCACGTTGGTTGTGGTGACGCACGAGATTGGCTTCGCCCGGGAAGTCGCGGATCAGGTGGTGTTTATGGTCGATGGCAAAATCGTCGAGCAGGGCAGCAGCGAGCAGGTGTTGAATCATCCGCGCCACACACGTACCCAGCAGTTCTTGTCGAAAGTGCTGTGAGTTTCAGGGAAAGATGGGCATGTCTGCATAGGATGTCGAATGCTGCTCTACACTTAGGGTTTTAACTTTGTGGGGTGCAGCATGATTAAGGTCTATGGGGTACCGGGCTGGGGATCGGCCATCAGTGAAGTGATGCTCACACTGGCGGATATCCCTTACCGCTTTATTGATGTGGACGGTTTTGACAGCGATGGTCCTTCGCGGGAGTTGCTTAAAACAATGAATCCGCTATGCCAGGTGCCCACACTAATACTGGAAAATGGCAGCGTGATGACGGAAACGGCGGCGATCGCGCTGATGATCCTCGATCGTTGTCCAGCACTTTCACCACCCGTTGGTCACCCTGAGCGCCAGCAGTTTCAGCGTCTGTTGATATGGCTGGTGGCAAATGTCTATCCCACGTTTACCTATGCCGATTACCCACAACGCTGGGCACCGGACGCCCCGGCGCAGTTGAAAAAGAACTGTATTGAGTACCGTAAATCGCTTTATATATGGCTGAACGACCAGCTAAGCGCCGAGCCGTACGCGTTCGGGGAGCAGTTAACGCTGCTGGACGTTTATATTGCCGTTATGCGCACCTGGGGACCGGGTCATGACTGGTTTCAGGACAACACGCCGAATATTAGCGCTATCGCCGATGCGGTTTGTCAGCACCCACGGCTGCGTACTGTACTGAAAAACAATAAGATTATTTAAATAAAAAAAACGCTGTTCCGCAGGAGTGCAATTCCCGGAACAGCGGGCGGACTATCGCCATAAGTTTAAATTACGCAACAGAAGGGGTGAGCGTAATACGATCCAACGGACCCACGATAAACAGATAGGAAACCAGGCCGATCAGCCCCATCGAGCCGACATACAGGATGGCGTAATCAAAGGACTGGGTATTCGCCAGAATGACGCCGATCACCAGTGGTGTGATGATACTGGCCATATTGCCGCACATATTGAATACGCCTCCTGCAATGCCAAGCACTTCTTTTGGTGAGGTATCGCTGAGAACGCACCATCCCAGATTGCCAAAGCCTTTGGCGAAGAACGCCAGACTCATCGCAGCGATAACCACAAATTCTGACGATGTGTAATTCGCGATAACGATGACGCAGGAAAGCAACATCCCACAGATAACCGGCAGCTTACGGGCAATTGTCAGGCTGTAGCCGCGTTTTAAAAGCCAGTCGGAGAAAACGCCACCCAACAATCCACCGATAAAACCGGCAATGGCAGGGATACTGGCGACAAATCCCACTTTAAGGATCGACATGCCTTTAGCCTGATACAGATAGGTAGGAAACCAGGTCAGGAAAAACCAGGTGATTGACGTCACGCAGAACTGTCCAATATAAACGCCAATCATCATGCGGTTGACGCAGACGCTTTTAATTTGCGCAAAGGTAATTTTCTGTGGCTCTTTTTTATTACCCAGCGACGGTTCGCCACCGCCTTCCCTGATATAGTCAATTTCCTGCTGGTTTACCTTCGGGTGATGCATAGGGTCTCTGACCTTCACCAGCCAGAAAATGCCAAGAATAACGCCAATCGCCCCAATGTAATAAAAAACAAAGTGCCAACTTAGATTATGCAAAATAATCGTCATTAACGGCGTAATAATCCCTAACGAGATATATTGTGCGGCCTGATAGACAGAGGTAACAAAGCCCCGTTCGTTATTAGGAAACCACTGCACGCTTAATCGGCTGTTGGCTGGAAAGGCTGGAGCTTCAATCGCCCCCATCAGTAGTCGTAAGATAATCAATACGACAAGTGGGCTGGCGTACAGATAAATGGTGCCCTGAAACATCGTTACCAGCGACCAGCCAATCAATGCGCAGCCGTATACCAGACGAGAACCATAGCGATCCAGGAGCCAGCCGCCGGGCAGTTGCATAATGACATAAGAAATACCGAAGGCAGAAAAGGCCAGCCCCATTGCTTCAGGATCAAAACCTAATTCTTTGCTCATAATCGGAGCCACGACGGATAATGTCGCGCGATCGGCGTAATTAAATACGGTAGCAAGAAACAGAAATATCAGAATGCCGTAACGCACTTTTGTACGCTTTATTATTGTGTTCATCACCCACTCCTTTCATAAGGTTGAGAGCGTTTCTGTAGGGAAGAGGGCGGGTATTACTTACCCGCCAAATAAATTAAGGACGTTTACCAAACTCGTAGGTCAATTGTGTCCAGCGGCGCGTCTGCTCGCTGATGCTAAACCCCAGGCCGTGACGGTCGGAAACCCACATCCGGCCATCACGCAACTCAAGCTGTTCATTAAATAACGGGTTCAGCCATTCAAAATGTTCCAACCATGGCTCAAGGGGATACGCTGCGGACAGATGCAGGTGAACTTCCATGGCGAAGTGCGGAGCCAGTTTGCGTCCGTGTTTCGCCGCCAGGTCCATAATTTTCAGGAACGGTGAAATTCCCCCCACACGCGGAGCATCGGGCTGCACATAATCGCTGGCATTTCCGAGGATCAACTGTTCATGTTCGCGGAAGCTGGTCAACATTTCACCGGTGGCAATCGGGGTATCAAGCGCGGCGGCCAGTTGGGCGTGACCTTCAACGTCGTAGGCGTCCAGAGGCTCTTCAATCCAGATCAGATTGAACTGCTCCATTTTACGTCCCATACGGATGGCGGTTTCCCGGTCCCACTGCTGATTGGCATCGACCATCAGCGGGAAGTCATCACCCAGCGCTTCACGCACCGCGGTTAAGCGACGAATATCCTCAGCGCAGTTTGGTTGACCAACCTTGAGCTTGATACCGCCAATGCCGTTTTCACGGGAAATAACCACGTTTTTAAGCACCTGATCCAGCGGGGTATGCAGGAATCCACCGGAGGTGTTGTAGCACTGCACGGAGTCCCGATGCGAACCCAGCAGTTTTGCCAGCGGCAACCCTGCACGCTTGGCCTTCATATCCCACAAGGCGATATCGATAGGGGAGATTGCCTGAACCGCCATGCCGCTACGTCCCACGGAGGCGCCAGCCCACAACAGCTTGGTGTAGATCTTGTCGATATCGTTTGGGTCTTCGCCTAACAGGTTATCGGCAATTTCTTTGGCATGCGCATAGATCCCCTGACCGCCAGCCCGCTTTGAGTAACTGAATCCAACGCCTTCAAACCCGTCACGGCTGCGGATCTCGGCGATGATAATGGCGACTTCGGTTAGAGGTTTCTGACGACCGGTCAGCACTTTGGCATCGCTTACTGGTGTTGCCAGGGGAAGGAAAGCGAGGGATAGCTTAACCCATTCGATCCGATCGCCGGTTTCTGCCGCGGTTTTTGCATTGGCCGATTTGGCATAGGTCACGGCATCAGAATTGGCACTTAAAGACATAATGTTCTCTCCTGGTTATGACAAATGATTGCGCTATCATTTTTAATATTAGCGCAATCACTGCGCCAGTGAATTGACTGCGATTTGAACAATCGCTCACAAATACTGAGAGAAAAGGGTGGTAAATTATAAACGACGTCACATTCCAATACTTTATGGAGAAATGCACAAATCGTTGTGATTGCGCTATCATTTTGAGCGGCGATAATTAACTAAGCTGCTGTTTTCCCTGCATTATCACCGAGCGACGCTGGCAATAGCCCAAATCATGATGAATAATGCCAGGATACATCGGCGATTTTTGACAAGGGCATCGACAGTGAAAAACTCCAGACCTCCGCGCGCGCCCACGCTGGAAGATGTTGCCCGTACCGCGGGATTGTCACCCATGACGGTGAGCAGGGCGTTGAATACCCCGCAGTTGGTGCGCCCGAAAACGGTGGAAAAAGTAATGCAAGCGGTACGCGCCACCGGCTATATTCCCAACGCGCTGGCCGGCGGACTGGCGTCACGACGCAGTAAGCTTATCGCCGTGGTGGTCCCGCAAATTAATAACAATATGTTTGTCGATACCATCCAGTCATTGAGCGATGAACTGGCTGAACGCGGATACCACATCTTACTCTGTGTGTCGGGTTATACGCCGCAAACAGAGGCTGAGCTGGTGGCGACACTGCTTTCTCGCCGCCCGGATGGCGTACTGCTCACCGGCATTCATCATACCGCCGAACTGAAAAAGGTGATTCTTAATGCAGCCATTCCGGTCGTGGAGATCTGGGATTTAACGCCAACACCTATTGATATGCTGGTCGGATTTTCGCATGAAAAAGTCGGGATGGCGGTGGCAGATTATTTGCTGGAAAAAGGCTATCGCCGTCCTGGCTTGCTATGGACAGCCGATCGTCGGGCAGGCCAGCGTAAACAAGGACTGTGCGATGCGCTGAGTCGTCATGGTATTGCCGCTGAGGCTCAGGTGGATGTCCCGCTACCTGCCTCTCTGGCATTGGGGCGCAGCGGATTAGCTCAACTATTGGCTGAAGGCGCTTTTGATGTCATTGTCTGTAGCTCAGATACGCTAGCCCAGGGGGCGATCATGGAAGCCGAAAGTCGTGGTCTACGCGTGCCGCAGGAGTTAGCGGTTATCGGTTTTGGCGATCTCGATTTTGCTGCCAGTAACCGACCAGCCATCACCACCGTCAGCGTCGACCGACGGGCCATTGGACAACGTGCCGCCTCTCTGCTTGCCGATCGTATCGAACAAATTCCGCGTGAAGACGATATTATTGATGTCGGATTTCACCTGGTTGAACGAGAGTCCGCATAAGTTACCTGCATCCCAAAACATTAAGGAATCTGCTATGCCGCACGTTGATATTAAATGTTTTCCCCGCTCCCTTACCGACGAACAAAAAAATGCGCTGGCGGCGGATATTACCGAGGTCATTATTCGTCATTTGCAAAGCAAAGACAGTTCCGTGAGCGTGGCGCTCAATGAAATTGAGCCCGAGGCGTGGCAGGGCGTGTGGGATGCGGAAATAGCGCCGCAGATGGCAAAGTTGATTAAAAAACCCGGCTACAGTATGTAAGAAAAAACGGGCGGATAATCCGCCCATTTTCGTTGTGCTTACGGCGTAACGATGTTGAACCAGAATTCGAACTTATCCATATAGCCGAGCATGGCATCAAGCTTGGCGCCGTCACCGGTTATCTTCACATCACCGCTGTCTTGCGCCTGTTTTAGCGTCACTTCCTTGAGGATGATTTTGTTCAGCGTGTCGCGATTCAGCGTGACGGTGGCGTCGGCGTCTTTTGCCTCGGCATTGGCGGTATGGTTCAGTACGCCATTCTCCAGCTCAAGTTTGTATTTACCACCGTCGCTGCCAAGGTCGATGTTAAACACCGACTTCGCATCGCCCGCTTTTTGTCCGTTGATATGCACCGCCAGATAATCGAAGAACATTTCCGGCGTCATGGCGCGAACGGTATCCGGGCTGGCGGTATTCGGAGTTGGGCCTTTGACTACGCCGTTACGCAGCTCTTGCGCCCCGGTCAGATAGAAGTTACGCCACGGGCCGGATTCAGCCTGATATCCCAATTGCTCCAGCGCATCCGCTTCCAGATTACGCGCGGCCTGATTATTCGGATCGGCAAACACCACTTTGCTCACCACCTGAGCTACCCAACGGTAGTTACCCTGGTCATAGTCGGCTTTTGCTTTCTGCAAAATAGCGTCAGCGCCGCCCATATAGTCGACAAATTTCTTCGCAGATTCTTCCGGCGGCAGTTCATCCAGCGTGGCCGGGTTGCCGTCAAACCATCCAAGATAGAGCACATAGGTTGCTTTTACATCATGGCTCACGGAGCCATAGTAACCGCGGTTAGCCCAGGTGTGGGCCAGTGAGTCCGGCAGCTTAAAGTTTGCGGCGATCTCATCGCGGGTCAGACCTTCGTTAGCCATGCGCAACGTCTGGTCGTTGATGTAACGGTACAAATCGCGCTGGCTTTTCAGCAGGCTTACAACCTTGTCATTACCCCAGGTAGGCCAGTGGTGCTGCGCCATCAGCACTTCTGCTTTATCACCCCAGCGGACAATCGCTTCGTTGATGTATTTGGACCACGGCAGCGGTTCACGGATTTTGGCTCCGCGCAGAGAGTAGGTATTGTGCAGGGTGTGGGTGACATCTTCAGCAGATTCAATCAGTTTCTTCTCTTCGATGTACCACAGCATCTCCGAAGGCGCTTCAGAACCCGGAGCCAGCATGAAATCATAGGTCAGGCCGTCAATGACCTCTTTTTGTCCATCTTTCTCAATGATATTCGTTGGCGCAATCAGGGTAACGGTTCCCGCAGAAGTTGTGGTTCCCAGTCCCGCGCCGACCTGACCTTTGACATCAGGTTTTAGCAGGTTGCCGTACATGTAGCTCGCGCGACGGCTCATGACGTTACCTGCCATGATATTCTCAGCGACCGCTGCTTCCATAAATCCGGCAGGCGCATAAATTTTCACTTTGCCCGCTTTAACGTCGGCTTCATCAACAACGCCGCGTATGCCGCCGTAATGGTCAACGTGGCTGTGGGTATAAATCACCGCGACAACCGGTTTTTGACCACGGTTTTTAAAGTAAAGATCCATCCCGACCTTAGCCGTTTCTGCAGAAACCAGCGGGTCAACGACGGTAACGCCTTCTTTACCTTCAATAATGGTCATGTTCGACAGATCGAGGTTACGAATCTGGTAAACGCCATCCGTTACTTCAAATAGCCCGCTAATGTTGATCAACTGGGACTGGCGCCACAGGCTCGGGTTTACCGTATCCGGCGCTTTATCGCCTTCTTTGATGAACGCGTATTGCTGCGGATTCCAGATAACATTTCCCTCTTCACCTTTGATCACTTCCTGCGGGAGTGGAGCGATAAAGCCTTTGTGGGCGTCGGTAAAGTCGGTGTTATCGGAGAATGGCAGTTGGTTGTATAGCGCGTTGTTGGCTTGTTGCGTGGAGGCGGTGGCGTCTTTGGGAGCTTCAGCGGCCATAACGGGAACAGATAACGATGTGAGTAACCCAGCCAGTATAAAACTCTGTGCGATTCTATTAAGTTGCATCGTAAAACCTCTCTGACACTTCATAAGTACAGTTGGGGGATGCTGCTTTCACGGATAGTGTTTTGATTAGATATTTGCGTTAGTGCAAGATTAACTATAATTCACGCGAATGATTCAGCAAGGAAGGAGGGAGAATTTATCTGATTGGTTTTTCAGCAGTTTTAAGAAAACAGTTGCGGATGACAGCGGAGAACTGCCATCCGTTGGCAGAGTATCATTCACCAGCGATAATGCGCTTCCCGCTGGAGACAAACGTTCCGGCCCCAAGGTGATGCAACGTATTGAGCTTGCCATCATCAAACTGCCAGCGTCCTTCGACAAAGGCTCTCTCATCAGCGGCAGCCGAGACGACTTCCCCAAACAGCGTGTCATATTTTTCTAGTGCCGCAGTGGCCGGCAACAGGCGACACTCCATCCAGGCCAGGCATTTCGCTTCTATCAGCGGTAAACCCAGGACCGGTCCTTGCACTACGGGAATGCCGTAGCAGTTGAATTTATCTTCCGCTCGACCAGAAACGCTGCCTACGGCCCAGGTCCAGTTGACGGCGGCAACGCCCGGAATAACGATGCCGAATTTACCGCTACGTTCGATTAGTTCACGCGACCAGGCGGTCTTATCAACAACAATTGCTACCCGCGGTGGTTCAAACTCCACGGGCATTGACCATGCCGCTGCCATCACATTGCGCCGCTCGGTATGCTCATCCCGGCTGGTTATCAATATCGTAGGACCGTGATTGAGTAGCCGACTGGCGTGTTTTAATTCGATCGGACGAAAATGGCTCATGGCGATACCCTGTGGTGAACGAATAGGGTGAAGTTTCGATTGCGGCAACGCGGCAATGAGCAAAACTTCATCATTTGTTGATGGCTATTTTGTCATTAATCGACATGATGTAGTCCAGAGGCACATTATGTCGGGCGAGTTCTACAAATGCGTTAAGGTAAGGTACCATGGTGGTGAACATCATCTGGTATCCCTGACAAAAATAAGAAATTTTTGCACCTGAACCTGCGTTTATTCTGTGTTTTGGACAACCACCATTACATAGCGGTTTGTAGACACATTGCAGACACTCAGTTGCCAGTCTCGTTTTTTGCGAAGTTAACTGCTCACTCTCCAGTAAAGATAGCTCTGCGTTCGCAATATTTCCCAGCTTAAACTCAGGCCAAACGAAATGATCGCATTCATAGATGTCACCGTTGGATTCCAGTACAAAGTTATTACGGCATGATTCCTGGAAGATACAGCTGGTATGCCCGTTTCCGAGCACGCGGCTAAGAGTGCTTTCAAATTGGCGAACAAATACCGTTCCAACATCTTTTTTTACCCATTCATTAAAGATGGCCGACATAAAATGACCATAATCAGCAGGAAGCACTGAAAAATCAATCAGATGAAATGTATCTGACGGAGTATCGAAATGGATATTGGGTTCGCTGGTTTCCAGTAGCTCAATAAACTGCATATGCTGACTGCCAATCGATTTCAAAAAACGATAGACATCGAGGGGATGATGAACATTGTGATTATTCACCACTGTTAATGTGTTAAACTCAATATCATGCTTTTTCAATAAGTTAATTGCAGATATGACTTTATCAAATGTCCCTTTCCCGGAACGAGTCAATCGATAGCGATCGTGTAATGGTTGCGGACCATCAATAGATATACCGATCAAAAAATTATGTTGTTTGAGGAACTGGCACCACTGTTCATTGAGCAAAAAACCGTTGGTCTGTAAGGCATTATGGATTTTCTTGCAGCCCGCAAACTGCCTCTGATAGGCAACCGCTTTTCGGAAGAAATCGATTCCAGCAAGCGTAGGTTCACCGCCTTGCCAGGTAAAATACACCTCTTTGCCACCCGCGTTGATGTATGTCTTGATGAAATGTTTAAGCGTGCTGTCATCCATCTGATTCTGATGAGAGAACTGTGCTTCTTTATCCAGATAGAAACAGTACTCACACTTAAGATTGCATTGATAACTGGTTGGTTTGGCAGTGATATGCATAATTTTTCTCTGAAAATTAAGGCGACAAGGAAACACCTTGCCGCCATGAGCGAAGCCCGAGATTATTGTTCGCTGTTAAGGGCGTTTTTGATGTTGTTGAATTTTTCCTGATTAACCTGACTCAACGGTGGTTTGCTTTCTTTGATAAAGTTTTTCACAACGCCCTGCATATTTTTCACGACATCAGGATGTTGTGTGGCCAGATTATCTTTTTGCTGCAGATCGTTTAGCTTATATAAACCCAATTGTTTATTTTCAAAGGTATAAACCAAAGAATAATCATTACTTCGTACGGTATACGAGAATTGGCTCAAATCTTCCGTATTAGGGTTGTTAGGATAATCATTGGACTCTTTCCGTACATACTTGTGGTAGTTATCCCAGAATGGAATGTTTTTCTCATCGAACCAATGGGAATAGGACGTGACCCAGGTCAGATAATCATGTGGCGCACCGCTCTTGTTTTTTGTCAGATAAGGCAGCAGCGAGGTACCATCCAGTTTCAAATTTTGCGGAATGGTTATTTTCGCAGCGTCAAGGACGGTGGGGTAGAAATCCATAGCTGAAATAAGTTTGTCGTAATTTCCCGTATGCAGCTTTCCTTTCCACCACATAAACATTGGCGTATGTGTTCCCCCAGGATAAGTTTGGCTCTTATATCCCTTTTGATCGCCGTTCAAAGGAAGTGGGCCATCAATCACGGCTCCATTATCTGAAGTGAAAAGAATAATGGTATTATCGTATTGTCCTGTTTCTTTGAGCTTATCCAGAACTCGTTTTACTCCCTGATCCACGGAATATACAGCGGCATAAAAGTTGTCTGCTGTTGCACTGCCAGTATTGAACATTTTTTGATACTGCGCCGGAGCAGGGTTGTCGTTTGGCAGATGTGGTGCGTTGTATGCCAGGTACAACATGAACGGCTGATCCAAGGTTTTGGCTCTGTCAATGGTGGCAATGGCTTCATCCGTCAATTGGTCGCTGATATATCCCTTCGGTTGAATATGCTCACGATTTCGGAACAGAGAGGGGGAATTATAGTAGGCAACACCCGCCGCATGGAATCCCATAAAGTAATTAAAACCGCGATTTTGTGGCTGCCATTCTTCAGCTGAATATGTAGTGTAGTTATCGTGATAGTCGCGGGTTTGTTTGTCATCAGCAACCGGAACATTGCTAATTTTCGATAAATGCCATTTACCAATTGCGGCGGTATAGTAACCATGATTTTGAAACAGTTCTGGTAGGAACGTTTCACTTAATGGAATACCATCCTGTGCATCTGTATTGGAATAAACACCAAAGCGAGCAGGTGAACGCCCCGTCATAATAGCGGCACGTGACGGACCAGAAACACCGTGTGCAACATAGCCATTCGTGAAGCGTACGCCCTCATCCATTAATGAAAGCAATGTTGGAGTCGAATTTTTCGCTGCTTCTATCGCTTTATCAATACCAATTTTATAAGTGTCAACGACCTCACGGTTTTCCATTGATTCAGGCTTAAAAGAACGTTGGTCAAATGGCAATTGTCCGTAACCCAGATCGTCCATGGTCAAAATAATGACGTTAGGCTTTCCTTTGGTACTGTATTCGGTCGGGGTAAAGTCTGAGAATGCAACGTTTGTTTTTGTTGCTTTCAGCTTTACGTTATCTGCTTGTGCTGCCGAAGTCAGCAAACCTGACGCCAGTATTGCTGATACAGAGGCTGCAATCGCGCCCTTGCGTGACAAAAGTCTCATAATAGTCAATTCCATATGTTTTGTAGGGGTTGTTATTTTGCTTCAGAAAATAAGATGAAAGAATGAATCAGGTCACAAAATGGCCTGCGTATAAAAATAGGACATGATGTTGGCCCTTTTGGCTAAAAACGGACTAAATAAATTGCTTCAGCGGGAATGGCACTATACTGTCGCCATCTAATGACAGAAATTACCCACAGGACCCGTATGACGCCTTTTTTAACCGCTTATTTTGCCCGTATTGGTTGGTCAGATTTGGTCAGGGTCGACATTGAAACCTTACGAGCGCTGCATTTATTGCACAACGCCGCCATACCTTTTGAAAACCTGGATGTATTGCTGCCCCGTGAAATGCAGCTTGACGATTTGTCGCTGGAAGAGAAGCTGGTAACGGCGCGTCGCGGCGGTTATTGCTTTGAACAGAACGGAGTGTTTGAACGAGCGCTACGTGAGATCGGTTTTAACGTACGCAGTCTGCTCGGGCGTGTGGTACTGGCAAATCCGTCAAGCCTGCCGCCGCGCACGCATCGTTTGCTGCTGGTCGAGTTACAAGGAGAACAGTGGATTGCCGACGTTGGCTTCGGCGGGCAAACGCTGACGGCGCCGATTCGTCTGCAGGCTAACATTGAGCAGAAGACGCCACACGGCGAGTATCGGCTGATTCAGGAGGGTGAAGACTGGATCCTGCAGTTCCGTCATCATGAACACTGGCAATCGATGTACCATTTCGACCTGGTGGTACAGCACCAGAGCGATTATCTGATGGGCAACTTTTGGTCTGCTCACTGGCCACAATCGCATTTTCGCCATCATCTGCTGATGTGTCGTCATCTGCCTGACGGCGGGAAATTAACATTAACCAATTTTCATTTTACCCATTATCAGGATGGACACGCGGTGGAGCAGATTAATCTGCCGGACGTCGCCAGCCTGTATGCTTTGTTGCAAGAACGTTTTGGACTAGGCGTGGATGATGTGAAGCATGGGTTTACACTCGGTGAGCTGGCGACGGTCATGGCGGCGTTTGATACGCATCCGGAGGCGGGAAAATAGGGGCATCGTAAGTCATGCCGGATGCGGCGTCATCGCCTTATCCGGCTTACGGAAATGATTAAAAATCTATTGCCCATTCTGCGTGAAACAAGATCACCGCCGAACCGGTAATGGTGACTTTTTCCGGCAGGTTTTCACGGATAGTCACCGTTACATCAACAATCCCGTCACGCCCGAGCGCGCGGCCCTGATGTCCCTGAACACGTAACGTTTCCCCATCATGCGCCATCCAGGCCCGGTAAGCGCAAGCGCTACCGGGCAGCAGAGGAAATTAGCGGCGGGAACGCACTATTTGGTAGCGACGGGTAAAGTACTCAAACGGCGCACTCCAGACGTGGACCAGGCGAGTGAACGGGAACAGCAGGAAGATAGTCATCCCAAGAACCAGATGCACACGGAAAATCAACGCCACGCCATCCAGATGCGCAGATGCGCCGCCCTGGAAAGTCACCACCGACTGGGCCCAACCGACCAGTTTCAGCATTTCACTGCCGTCTGGATGTTGCGCAGAGAACGGGATGGTGGTTAAGCCGAGGATACACTGAATCAACAGAACGCAGAGGATCAGAATATCGGCGGTGGAAGATGTCGCACGAATACGCGGGTTGGTCAGACGGCGCACCAGCAAACCTGCGCCACCAACCAGCGTTAGCACGCCGCATAGCCCACCGGCAATCATTGCCATCTGTTGCTTTACCGCAATCGGCAGGAACCAGGCATACATCCAGTGCGGCGTTAACATGCCGAACAGGTGTCCGAAAAAGATCCCAAGAATGCCGATGTGGAACAGGTTGGACCATAATACCATACCGCGTTTGTCCAGCATCTGGCTGGAAGAGGCGCGCCAGGTGTATTGCCCGTAGTCATAGCGTAGCCAACTGCCGAGGATAAACACCGTCCCACACAGATACGGGTAGATATCGTAAAAAAAGACGTTCAGGTACTGTATCATTTCGGGCCTCCCGCGCTGACGTCGACATACTGCGGCGCCACGTCCTGGCTAAAGCGTCGTTGATAGTTTTGTAACGGTGAACTGTCGCAGGCGGTGGAGTTATCTTCGATAAACTTCACCTGTTCCTCTTCCCAGACTGCATCCAGCGCCTGACGGGTATCATCGCGGGTTTCCGCGCCAACCTGTTTGGTGACACTGTCACTTGAAAGAGGGCTTCCGGCAAGCAGCAGCAGGGCGTCGAACAGTTGATACCACAGTGTATCGCGCTGTTTTAAGCGCCCACCCAGTAACGCCAGAATCGGTGCGACGTTCTGCAGTCCTTCTTTGGCCTCGGCCTCCGGCAGCACGCTCAGATACTCCAGATACAACGGCAAATGATCCGGCAGTTCGCGGCAGTCAAGCTGTAGCCCGACCTTTTCGTACTGTGCCAGCAGATCAACCATCGCCTGGCCCCGATCACGGGACTCGGCGTGGACGTGTTCAAACAACAGCAGAGAGGTGGCCCGGCCCCGGTCGAATATTTCGCACCATTCGGCTTGTTTATCCAGGAGTGGGGCATTGAGCAACCCCTGGCTAAATTCGGTAAGCATAGGGGCATCGCTGGCCACAAGCGCCAGCGCCTCGTCTTTACACTCCCACAGCAGCTCGTCGGGATATTCCATCAGCAGGCCGATAACCTTCAGGATTTGCATTATTCCCCCTCCGCTTTATCGCGCACTTCGGTGATGTCGATGGCATCAATACGACTGCTGTTAAACAGGTTGAATTTGGTATCTGAACCATGGCAGCCGTCACCAAAGGTAAACCCGCAACCATTTTTCTCCGGGAAGGCGTCACGCGCCATTTCACGGTGACTGGTTGGGATCACGAAGCGGTCTTCATAGTTGGCGATGGCCAGATAGCGGTACATCTCCTCAACCTGCTCAACGGTCAGACCCACTTCCTCAATCGCCCGGGTGTCCGTCACGCCTTCGACGGTTTGCGCGCGCATATAGTGGCGCATGGCCATCATCCGTTTGAGCGCGCGTAGCACCGGACCGGTATCGCCTGCGCTTAGCATGTTGGCGAGGTACTGAACCGGAATTCGCAGTGATTCAACCGCAGGAAGAATGTTGCCATTGTGCGGCAGTCCGCCCGCGTCAGCGACCGACTGAATCGGTGACAACGGCGGAACATACCAGACCATCGGCAGGGTGCGATATTCCGGATGCAGCGGCAGCGCCAGCTTCCAGTCCATCGCCATTTTGTAAACTGGCGAACGTTGGGCCGCTTCGATGACGTTGTGCGGAATACCTTGTTTTAACGCTTCTTCAATGACCGCCGGGTCGTGCGGATTAAGGAACACATCGCACTGACGCTCATAGAGATCGGTCTCATGCTCGGTGCTGGCCGCTTCTTCAATACGGTCGGCGTCGTACAGCAATACGCCGAGATAACGAATACGTCCAACGCAGGTTTCCGAACATACCGTCGGCTGGCCAGACTCAATACGCGGGTAGCAGAAAATGCACTTCTCAGACTTACCGCTCTTCCAGTTAAAGTAGATTTTTTTGTACGGACAACCGCTGATACACAAGCGCCAGCCGCGACATTTGTCCTGATCGATCAGCACGATGCCATCTTCTTCACGCTTATAGATAGCACCACTCGGGCAAGTGGCGACGCAACTTGGGTTCAGGCAATGCTCACACAAACGCGGCAGATACATCATGAAGGTGTTTTCGAACTGGCCGTACATCTCCTTTTGCATTTTCTCAAAGTTACGGTCGCGGGCGCGTTTTGAGAACTCGCCACCCAGCAGCTCTTCCCAGTTGGGCCCCCAGATAATCTTGTCCATCCGTTTACCATCGATCAGCGAACGTGGGCGTGCGGTGGGCTGATTCTTGCTTTCCGGCGCGCTATGCAGATGCTGATAATCGTAGGTAAACGGTTCATAGTAGTCGTCAATTTGCGGGATCACCGGGTTGGCGAAAATTTTGGTGATTACGCCCATCTTGCCGCCCAGACGCGGTCTTATTTTGCCGTTAACATCGCGAACCCAGCCGCCTTGCCACTCTTCCTGATCTTCCCAGTTCTTCGGATAACCTATACCCGGTTTGGTCTCGACGTTGTTAAACCACGCGTATTCCATCCCTTCACGTCCGGTCCAGACGTTTTTGCAGGTAACGGAGCAGGTGTGGCAGCCGATGCACTTATCCAGATTAAGAACCATGCCTACCTGTGAGCGTATTTTCATTTTTTCGCCTCCTGTACCTGATCGCGACCTTCATCATCCAGCCAGTTAATATTTTTCATTTTTCTAATCATGATGAACTCATCGCGGTTAGAGCCGACCGTGCCGTAATAGTTGAAGCTGTATGCCAGTTGCGCATAGCCGCCAATCATATGCGTGGGTTTCGGGCATACGCGGGTGACCGAGTTATGGATCCCGCCACGCATTCCGGTGACTTCTGAGCCGGGGATATTCATGATTCGCTCCTGAGCGTGATACATCATGGTCATTCCCGGCGGCACGCGTTGACTCACCACTGCACGCGCGGTAAGCGCGCCGTTGGCGTTGAAGGCTTCAATCCAGTCGTTATCCTCAATGCCCAACTCTTTGGCATCGGTCTCGCTGATCCAGACAATGGGGCCGCCACGAGACAGCGTCAGCATCAGCAGGTTTTCGCTGTAGGTAGAGTGGATCCCCCATTTCTGGTGTGGGGTCAGGAAGTTGAGCGCTTTTTCCGGGAAGCCGTTAGGCGGAACTTCGCGCATTTCGCTGACGCTGCGGGTATCAATAGGCGGGCGATACGCCACCAGACTTTCACCGAACGCACGCATCCACGCGTGATCCTGATACAACTGCTGGCGACCTGACAGCGTACGCCAGGGGATCAGCTCATGGACGTTGGTATAGCCAGCGTTATAAGAGACATGTTCACTTTCCAGCCCGGACCAGGTAGGGCTGGAGATGATTTTGCGCGGTTGGGCCTGAATATCGCGAAAACGGATCTTCTCGTCTTCTTTGTTCAACGCCAGATGCGTATGGTCGCGTCCGGTCATCGCCCCCAGCGCTTCCCAGGCTTTCACCGCCACCTGACCGTTCGTTTCCGGCGCCAGGGCAAGGATCACCTCAGAGGCATCCAGCGCGGTGTCAATCAGCGGACGTCCTTTCGCCGGACCTTCGCGCTTGGTGTAGTTAAGCTTGCCGAGGAAATCGACTTCCGCCAGGGTATTCCACGCTATGCCTTTCCCACCGTTGCCGAGCTTGTCCATGAGTGGACCAAGTGAAGTAAAGCGTTCGTAGGTGGCAGGGTAGTCGCGTTCCACAACGGCGATATTCGGCGCCGTTTTCCCCGGGAGAAGATCGCATTCGCCTTTGCGCCAGTCCAGAATGTCAAACGGCTGCGCCAGCTCTGCCGGGGAGTCGTGTTGCAGCGGTTGCAATACCACATCCGTTTCTTGTCCAAGATGTCCGACGCAAACTTCAGAGAATACTTTGGCGATGCCTTTATAAATTTCCCAGTCGCTCTTCGATTCCCAGGCGGGATCGACCGCTGCCGACAGCGGATGAATAAACGGATGCATATCCGAGGTGTTCATATCGTCTTTTTCATACCAGGTAGCGGTTGGCAAAACGATATCGGAGAACAGGCAGGTGCTCGACATACGGAAATCGAGCGTGACCAGCAGATCAAGTTTGCCCTCTATCGCCGCCGACTGCCATTCAACCTCTTCAGGTTTGATACCCTCGCTTGAGCCAAGCGCTTCCCCCTGGATCCCGCTTTCGGTACCCAGTAAATACTTGAGCATGTATTCATGCCCTTTACCGGAGGAGCCGAGCAGGTTAGAGCGCCAGACGAAGAGGTTGCGCGGATGGTTGCTACCGCTATCCGGCTGCTCGCAGGCAAAACGAATATCCCCCGATTTCAGCGCCTGGGCGGTGTATTGCGCAGGAGACAGCCCCGCCTGTTCGGCTTTTGCTTTAACGGTCAGTGGGTTGAGGTTAAGCTGCGGCGCGGACGGCAGCCAGCCCATCCTTTCTGCACGCACGTTAAAGTCAATCAAATGTCCGGTAAACTTCGACGCATCGGCCAGCGGAGAGAGGAGTTCTTGCGCGGTGAGTTTTTCATAACGCCACTGGCTGGAGTGGTTGTAGAAAAACGAAGTGCTGTTCATCTGACGGGGTGGTCGGTTCCAGTCGAGCGCAAAGGCCAGCGGTAACCAACCTGTTTGCGGTCGCAGTTTCTCTTGGCCCACATAGTGCGCCCAGCCGCCGCCGCTTTGCCCCACGCATCCACAGAACACGAGGATGTTAATCATGCCACGGTAGTTCATATCCATGTGATACCAGTGGTTGACGCCAGCCCCGAGAATGATCATCGAACGGCCATGCGTTTTATGCGCCGTATCGGCAAACTCGCGGGCGATTTGTTCGATATGACGGCGTGGCACGCCGGTAATTTGCTCGCCCCAGGCAGGGGTATAGGCTTTCACTTCGCTGTAATCTTGCGCGCTAAGAACGTCATCCAGACCACGGTCGAGGCCGTAATTCGCCAATACCAGATCATAGACGCTCACCACCGGGCAACGGCTGCCATCGGCGAGAGTAAGATGTTTTACCGGCAGTTGACGGATCAGCACCGGTTCTTGTTTTACGCTGCGAAAATGCGGGTTTTCATTTCCGCCAAAATAGGGGAATGCCACACCGGTCACTTCATCATGCTGACCGAGCAGCGAGAGAGTAAGCTCAGTTTCCGCGCCAGCCGCCAGGGGTTCCAGGTTCCATTTGCCTTGCTCACCCCAGCGAAAACCGATAGATCCGTTCGGGACAACCAGTTCGCCAGCACTGTTAAAGGCTACCGTTTTCCACTCCGGATTGTTGCTTTCACCCAGACCATCGACAAGGTCTGAGGCGCGCATCATGCGTCCAGGCACATAGCTGCCATCTTCCCGGGCATCCAGTAAAACCAGCATCGGCATATCGGTATAGCGACGACAGTAATTGAGGAAATAATCGCTGGGATTGTCGAGGTGGAACTCTTTCAGGATGACGTGGCCCATTGCCATCGCCAGCGCACTGTCGGTGCCTTGCTTAGGTGCCAGCCACTGGTCGCACAGTTTAGCGACTTCCGAGTAATCCGGCGTAATGGCAATCGTCTTGGTGCCCTTGTAGCGTACTTCGGTGAAAAAGTGCGCATCCGGGGTACGGGTCTGCGGCACGTTAGAGCCCCAGGCGATGATATAACTGGAGTTATACCAGTCGGCGGATTCTGGCACATCGGTTTGCTCACCCCAGGTCATTGGTGAGGCGGGCGGTAAGTCGCAGTACCAGTCATAGAAACTCAGGCAGGTTCCGCCCAGTAGCGAGAGATAGCGTGTACCTGCAGCATAGGAGACCATCGACATCGCAGGGATCGGGGAGAATCCAGCCACGCGGTCCGGGCCATAGGTTTTCACTGTCCAGACGTTAGCGGCGGCAATCAACTGATTAAGCTCTTTCCAGTTGGAGCGGATAAAACCTCCGCGCCCGCGTACCTGCTTGTAGCTCTGGCATTTTTGCGGGTCGTTCATAATGGATTCCCAGGCCAGCACCGGATCGGGCTGGCGGGACAGGGCATCGCGCCACAGTTCTATCAGACGTTTACGCACCAGCGGATACTTCAGGCGGTTGGCGCTGTAAAGATACCAGGAATAGCTGGCGCCGCGCGGGCAGCCGCGGGGTTCATGATTTGGCAAGTCAGGGCGGGTTCGTGGGTAGTCGGTTTGCTGCGTTTCCCAGGTTACCAGTCCATTTTTGACGTAGATTTTCCAGCTGCATGAGCCGGTACAGTTAACACCGTGGGTAGAACGCACAATTTTGTCGAACTGCCAGCGCTGACGATAACTGTCTTCCCAGTCCCGGTTGGTGTGCATCACTTGCCCGTGCCCCTCGGCAAACGTATCGCCCTTTTGTTTAAAGTAGCGAAAGCGGTCTAACAGTTTACTCATGACATAACTCCTGCTTCGATAATATTGCCGACGGTGAATCGAACTCCCGGCCTGGCCGAATGTCCGATCCTGCGGTATCCATTTCGTTATTTTTTTTGTGATTTACGGCCATAGACCAGCCAGGTCACCAGCACGCAGACGATGTAAAACACGAGGAATATTTTCATGGCACCCACCGGAGAGCCGGTCAACGCCAGTGATGAGCCAAACGCTTTAGGGATGAAGAAGCCCCCTACAGCGCCAATGGCTGAGATGAATCCCAGGGCGGCGGCGGTATCGGTTACCGCTTCACGTTGAGCCTGCTCTTCGGTACCACCATGCAGCTTCACCCGGTAAATCGTGATTTTGCGAAAGATCACCGCAATCATCTGGAAGGTCGACCCGCTTCCCAGACCCGCGGTCAGGAACAAGCCCATAAACACCAGGTAGAAAGCGACAAAGTTCCCTTCGCCTGATCCTGGCAGGGTGAGAAACAGCAGGGCGCTAAACAGCGCCATAAAGATGAAGTTAATTAACGTGACGCGTACACCGCCGAACTTGTCAGAGATAACGCCGCCCGCCGATCGCGCAAGCGCGCCGATGAAAGGGCCGAAGAACGCCAGTTGCAGGATATTCACGTCAGGGAACTGGGTTTTCGCCAGCATGGCAAAACCTGCAGAAAAACCGATAAATGAACCGAAGGTGGCAAGATACAACAGGCTTAATAACCACAGATGAAAACGCTTGAGGACCGGTAATTGGGAAGCGATCGAAGCCTTCGAACTGGCAATGTCGTTCATTCCCATACCTGCCGCCACGGTGGCTATCAGCAGTAACGGCACCCAAATCCATGCGGCATTGGCTAGCGACAATAACGAGCCGTCAGCTTGCGGTACGCCCTGAACGCCCAAAAAGGTAAAGATGGGCAGAAAGATAACCAAAGGCGCAATCAACTGCATTACGCTGACGCCGAGGTTGCCGAGACCGCCGTTTACGCCTAACGCACTGCCTTGCTTCGCTTTGGGGAAGAAAAAGCTGATATTGCCCATGCTGGAGGCAAAGTTAGCGCCAGCAAAACCACACATCAGCGCAATAATAATAAATACGCCAAACGGAGTAGCGGTATTTTGCACGGCAAATCCGAGCCAGACGCAGGGAATAATCAGAATGATCGTACTAAAAATGGTCCAACGGCGCCCACCAAATATAGGTACCATAAAGGAGTAGGGAACGCGCAATATTGCACCAGAAAGAGAGGGCAATGCCGTTAATAAAAACAGTTGGTCGGTGGTGAAATTAAAGCCAATTTTATTCAGATTGACGGCAACGGCGCTGAACAACATCCAGACGCAGAAAGCAAGCAGCAAACAACTCACTGATATCCATAGGTTTCTGCGTGCAATGTGCTTGCCTTTGTTTTCCCAAAAGCCGGGGTTCTCTGGTTTCCAGTCAGTTAAAAGATAACGATTATTTTTCTCATTTGATGATGACATATTATTCTCCATGCACATGCCGTTCATGAAAAAGAAATAAACGCATGCAGCGCCGCGCGGCTTCTTTTTAGAAACTATTGAAAAGTTTTAGGAATATTGACTGAAAGAATAGATAAAAAAGCGCAATAACGCGGCGTGATGGGAGAATTACATGCTGCTTAAGTGTTACCAATTGTAAACATAAAAAGTGCATTATGAATACATCTCTAACATCAGTTACATAACTTCAGTGCCAACATGTGATCAAGGTTGTGATGTAGGGCTAGGTTATCAAGACACATCTCTTTTTCGTCAGAGTTTGATTACTGTTTTACTTTTGAGTATCCACTTCGTTGCGGGCAGGAGAAAGAGGTGTCACGGTATCTCAAGATCAGTCCAATTATTGATATATTCTGATTTTTCACATCCACATAGTTTTAAAATATTTATATGGTAATTTACATGATAAAATAATTTCAGTTGACATGAAATTAACGGCGTTCAAAAAAGGATATGAAATGCTTTCTTTAAATTTCAAAAAAAATCTCTTATCGTTATCTATTCCATTGTTTTTAATTGGTTGCAAAGAAGCAGAGATTAAAGGTGAGTGGATAAATCCAGAAGGCAGCTTTAATAAAAGCTATATTGTTTCATTAATAACCAGCGCTGATCAAAATTTGACTTCAAAAGATATTGAAGTTTCTGAATTAGAAAGTTCAGGTAATGACCATTTTTTTTATGTAACGTTAGTAGATAAGGGCTACACTCAAGAACAATTGGAATCGTTGGTATCAAACGTTGAACGATTAAAAGATGCCCGGAATACAAATTTAACCGTCAACTTTACTAATATAGCCAATGCGAAAGATGCGAGTGAAAGAGATTTGCTTAATGTTGTACAAAGAGCTGGCATGGAGAAAAATGGCAGCCAGTCTACGAGTTTGAACTGGGAAAAAGCGGAAGTTTCTGTCTATACTCAGAAAATAAGTATTACGGGATATACGGATCCCTATAGCGACTTTAACCCAAAGGTATACTGCCAACTGACCGTACCATTAACCAAAAGGTTAAATGATTTTATCATTGATAAACCGTTTCCATATATCACATCACACGATATTCCGGAAAATATCGCCAGTGCGATGTCGCCAACACAATTAGATAAATATATCAAAGACGAAAATGGCCTCCGCCGCTACGTAAACGTTGGTCTGGAACTTAAAGGTGCCACTTATCCTCACAAAACAGTATTTGGCGATGGTTTTTTAACAAAATTTAAAGAAAGCAATGACATTCTCACTCAATCATTACCAATGACTTATAATATCGATGCACAAAGTATCTATTTTAATTTCGGTGATATCCCTAATACTGAAGTCGTTTCAGGATTGAATGATTTTGGTGGGGTAATACACGATAAATGCGCTAAGCTGATTAAACAAGCAGCTCCGGAAATCGATAAAAAATGGAGTTCTGCAGTTCAGCTAGCACGGGTTGGTAGATTTACAATAAACCCTGAATGGATACCACAAGAATAGCATTATCATACAAAGTAACTTCTGGTGATTGAACGTATCATCCATGAGATGAAATAGTTCGTCGCTTTTGAGCGGGTTATGTAGTGGTGCGGCGCTCATGATGGAAGAAGTTCCAGCGTAATCATACGGTCAAGATGGCGATCGAATGCAGGATCGGCCATTTCCTCAATGCCTAATATGTACATACCATCCAGACCGCAGACCAATGCGATTAAGCGCCAGGCGACGTCGGCAGCATCTGGGGTGGAGGAAAACTCACCGGCTTTCTGTCCCTGAGTGATGATGTTGGCGGTTTCTTCGTGCCACATCCGCATGGTCAACAGGTAGGCGCTTTTGATTTCTGGATCTTTACCCGCCACAACCTGCGCTTCACGCCATAGCTTAATATAGGGTTCGAATCCGCCATCTTCGCTGCCCAGCATGGCATGCAGTCGCTCACGAAAACTGGCATTTTCACTGACCAGTTCCGCGTCGAGCAGGGTACGGATCAGACGTACAAATGCCTGGGATTTAAGTTCGCCGGCAGAGGCAAAGTGGTGGTGTAGTTGGCCCGTTGCCACGTGTGCTTCAGCTGCAATGCGTCGCACCGTCATCGCGGTAAACCCTTCCTCAAGCGCGACACGCATGGCCGCCTGCAGAATAACTTCCCGACGTTCATCCCGATTCAGATAGCTCATCTTTCCTCCTGTACCCGTGTATCACGCAGTCTAACAAAAAGTTGGACATATGTTCAATTTTCCGTAGGATCGCTCAAGTTGGACATGTGTCCAGTTTAAGTTTCGTTAGGGAGTTTTATGTTTCGTCAGTGGTTAACGTTAGTCATTATTGTGCTGGTCTACATCCCTGTTGCGATTGATGCAACGGTGCTGCACGTTGCCGCGCCCACGCTGAGTATGACGCTGGGTGCCAGTGGTAACGAGCTGCTGTGGATCATTGATATTTATTCCCTGGTAATGGCCGGTATGGTATTGCCAATGGGCGCGCTGGGCGATCGCATCGGCTTTAAACGCCTGCTGCTGTTAGGCGCTGGACTGTTTGGTCTCGCATCGCTGGCGGCCGCTTTTGCCCACAGCGCAAGCTGGCTGATAGCCACCCGGGCGGTATTGGCGATTGGCGCGGCGATGATTGTGCCGGCAACGCTTGCGGGGATTCGCGCCACGTTCGCAGAGCAACGGCATCGTAATATGGCGCTCGGCGTCTGGGCCGCGGTCGGTTCTGGCGGTGCGGCATTTGGCCCACTCGTTGGCGGGATGCTGCTGGAGCACTTCTACTGGGGATCCGTGTTCTTAATTAATGTGCCGATTGTCCTGGTGGTAATGGCCTTAACTGCACGCTTAGTGCCGCGTCAGGCCGGACGTCGCGATCAATCGTTAAATTTTGGTCATGCGATAATGTTGATTGTCGCCATTCTGCTGCTGGTCTACAGCGCTAAAACCGCCCTGAAAGGGCATACGGCGACCGTTGCGATCGCGCTGACGTTGTTAACCGGCGCTTTATTGTTGTGGCAGTTTGTCCGTATCCAGCTAGCTGCTTCCCGCCCGATGATTGATATGCGGTTGTTCACGCATCGCATTATCTTAAGCGGCGTAGTGATGGCGATGACCGCGATGATAACTCTGGTAGGGTTCGAGTTACTGATGGCTCAGGAGCTACAGTTTGTTCATGGTTTAACGCCTTATCAGGCGGGCCTTTTTATGCTGCCGGTGATGCTGGCAAGCGGCTTCAGCGGACCGATTGCCGGCATGCTGGTGTCACGTCTGGGATTACGGTGTGTGGCCACGGCGGGTATGGCGCTGAGCGCTGTGAGCTTTTACGGTCTGGCGATGACGGATTTCAGCACTCAGCAGATTCAAGCCTGGATATTAATGGCGTTGCTCGGTTTTAGCGCGGCGAGTGCGCTCCTGGCCTCAACGGCGGCTATCATGGCGGCAGCTCCGGCAGAAAAAGCCGCAGCCGCGGGCGCCATTGAGACGATGGCTTATGAACTGGGCGCCGGGCTTGGGATCGCTATCTTTGGTTTGCTGTTAAGCCGCAGCTTTTCAGCCTCGATTCTGCCGCCAGTTGGCCTTAATCCGCAGGAGATAGAACGAGCCTCATCGTCAATGGGGGAGGCGGTGCAGTTGGCGCATTCGCTCCCATCGTCGCTGAGTGAGGCGTTGCTGTCGGCTGCTAAAGAAGCCTTTACCTGGTCGCACAGCGTAGCCTTAAGCAGCGCCGGCAGCATGCTTATCGTATTAGCGGTAGGAATGTGGTTCAGTCTGGCAAAGGTACAGCGTCAATAACTAATGAGCTAAATGACAGGGGTAATCCATCTCTTCGACTTCTTTCCCACTGAGTCGAGCGTATTGCCCCGTCAGTCTCCAGAATGCGGGCTGCGTTTCCGTATAGATCTCTGCCGCTAACACCAGGCGGCGGCGATCTACCTCATTAAGCTCCAGCAGCGTCCACGGCACAAAATAGCGATCGCTGCCCGTCAGGGTAAACCACAGCGGGCACCCGCAACCAGAACAAAAGAAACGTTCACCACGATTTGAAGAAGGAAAGTGCGCAGGTTCTGCTGAATCTGGCGACATCAGCGGATGACTGCTGGCTTCCAGATACATAGCGATGCCGCCCGACCACTTCTGGCACAGGGTGCAATGGCAGGCATAGACATCCAGCATTTCGACGTCGACGGTAAAATGACTCTGTCCGCAAAGACAACGACCAGTGAATGTCTGCACGGCATACTCCTTATGACCGAGTCTACATTAAGAGAAAAAGCCAGCCCTGGAAGGACTGGCTTTTTATTCAGGCTACAACAAAATTAGAACTGGTAGTTCAGACCAACAGCCACGATGTTGTCAGTGCTTACACCGGCAGCGCGGGTGAAGTTGTTGTCGTCCAGCAGATTGATTTTGTAATCAACGAAGGTAGACATGTTTTTGTTGAAGTAGTAGGTAGCACCCAGGTCTACGTATTCAACCAGATCCTGGTCGCCGAAGAATGCAATGTCTTTACCTTTGGATTTCAGGTAAGCGATGGACGGACGCAGACCGAAGTCGAACTGGTACTGAGCAACAGCTTCAAAGTTCTGTGCTTGATTTGCAATACCGTTGATCTTACTACCGTTAACAGTACCACCAAAGGTAGTCATGTTACGGGTTTCAGAGTAGGTAGTTGCCAGGTAGATATTGTTCGCATCATATTTCAGGCCAGCAGCCCAAACTTCAGCGTTCTTACCGTCAGCTTTGAACAGACCATTGTGGTTGTTCTGAGAATCAGTACGGTCAGATTTCGCATAGGTTGCACCTACACCGAAGCCTTCGTACTCATAAGTCGTAGACAGACCGAAGCCGTCACCGTTAGCTTCTTTGTCGTTGCTACGGGCGTTTTTACCCTGGTACTGCAGGGCAAAATTCAGACCTTCAACCAGACCGAAGAAGTCGGTGTTACGATAGGTTGCAACGCCAGTAGCACGCTGGGTCATGAAGACGTCAGTCTGGGTCCAGGTATCGCCACCGAACTCTGGCAGAACGTCGGTCCATGCGCCGATGTCGTATGCTACGCCGTAGTTACGACCGTAGTCGAAAGAACCGTATTCAGCGAATTTCAGGCCAGCGAATGCCAGACGAGTTTTGTCTGCTTCGGAACCCTGATCTTCAGAACGGTTGCCCTTGAATTCATATTCCCACTGACCGAAACCAACCAGTTGGTCGTTGATCTGGGTTTCGCCCTTGAAGCCCAGACGCGCGTAGGTTTTGTCGCCATCGCTGCCGTTGTCGTCAGAGAAGTAATGCTGAGCGTGAACTTTACCGTAGATATCCAGTTTGTTTGCGTCTTTGTTATATACCTCAGCTGCGTTTACCGCACCTGCCGCCAACAGGCTAGTCACTGCCACTGCAACTAATTTAAGTTTCATTCTAAATAATCCTTATAATTTTTTCTTGGTGTGTTTCCTAAACCATTGCTAAACGAAGGGGTTCGTCAATGGCAAACTATTTTTAAATGACGCAGTGGTATAAGTTCAATAATAAGTTTCATATTATTGCGAAATATTTGGAGTTGTGTGATCCAGATCTACATAATATAGCTGATTGTATTAATCATAATATGTGACAGATCTGAATGGGTATATTTACATACGGGACTATTGTGCAGGCTATGGTTTAAATGGTGTTAATTTCGCAGGTGTAATATATACAAGTGAAGAGATATAAATAACCAGGTAATACTTTCGAATGTTAATTAGTTACCATATATTTAACATTTAATTAAACAAATATAAACATAATCGCAGGTGGAATGGACAAATATTATTCATCAATTTGCCTAAAGTATAGCCGGGTTTTATTTGTTTGTGATAAAACCCGACTTTTTATCAGGCGCGTCGCGTTGCCAGCCAGCAAAGCAGAGAGCCTGCGCAGACCATCAGCGCACCTTGCCAGAACGAAAGCGACAGCGGGGCGCTGAGCAACACAGCGGCCAGCGCGGAGGAGAGCACCGGGGTAAAATAAGACCCAACAGCCATGACGGTCACGTTGCCGTGCAAAATGCCAATATTCCACGCAGCATAGGCAAATCCTAACGTTAATGCTGCAGTGAACATTTTAATCGTCACCGAAGTACTGAAAACCATTTCCGGTTGAGGGGTAATAAAATAGTAAACCCACAAAGTTGCTGCCGTCAGTAAAACGAATACGGTGATGCCGTTAAAGCCTTTTGCATATTTATTGGTCACCGTACAATACGTTGCCCAGATAAAAGCGCCGAGAAAGGCGAGAAAATAGCTGAGCGGACTGCTGGCAACATTGCTGATAATTTCATCAAGATTAAGGCCATTTTCGCCACCCAATACCCAACACACCCCGGTCAATGCGATAATTAATCCAGGGATTACCAGCCAGGTTGTTTTCTGACCATTAAATAAAATAGCAAACAATATCGTCAGACTTGGCCAGAGATAATTAACCATACCGACTTCAATAGCCTGGTGACGAGTAGCCGCATAACCGAGAGCCAGCGCTAAACAGATTTCATAGCTAACAAAAAGCACGCTACCGGCGATTAAATAGCGAACAGGTATTTTCCTGATATTCGGAAAGCCGACGGTAAAAATCAGTAACAGGCCGCTTAACGAAAAAATCATTGCCGCGCCGCCCGCAGGACCCAGCCCTTCACTTACTCCACGCATGAGTCCGACCATAGTGCTCCAGAGCACTATGGCAATGAGCCCAATTAACGTTGCTTTTTGTTTTGTCATTCTGATTGTCTGTCCATGGTGCTGGCAAAAAATTAAGCTGAAATTTATAGCACTTTTATACCGTAGCGCGCTAATCAATTGCCTTTCCCATACTCCCTTATGGGTACAAAGGTTAAACAAAGTGCACTATTTAGTAGCGGAACCGTTTCGTTATTGATTTGACGCAAAAAAAATATGGATATAGCTGATAGTTTCGTCGCGAAGTTGTACATGGCATCTTTCAGACTGCCGCGCTCGCGCAATTTGAGAGATTTCCTGTACGAACCCCTGCAAAAAAGAGGAAAGCAATGGACGTCAGCCGCAGACAATTTTTTAAAATCTGCGCGGGCGGTATGGCGGGAACAACAGTAGCCGCTCTGGGTTTTGCACCCAAAATGGCACTGGCTCAGGCGCGAAACTATAAGCTGTTACGCGCCAAAGAGATCCGAAACACCTGCACATACTGTTCCGTAGGTTGCGGGCTATTAATGTATAGCCTGGGAGATGGAGCAAAAAACGCCAAAGAGTCGATTTACCATATTGAAGGGGATCCGGATCATCCGGTGAGCCGCGGGGCATTATGTCCTAAGGGCGCAGGATTACTGGATTACGTGCACAGTGAAAACCGTCTGCGTTACCCGGAATATCGCGCTCCTGGTTCCGACAAATGGCAGCGTATCAGCTGGGGTGAAGCATTCACCCGCATCGCGAAGCTGATGAAAACTGACCGTGACGCCAACTTTATTGAGAAGAATGAGCAGGGCGTAACGGTAAACCGCTGGCTTTCAACCGGGATGCTATGCGCATCTGCGGCAAGTAATGAAACTGGCATGCTGACGCAAAAATTTGTGCGCTCACTCGGCATGCTGGCAGTAGACAACCAGGCGCGCGTCTGACACGGACCAACGGTAGCAAGTCTTGCTCCAACATTTGGTCGCGGTGCGATGACCAACCACTGGGTTGATATTAAAAACGCTAACGTCGTGATGGTGATGGGCGGTAATGCCGCTGAAGCACATCCGGTGGGATTCCGCTGGGCGATGGAAGCCAAAAACAACAATGATGCCACGCTGATTGTTGTTGACCCTCGTTTTACTCGTACAGCCTCGGTGGCGGATATCTATGCGCCAATTCGTTCCGGCACGGACATTACGTTCCTGTCCGGTGTCTTGCTGTACCTGATTGAAAACAACAAAATTAACGCTGAATATGTGAGGCATTACACCAACGCCAGCCTGCTGGTGCGGGATGACTTTGCTTTTGAAGACGGTCTGTTCAGCGGCTATGACGCGGAAAAACGCCAATACGATAAATCGTCCTGGAACTACCAGTTCGATGAAAACGGCTACGCGAAACGCGATGAAACGTTAAGCCATCCTCGCTGCGTGTGGAATCTGCTAAAACAGCACGTTTCCCGCTACACGCCAGATGTGGTGGAAAACATCTGCGGTACACCGAAAGAAGACTTCCTGAAAGTCTGCGAAGTACTGGCTTCCACCAGCGCGGCGGATCGCACCACTACGTTCCTGTATGCGCTGGGCTGGACACAGCATACCGTAGGGGCGCAGAACATCCGTACCATGGCGATGATCCAGTTGCTGCTCGGCAACATGGGGATGGCAGGTGGCGGAGTTAACGCCTTACGTGGTCACTCCAACATTCAGGGATTAACCGACTTAGGTCTGCTCTCTACCAGTCTGCCAGGTTACCTGACGCTGCCGTCAGAGAAACAGACGGATCTGCAAACCTATCTGGCTGCTAATACGCCAAAAGCGACGTTGGCCGACCAGGTTAACTACTGGGGTAACTATCCGAAGTTCTTCGTCAGTCTAATGAAATCTTTCTACGGCAATGCGGCGCAGAAAGAGAACGACTGGGGCTTTGAGTGGCTGCCGAAGTGGGATCAGTCCTACGACGTCATCAAATACTTCAACATGATGGATAGCGGAAAAGTCACCGGCTACATCTGTCAGGGCTTTAACCCCGTTGCGTCCTTCCCGGACAAAAACAAAGTGGTGCAGTGCCTGAGCAAACTGAAGTATCTGGTGGTTATCGATCCGCTGGTGACCGAAACCTCAACGTTCTGGCAGAACCACGGTGAATCAAACGACGTCGATCCGGCATCTATTCAGACCGAAGTCTTCCGTTTGCCATCGACCTGCTTTGCGGAAGAGGACGGCTCTATCGCCAACTCCGGCCGCTGGCTGCAGTGGCACTGGAAAGGTCAGGACGCACCGGGTGAAGCCCGCAACGACGGCGAAATTCTGGCCGGTATTTACCATCGTCTGCGCGACATGTATCGCACTGAAGGCGGTAAAGCGATAGAACCCGTTCTGAAAATGAGCTGGAACTATAAGCAGCCGGACGAACCGCACTCAGAGGAAGTGGCAAAAGAGAACAACGGCTATGCGCTGGAAGACCTCTATGATGCCAACGGCGTGCTGGTTGCAAAAAAAGGTCAGTTGCTCAACAGCTTTGCGTTGCTGCGTGATGATGGTTCTACGTCATCGTCCTGCTGGATTTATACCGGTAGCTGGACCGAGCAGGGCAACCAGATGGCCAATCGCGATAATGCCGACCCGTCAGGTCTCGGTAATACGCTGGGCTGGGCCTGGGCATGGCCGTTGAACCGTCGCGTGCTGTATAACCGCGCTTCGGCGGATCCACAGGGTAAACCGTGGGATCCAAAACGCATGCTTATCCAGTGGAACGGTACGAAGTGGACGGGGAACGATATCCCGGACTTCAATACTGCGGCGCCAGGCAGCGGCACCAATCCGTTTATCATGCAGCCGGAAGGGCTGGGGCGTCTGTTTGCTATCGATAAGATGGCGGAAGGTCCGTTCCCGGAACACTACGAGCCGATGGAAACACCGCTGGGTACTAACCCGCTGCACCCGAACGTGATCTCCAACCCGGCAGCGCGTCTGTACGAAGCGGATAAGCTCCGCATGGGTACGAAACAGGACTTCCCGTACGTCGGGACGACCTATCGTCTGACCGAACATTTCCATACCTGGACCAAGCACGCATTGCTGAATGCGATTGCCCAGCCAGAGCAGTTTGTGGAAATCAGCGAAACGCTGGCGGCAGCGAAAGGTATCAACAACGGCGATCACGTGAAAGTCAGCAGCAAGCGTGGATTTATTCGCGCAGTTGCCGTGGTGACCCGTCGTCTGCGTACTTTGAACGTCAACGGTCAGCAGGTTGAAACGGTTGGGATCCCAATCCACTGGGGCTTTGAAGGAGTCGCGCGTAAAGGCTATATCGCCAACACCCTGACGCCGAATGTCGGTGATGCAAACTCGCAAACGCCGGAATACAAAGCGTTTTTAGTTAACATCGAGAAGGCGTAAGGGAGGCGAACATATGTCTATGGAAACGCAGGACATCATCAAAAGGTCCGCAACAAACTCCATCACGCCGCCGCCTCAGGCCCGTGATTATAAAGCGGAGGTCGCGAAGCTGATCGACGTTTCCACCTGTATAGGCTGTAAAGCTTGTCAGGTGGCATGCTCAGAGTGGAACGATATCCGCGATGAAGTCGGCCACTGCGTCGGGGTGTATGACAACCCCGCCGATCTTAGCGCCAAGTCCTGGACGGTGATGCGGTTTACCGAAACCGAACAGAACGGCAAGCTGGAGTGGTTGATTCGTAAAGACGGCTGTATGCACTGTGAAGATCCGGGCTGCCTGAAGGCATGCCCGTCTGCCGGAGCTATCATCCAGTACGCCAACGGGATTGTCGATTTCCAGTCAGAACACTGTATTGGCTGCGGCTACTGTATTGCCGGGTGTCCATTTAATATTCCGCGCCTCAATAAAGAGGATAACCGCGTGTATAAATGTACGCTGTGTGTGGACCGGGTCAGCGTCGGGCAGGAACCTGCCTGTGTGAAGACTTGTCCGACCGGAGCAATACATTTCGGCACTAAGCAGGAAATGCTGGAAATGGGCGAACAGCGCGTGGCAAAACTGAAGGCACGCGGTTTCGAACACGCCGGTCTCTACAATCCGGAAGGTGTGGGTGGTACGCACGTTATGTACGTTCTGCATCATGCCAACCAGCCGGAGCTGTATCATGGCCTGCCGAAAGATCCGCAGATCGATACCTCTATCAATCTGTGGAAAGGGGCGCTGAAACCGCTGGCCGCTGCCGGATTTATCGCCACCTTCGCCGGGCTGATTTACCACTACATTGGTATCGGCCCGAATAAGGAAGTGGACGACGACGAGGAGGATCATCATGAGTAAGTCGAAAATGATTGTGCGCACGAAGTTTATCGACCGCGCCTGTCACTGGACGGTGGTGATCTGCTTCTTCCTGGTGGCGTTGTCGGGGATTTCTTTTTTCTTCCCGACTCTGCAATGGCTGACGCAGACCTTCGGTACGCCGCAGATGGGACGCATTTTGCACCCGTTCTTCGGCATACTGATCTTCGTGGCGCTGATGTTCATGTTTGTACGCTTTGTTCACCACAACATCCCGGATAAAAAAGATATCCCGTGGCTGAAAAACATTGTGGAAGTGCTGAAAGGCAATGAACATAAAGTGGCGGACGTGGGCAAGTACAACGCCGGGCAGAAAATGATGTTCTGGTCAATCATGAGCATGATTTTCGTGCTGTTGATTACTGGTATCATTATCTGGCGTCCGTACTTTGCGCAGTTCTTCCCGATGCAGGTTGTGCGCTATAGCCTGCTGATCCATGCGGCGGCGGGGATTATCCTGATGCACGCCATCCTCATCCATATGTATATGGCATTCTGGGTGAAAGGATCGATTAAAGGCATGGTTGAAGGGAAAGTGAGCCGTCGCTGGGCAAAGAAACATCACCCGCGCTGGTATCGCGAAGTTGAAAGACAAGAAGCGAAAAAAGAGAGCGAGGAAGGGGTTAACTAACTCCTGACGTTCCCTGTACGTAATGGCGCTACCGATGTAGCGCCATTTTTTTGCCAAAAAAACGTCATGTTTCTGTCATCTGCTGAACGTAAGGTGTTGTCTTTCCAATAATAGAAGAGTTAAAAGACAATGCATCTGGTGAAAAAATTACTCGCAGTCAGCCTATTTCTCTGTGCATCCGCTCAGGCGCAGAATGTCCTCGAATTTCCGCAGCCGGAGAATAACCCGGAAGAGTTTTATGCCGTGACCGAAATCCCGGCAGGTGGAATAATCAAATATGAAACTGACGCCAAAACCGGTTTTATCATTGCCGATCGCTTCCAGTCCATGCCGGTTGCCTATCCCGCCAACTACGGTTCTCTGACCCAGTCTTTAGCCGGTGACGGCGACCCGCTGGATGTTATCTTTTATACCCGCGCGCCGCTGGCTCCGGGAACGTTGATTAAGCTGCGCGCTATTGGCGTACTGAAGATGATCGACGGCGGTGAAAAGGACGACAAAATTGTTGCCGTACCGGCCAGTAAAATTGACCCTACTTATGACAACATCAAAGAGCTGAGCGATCTGCCAAAGATTGAAGTTCAACGTCTGGAATCTTTCTTCCGCGTGTACAAAGATCTGCCGGAAGGGCGCAAGAAGGTCGAATTAAACGGTTTCAACGATGCCGTTACGGCGAAGCAAGAGATCAAACAGGCCTGGGAGGCCTGGAAAGAGAAAAAACCGCAGCAATAATTAGCATGCCGGATGGCAAAAGTTGATCCGGCATTTACTTTTATCATTGTACTGCCAGCTTACGCAGGCGTGAAGTATCCACGTTTTTTTGGGCCTCTGCCAGACTCCAGCTATTTTGCAGGTTTAACCACATTTCAGGTGAACTGCCAATCACCACAGAGAGTTTAATCGCCATCTCAGGCGTCAGGGCCGCTTTCCCGGTTAATAGTCGACTTGCCGTTGAAGGTGCAATTTCCATAGCCCTGGCAAACTCGCGCAGGCTGACATTGAGTTCGTCCAGCGCTTCCTGAATGATATCCCCAGGACGGGGATGATTTGCCATCTTCATCAATGATAGTCCTCGTAGTCCAGTATGTACGCATCGCCATTGACGAATTCAAACGTAATACGCCAGTTACCTGAAACAGAAATTGCCCATATGCCGTCACGCTCACCCACCAGAGGATGCAGCTTATAACCGGGCATATTGATATCTGTAACCTTACTAGCCGCATCAATAACGGCAAGCCTGTGTCGTAATCGTCGGACATGTTTCGCCATAACGCCTGATGTTCGCCCATGAAGAAACAAATCGCGCAATCCTTTGTGTCTGAAGTTCATGATCATCCATATCTTCCTTGTTCCTTCAAGAGGAACATTACCATTAATGTTCCTTTAAGCGCAACACCAGGATTGCGATGTTTTAAATTTTGCGGCGAATGTGCAAAAAGAAAAAGGGAGAAGGGGAATATCTGGAAAGCGTCACGCAAGAATTGCCGGATGGCTGGCCTACACGCGCATTTTGCTGATGTAGGCCGGATAAGCGTTCGCCATCCGGCACCAGAGTTTACTCCAGTTGTGAGTTCAGACGCTCAATCTCCTTTCGCCATTGTGCCTGTAACAACGGCTTTTGATGTTTTGGCTTGCGCGCAAGATCGTCGGCCAGACGTTGCTCCAGCTCGAGGAGTTGTTCCAGCAATCCATCGCTGTCAACGCTGATTTCGGCCCTCGCTTCGACCACCGTTTTGGGAACAGTTATCTCAGAGGATGTTTCCCGAATACGCGCATTGACCGCGTCCAGATCGTGCCATTCGCTCAGTTCGCCATTGTCGATTAACCAAAACCGGTTACAGCTTTGGCTGATAAGCTGACGGTCGTGACTGACCAGCAACACGCCGCCGTTATAACTTTGCAGCGTTTCTGCCAGCGCCTCTTTACCTTCCATATCCAGATGGTTGGTGGGTTCATCGAGCATCAGCAGGCTGTAGCGCGCAAGCGTCAGACCCACAAACAGCAGCCGGGATCGTTCACCGCCGCTTAATGTACTGACTCGCTGCGCATGTCGGACCCACGGAAAACCCGCGCTAATCAGCGCCATCTTGCGAATCTCCGGCTGCGGGGCAAACGCTTCCAGCGCGTCAAATAACGAATCGTTGTCTGCGAGCTGATGCAGCGTCTGGTCGTAATACCCAAGCGTAACGCGCGGGTGTAACACCAGTGAAGGTGATGCCATCTGTGACTGAAACTGTTGCCAGATAAGCCTTAACAGCGACGATTTCCCGCAACCGTTACGCCCGACAATCGCCACGCGATCGCCACTTTTTAACCGGATACCGGCAATGGAAAACAGCGTATCAGCGCCGGGAGCAGGGGCTACGGACAGATTTGTCATCTCCAGCAAACGATCCGCACGCAGAGCATCCCCCTGCAATGTTAGCTTCCACTGACTCCCTGACGTCACTTCCGTCTGTACCTCTTTCAGGCGTTGTACCTGTTTTTCCATCTGTTTGGCCTTGCGGGAGAGATCTTCGTTGTCGTAGACCCGCCCCCAGGTAGCCAGCCGCCTGGCGCTGGCGGCCACACGGTCGATCTCCTTTTGTTCAGCCTTATGGCGCAAAGCATCGCTGACGTCTCTTTCTGCCAGCGCCTGACGCGCCGCGCTACAGGGCAGATCAAAAGCATGGAGAGTGCGATCGCGCAAGATCCACGTTCCGTGAGTCACCGCGTCCAGCAGCTGCGGGTCGTGAGAAACCACCACAAAACTGCCAGACCAGTTCTGTAAGAACTGTTCCAGCCACAGTAATGTGGGCAAATCCAGGTGGTTACCCGGCTCATCCAGCAGCAGTAAGTCAGGATTTCGCATCAGCGCCCGCGCTAATAGCAGACGCGTATGTTGGCCGCCGCTCAGCGTTTGTGCTGTCAGGGATAAATTCTCCGGCGTGAACCCCATTTCGGCAAGCAGTGCTTCAACCCGCCACTGCTGAGCTGCGCGTTCATGCTCGGGAAGTTGAGCGAGAACGGCTTCCTGCAGCGTAAGCGGCAGTATATCGTCAGGTAGATGTTGTTCCACTCGAGCGAGATGACAGTGATTCGCCTGCGCGATTGCCCCACTGGTGGGCGAGATCGTGCCGTCGAGCAGTTTTAACAGCGTGCTTTTGCCACAGCCGTTGTAACCGATAAGCCCGATGCGGTCGCCTTTTTTCAGGGTAAAGGAAAGATCGTCGAATAGCGTGCCGAATGCCGTATCAACGTGTAAGGATTGTGCGGTTAGTAATGTGCTCATTGTTGCTTACTCAAGAGTTACAGGCGTGAAAACGCCTCGTCAAACATCGCTGACGATAACCCGGTAAGCCCGAGAGAAGGGGATTTAGAAGTTAGCTTCGCTCAAGCAGAAGTTATCGCAGCACGATACCGATAACGCTTGAGCACTGGCGATCGCCAAAAGCATGTGAAACGATAAAACGTTCACAGTACAGCATAAGTATCCTCCTTTTGTTTTTCAGAATGTTGATCGGTAGCGAAAGTGTAATCGCAAGTTACGCAGTCGCGCAAGCTTTGCACGCGGCAGCATTGGAACCGTAAACACTGATACGGGAACAGTTACCTTGATTCAGAAGGAATGAACGCAGATTATTCATGCGAAAGTTAATTTTCATCGCGTCAAAAGTATGAGTTAAGGATCACAACAACGATCTACATTCTCCAGTATCCTCTGCACACTATTTTATTATTTGGAGAATAGATAACATGAAAAAAACAATTACATTAACGATGATTGCGCTGGGATGTTTATTTGCAAATGCACAGGCAAGTGAAAAACTTGCGGGTAATGAGATACTTAAAGTTCAAAAAGGTGGGGTTCCCGACAAAATTTACACGCAACAAAAACCTCATTTAAAGATTGCCACCTATAACATTGGTAAAAATGAAGCCTCTGCTGATGTAGCGGATTTTACTGCACTTAATTCGGCGATTGAAAGAATAAATGCCGATATTATTGCGGTTCCGGAGGTTGATAATAAAACAGGTCGTAGCCAAAAAATTGATCAACTCAAAAAAATCGCTGATGCTAATAAACTGCATTATGTCTTTGGAAAAGCTATCGACTTTGACGGCGGTGAATACGGCTTAGGTCTTCTTTCCAAATATAAAATACTGCATTCGCAGGTCGTGAAATTACCGTCGGGTGATGCAGAACAACGTGTGGCATTACTGGCGCAGATTGATGTTCCCGGCTTTGATTCCGCACCGATCATCATGGTAACTCACCTCGACTGGCAAAAAGATCCAACCATGCGAACTGAGCAGGCGCGTTACCTGTTAGATATTAGCATTGGTGACGCAACAACAGATTTCCCGGATATCGCATCTTCAATTAAAATCCTGGCGGGCGATTTCAATTCAACCCGGGATGAACAACCCCTAAAAGAAATACGTTACTTTTTCAATGAAGTGACGAAAGAGGGAATTGATACGCGCAGTTGGCCAGCCGTTAACCCAGCGATTGATATAGACCATATTTTCACATTTAAAGGGCAAAAGTGGAACGTCAAAAATCTGCAGATCCCACATAATTCATCCGAATTTACGTGGTCTACGGCGAGCGATCACCTGCCGGTTATTGCTGAACTTGAACTTTCAGAGCAGTAATCCACATACAGCCTTTTGTTCATCAAACGCTTAACATTGCCCGGCAGCAGTTTGCCGCCGGGCAAAGCGTCAGATAGAAGTACGGCGGTAGTCGCGATATTCCGCCTGCCAGAAATTATCGTCAATCGCCTGTTGTAGCGCTTCGGCGGACGTTTTAACCGCCACGCCTTGCTGCTGGGCCATTTTCCCCACGGCAAAAGCGATGGCGCGCGACACCGTCTGAATGTCTTTCAGCTCCGGTAACACCAGTCCTTCGCCGTTGAGCACCAGCGGTGAATACTGCGCCAGCGTTTCGCTTGCCGACATCAGCATTTCATCAGTGATGCGCGACGCGCCAGAAGCAATAACCCCCAGACCAATACCCGGGAAGATATAGGCGTTGTTACACTGGGCGATCGGATAAATTTTCTCTTTCCACAGTACCGGTGCGAACGGACTACCGGTCGCAACCAGCGCATTACCTTCTGTCCAGGCGATAATATCCTGTGGCGTAGCTTCTACGCGGGAAGTCGGGTTAGACAGCGGCATGACGATCGGCCGCGGACAATGTTTATGCATTTCGCGAATGATTTCTTCTGTAAACAGGCCGGTCTGTCCGGAAACACCAATCAGGATATCCGGCTTAACGTTGCGTACCACGTCGAGTAGCGACAGCACATCTTCTTGCGTATCCCAGTGCTGGAGGTTTTCTCGTTTTTGCACCAGTTTGGTCTGGAAAGAGAGCAGGTTCGGCATCTTATCGGTTAACAGGCCAAAGCGATCGACCATGAATACGCGTTGACGTGCCGCTTCTTCGCTTAAGCCTTCACGCTGAATTTGCGCGATGATCTGCTCGGCAATACCGCAACCGGCGGAACCCGCCCCGAGGAAGACGATATTTTGTTCGCTCAACTGGCTACCGGCCGCGCGGCTGGCAGCAATCAGCGTGCCAACGGTCACCGCCGCGGTACCCTGAATATCGTCGTTAAACGAGCAGATTTCATCGCGATAACGGGTCAGGAGAGGCATGGCGTTTTTCTGCGCGAAGTCTTCAAACTGCAACAGTACGTCCGGCCAGCGATGCTTCACGGCCTGGATGAATTCATCGACAAATTCGTAGTACTCATCATCAGTGATGCGCGGATTACGCCAGCCCATATACAGCGGATCGTTGAGCAGTTGCTGGTTGTTGGTCCCGACGTCAAGTACCACCGGCAGGGTGTAGGCCGGGCTAATTCCGCCACACGCGGTATACAGCGACAGTTTACCGATTGGAATCCCCATTCCGCCGATGCCCTGATCGCCAAGCCCCAAAATACGTTCGCCATCGGTAACGACGATAACCTTGATATTGTGGTTAGGAACGTTTTGCAGGATGTCATCCATATTGTGGCGGTTCTGATAAGAGATAAATACGCCGCGCGCGCGACGATAGATCTCAGAGAAACGCTCACAGGCCGCGCCGACCGTTGGGGTGTAGATAACCGGCATCATCTCATCGAGGTGATTATGCACGAGTCGGTAAAACAGGGTTTCGTTGGTGTCCTGGATGTTACGCAGATAAATGTGTTTATCAATTTCAGTTTTGAATCCCTGATATTGGATCCAGGCGCGTTCGGCCTGTTCTTCAATCGTCTCGACCACTTCCGGCAGTAACCCCAGCAGGTTGAAGTTACGGCGTTCTTCCACACTGAAAGCGCTCCCTTTATTCAGTAAGGGGAATTCCAGCAGTACCGGGCCAGCGTAAGGGATGTAAAGGGAACGCAGTTTTTTAGTTTCGTTTTCCATGTCACTCACTCTTTTTTGAATAACCGTCCCTGGCACTCTTTATGATCGTATGTGGCCTGTTCGCCAGGGAAACGGGCGAAGTATAAAGCATTGTGAATGGGTAAAGGGGTTTTATAAGCAAAAACACCACTGCGGTTGCAATGGTGTTTATCTCGTTATTCAGTCAGACGTGCGAAAGGTCTACTTGCCGTCAGCGCGGCGCTTTCTTCCGGTAGGATTATTGACCACGCTGGTTTTGTCACCTTCGGTCACGGATTTACGTTGATTTGAGATTTTGTGGTCCAGTCCGAGAATATGACGGGCCTGACGGTTCGATTTCATTCTAACTCCTTAATCCTGTTACTGGTTTCAAGGGCGAGCCCGTATGACAACGGACGAAATACAACCTGATAGAAAGCCGATGTTCAAAATAACGGCTTTCTGGATGGTCGGTCATTTTATCTGAAAGGTCAATGCTTAAGCGGCAAATGAGAACTTTCCCGTATGTGCCATGCTTTTTCTCAGCCGTCCTATACTTGTAACTCCAACGACAACACAGGAGAACGGTAATGACTATCCATAAGAAAGGTCAGGCACACTGGGAAGGCGACATTAAGCGCGGTAAAGGTACCGTATCGACCGAAAGTGGCGTGTTGAATCAGCAACCGTATGGGTTTAATACCCGATTCGAAGGGGTGAAAGGCACCAATCCCGAGGAGTTGATTGGCGCGGCCCATGCGGCCTGCTTCTCAATGGCGCTTTCTCTGATGTTGGGCGAAGCGGGTTTTACGCCAGATGCCATTGATACCACTGCCGATGTTTCTCTGGATAAAGTGGATGCCGGGTTTGCTATCACCAAAGTCGCGCTGCACAGCGAGGTGAGCGTCCCGGGGATCGATGCCGCCACGTTTGACGGCATTATCCAGAAAGCGAAAGCGGGCTGCCCGGTATCGCAGGTGCTGAACGCGGAAATTACGCTGGATTATCAGTTGAAGTCTTAATCGTGGCGTGCCGGATGCGACTGCGTCTTATCCGGCACCAGATGATGTTATTGCGCTACCCAACCGCCATCCATATTCCACGCAACGCCTCGCACCTGCGCCGCGCCGTCTGAGCACAAAAATAGCGCCAGCTCACCCAACTGTTCCGGCGTGACGAATTCGCGCGACGGCTGCTTTTCCGCCAGCAGGGCGTCACGCGCGACTTCAGGCTCAGCGCCTTCGGCAATTCGTTTATCAATCTGCTGCTGGACCAGCGGTGTGAGCACCCAACCGGGGCACAGCGCATTGCAGGTGATGCCCGTTTGCGCGGTTTCCAGCGCAATGGTCTTGGTTAGTCCCACCACGCCATGCTTCGCTGCCACATAGGCGGACTTCTCTTTTGAGGCCACCAGCCCGTGAACAGAAGCGATATTAATAATGCGCCCCCAGTTACGTTTACGCATGCCGGGAAGCGCCAGGCGTGTGGTGTGAAAGACAGAAGAGAGATTAATGGCGATAATCGCGTTCCATTTATCAACCGGGAAGGTTTCCACCGGTGAAACGTGCTGGATCCCGGCGTTGTTGACCAGGATATCCACACCGCCAAATTCGCTTGCAGCATAGCGCATCATGTCAGCAATTTGCGCTTCATCGCTCAGGTCCGCGCCATGATAGCCCGGCGTTTTGCCATACTGCGCCACGGCGTCTTTGGCGGCTTCAACATCGCCAAACCCGTTAAGGATCAGGGTCGCTCCCGCTTGCGCCAGCACCTGTGCGATGCCTAATCCGATACCGCTGGTTGAACCGGTTACAAGGGCAGTTTTTCCCGTTAAGTTCATGATGATTCTCCTTAAACAATTCCGGTGGTGTAGAAGACGCCGATAACAAACAGAACGGCCAGACTTTTAATGACGGTAATGGCGAAAATCCCACCGTACGCCTGACGATGGCTGAGACCGGTAATGGCCAGCAGGGTAATGACCGCGCCGTTGTGTGGCAGGGTGTCCATACCACCGCTGGCCATTGACGCCACGCGGTGGAAGACTTCAAGTGGGATATTGGCGGCATGAGCAGCGGCAATAAAAGTGTCAGACATGGCGGCGAGGGCAATACTCATCCCGCCAGACGCCGAACCGGTGATCCCGGCAAGCGTGGTGATGCTGATAGCCTCATTGAGCAGTGGATCGGGAATGGCCGCCAGCGCTTTGGACAGCACAAGGAAACCCGGCAGGGCGGCGATCACTGCGCCAAAGCCGTACTCTGATGCGGTATTCATCGCTGCGAGGATCGCACCGCCAACCGCCGTTCTGCTCCCTTCCGCCAGGCGACCTTTAATGTTGCGATAGCCGAAGAGTACCACCAGTAAAATTCCAGAAATCAGCGCCGCTTCTACCGCCCAGATAGCAGTGATTTTACCGACTTCGGTGGTAATCGGTTTGGCAAGACCCGGAAGCTCTAACTGATGCGTGGCGCCATACCATTGGGGGATCCAGCGGGTGAACAGCAGGTTAAATACGCCAACCAGGATCAGCGGAGAGATAGCAATTATCGGGTTCGGCAGATTAATGTTATCTGGCGTTTCGGGCTCGTTTAACAGTTCAGTGCCATATCCTTCATTCTTCGTCTGGGCTTTACGACGCTGGCGCTCGAGATAAACCAGACCGACAACGATAATAAACACGGAACCTATCAAACCCAGCCACGGCGCGGCCCAGGCGTTAGTCCCAAAGAAGCTGGTCGGAATAATGTTCTGGATCTGCGGCGTGCCTGGCAGGGCGTCCATAGTGAAAGAGAAGGCCCCCAGCGCAACGGTTGCCGGGATCAGGCGCTTTGGGATATTACTCTGGCGGAACAGTTCCGCCGCAAACGGATACACCGCAAACGCCACTACAAACAGCGACACGCCACCGTAGGTCAACAGCGCACACACCAGCACAATCACCGGGATGGCGTGGCGACGGCCGAGAATGTTGATGGCGGCGGCGACAATGGAGCGTGAAAAACCAGATAACTCGATTAACTTGCCAAACACTGCTCCCAGCAAGAACACCGGGAAGTAAAGCTTCACAAAACCGACCATTTTTTCCATAAACAGGCCGGTAAAAGCAGGTCCGACGGCGCTGGGTTCGGTAAGCAATACAGCACCTAATGCCGCGATGGGGGCAAAAAGTATGACGCTATATCCGCGATAGGCTGCCAGCATCAGCAGGCCCAGCGCTGCCAGGGCGATTAATACACTCATCATGACTCCTCAATATCATTGTTATAGTGGGGTACAGAAAGAGAAGTTACGGTTTCAGGGCAAAGCGCAGCTGATGCTCTCTGCGTTGCTGGATATATTCCTTGCGCGAATCATCCCAACGATAAAATCCCTGACCGCTGCGTAAACCGGTATCACCGTTGGCAACTTTGTCAGCGACCAGCGACATCATGTCGCTACCGGTTGCCAGTTCCGGTAGCAGATGCCGACAAATATCCTGCACCGTAGAAAGTCCGGTCATATCTGCCGCCTCCAGCGGACCAACCATCGCATAGCGACGACCAAGCGAGGCGCGCATGACCTGGTCCACCACCTCTGCGCTGGCGATACCGCTTTTGACGATATGCAACGCTTCGCGCAGCAGGGCAAACTGCAGGCGATTACCAACAAACCCCGGTGCGGCGCGATCGAGCACCACGGCTTCCAGTTGCATTGAAAGCAGTCGCTGTTGCAGCGCATGCAGGTATTCTGGCTTCGTGGCCGTGCCGGGGACAATTTCGACCAACGGAATAAAATGCGGCGGGTGCCAGAAATGGGCGATCAGCAAGCGTTCGGGATGGGCGAGCTTTTCTGCCAGCGCATCCGGCGGCAGGCCGCTGGTATTACTGGCAATCACGGCCTCCGGCGCGATCAGCTCTTCCAGTTGCGCATACAACGCGTGCTTGAGTTCGAGTCGCTCCGGGATGGCTTCAATCAGCAACCCACACGCGGCAATATCTTGTAGCGAGGTAGTGCCATGCAGACGGCTCACAACCTGTGTTTTTTCGTCTGCGGCAAACTGTTCGGTAGCAATCAGTTCATCCATAATGCCGCTGGCAACGGCGCCAATGTCCGCAATGCGGCTGCTGTCGGTGTCATACAGCCAGACATCGTGACCATACCGGGCGAAGTGAGTGGCAATACCGACGCCCATCAAACCCGCACCCAGTACGCAGATAGGTTTACTTTGCATGAGATGCCTCCTGCGAACGTTCCACCGCCAGTGCTACGCCCTGACCGCCGCCTACGCACAGCGTAGCCAGCCCTTTGACGGCATTGCTGCGGGACATTTCATGCAGCAGTGTCACCAGAATTCGACAACCTGAGGCACCAATGGGATGGCCCAGCGCAATCGCTCCGCCGTTCACGTTCACCCGATTACCGTCCCAGTTCAGGGATTCGCCAACCGCCAGCGCTTGTGCGGCAAAGGCTTCGTTGGCTTCAATGAGATCGACATCATTTAACGTCCAGCCCGCTCGCTTCAGGCACTGGAGTGACGCTTCTACTGGCCCAATGCCCATAATCGCAGGGTCGACGCCGGAGACGGCGTAGCCCGCCACCCGGCCCATAACCGGCAGGTTGAGTTCTGCCGCTTTGGCGGCGCTCATCAACATTACCGCGGCGGCGCCATCATTGATTGACGAGGCATTCCCGGCGGTCACCGTGCCGTTACCTGGGCGAAATGCTGGCTTGAGCTGCGCCAGTTTATCGGCCTGAGTATCCGGACGTGGCTGTTCGTCATGATCCACTACACGCGGCGGTTTTTTGCCCTGTGGGACGCTGACCGGCGTGATTTCCGCGCTAAAACGACCACCTTCAATGGCGGCGGCGGCTTTTTGCTGGGAGCGAAGGGCAAAAGCGTCCTGCTGCTCACGACTAATGGCAAACTTATCCGCCAGATTTTCGGCGGTAATGCCCATGTGATAGTCGTTGAACGCATCCCACAGACCGTCATGCACCACGCTGTCTTTCATGCTGGCATGACCCAGTCGCAGGCCCGCCCGAGCGCCATCGAGAAAATAGGGCGCATTGCTCATGCTCTCTTGCCCACCGGCAATCACGATCTGCGCATCGCCGCAGCGAATAGCCTGTACCGCCTGATGCACCGCTTTAAGGCCCGAGCCGCACACCAGATTAATGGTTAACGCCGGCGTAGTTACCGGCAGGCCTGCGCGTAATGCCGTTTGTCTGGCCGGATTCTGGCCGCAGCCCGCCGTCAGGACCTGACCTAAAATCACTTCATCAATTTGCTCAGGGGTTACGGCTGTTTTTTCCAGCAACGAACGGATCACCACCGAACCCAGTTCAACCGCCGAAAGCGGCGCCAGTGCGCCATGAAAACTGCCAATCGGGGTGCGCGTTGCCGCGACAATAACAACATCCTGCATGGTCAGCTCCTCAGCTAAAGTGCATTTCGGGGACATTTTCGGGAACGATCAGCTTGCCGGCGGTTCTGGCGACAATCTCATCCACACTGATGCCCGGCGCACGCTCACGCAGAATGAACGCGCCGTCGGCAATTTCCAGTAGCGCCAGATCGGTAAGCACGCGTTTAATGCAGGCTACGCCGGTCAGCGGCAGGGTGCAGGCGGGGAGCAGTTTCGACTCTCCGCTTTTGGAGGCATGCGTCATCACCACGATGATGTTGTCGGCTCCGGCAACCAGGTCCATCGCGCCGCCCATGCCTTTCACCATTTTTCCGGGGATCATCCATGAGGCGATATTGCCGTTAACATCCACTTCAAATGCGCCAAGCACCGTAAGATCAACGTGGCCGCCGCGGATCATGGCGAAAGATTGCGCCGAATCGAAGATCGCCGCACCTTTGCGCGCCGTCACGGTCTGTTTCCCGGCGTTGATCATGTCAGCATCAATTTCATCTTCCGTAGGAAACGGGCCCATACCCAGCAAACCATTTTCCGATTGCAGCATTACGTCCATGCCATCGGGAATATAGTTCGCCACCAGAGTGGGGATACCAATCCCAAGGTTGACGTAATAACCGTCGCGCAGTTCGCGGGCAACACGCATCGCCATTTGTTCACGCGTTAACATGGTCAGGCTCCTTTCTGGCGCAGGGTGCGTTGTTCAATACGTTTTTCAAACTGCCCTTGAATCAGGCGGTTAACGAAAATTCCTGGGGTGTGAATTGCGGCGGGATCCAGCTCTCCGGGAGGGACAATTTCTTCGACTTCCACAACGGTAATACGCCCGGCGGCGGCCATCAGCGGATTAAAATTCTGCGCGGTGTGGCGATAAATAACGTTGCCGTACCAGTCAGCTTTCCAGCCTTTAACCAACGCAAAATCACCGGTTATCGCCTGTTCTAAGATGTAAGGGCGTCCGGCAAACTCGCGAACTTCTTTGCCTTGCGCAACCGGGGTCCCGTATCCGGTTGCGGTATAGAATGCCGGGATCCCCGCACCGCCCGCACGCAGTTGCTCTGCCAGCGTGCCCTGCGGCGTCAGGATAGCTTCCAGTTCACCATTAAGTACCTGTTGCTCAAAGAGGGCGTTTTCACCCACATAAGATGCGACAACCTTGCGTACCTGGCGCGTTTCCAGCAGTACACCAAGGCCAAAACCATCCACGCCGCAGTTGTTTGACACAACCGTAAGCCCTTGAACCTCCCGACGACGTACTTCGGCAATCAGGTTCTCAGGGATCCCACATAAGCCAAAACCGCCAACCAGCAGCGTCATGTTATCGGTTAGTCCTTCCAGCGCCTCTTGATAAGTGGCAACCCGTTTATCCAGTCCAGCCATACACTTGCCCCTTCTGTTGTCCTTGCTGACATCATTGGGGGTGAAAAATGATTTGTTAATTTTAAATTTGTGACTCACTCATTGGGTTTTTTTATCAATTTAATGTTAATTAAAGGTATTCAACCAGTTAAGAGAATGCGAAATGGGAATGAGCATCAAACAGTTACGCGCGTTTTTAGCGGTAGCTCACACTCTGAATTTTGCTCATGCCAGTGAACGACTGAATATGTCGCAACCCGCACTAAGTCTGGCGATTAAAGGACTTGAGGATTCGTTGGGCGGGGCGTTACTGTTGAGAACCACACGCAAAGTGACTCTGACGCAAGAGGGCGAAACGCTGCTGAACATGGGGCGACAACTGCTGGCGGACTGGGAAAATACGGAAGAGGCAATGCGCCAGCGCTTTACGCTACAGCGCGGGAAAATCTCTATTGCCGCCATGCCCTCATTCGCTGCTAACGTCCTGCCATCGGTACTAAAAACGTTTCGTGACTCCTACTCCGGTATCAACGTAACGGTTCACGATGTGATTAACGAACACGTAATTGAAATGGTCAGTGAAGGGCGGGTAGAGATGGGGATTGCCTTTGAGCCGGACTATTCAGGTCATCTGCATTTCACGCCGCTCGGTGTGGATCGTTTTATCGCCATTGTGCCGCCAACGTGCCGGCTGGCGGGCAGGGATCGTATTGCGTGGCGCGAACTGTTAACGCTGGATTTCATCACACTGCAACGTCCTTCTGCCGTGCGCCTGATGCTGGAAGAACAACTGGTGCAAAGTGGACATACGCTGGAGGTGGCGCTGGAGAGCCATCAACTGGTGACCATTGGCCGGCTGGTAGCCAACGGACTGGGCGGCAGTGCCGTACCCGCCCTGTGCCGCACGCAAATGACCGAGCTGGGCGCAACCTGTATCGATCTGGATACGCCGGTGATCCAGCGGCGGATCGGCGTTTTGCGTTCGGCGCATCATAAGTTGTCCACCGCCTCAGAAGTGTTGGTGGATTCACTGAAAAAGGCCTATTGCGCCTGATGCTCTCACGCATTACGCCAGCCGTTAAGGTTATGCCAACGCCCGCCAGCAGCGAACCTCACATCCGGTGTCACTTTTCAGCAATGGCTGTTTCTGCTCACAACCGCGGGTTGCCAGCGGACATCTGTCACGGAAAAAGCAGCCCTGAGGCAGCGTACGGTTCCCCGGGAGTTCGGTTTTGCGCAACACCAAATCTTCCGCCAGCGGTGCGCCCGTTTTGGGGACCGAGTCCAGTAATAATCGCGTGTAGGGATGAGCGGGCTGAGCGAGTACCTGCTGCGCATCGCCCAGCTCGACAATTTGCCCGAGGTACATTACCGCCACCCGGTCGCTCATATGGCGGACCACCGACACGTTGTGCGATATCAGCACGTAAGTCAGATTCCTGCGCGCCTGCAATGACACCAGCAGGTTGAGAATTTGCGCCTGCACGGAGATATCCAGCGCTGAGGTAGGTTCATCGAGAACAATCACATTGGGCTCTGATGATAGCGCCCGGGCGATGGCAATACGCTGACGCTGTCCGCCAGAAAACGCATGCGGCAGGCGATCGAGGTATTCCGGGCGAATCCCCACCTGGCGCGCCAAATCCTCGGCAAGCATGCGTCGCTCACGCTCCGGACTCCGCTTTTGGATCCACACCGGCTCGGTCATTATCCGCCACACCGGTAAGCGCGGATCCAGCGATGAAAGGGGATCCTGAAAGACCATCTGCATACCGTTGTGCTGCGTGTCCCCACGGCAAGCATAGTTACCCTGACTGGGTTTCAGCATCCCCATCAGCAGTTGCGCCAGTGTACTTTTTCCGCAGCCGGACTCACCGACAATCCCCAGCGTTTCTCCCTGACGGATCTGTAAATCCAGGCCGTTGAGCGCATGCACCCGTTCCGTTACTTTGCCGAGCCAGTTTTTACGCGCAGGGAAGTTGACATGAACATCCTGCAGCGCCAGTAAAAAATCAGACATGTGTTGTCTCCAGTTGCGGATACCAGCAGGCAGATTGTTGATCCGCGCCTCCCTGACTGCTTAACGCAGGCGTTTCTTCACAACGTGGGCCAGCGGCAAAGCAGCGCTCGCGAAATGCGCATCCGGCCGGTAAACAGGTTAAGTTCGGCACGGTACCGGGAATTGCGGGCAGTAATGCGCGTGGCTCACCGTGTTCCGGCGCGCATTTCAGTAGACCAATGGAATAGGGATGCGTTGGGCGTTGAATAACAGTTTGCGTCGGGCCACTCTCAATCACACTCCCGGCATACATGACGTATAACCGATCGCATAACTGTGAAACCACCGCCATATCATGGCTGATAAATAATACGGCTGTCCCGCTGGCGCGCGCTTTTAACTTCAGCAAACGCAGCACCTGCAGTTGTACCGTGACGTCCAGCGCGGTGGTCGGTTCATCGGCAATGATAAGCTCCGGCTCGCACGAAAAGGCCAGGGCAATCATTACCCGCTGACGCATCCCGCCGGAAAGCTCAAACGGGAAACGTTTCATGACTTCCGACGCGTCCGGGATTTGCATTTCGTCGAGTAAAGCGATGGCTTTCTGACGAGCATCCGTGCGGCTTAACGCCTGATGATGGCGAATAACTTCCACCATTTGCTGACCTATACGTCGGGTCGGATTCAGCGCCGTCATGGGTTCCTGAAAGATCATCGCCACACGTGCGCCGCGCCATTGGCGCATTTGCTTCTCGCTGGCGTTGAGCACATCTTCACCCAGCAGCGAAACGCGCCCCTGGTGAATATGATAGCTTCCCTCCGGCAACAAACGCATGGTGAGCATAGCCGTCACGGACTTACCGGAACCGGATTCACCCACCACGCCAACGATTTCTCCGCGGTTGATATGCAGCGATACATGGTTCAGCGCATGCACGTCAGCTTTATAGCCGGGGAAACTCAGATGCAAATCTTCAATTTCCAGCACAGGTTGTGTCATGACTGTTTTCCTCCGGCTTTCGGATCCAGCAGATCGCGAATACCATCGCCAAAGAGATTAAAACCCACGGCGGTAATCAGAATGGCGGCGCCAGGAAAAGCGCAATACCACCACTGATCAAGCACGTAGTTGCGGCCAATTGCGACCATCGCCCCCCATTCAGCACTGGGCTGCTGTGCACCCAGACCAATAAACCCGAGCGTGGCGGCCATCAGGATCGCGCTGCCGATGTCCAGCGACGCCTGCACAATGAGCGGCGGCAGAGAGTTACGTAAAATGTGCCAGCTAATCAAATGCCAGCGTGAAGCCCCGTAGGTTCGTGCGGCCTGCACATAGGTAAACTGGCGCACCACTAACGTTTGACCGCGGGCGAGGCGCACATAAAACGGAATACGTACGATGGCAATCGCCAGCATGGCGTTAAACAGGCTTGGACCCAGCGCGGCGGCCAGCGCCATCGTCAGCACCAGCGAGGGAATAGACAGCATAATGTCCATTATCCGCATAATAATCGCATCGGCACGTCCGCCCATGACGCCAGACAGACACCCCAGCAGCGAACCCAATCCTCCGGCAATACCCACCACCACTAGCCCCGCAACGACCGACTGCTGACTTCCCACCAAAACGCGACTGAACAGATCGCGGCCAACTTCATCGGTACCAAACCAGTGCGCGGCTGACGGGGGTAGCAGACGTGCACTCAAATTGATAGCATTGGGATCGTAAGGGGTTAGCCACGGCGACAGCACCATTAGCAGTAGTATCAGTACAATGATGACCCCGCCAACCATCGTCAGTGGGCTGCTTTTCATCATCCAGAACAGTTTAGCCCAGTCCGTGCGGCGGCGTGTTGTCTGAGGGGCGGTCGGCGTTTCTTGTGTGAGCATCATTGTGCGCCTCCACGTCCAATTCGTGGGTCTATCCACAAATAGAGCAAATCCACCACCAGGTTAACCAGCACATAGGCGAAAGAGACCACTACGGCAAATCCCATTACCGCCGGGAAGTCGAGCGCCTGAATCGACGTCACCACCCACGCGCCCATGCCAGGCCAGGCGAAGACCGTTTCAGTCAGCACCGCGCCGTAGAGCAGATCGCCTAATGCCAGGCCGAGAACGGTTATCGAGGGGATAAGCGCATTAGGCAACGCGTAACACAATACGATGTACCAGCCCGGCAGCCCGCTGGCGCGAGCGGTACGAATGTAATCTTCACTCAGTTGCTCAAGCATGGCGGAGCGAATCTGGCGAGCGACAATCCCCAGGTGCACAAATGCCAGCGTCAGTGATGGCAGGATCAGGTGCTGAAGCGCATTGAAAAAGACTTCGCCATTGCCTTCCAGCAGTGCATCTATCAGATAGAACCCGGTAACGTGAGCAGGCGGATCCAGCCAGTCGTCTAAACGTCCGCCGCCGGGTAAAATTTGCAGATGCCCATAAAACAGCACGATAACCCCCAGCCCCAGCCAGAATGCAGGCGTGGAGATGCCGGTGATCGCCATCAGGCGAACGAGATGATCAAGCCAGCGATTGCGCCATACTGCAGATAAAATACCTAACGGAATCCCAATAATCAGCGCCAGCAACAAGGAGCAGAAAGCCAGCTCAAGGGTAGCGGGGAAGAAAATGCGTAGCTCATCCAGTACCGGACGTCCGGTGCGAATAGAGATGCCTAAATCGCCATGAAAAATGTCGCTGACATAGCGAAAAAACTGCACATACAGCGGCTGATTCAGCCCCAGCTGTTGGCGAATATTTTCGACAATTTCATCGCTGGCGCGATCGCCCGCCAGCAGCCGCGCTGGGTCGCCTGGTATCAGGTGTGAAATAATAAAGGTGATTACGCAAACACCGATAACCACCAGAACAAGTCCCCAGCATCGCTGGCGTAAAATACTCCAGAACGTCATTAGCTTCCCCTTGCGGAGCCAGAGCGGCTCCGCATCAACGTGGCTTATTTACTCATGGTGGAGATATTGAAGACCTGTTCCAGCATCGGATTGAATACAAATCCTTTGACGTCTTTGTTCATCGCCAGCTGATAGTTTTTCTGGAATAGATAGACGTAGGCTGCTTCATCAATCACGATGGTTTGCGCCTGCTGGTAGTCATTGGTTCTGGCAACCTGATCGGTCGTGGCCAGCGCGCTACGCAGGAGTTTATCGACCTCAGCGTTTTCATAGAACGAACGGTTACCTGGCAAGCCTTTCTTGTCTGACTCAAACCAGTAGTTCATAAACATGTACGGGTCGGCGAAGTCCGGGCTCCAGTTGCCAATGGCAATGTCGTAATCGCCTTTACCCACGCGGTCACGCATGGTGGCGTTCGCCAGTTTTTCCAGCTTCACCTTAATGCCCAGTTTGCCAAGGCTTGCCTGGGTCGCGAGCGCGATAGGTTCCCAGTTAGGGTCATTATCAGAGTACAGGAAGCTCAGGCTTTCAGGTTTGGTGGCAACTTTGTCCAGGGCCGCTTTCGCTTTGGCTTCATCGAAGCTGTACTGCATGGCCTTGTCGTCAAAACCCCACATGCCTTCAGGGATCGGGCCACGCATTTGCTTCCCATTGCCGCTCAGGATCCCGTTGACCATGCCTTTATAATCGGTGGCCCACGAGATGGCGCGGCGTAAATCCACCTGATTGAGCGGGGCCTTACTGTTGTTGAGATACAGATAGGTCACGCGCAATGAGGGGTAATCCGCCACGTTCACTTTGCCTTCTTGTTTTAAGGCGGCCAGTTGGTCAACAGGAAGCGCATCGGCAATGTCGATATCGCCACGCGATAATTGCAGGCGGCGGGAGGCGCTTTCACCGATGATTTTTACCGAAACCCGCTTAAACGTCGGTTTAGTGCCGGCATAATGCGGGTTAGGCACCAGCACCAGCTGTTGTCCTTTTTGCCAGCTTTTAAGCATGAATGGCCCGGAACCCGCCGTGTTCTGCGCGAGGAATCCGCGGGCATCGTCTGCGGCATGCTCTTTTAAGATAGCCGGGTTAATAATTGAAGCCCCGTCATTTGCCAGCGTATACAGAAACGGAGCAAACGGCTGGCTCAGGGTAAATTTCACCGTGGTGTTATCGATCGCCTCAACCTTCAGATCTTTCGGGAACGCTTCTGCGGGACCCTGACCAATTTTGAGCAAACGTTCGAAGGATTGCTTTACCGCATCAGCCGTCACCGGCGTTCCGTCGGCGAATTTGGCATCGTTTTTCAGAGTAAACGTCCACTCTTTCTGGTCGTCCGAGGCTTTCCAGCCGCTGGCTAAATCGCCTTCAACTTCCGTGGAACCTTTGCCACCATCGGTTTTGTACTGAACCAACCGCTGATAAGAGGGATAGGTGACCGTCCAGTCGTTGTTATCGATGGTCACGGCGGGATCGAGCGTCTGAGGATCGGCGGCTTTACCAATCACCAGCATGTCTTTAGGCACGGCGGCCTGCGCGGCGGGCAGGGCAAACGCCAGCGCAACGGCTATCAGAGCGGGGCGAAAAAACGCGTTTAACGCAGGTGTAGTCTTCATAACCAGGCTCCAGAATTAAAGGGGATGTTGTGTTGTTATGGGTGAAGCGGGGAAACAGGCTATCTGGTCGTCAAGCAGCGGATAACGAGCGGCATCAGGTAATTCAAAATGCCACCACTCGCTGTTGATACCGACAAAACCGCCCCCGAACATAATGGCATTGAGCAGCAGCCGATTGCGCTGCGCAGCCGGAGGAACAGAAGGGTGCCAGGCATGGGAACGGTCGTGCATTTCATCAAAACCGGCCCCCATATCGAGTAGAACGCCACGATCGTCCATTAACGTAACGTCAATGGCCGTTCCGCGACTGTGATTGGATCCTATCGCCACATCAACAACGTACTGGGGATCAGGACAGGCATTCCACAGTACCGCCTGCGCCTGCTGAGGGCGATACGCGTCGTACACCACCAGCGACAATCCCGCCAGTTGCGCAATACTAATGCTTTTAGCCAGCGCGGTTACCGCCTCGGCGTGCAACAGGCAGCGCGCTTCCCGATAGATAGGTGCACCGGTAATGTTGTCGGCAGTGGCGTATTTAAGATCGATATGCAGCGACGGAAATATCACCGACAGATCGACCAGTTCTGGGGTTTCTGACATAGCACGTTTCCTGTTCATTGTTCGAATTGACCAAATTGTTGTTGTAACTGGCGATTGGTTTGCAGGCGTCCTGCGAGGGAGTCACCCAGTTGGGCCACCACCGCAGAGAGTAATAAATTGAACAAACAACTCACCGGCGCCAGTGAGTCCCAGAAATGTCCGGTGTCGGTTTTTACCTGAAGTAAATCAATAGAATAGTCTCTGGCCCATGGACACCACACATCGGTGATTAGCGCCAGCGGAATGCAACGTTCCGTGGCGACGCGGCAATATTGTCGCGAGATAGCGGAATAGGCGCGCATATCGGTGATCACCACGTAAGGCTGGTTGAATCCCGAATTCAGCGACTCCACCCAACTGCCGGAAAGCCCTTCGGAGTAGCTAACTTTAGGTCGCAGGTATTCCAGGTGACTAAAAAAGGCGTTGGCGATCCCACGGGTGGACTGGATCCCGAGAATATACACGGCTTCCGCATGCGCCAGCTGCTGCGCAATGCGTAAAAACGTTTCGCCTTGTGCAAGTTGATAGACGTGGGTAATGGCGTCGATTTCCAGTAACAGCGACTGCTGCGCGCGATCCGGCAGGCTTAGCTGTTGGTGCCAGGAGTCCAGCCGCTCGTTCATTCCCCAGGGCTGATACGGGACAACGGGTAGCTCTCGCAGACTGGCTTTTGCATCTTCCAGATTGCGAAACCCCAGTTTACGCAGATAGCGTCCAACGGTAATACCGCTGGTTCCGGTTGCTTTAGCGATACCATCCGCGGTTTCAAAAGGGATCTGTACAGCATGGGCTAACAGCCACCCGGCCACGCGCTTTTCGCTGGGCGTCAGCTGGCTAAAGGTCTGCTCTATGCGGGTAAATAACTCAGGTTTCGCTGTCATTACCTTCTCGCTGTTAGTTGTCTGTCAGATTACGGTTCACTGTTAGCAAATTAACAATGCAGGACGCGTGCCAGGTCGGTAACAGCGGCACACTGGCTGTTTTTGTTAAAACAAACTCATATTCGTTAACTAATGATCAACATTTGTGCAGCCTAGTTCAGTTTTGGTGCAACGGCAGGGGGAGCGGGGCAGGATTCTGTTGATTTCGTCGGAACGATCACATTGTGGCCACGTTTTACGCCCAAACATCAGAATCAGTAATGTGAAATATAAATTTCAGCTATATCCATGGCGGCAATCTTTATTCTCATGATGGTAGGGGTATTATTTTTGCGAACTACATTAACGGTTTGAAGCGCAAGTGTAGATATTATTTATATTATAAATGGAGTTCTACAATGAATAAATTTTCTCTTTCTACAGCTGGTATTCTGGTCGCAGCGCTGTTAACCAGTGTCAGCGTCAATGCAGCAACTGATAACGCTAAAACTGAAGTGACTCCGAAAGGCATGAGCTGCCAGGAGTTTATTGATTTGAACCCGCAAACTATGGCTCCGGTGGCTTTCTGGGTGCTCAATGAAGACGAAGACTTCAAAGGTGGCGATTACGTAGACTATAACGAAACCGTGACGACTGCAGTTCCCCTGACCGTTGAACTTTGTAAAAAACATCCTCAGAGTGAATTAAGCAAAATAAAAGACGAAATCAAAAAAGAATTATCCAAATAAGATTAAGCAGTTATTAAAACCCAGCCAGAGTGCTGGGTTTTGCTATTCGTGACAATGTCACTTATTTGTTTTGTAATACTTAAGAAAACTTTATAAAGATATAAACTCCTGTGCCGATACTGGATAAAAGTTAGCCTTTTGCAGAAGGAGTTTGTATGGCCTGGTATCCTACTCGTATTTCAACGCGTTTAACCATCGGCGGCATTCTGCTGCTTGCAGTCACGAGCCTTGTGATAGTGGTGATTATGCTCTGGCGTGGTCAGCCGCGCGTCGTTGAAATCAACACCGCCCTGATCGAAGAAACAGGGCAAGGTTTAACCCGTCAATTGAGTACCGTATTGTCCAGAATTGAAGGCGAGACCGTCAGCCTGTCACGGCTGGCTGAGGTGCTGCCAAATGATGAATCTCTGTACCAAAACGTCGTTCCACATCTGATTGGTGAAGGTAAAGACTCGATTATCACCGGCGGCGGCATCTGGCCAGAACCTGATGCATTCACCGCTGGTGTAGAGAAAAGAAGCTTTTTCTGGGCGCGTAATGCTGAAGGAAAACTGGTGTATTCCAACGACTACAATGTCGAAGGATCAAGCGGATACCACAATGAAAGCTGGTATCAGCACGCCAAAGGGCAATCACAAAACAACTGCCTATGGTCTGATGTTTACCAGGATGCCAGTTCTGGCGTCAACATGGTGACATGCAGCGTGCCTTATCAACTGGCGGGCAAGTTTGCCGGGGTCGCCACCACCGACATTCGCCTGGATAATGTCGCTACTTTCATGCAGCAGCAGGGCAACAGCACCGGCGGCTACGCGTTTGTGGTAGACAAGCAGGGACAAATTCTCTATTTCCCGCAGGCCGACCTGGCAAAATATAAAACCATTAACGATCTGGCGCAAAGCGCGCAATGGCTTATCCCGGTGGAAAAGGGGCTGAAATCTCTGCGCCCGGCCGATGGGGTGAAGACGATTACGCTTGCAAACGACAACGTTCTGAATACGGCGTCACGGGTAATGCTGTTCCCGATGGCGGATACCGGTTGGGTTGTCGGTCTGGTGACACCTGAGTCGCGTATCGTCGGCCTTGCCAAAGTAATGATGCAGAACGTCCTGGAAGTATTAATCCCGATAATGACGTTGTTGCTGGTGGGATCCTGGCTGGTGGTTCGCCGACTGATTTCTCGTCTCGATGATACCCGTCAGGCTCTTGATGACATCGCGCAGGGCGAAGGCGATCTTACCCGTCGTCTGGATGTTCGCGGCAAAGATGAGATCTCTGCTATTGCCGAGGCGTTTAACCTGTTCGTCGATAAAATCTCAGCCATTTTGATCACCGTCAGAAGCAGTAGCACAGTGGTGGCGAATAACGCCGTTAGCCTGGCTGACAGTAATATGGAGCTTTCATCTCGCGTAACGCAGCAGGCTGCTGCTCTGGAAGAGAGTTCGGCGGCTATGGAGCAGTTAAATGCGACCGTTCATCAAAATGCCAGTAACACACAACTGGCGGATGAGCTATCCGACAGTACCGCGCAAACGGCAAACCGTTGCGGCGATGTGATGCAGGGCGTGATCTCTACGATGGATAACGTCAGCGCCTCATCCGGCAGAATGGTGGAAATTGTCGCGGTCATCGACAGCATTGCGTTCCAGACCAATATTCTCGCCCTGAATGCCGCGGTTGAAGCCGCCAGAGCGGGTGATGCTGGCAGAGGGTTTGCCGTCGTGGCCTCAGAAGTGCGCACGCTGGCTCAGCGCAGTGCCACTGCTGCCCAGGAAATTAAAGCGTTGATTGATGAATCCGTTTCTCATGTAGGTAGCGGAAGTCAGCAAATCCACACTGCCGGCGAACGTCTGGGAGAACTGGTGAGCAATGTGCGTCAGGTGCGCCAGTTGATGGGGGAAATACGCGTTGCGGGTGAAGAACAACGTAAGGGCGTTTCCGAAGTTACGCTGGCCGTTACCGAAATGGACAGCACCGTTCAGCAAAACGCCTCATTAATTGATGATGCCGCAGCACGGACGCAGGCACTGAAAGAGGAGGCGGAACAGTTGGCACTGCTGGTCTCATCCTTCAGATTGCCTGAGCCTGGCGTTGCCGGATAACCACACCCTATCCGGGTACAGGCAATGTGCCCGGATAACTCCAGTATAATGGCCCTTAAGCAAGATTTTCCGGTTTAACTCCCTTTTATTGTGCCTTATAAGGCTTTGAATCATTCCCTGCTTAACTCTATAATATTGGGTGTAAAGTCGTATTTATCCCAATAAGAGCCAATATTATGGATTTAACGCTAAATACTGCAGCCGATATCGTCAAACTACTTTGCGACAGGTTGCGTAAAGAACGACTCGCCCGGCAAATGACGCAGGCTGATGTTGCCGCGCGTTCAGGGGTCGGTGTGAATACCGTTTCGAATCTGGAAGCGGGGAAAAATGTAGGATTTGAGAATCTGGTCAAAGTCGCGATGGTGTTAGGCTATGGCGATGCGCTGGAGGGGTTATTCAAACCCAGGATTGATAGTCTCGATGATATTTTGCGTTACGAAAAGAGCGCGGCACGTCAGCGGATCAAAAGGAAAAACTCTGATGCCTGAGCAAGTTGATGTCTTCTATGAAGGCTGGGGTGAGAAATGGCTGTGGGGCAAACTGATGTCTTCCACAGCCCTGACCGGACGTCCGTTGATCGCCTTTGAATACAGTGAAGAGGCCTTACGTAAGGGGCTGGAACTGTCCCGACTGATGTTACCGCTGAACGGTCCCCGTTTACGCAGGGATTTCCCGGCTCATCAGTTGGGATTACCTGGGCCGGTCTATGATTCGCTACCTGATGGCTGGGGTATGCTGTTGATGGACCGACTATTTAAACGCCGCGGGCTCAACGCAGCACGCATCGGTCCATTGGAGCGCTTAACCTGGGTCGGCAACAACGCGATGGGCGCCATGACATTCCAGCCCGTTCAGTCAGATGTCGAGACGCTGTCAAAAGAGGATGTTCCTCTCGCACAACTGGCCGCGGAGGTTCAGGAAGTCCTGAGCGGGGAAGGCGGGGAATTCTTGCAAAAACTACTCCAGATGGGCGGTTCGCCACAGGGAGCAAGGCCTAAGGCGCTACTTTATCGTGACACTGTCACGTCTAAATTCACCACGGCGCCGCTACCCGGGAGCGAAAGCTGGCTGATTAAATTTCCCGCCAGGCATGAGCATGCTGAGGTATGTGCCATCGAAGCGGTTTATGCTGAATGCTTGCGCCAATGTGGGATCACCACGCCAGACACGGCGTATTTTAATCTGCCCGGCGGACAGGCTGCATTTGCCACTCGCCGTTTCGACCGTGACCAGTCGATACGTATTCCTATGCAGAGCCTGGCGGCACTTACCGGGGCAAATTACCAGATACCCGGCGCTTTAGACTACCGGGATTTTCTGCGCGCTACGCAGATTTGTACCAATGATGTCAGAGAAAAGGCAAAAGCGTTCGAACGCGTGGTTTTCAACGTGGCATTTAACAACCGCGACGATCATCCGAAGAATTTTGCCTATTTAATGTCAGCCGATGGAAACTGGACTCTGGCTCCGGCCTATGACGTCACCTGGTGTGAAGGGCCTGGTGGATATCACCAAATGGACGTACTGGGAGAGGCGCTGGATATCGAAAGAAAGCACCTTCTGTCGCTAGGCGTTCAGGAAGCTGAGTTATCTGCTGATCATGTGAACGGCATAATCGAAAAGGTCTGTCACTCTGCCACAGGATTGAGCGCTGTCGCCAGGGACAAATATTCCGATCAGATAACGCAATCCACGCTGAATACGATACAGAAACAAATTAATGATAATGTCCGCCGGTTAATGTCCCGGTGACGCAGATATAGCCGCTACACTTACCGGAGAATTAAAGCTGAGCGGGGCAATGTTATGGCTGAATTTGTCTTGGGTATGCTGGAACACACACCAGTTTGGGTGTATCTGTTGTTTGTCTTTCTGCTTTACCGGGGGATTAAAGCCAGAACGCCCGCCACCGTCACGCTGGAAAAACTGGCGCTAATCCCCGCTATTTTTCTGTTCTGGGATATCTACGATTTAATCACTTATCGCGATCCGACCCTCATTACCTATATCCAGTGGGTAATAGGTATTATCAGTGGCGCGATAATTGGCTACATGTTGATTAACCCCAGCCGTTTGAGTCGAGGTAGCGCACCGCGGAGTATTCACCGTCCGGCGGACTATTCCGCATTGCCGTTTATACTGCTGGCATTCAGCGTTAAGTACGTACTTGGCGTACTTAACGCCGTTTCCCCCGACGTTTTACGCCAGCCCGCAATGAGTGCCATGGCTATCATTACTGGCGGCATCTTCGCCGGTGTTTTTGTGGGGAAATTTAGCCGCTACGTGAGCGTCTGGCTCAGGCTTCGCGGTCAGGACAACCATTAGCGCCCCCAACGATTGCGAATGTAGGTCACGGCTTCCTGCGTTTGCGGCTGATTAAGGTAATCTTCGCGAAACAGAATTGTGCCATTAATGTGCGGTTCAGACTCGTTCAGATCGAGCTGTTTTTTCAGCTCCGGTACGCCGCCTTTGACCGTCCAGTCCGGCTCTTTTCGCGACGGTTCGCCGACTTTATACAGCGCCACCCCAATATACAGGCGGGTGTTGGTTGATTTGACGACATCAGCCCACCATTTTGCCAGTACATCGTAGCGCGCCGCGTCGCGGGCAAAAGGCCAGTACAGCTGCGGAGCGATGTAGTCCAGCAGACCTAGTTGCACCCAACGACGGGTGTCAGCATACGATTCATCATACGCTGCCGCGCCGCGCGTGTCGGAACCTGCCGGATCGTGCGAACGGTTGCGCCACACGCCCGCAGGACTGACGCCAAACTCGACTTCAGGTTTGAGTTTCTTGATGGTCCGCGAAACCTGGGCGATCAGTCGTTGCGTGTTATCGCGCCGCCAGTCCGCTTTGGAAGCGAATCCCTGGCCGTATCTTCTGAAGGTCTGAGTGTCGTTGAGCGCAGATCCGGGAGACTCGGTATAGAAGTAATCATCAAACTGCACGCCGTCAACCGGGTAATTCTCAACGACTTCAGCCACGATGCTGGTTATCCAGTCACGCACTTCGGGAATACCGGGATCTAACACAAAACGCTCACCCGAGGTGCGGATCCAGTCCCGGTGCAGGACATAAACGCTGGAGGGCGTCTGCGTCAGGGTATTGTTTAGTTCGGTGACCGTCGAAGGCCTGGTGTTCACGGACACACGGTAGGGGTTAAACCAGGCATGGACTTTCATGCCGCGTTTATGCGCTTCATCGAGCATAAACTGGAGCGGATCGTAACCCGGATCCTGACCAATCCTACCGGTCAGGGTATCTGACCATGGCAAGATTTTAGACTGCCACAACGCGGTGGCATCAGGTTTCACCTGGAAAAAAACGGTGTTAATACCAAGCCGCTTCAGGTTGTCCAGCTTGTCCGTCAGCGCTTTTTGCTGCTGGCTGATGCGAGCGGCAGGCGAACTGATGTTGACAGATGAAATCGGCGGCCAGTCCAGACGCGAAACCGTTGCCAGCCAGATACCACGCACCGGCTCCTTGCTTTGCTGTGGTTTACTCACCGGAGGCTGTGGCGTAATTCTGGAGCCGGGCGGTTGCGATGAACAACTGCCCAGTAGCAACATACTGCCTACCAGCAGCGCGAACCATTTCATGTTGGTTAGCGGCAGCCCGGCGCGGAAACGGGCGAGAACATTCGCCAGTTTTTTCTGATAATTTCCTGAAATAAAACCGGATGCTGACATCAGATTTTGCTCTTAATTCTTCTTGTTGCGGCTGTTAGCCCATGGGTCGAAGGCCGGTTCGGGGGTGTTGTTTGAGACCTGGTCATGCAGCGAATCAAGGTACAGCGCTTCGACTTCTGCCCGCGCCCACGGCGTACGGCGCAAAAACTTCAGACTGGATTTAACGCTCGGTTCATTTTTAAAGCAGTTGATATTAATGCGTTGCGCCAGTTCAGCCCAACCATAACGATCAACCAGGGCATTGACCTGCATTTCAAGCGTTACGCCATGTAATGGGTCTTTAGAAATATGAGCATTCATACGAAGTCCAGTTCAGTGGTTCCAGATTTTACGGGAAGAAGGTTACAAGAAAGCAAAGCTGCCAGCAATGGCATAAACCGGCATGGCGCGACAAGACGAGCACCCAACCGGCAATGGATGGATCAATACTCTTTAAAGGCCAGTTCCAGACGGGCAATCAACGGTTTAAACAGGTAACTCATCAGGGTTCGTTCACCGGTCTTGATCGTCACGCTGGCGGGCATTCCCGCTTTAATTTTGTAATCGCCCAGCAAACGCGCGCCCTCTGCTGAAACCTGTACTTCAGCAAGGTAGTAAGGCTGCTGTGTGGCCTCATCAATTAAACGATCCGCCGAGATGGTGAGAACCCGGGCCGGGACCGACGGTAACAGCGCGTGGTTAAGGGCAGGGAATAGCACATCAACGGTTAAACCGGGGACCAGTTTATCAATGGCGTGCACCGGTATTTTGGCATCGATTTGCATCGGTTGCCCGGCGGCAACGATATCCATTAAATGTTCTCCAGGCTGGATGACCCCGCCAACGGTACTGACTTTAACATCTAGCACGATGCCGTTAATCGGCGAGCGGATCTCGGTGTTATCCAGTTCATGACGCGTGGATACCAGTTCATCCTCCAGCATTGCCACCTCTTTTTGGTTTTCGGTCAGTTCAGACTCAACTTCACGTAAATATTGATGACGCACTTGGTAGGCTTTAATTTTTAATTCATTCTGCTGGGATTTCAGTTTGGCAATATTAAGTATATCTTCTGAAACGCTGCTGGATATTTCTGCTGCTTCGCGCTCAAGCACCAGTAACTGCGCTTTGGGGTAATAGTTTTTTTCACTCAGTGCGCGAATAGCACCCAGTTCCCGGTTAATCAGATTGAACTGGCGGTCGCGATAGCCTTTTATTTTATAAAGGTTATCCGTTTGTCCCACCAGGCCATCGAGCGTCTCCTGAATCATCGACAGTTCGTCCTGAATGGTCTTGCGGCGCGTATCGAAAAGTTTAGCCTGCAGATTTCTCACTTCCGCCAGCCGTTTATTGCCGGAGAACTGCTGCGTCAACGTCGTATTAAAGCCGATTGTTTCCAGACCATCGCGTTCTGCCAGCAGGCGGTCTTCAATACTTTTAGCAGAAATATACTGGGCGTTTAAGGCGCTGAAACGCATTTCGAGCTGCATTTTATCCAGCCGGACAAGAACCTGGTTTTTCTTCACCAGGTCGCCTTCTTTGATAAAGATATCCGTTACCCGACCGCCACTCAGGTGCTGAATAGTTTTGCGGTTACTCGATACGGTTACCGTGCCATCGGCGACCACGCCCGCATCTAACGGTGCTTGTACCGCCCAGAGGATAAAGCTGCCGACACCCAGCATAATGACGATCACGCCCCGAATAATCGGCGACCAGATATTGGTATCTACGCCAGCGGAGGCCGCGTTGTGGGGATTCTTTTTCATCATCAGGCCTCACGTTGCTGTTCAGTAGTGGATGGAGAAGGCGTAGCCACCGGTTTCAGTACGTTGGCCTGACGCAAATGGGCAAAAACCTGATCGCGGGTGCCAAACTCCTGTATAGCGCCATCGTTAAGCAGCAAAACTTTATTGACCACGCCGAGCAGCGTGGGTCGGTGCGAGATAATGACGGTAGTTTGTCCCTGCGTGCGCAGGGTATTGATGGCTTTAATGAGTGCGAATTCCCCCGCGTCGTCAAGATTGGCATTCGGTTCATCAAGCACGATAAACGCAGGGTTGTTGTAAACGGCGCGAGCCAGCCCGATACGCTGTCGCTGCCCGCCGGAGAGCTGGTACCCACCTGCGCCAAGCGGTGTGTCGTATCCTTGCGGCAAACGCAGAATCATCTCATGTACGCCGGCCAGCAGGGCGGCAGCGACGATAAGCTCACTGTCATTTGTGGTGAAACGGGCAATGTTTTGCGCGATGGTGCCGTCAAACAGTTCAACATCCTGCGGCAGATAGCCAATGGACGGACCCAGCAGTGCTTTATCCCACTGACAAATATCCGCCCCGTCTAATCTGACCTTTCCTGATAACGGCTTCCAGACGCCAACCAAAACCTTGGCCAGCGATGTCTTCCCTGAGGCAGAGGGACCGATAATCCCCAGCACTTCGCCTTGTTCCAACTGGAATGAGATATTACGCAATAGTGGGGAAGACTGACCGGGAGCCGCAGCAAAAACACCTTCAACGCTGATGTTGCCGTTCGGACGAGGCAGGGTCAGCACCTCTTTCGGTGCCGGATACTCTTTCAGCAGGTCAGAGAGCTGGTGCCAGGCGCTACGAAACTGCACAAACTGCTTCCAACTGCCGATCACCTGTTCTACCGGGTTGAGGACGCGGCCAAGAATAATCGACGCGGCAATCATCAGGCCCGGGGTAATATGGCCGCCGATCACCAGTAAAGCCCCAGCGCCCAGCGCAATCGACTGCAGCAACACCCGCACAAAGCGGCTGAGACTGCTTAACCCGGCCGTTTTGTCGGCAATCAGCGTTTGTAACGCCAGCACTTTGTTATGCTGTTCCTGCCAGTTGGACTTCAGGGTTGAGAGCATTCCCATCGCCTCAATGGCATCGGAGTTTTGTAGCTGTTTATTGAGTTTACTGGCATTGTTAATCGTTAAGGCGTGTGCTTGTTGAATAGGGCGCTTGGTAGCGATTTCCGAGACCAGCGTCAGAATGAATAATAACGTTATTCCACCGAGGGAGAGATAGCCCAGCAGAGGATGGACCAGAAAGGCGATGAACAGATATATCGGCGTCCAGGGAATATCCAACAGAGCGAACAGACTATTCCCGGAAAGAAACTGACGGAGCTGATCCAGTTCGGCTAAAGATTGCGCCGGGTTATTATCACCGGTAACCATCTTTCTTTTAAATGCCGCGTTAAAGACTAACTGGCTTAGCTTTATATCCAGCCGGTTGCCAAGCCTGACCATGACCTGCGCGCGGGCGGATTCAATCATGGCTATAACGATGTACAAGCCGACAATCAATAAGGTTAGCATTAACAGCGTGGTGGTATTTTTACTCACCAGCACGCGGTCGTATACTTGTAGCATATAAATTGCCGGCGCCAGCATAAGCATATTAATCACACAACTAAAAAACAGCAGCATCAGAAAAGTGGGTTTCGTTCCTTTTAATGCATCATTCAGTTCTGTTGGCGTATGCTGGCGCGACATAGTCTTCTCCTTATACGATCAATGAACTATTGCCATTGTTGCTGGCAAGGGTGGTGGGCATTTCCAGATAAAAGTCACCAATATTCACGGTGGTCGAATTGACGCCCACTAATGTGATGGTGTCAGTGCCGATAGTCACAATGGTGTTGCCATTGTTTCCGGTGATAGACACGCTGCTGGCAAAATTACCCGCGTTGATGCCTAACAAGACGAGATCGAGGAAGTCCTGGCCGCCGTTGGGGTTACTGTCAAAACCGGTGATCCGGTCCTGCCCAAAGTTAGCACCGAAGGCGAAGATATCGCTCCCGGCCCCTCCGTCAAGAATGTCGTTACCCTCCTGGCCATTGAGAATATCGTCGCCGCTACCGCCGGAGAGGGTATCCGCGCCCGCGCCGCCAATCATGACGTCGTTGCCGTTTCCGCCCTGCAGGTTATCAGCGCCATCTCCGCCATCGAGGAAGTCATTCCCGGTACCGCCAAACAACTGGTCATTACCTCCCATACCAAACAGATAGTCATTGCCGGAACCGCCCGTAATGGTGTTAGCAATGGCATTCCCGGTACCGATAAAACTGCCGCTGCCGGTAAAGACCAGTTCTTCCACGTTGTCAGTGAGGTCATAGCTGCTGAGGCCGGTACGCACAATGTCCGTACCGCCATTCACACCTTCAATAACCACATCACCGAAATCATCAACGATGTAGGTATCATCGCCCGCGCCGCCGGTCATACTGTCGGCGCCAAGACCACCATCAAGCGTGTCATTACCCGCATCCCCCTGCAGGATATCTTGCCCCGCCTGACCAGACAGACTGTCGTTACCCGCACCGCCCACGAGCAGATCGTCACCTGCGCCGCCCAACAAAGTGTCATTCCCACCTTCACCGCGCAGAATATCGCTCCATGCGGTACCGACGAGCGTGTTCGCGCCGTTGGTACCGACAATCAGATCGCCCACAGGCTGTGTGGTGGTCGAGGTCAGAACAACAGGGGGGTTGCCTTCATCGTCGACGACGGTAACCACCACCTGCAGCGTTCGACCGACCATGGCCTGGCCCGGCGTATAGGTCGCGGATGTCGCGCCGTTAATGTTGACGAATCCGGTTGGCGAACTCATTCTCCATTGATAGGTGAAATTACCGCCGCTCAGACCGTCTGCGTCCGCAATGCCCGAAACCACCGCGGTCAGCGTCAGACTTTCAGTCGGAGTGAGGTCATTAATTACCGGCGCACCGGTGGTGGCCTGATTTCTCGGCAGGATTGCCTGAGTTTGTGCCGACACCAGCGTTTCTGCGTCACCCATACGGTCGTTAAAACTGGCTACCACACGCAGCGGCGCGCCCTGAATAGCGCCAGGCACTCTGAACTCCGCACCGGTTGCCTGATCCCGCCATTGGCCGTTGACGAATGCCTGCCAGGTCATCGTGATGGCCACATCCGCTGCCAGCCCATTACCGTCCAGCAAATTCGCCACGTTGACGCGCAGCAGATCGCCCACCGAAGGGTTAGGATTGCTGATGGTGAGATCGCCCGTCGCTTGCTGCGCCGTCACCCACAACTGCTGAGCATCGCCAAACTCCAGTTTTTCGATGTTCAACAAACGATCAATGCCATCATTCAGGTTCAGCGCGGCATTGGGCGTAGCGTGATCGACACGCAGGCTACCGTCAGCCATGCGGGTGAAGACATAGTTGCTGCTGACATCACGGTACACTGCAACGTCGGTTTCCGTGCCGTTACCTTCATGCAGAATTTCGCGCACAATCGACAGTTGATTCGGTTTCAGCGTGCCGGCAAGCATGTACGACTTCAGTTCGGCCATGCCTTCGGCGCTGGTGAGTCCTGCCATACCGGTAACGGCAATACGCACGTTGAGCCACGCATCGCCATCAATAATATCGTTACCAGCTTTACCCATAATGCGGTCGCTACCGCCGCCGCCGAGTAAAATATCGCTACCATCATCAGGGTTCAGTAGCACCGCGTCCGGGTTAGCAGAACGTTCTACGCCGAGAATGGCCTGAAGCCCGTTGATCCGGTCTGCACCTTCCTGGGTCAGGTTGTTAGAGAGGGGAACACCCTGAACCGGGGCGGTTCCTATCGGCTGTTCCGTCCCGGTCAGGATATCGTCGTATTTCCAGCCCGACAGCCCCTCAACCAGGTCAAAACGATCGCGCAGAATAAATTCCTGCTGGTTAACGAAAATGGGGATCCCAAGATCAGAGTTAGCGCCGTTTGGGTCGCCTTTATGGATAGCCCAGTCGAAACCGGCCATACCATTATTACGCTGGATCCCCGCGCCCTGAACCATGATGTCGTCACCAGCTTCGCCATCGTAGTCGGTGTCGTTACCCTGACCGTTAAGGACATCGTGACCGATAATGGTACTGTTGAAGAACAGCTCAGAGTTATCACCCGCCAGCGTGTCAAACCCGTCGCCGCCTTCCAGCCAGTCATCGCCTTCGTTGCCCATCAGGAAATCACCACCCGAGCCGCCAAGCGCAAAGTCATTATCCTGACCCGAGAAGACCTCCTGCGCATCTTCACCGACCACCACGAAGTCGCTGCCGCTGCCGCCAAAGACCAGATCGTTGCCATTTCCGGAGAAAATAACGTCATGTCCGGCATCGCCGTGCAGGAAGTCAGCATCGCCAACGGGTGTACCGGTATCGGTAATAATGTCATCACCGTCACCGCCGTGGACCACATCGGCTTCGTCACCGCCGTCCAGTCGGTCATCTCCGCCATCGCCCCACAGGCTGTCGATCCCTTTACCGCCGATTAACGTATCGTTGCCTGCCGTTCCGCCAAGTACCACATGCCCATCACCGGTATATTTCAGATAACCACCGTCCGCAAAGCTATCGCCGTCAACATCCGCGCCAGGGTCGCGACGCACCAACAACGGCGAGAGCAGATCTTTCAGCGGATTACCCCATTTCGGGTCGATTTCCGTTTGCAGCACGCGGTTCACTTCAAAAATATGGTCCGGCGTCTGGAACAGGTTGGCGGGCAGGTGAGAGGAACCCTCCTCACCAAGATCGCTGTTACGCATTACCAGCGCGGAAAACGAGTTGGCCTCCAGTTCATTGAGTAAGTTCAACCCCTGAACGCGGCTCAGGTAGTAGAAACGATCGCCGTCCTGCAACATTTCCATTTGCGTTTCAAAAACAAAGTTGAAGGTTGAACCCAACATGCCGCCAAATTCATTTTTGCGCTCAGCCAGTCCGCCAATCCAGAAATCGACCATATTCAGGCCGGTTTCTTTCGTTGCCCACGCCCCAGTGCTATTAAAGAAATCCATTGCATCCGCAGGTGGGGCGTTATTGGCATCGCCAAACAGCAGGAAGTTAACCGCCGCGCGTTTACCTTCAAGGCTGGTGGCATTGAGGATCAGTTCATGCTGACCGTAAGCGGCCATAAAGTTAATAATAGAGGCCGGGTTTTTCAGGTAGGTGGTAAAGTCAGCCCAACTGGTATAGGGGCGTAGTTGGCTATCACCGCTTAATGCAAAAAACTGCTCGCGAGCCTGGTTCAGCGAAGGCATTGCCGTATCACGGCCACGGGCAATATTAAGCGCGCCTAAATCAAGGGGCAGGCCGATGAGATTATTACGCAGAGCATCGGTAATAAACTCATCAATTTCATTGCCCACCTGACGCGTCATACCACGCACAATCGCGCCGATGGCCTGGTCGTCAGTGACGGTGGCACCGTTGATTTCATTGAATGCCACAGGATTCAGGAACGCGGCTATCAGGCCGATATCGCCGCTTTGCATATCAATGTTGGTACGCGCCACGGTTTCTGTCAGCATTGAATGCCCGAAACGGTAAACCACGTGCGCAAACTCGGCAAAGATAAGGGGGTTAATATCCGCCGTGTTGGAGAAGACAAACGGATCGACGGCGGGTTGTACGGTACGTGCAAACTCCTCAAACACGAGGTGTTGGTACTGCATTTCCGTGGAGAAGCGACCGGCCTGGAATAAGTACTCGCCATTCCATACCAGAGTACTGGTATTGGCAGGCATCTCAGTGATTTGGTGATTCGGCATCAACCACTGGTTAATGAGGTCGATGTCGCCGGTTTCCAGCAGTGTGGTTTTATACTGTTCAACCAGGCGATTATGTTCGCTGTGAAAAACGGCATGCACAGCGGTTAAGCCAATGTTTTCATTACCACGCCCATCGCCGGTGATAAAGTGGCGGTCGAGCAGTTCGTTATCATAGGTTCCCGCAGGTTGCGCTCCTTCGCCGCCGATAGCACTGTCATCATCCGCCAGCAGGCCCGCTTTTGGCGCGGCAGTATGAGCAATATCATCCAGAAACGCGTGGCCGGTGCGGAACGTCTCCGCAGGTAACAGGCCGCCATTGGCTTCAACCAGGCCGTTGGTGGTCACAATCTGTACCTTCCCGTTTTCACTTAAAATCAAATTACCGTAGCGGTCCGTTGCCAGCAGAGGAACATTAAAAACATCCTGATCGGTGAGTTTTATACCCAGTAGAGTTTCAGCCTGATTTTTAACGTCAGCCCAGGTCGCCAGTCCTCCGTTAGCGCCGCCTAACAGATTTCCCGTTGGCTCGGGTTTACCGTCAATGATTACGTATTCGCGGATGAAAATCTGATGTGAAGGGTGGGAGGTGTAGGTCTGGTTTTGATCAATGAAAGGGGTTGTCAGGTTTACCGTCTCTCGGTTTTCGTTGACCGTCGCCCGGGTTAATAGCATAAAGTTTGTATCCGACCCCTCAACATATAATGGGTCGTCTGGCTGTAGCGGAATGAAAACAATACCGTTGCCACCTTTCGGTATCAAATCCAGACCGTGGTCGAAAAACTGACCAAAGAAGGTCATCCAGCCATTAAAAGCGGGGGAAAGTCCAATATCCGGAGACTGGTTGGGAATAGATAAGCTGCCTTCTCCTGTAATAGTACCACCACCAGGCGCATCTTTTAATGCGTTGAATACCTCCAGAGCCGCCGGGTTTGAAGCCGTCTGGTCCGAAATTAAGTTACTGATAATTCGCGGGTCAGCATCAATAACCATCCCGCCAATTTGGATATAACTGGTCATTTCATCCGCGTCTTGCCAGTTTAATGCGGTTAATCTTGGCATAGTCTGGTCGGCAGAGCCGTATAACTCTTGACCCGGTAAAAGGTTATTCCATGAACCATCCACCGTACGAAGGCCATAAGGTAATAGCGGACTGGAGACTAATTCTCGAAGCATTTCATCATTAACGCTACCATCCGCGTTAGTTGCCGCTTCGGATATTTTGATCTGCTTAAGAATAAAAGCCAGATCGTGCAGAGTGACAGTAAAGTCATATTGTGAGGCCATAAGTCATTACCCCTATCTTTACCTGTATTAGCTATCATCACTCTTTTCTTCTGCTTACAAAAGCGGACAGAAGAATGAGTCGCATCAGATATCTGATTGTTAGTACATGATTAAGCTCCGTATTTTAAAACACAAACGATATCCACGACCGGAATGGTGTTATTCTCCAGATATTTAACCAGACCAATAAGATATTCACCTCACTTATGAATTGGGTTTTAGTGACCAATGCTAACCGTGCCTTATTGAAATTAAAGGCATATTCGGGGCGCGAAGTTTTGAGAAGACGAGGTCTTCTCAAGCAGTGAATGTGTAGGTTTTTTTAAACTCAGATTACATTTATGTGATGATCATAACTATGGTTTTTCCGTTGCCGACTTCACTCATACTTTTTTATGAAAACATTAAATTTTCATTTCTTTACATTTGAATTAATGCCAAATTTCTTATTAAGAAGAATTCTCATTAAGGCGATATTTAAGAGAGCAGGGGCAGATTATAAAATTTAATATTGGATGAAACTTAACGCGACATCATTCCAGAGGCCTGATTATGCTATTAGCGTAAATCAATACTGTGTGATAACTGGCCTACGTTTTGTTAAGTTCCCATCCAGACAGGTAATACAATGAAAAAAAATATAATTCTTCTTTCCGGAATGCTCTTTTCGGCATTCGGTAACGCCAGTACGCTCTATTTTTATGAAGTCGGAACGGAGGATACAGCACTCGCTGGTGCAGGGCAGGCCGCTCGCGCTCAGGATGCCTCAACGCTATTAACGAACCCAGCGGGAATGACCCGTCTGTCTGACCATATGGTCAGCGGAGGGTTGCAGGCGATGGGGGGAGATATTCCCTATACGCTGAACAATAGCGCTGACGAAAGGCAAAGTCCGGGGAACGTAATGACGCTGTTCCCCAATTCCAGTATGTTTTATGCGCAACGCCTGAGCGATACCGTTTCAGCCGGGCTGGGATTATATGGCAACTATGGGTTGGGTATCGATTTTGGCAACTGGGCCGGGGATCGGTTGATTAAACAAAGCACCCTGGTTGCGATGACGCTGAGTCCAGGCGTTGCATGGAAACTGAGTGACAAGGTGTCGGTTGGTGCTGCTGCGGGTTTGAACTACGGTTTTCTGTCTTTAAAAAGAAATGTCGACGGCCACGATGAAAAACAAAGCGATCATGACTGGGCGATGAATTACCGCCTTGGCTTATTGATGGATTTAAATGACAAAACACGGGCGGGCATAACCTGGAGCAGCAAGACTGATTATCATTTCAATATTGACGGCAAAGCGCGTTTCCCACATCTACCTAATATTGGCTATGACCTGCCGATTTCCGCCCAGGTCCGCGCGCCACAGCAGGTAATGGCTAGCTTGGTTCACGATATTAACCGAAGATGGTCAGTGATGGGGGATCTTGGCTGGCAGGACTGGAGTCAGTTTGGTAGCCCTCAGATTACAATAAATGGTCAACCTGACGATCGTGATAATAGGCTGAAAGATACATGGCATACGGCGGTGGGTGTGCAATATCATCCCGATGAGCAGTGGCGAATTAATGCCGGGGTCGCATTTGACAGTTCACCGTACAAAACACAAAGTAATGCCGCGCTTTCGTTACCGACCGGGGATGAATGGCGATTTGCCACCGGAGCTCAGTACCAGATTACCCCAGCCAGTAATATCGGGGTAGCCGTTGAGTATTTGCATATGCAGTCATCCAGCGTTAAATCTGATATCTATGCCGGTGAGTATAAAAATCCGTGGCTTTGGTTTGCCAGCGTTAACTACAGCTATCAGTTTTAGCATCGTTGTTATCAAGTCGAAATGTTATGTATTGTCAATAATCACCATAGCAAAGCATCCATGCACTAATGTTCAGTGAACGTCTGCTGGTGGCCTTCTAAAAAAATCATTTAAATAAAAATAAATTTGTACTTTTAGTATTGCGCAACCTATGGTTTTAATATGAGGCTGTACTATTCTTCATGGAATATACGTAGAATCATAGCGTTATCTCAATCAAAAGAATACAGGTTTGAACATGCAAATTTCACCCCCGGTACGCCCTGAACAAAGCATACAACGTTTAATGCAAGTGCTTGAGCCAATTGCAGAAAAGCTTAAGGTTGTACCTCGACGCCGTATCATGTGGAAATACAAAAATAAGCCTCAGCTATATCTTTTCCTGCAAGGAGAACTCTCCATCTTACGTTCGTCTGATGGCCTGTTAATTGTGACTGTCTATGAACCTCATCTGTTCGGTATTGCCGAGATGATCCAGCCGGTCCATGGTCACTTATTACGCGCAGAAGCCGAGTCGACAATATTACGCGTGGATGCCGATAAAGCGCGAGAGCTCTTCCATCAACAAGGGTTGTGGGAAGATGCGGCGGCTGTGCTTTCATATCACACGGGTTATCTCTTTTATCGCGATGATCTAGTGGTACAGCAGCGTACCTATTCGGTGATACGAAACCATCTCGAGGAAATGATTTTGTTACCGGAAGAGACCCGCAAACGCATGTCTATTTTGGATTACATTCAGGATCGCACCCACTTATCACGCAGCAGCGTTTTAAATGTCATTTCAGCCCTAAAAAAAGGAGGCTATATTGATTTTGAACGCGGGGGATATCTTACCACCATCAATAAATTACCTGAGCGATTTTGAGTAAATCCAAAAATAAATTAAAAAGTAATTATCACCACAACTTAAATACCCTATTGTAGCGATACGTTATTTGTATCAATCGTAACTGAAAGCCTCGATAGGAAAATCATGAAAAAGACGCTTATTACACTTATTATTGCTAACGCTTTTACAGCCACAACCGCTTTTGCTGCAGCGGATGTCGGAACCTGGTATGCTGGCGGGAAATTTGGTTGGTCACACTATTTTGACTCCAGCACCACTCAACAGAGCAATAATCACGGTGAAAAATTTGGTAATGTTGGCACCGATGGCGATAATGTTGGTGGCGGTGTATTCACCGGTTATCAAATTACACCATGGCTCGCCGTTGAAGGTGGTTATGATTATTTAGGTAATATGCAGTTCAATGGTAAAAATGGCGCATCAGGTTCGCAAATGAAAAGCCAGGGGCTGCAACTCACACTGAAAGCAAGTTATGGTCTGAACGATGCCTGGGATGTATATGGTCGGGCAGGTGCCATGGGATATCGCGCAGAGTCCGATATTAAAGGGAATAATCGTTTTGATACCGGTGTCCGTCCGGTAGTGGCGGTAGGTACTGAATATGCCTTTAATAATAATTGGGCAGGGCGCCTTGAGTATCAATGGGTAAGCAATGTCGGTAACGAAAACCAGATTGGAGCAACCAGCGATGTCAGTTCTGTTACGGCGGGGCTGTCATATCGTTTTGGCCAGCATGACTAACCTTAGTTAATCAAACAGCCCATATTTAAGAGCCTCCACATTCATCAATGAGGAGGCTCTTTTATTATTCAATAAGAGAATTAACCGACTGATTGATGCTCAACAGACCCGTTTGATTATGCTCCTTATAATAAAAATTGTTCATCTGTTGCATTTGCTCAAGCTTAGATAATGAAGCATACACCTGGTATGCCTGGCTATGAACATCAAACATCTCATTACGCTTAACATCATGAAGATAATCACTTTTTAGCGTGTTTGCCACGTTTTTAATTTGCAGTTTATTTTCTTGATATAACGACAAGGATCTCGAATTACTGCTCGATTTAGTCACGGAGTTATTCTGGATAACAGGAATAATCATTTTATTAATTCTAATTACTTTCTCCGGTGGCGAAGAGCTACAACCAGAGAGGGTTCCAATGATGAGTAATAGATAAAGTGCACGCATATTTATTGACCTAAGGAAATGGATGCCAGTCATTATCTTTTTAAACAATCCATTGTCTACGGATGATTTATTTAAATAAAAATTTATAATTAAATATTTTTTAATGATACTGGCTTATAAGGTTATGTTAACCTTTCAATACTCAATCACGCCGTCCTGATAAACATCGCATCGCAGATGCATGTCAATAATCAATGAAGCAGTTTTGATCCTGCTTGAAAATTTATTATTAGCAGAGAATTTATGAAACTAAATAAACGAGTAAGCTATCTGGCTTTAGCCGGTGTCTGTTCGACATCGTTAATGTCACTTCCTGCAATCGCACAGGAAGGGGCAAAAGATGCTACAGCTCAAACCAAAAGCGCGAATGATGCCTTATACGGGCAATTGCCATTCACTGATAAAACAGATTTCGTAAATGCCCATAAGGGATTTATCGCTCCGCTTCCCGATGAACTAATCAAAGGAAAGCAAGGGAACATCGTTTGGGATCCGCAGCAATATGCTTTTATCAAGGAAGGCGAAAAAGCTCCCGCTACGGTTAATCCAAGCCTGTGGCGTCAGTCGCAGTTGATCAATATCGGTGGTCTGTTCCAGGTAACCGATGGTGTATATCAAATCCGTAATCTGGATCTCTCGAATATGACGATAATGGAGGGGAAAGAGGGAATTACGGTCATTGATCCGCTGGTATCGGCAGAAACGGCAAAAGTCGGAATGGATCTTTATTATGAAAATCGCGGTAAAAAACCCGTTGTTGCCGTCATTTATACGCACAGCCATGTTGACCACTACGGCGGCGTACGTGGTGTCGTGGATGAAGCTGATGTTAAATCCGGCAAAGTGAAGGTATATGCACCGGCTGGTTTTATGAAGGAGGCCGTATCTGAAAATATTATGGCAGGTAACGCCATGAGTCGCCGGGCCAGTTATATGTATGGCAATCTGTTAAAACCGGATGCAAAAGGTCAGGTAGGTGCAGGCCTTGGTACGACAACCTCTGCGGGTACGGTGACACTGATTGAACCTACTAATTACATTACCCACACCGGGCAGAAAGAAGTTATCGACGGTCTAACCTATGATTTCATGATGGCGCCTGGTTCAGAAGCGCCCTCTGAAATGCTGTGGTATGTAGAAGAGAAGGGAATGATTGAGGCCGCTGAAGATGTAACCCACACGCTGCATAACACCTATTCGCTGCGGGGCGCGAAGATCCGCGATCCGCTGGCATGGTCAAAATATATCAATGACGTTATTGGCCGCTGGGGAGGTAAGGCGAGCATTATTATTGCTCAGCACCACTGGCCAACCTGGGGTAATGAAAATGTTGTGAAGTTAATGAAGAGCCAGCGCGATATGTACCGTTACATCAACGATCAAACATTGCGGATGGCTAACCAGGGTCTGACTCGTGACGAAATCGCCGCTAACTTCAAACTGCCGTCTGGTCTGGAAAAATCATGGGCCAGCCGCGGATACTATGGTTCCGTTAGCCATGACGTGAAAGCAACTTATGTCTTTTACCTCGGCTGGTTCAACGGTAACCCGGCAACGCTGAACGAACTACCGCCAGTAGATGCCGCGAAGAAATATGTCGATTATATGGGAGGGGCCGATGCCATCATGCAAAAAGCAAAAGCGGATTATGACCATGGTAATTACCGTTGGGTGGCGCAGGTGACTAACAATATCGTCTTTGCGGATCCGAGCAATAAAGAGGCTCGTAATCTGGAAGCCGATGCTCTTGAGCAGATGGGTTACCAGGCAGAGTCCGGTCCATGGCGTAATTTTTATCTGACTGGTGCGCAAGAATTACGCAATGGTGTGGTAAAAGGCGCAACCCCCAATACCGCCAGCCCGGATACGGTTAAAGCTATGTCGCCGGAAATGTTCTTCGATTATCTGGCTGTACATATTAATGGCGAAAAAGCGGCAAATGCCCAGGCTGTCTTCAACGTTGATTTAGGCGCTGACGGTGGTAAATACAAGTTGGAACTAGAAAACGGTGTTCTTAACCATAGTGCTGATACTCAGGCCAGTCATGCTGATGCCTCCATTACGCTGAATCGGGCGACGTTGAACAAAATTATCCTGAAGGAAGAATCGCTGAAGCAAGCGGAAGAGAAAGGTGAGGTACAGATCACTGGCAATCACGCCAAACTTGACGAGTTCGTCGGATATTTAGACAGTTTTGATTTCTGGTTTAACATTGTGACGCCTTAATTGTAGATAGAAATCATGTAATAACCCGTCAGCAATGACGGGTTTTTTATTATTGCTGCGGTTCAATTATTAAGAATAAAAAAGATCTGAAATATAATGTGGGAATATTTTATCCATAATGTTAATAATTAATGTAATTAAAGTAACACTCCATATAATCTGTATATTTTTGTTTTCATGGACGAGAGTTTGTGTATCATGATATAATGCGGCGGAAAAATATGCAGGTTATTAACCTGTCCGTAGCATAAATGAATTTTTGAGGAGACCATTCCAGTGGGACGTAAATGGGCAAACATTGTTGCTAAAAAAACAGCTAAAGACGGTGCAACGTCTAATATATATGCAAAATTTGGTGTAGAAATCTATGCTGCCGCTAAGCAAGGTGAGCCTGACCCAGAATCAAACTCAGCTTTAAAATTCGTTATTGAGCGTGCAAAACAAGCCCAGGTTCCTAAGCACGTTATTGATAAAGCAATCGATAAAGCCAAAGGTGGCAGCGATGAAACGTTCGTACAAGGGCGCTATGAAGGCTTTGGCCCAAGTGGTTCACTGATTATCGCTGAAACATTGACTTCCAATGTTAATCGTACAATTGCTAATGTCCGCTCAATCTTCAATAAAAAAGGCGGGAATATTGGAGCAGCAGGTGCAGTCAGCTATATGTTTGACAATACCGGGGTGATTGTATTTAAAGGAACAGACCCTGACCATATTTTTGAAGTTTTGCTGAATGCCGAAGTAGATGTCCGCGATGTAACCGAAGAAGAAGGGAACATCGTTGTTTATACTGAATCTACAGATCTCCACAAAGGAATTGCTGCTTTAAAAGAAGCTGGCATTACTGAGTTCTCAACAACAGAATTAGAAATGATTGCTCAATCAGAAATTGAACTTTCACCTGAAGATTTAGAAATCTTTGAAGGACTCGTTGACGCTCTTGAGGCTGACGATGATGTTCAAAAAGTATATCATAACGTTGCAAACCTTTAATTGTAAATTAAAAGGGAAGTGTCATTGTGGCTGATTTTGAACTTACAAATTTGTTATAAAAACATCCAGCCAGATGCATTGATTATAAGAAATAGATAAAGTTTACGTAGAAAATCCAGGTGACTGTCTGTTTTACACTCAAAGCAGACAGTCATGTTCACTGTTTGCCCACAGGATGAGTCAGGGCGTTCTTTTCCCGGGAATCAAAAACCGCCTCCACGTTCAAATGCGACTATAGGTTTGACCTTGTCGTTTATCATCACCGTTACCAACCCTTGAAAATGTATCCAAAGGATAGCCGGGTCGGGCTAATTCGTAACAGCGGACATCGCATCAGAGAGACTATAGATATCAAACGAGTTTTTATTCGAAGGATCTGACTGAAGCTTTACCGCAGCAGTCGCAAGTAAACACACGGATTGCTCAGCGCATTGATGAGCAGGAAAAAATAGCGGAAGCGATTTTACGCTGAAGTTAGTTTCATTAAAGGATTCTGTGAAGATTGCTGGCAGACAGTTGGTGGCCAGGACCGCATGTATGAGTTCGACGAACAGAAACTGACGCCATGTTTCCGGCACCAGAACGGATAGAAAACTTATTCGCTTTAACCGAAGCCGGATTGGGGAAGGGTAAGCACGCGAGTGAGCGCCATATGCTGAGGGCCATGAACTGAGAGATCATTAGATTGCATTTAACATAATATACATTATACGCACCAAGATGGGATGAGGAAGAATCTAAGGGTTTTATGGTAGTCCTTGTGCTGCTCAATAATGATGTCGAACCGTTGTTTAAAGCGCCGCGACCTAACTGATATCTATCTCCCTTATTTATTCTGTGCGTCCCGGCATTGAAATGTTTCATTTAAAAACGGAAAGCAGCATGTCGGCGATTCTAAAGCAGATGCATGTAATCGTTATATACTGCTCCATGAGGCATCGCTCACTTTCAGAAAAACGGTAATAAAATTGACCACTATCCAGACAATGCGTAATAAAAATGCTCACCCCATCCAACGCCTGGCACTCTTACTGCTCTTTGCCTGTACGCTAACGGGATGCGTATTGACCCGCGTTTCCGACAGCGCACATGCCAAAGAAGTCGACAGCCTGAATGTTGTTGGTCTGAGTCTGGATGCCGCGAGACAAAGAGCGACTGAAAAAGGTTTTGTATGCAGCGAATATAGCAATCTCAAAACGGTTGTCACCGATTATGGTCAACATCGATGGCTGCAAACTGAATGCAGCAAGAAAAGTGCTGAGCAATTTTGTCCGCAAACGCGTTTTGTGGTTCTCAATGTCGATCCTGAAACGAACAACGTTGTAGATGTGGGTAAATACATCGATCAAAACACGTGTTTTTGAAACCTGAACACCGGCACTGACTGTTGTATTAGATTGAGGATGCTAACTTGCTTATCAAAATCGTTATCGCAATGAGCGCATTTGCAGGAAATTCAGTGCTTTGCCGAATCGCGCTAAAGGGTATGCACGCCGATGCCATTTCTTTTAGCAGTCTCAGGTTAATCAGTGGTGCGATTGCCCTTTATTTATTCATCACGATAGCATCTGAGAGTAAAAAAATAGAGTTTAGATGGTTAAACGCCCTGCTACTTTGCATTTATGTTTTCTCATTCTCCGTTGCCTATGTTTCGCTCAATACCGGCACCGGCGCCCTGCTGCTCTTTGGTACCGTTCAGCTCGTCATGACGGTATGGGGATTAGCTCAGAAAGAAAAACTCGTAAAATTAAAAATAACAGGGATTCTGGGAGCATTGGTTGGAATAGCGATATTGCTACTTCCTGGTGCTGAGCGGCCTTCCTTGTATGCCTCAGTCATGATGATTATTTCCGGTGTTGCCTGGGCTATGTACAGTATCGCAGGGAAAAAAATCACGCATGCCGTAGCCTCAACGAGTGGTAATTTCATCCTGACGGTCCCGGTTGCACTGATTATTCCCCTCATCTTTCATACCCATCTTCACATTGATATAAACGGAATAATGCTGGGAGTATTATCAGGCGCACTAACATCGGGAGGCGCTTACCTGCTCTGGTACTCGCTTCTTCCGTTGCTCAAAGCCACGACGGCCAGTACCATCCAGCTCAGCGTTCCTTGTCTCGCCACGCTCGGCGGGATCGTGTTTTTGGGTGAAACGCTCACCGCCAGGATCCTTCTTGCAAGCATTATTATTTTAGCTGGAATAGGCTTAGTTATTTTTTCTGATATGAGAAAGGGTTCAAAATAGTCTGACTAATTATCGGCAAAGACGATACAGGACGTGTTGTGCTAGCCGATGATCAGTCGGCAACGCGGGATGCAGGAACTCTTCAGTCTTATTCATGCCCAACCGTATCATCAGGCGCTCTGACGGTTTATTCAGTACGGAAGTAAATGAAACCACCTCACTTAACCCCAGCTCCTCGAAAGCAAACGTCAGGCATGCCTCGGCGGCTTCCAATGCCAGCCCCTGGTGCCAGTAGTCTTTAGCCAGACGCCAGCCTATTTCGGTACAGGGTGAAAAGTGAAATTTATCAGGCTGTGGATGTAAACCTACACACCCCACAAACTGGTGTGTTTCTTTAAGTTCAACGACCCAGAATCCCCAACCGCGCTCTGTAATGCCTTCCTCGAACCTTGCAGCCAGGTTGTCGCTTTCCGTTCGTTGCAGCGGAGTCGGAAAGAAACGCATCACGTCCGGATCGGCATTTAGCGCAGCAAACGGGGCTCTGTCTTTGGCTTCCCACTGGCGTAAAACCAGTCTCGATGTTTCCAGCATATTTCTGCCCTTATCTTTCATTTTCATATAATCTTCTAAAAGAAATGGCTCATCGGCAAGGATTTATGCACCCTTTCCGCCTTTTTCTCTCATACTGGAGATTCATTCATGGCCGACTGGAACCCTTCGCTTTATCTGCAATATGAAACTGAACGTTCAAGACCCGCTGCGGAATTACTCAGCAGAGTGGCGTTAGAGAGTGTCCGTTCAGTCGTCGATCTTGGCTGTGGTCCGGGAAACAGTACGGCATTGCTATATCAGCGCTGGCCCTCGGCTGTAATAACCGGAGTTGATTCCTCACCCGCCATGCTTAATGAGGCGCGAAACGTATTACCGACATGCCGTTTTATTGAAGCGGATATCAGTAAGTTCCAGGTAGAGCATCCCGTAGATCTGCTTTATGCCAATGCGTCATTACAGTGGGTACCCAATCACTATGAACTGTTGCCAAATCTGGTATCGCTTCTTGGTCGCAACGGCGTTTTGGCCGTGCAAATGCCGGATAACTGGCTGGAACCCACGCATGTTCTGATGCGCGAAGTAGCTTATGAACAGGGTTATCCCGACCGGGGCCGGACGCCACTTCCAGGCGTACACGCCTACTATGATATCTTGAGCGAGGCAGGTTGTGAGGTAGATATCTGGCGCACAACGTATTATCACATTATGGATTCTCATCAGGCGATTATCGACTGGGTAAGTTCTACAGGCCTGCGCCCCTGGTTGCAGGATTTGAGCGAAAGAGAGCAACGCCAGTACCTGGCGCGCTACCACGAACTCCTGCAGGAGCAATATCCATTACAGGAAAATGGCAAAATTTTACTGGCGTTTCCGCGAATGTTTATGGTTGCCAGACGCAATAGTTAAGCGTTAATCATCAGACAGATCACAGGAATGAACTATCGTCTATGCGCGCCCTCGCCTTTTTATTATAAGGTTCTAGTGGCAATGGCGTGCATCTGCTAGTGTCTTGCCACGTATTTCTGACGGGAGTTGTTATGTCTAAAGTCTACATTGGTGGGTGTCTGTGTGGCTCGATCCGCTTCACTGCCAGCAGTCCTAATAATTCCCATACCTGTTCCTGCGATATATGCCGGAAACATACTGGCGTGCCGACCGTCGTCTGGATTGAGTTTGCTGCAGAAAATGTAGAATGGACGGGAAAAGCCGGAAAACCGACAACCTGGCGCTCATCTGAAACGACCAGTCGGGCCTTTTGCCCTCAGTGCGGGAGTTCCGTGGGCGCCATTGATGACGCCCCGGTAATTGCACTTTTAGCCGGAGCTTTTGACGATCCTAACGATGAAGATCTGGCCCCAGAGTTTCATTCGTTTTCCGATATGCAACCCGCCTGGTGGCAAAACGAACGTCGCTAAGTGAGTTGATAATGTTTATCCGGCATGTGTTTTGCTGGCACATTTGTTTCATCGTTCATTTGCAGTAAATCGATTTCAATAGCATTGCAAATCGCATCCAGCGGCAGGTCGTTGTTCTCTGTGCCAAACGGATCTTCCAGTTCTTCTGCAAGCGTGTCGAGCGAAATAAAAGTGTAGGAAATAAGCACTGAAATGAAAGGTGTCATGTAGTGCAGATCCACCACTAAGGCGAATGGCAACATGATACAAAACAGGTACACCGTGCGATGAAGGATCAAAGTATACGCAAACGGGACCGGAGTATTCGCAATCCGCTCACAACCTGCCAGCACCGCAGACATATCATTTAACCTATTGTTTAAACTATGGAATAATATATCTGATAGTTGTCCATTACGCCTGCGCACGGCCAACCACTCCCCCATCAGCAACAATATGCGGTTTGCCGGTGATTGTGAGGCAAATACCGTCTGCAGATCTTTCTCGCTGAGGTACTTCGCCAACGGCGCTGCCTGCGGTTTTCGGCGTAAAGTCATGCGTAAACAGTGGGCAAACGCGATTTGCAGACGAACAAACTGCCCCAGTTCGACGTCATCCGGTAAGGTGGTCTTTACCTCTCGTAAAAGCGATCGGGAAGCAATCATCAACTGCCCCCAAAGGTGGCGGGCCTCAACGTAACGTGAATAGCAGGCGTTATTGCGAAAGCCTAAAAAGATAGCAATAGCCACGCCGAGAATGCTGAACGGCGCCAGCGTAAATTTAATACCCAGCATCGTATACCACGGAAGCATGATAATAACGGCGATGGAGAGCAGGAAGTTCAGCAACAGACGTGAAAAGATTTTTGATAATACGGAACCATGCCAGACGAAAATCAGGCGTAGCCAGTGTTGTTGGGGGCGAACGATCATGGTTATCTTCGGAAAAATGTGAAACCCGTCACATTAGACGCGATAGTGATCAATGTTGCAAGTTAATCGCAACATTAACTAAACATCTTTTTCCTGCCAGACAATTCCCGCACCTGAGTTACAGAATGGCTTAGTATTTAACATACAATAGTATGTTGTAACTAATAATTGTTTTGCAAAAAACCCGGCCTGAGCCGGGCTGTTTTCTTAGCACAGTGGTTTAACGGCTTCACGCATGCCTTTTGCCAGAATGGTATCCAGATCGGCAGAAACCTGCTCCACCAGCCCAGAAACCTGAGTCAGGTCCTGCTCCCAGTGCTCTTTAACGCCCAGTACAGATTTAACCAGATCTTCGGTGTTTATCTGGCGGTCATGATGCTGAGACCAAAGCTGTTGAAAGCGCTCCACCCAGTGCGCATCATCCTGAACCGGATATGACTCACCGTTACGCTCTCCACGATAAAAGGCAATCAGCGCGGCAAGCGCAAACGTCAGGCGCGCCGGCAGTTTGCCGCTGGCCTGTTGCCCTGCCAGCAACTGCGGCAATATACGGGTACGGAATTTAGTCATGCCGTTCAGGGCAATCGACAGCAGCTGATGCTTGATGTACGGATTGCAGAATCGACCGGTCACCGCGCTGGCGAAAGATGCCAGCTCATCGCGAGGTAAATCCAGTACCGGAATGATCTCTTCATAAATAGCTTTTTCAACGAAGGCGCAAATCTCTGCGTCATTCATCGCCTCACCCACAGTATCGAGCCCTGCCTGCCAGGCAACAGGAACCAGTGCGGTGTGCGCGCCGTTGAGAATGGCCACTTTCCGTTCTTTGTACGGTTTGATGTCATCAACAATCAGGACATTGAGCGGATATTTATCCAGACGCAGTTCGGCGGCTAATGACTTTGGCCCCTGAATGACAAACAGATAGAAGTGTTCAGCCGTATCCAGGAATGCATCATGATAGCCAAGCTCAGCTTCAAGTTGCGCTACTTCGTCACGCGGATAACCGGTAACAATGCGGTCCACCAGCGTGGAACAAAATGCGTTGGCTTGATCCAGCCACTGAATAAATGCTTCCGGTAGCGCCCACTCCTGAGCGTAGCGCAGGACCAGTTCACGCAGCGCATCACCATTGTAATCAATCAGTTCGCAAGGGATGATAATCCAGCCTTTATCCGACGCACCATTAAAATGGCTGAACCGCTCGAACAGCAGTCGGGTCAGTTTAGCGGGATAACTCACCGCCGGTGCATCCTCAAACTTATCGCCCGCGTGGTAACTGATGCCTGCTTCAGTGGTGTTAGAAAAAACAAAACGCATATCTGGATTATGCGCCAGCTTCAGGAACTCATCGTATTCGCTATAGACGCTGATTTCGCGGTTAACTGAACGAATTAAACGAGCATCACTTACGGCATCGCCCTTCTCATTCAAGCCACGAATAATGGTGGTGTAGAGACCATCCTGTGTACTCAGCGATGGTGGGAAGGTACTTTCGATAGGACGAACAATGACCACACCTGCGTTCAGATCGGTATGCTCATTCAGCAGATCAACCTGCCAGTCAACGAAGGCGCGCAGGAAGTTTCCTTCACCAAACTGAATGATGCGTTCAGGATACTGAGCACCGGGGAAATCGCGACGATTTAGTGTTTGCACAATGGGTTCCCTTTATGATTAGTCATACAACCTGATTGAATTGGTCCAATAGGTTAGCAAACTTTAATACATTGAAACCCTGTTTTGATCAATCCCCGATAATAAATTAGAGAGTTTTATAGAAAAGTGTGGTCCCGGTCAGCGTCCCGTCGGGCATTTTGGCATAGTCGGGTATCACCCCAACTTTTTGCCATCCGCAATTGTGGTAGAACAACTCAGCGGAACTGCCCGTCGCGGTATCAAGCACCAGCAGCGTCTTGCCTTGTTGATGCGCGCAACGTTCGAGTCCGTTCATCAATTCCCGAGCCACACCGCCCCGTCGCGCAGAGGTGTGAACCAGTAGTTTGGCGACATCCGCACGATGGGGTTGGTTTTCGGGTTGATCGATAATGAGCTGGACGGTACCAACAAGAACACCCTGTGCGTCCTGTGCCCCCAGAACAATCCTTTCTCCACGGTCGACACTTTGCGCGACGCTCATCCAGAAAGGTCGTGACTTTTCACTCGTAAAAGGCAGCATAAAGCTAACAGAGGCGCCGTCATTGACGCATGTTTCAAGGATGTCGCTGAGCTCGTCGATTCTCGACAGAATCTGTGCCGTACTCATCACAAAGCAGGGTTTGCAGATAGCCATTTTTTCTCCTTAGATTGACCTCTTTATACTGCTTTTAACAAAAGCACAACACAAGGAGACATATCATAGGATTATGTTATCTATGGCTTATTCATTTGAAGCACTAACCAGTGATAAATAACCGTGACAACGTAACGTTGCTGCTCATCGTTAAGCGCGACACCCTGAGGAATATCATGCCATTTCGCCAGACAGCCCCGACAACAGGTGGCCGTAGCATGTTGAGCGATAAAGACCGGATGCCCACGCATGGGCGTCTGCTTACCATCATTGACCGGTAACGCCGGGGCCAGCCGTTTGGCAATAAAATCCGCAGCGTGTTGCTCGATAACCGGCGCACCTTTATCCAGACAATACTGCCTTTCTTTCTGACCAAGACGAAACCGCGAGCGAAACGTTGATTTCGCCAGCCTGGCAAAAAGAGGATCGAGCGTATTCATCAGTAAACCGAGCGCCCCAGTTGTTGTGTTAATTGCTCCAGCACGGCGATACCCGCCAGCGAATTTCCCGCAGGATCCAGTTCCGGACTCCAGACGGCAATCGCCATCTCGTGGGGAACGATAGCCACGATACCGCCGCCAACGCCAGATTTCGCCGGTAAACCTACTCGCCAGGCAAATTCCCCTGCGTTCTGATACATGCCACTGGTAGCCATCAACGCGTTGATCTGCCTGGCCTGCATGGGCGTAACCACGGGCTCCGCAAGATGAAAGGCGTGTCCCTGATTCGCCAGAAAGACGAACGTACGCGCCAGTTCTACACAGCTCATTTTCAACGCACAATAGTGAAAGTAATTTTGTAAAACAGTGGTCACATCATGATGGAAATTGCCAAATGATTTCATCAGCCAGGCGATAGCCGCGTTACGCGCCGAGTGCTCAAACTCAGAACGCGCCACTGTCGAATCATAGGCGATATCCGATACGCCGCTTAACGCCCTAACCACTTCCAGCATCCGTTGACGCGGTGCGCTCAGTCGCCCTTGCAGCATGTCGCAAACCACCAGCGCCCCGGCATTGATGAAGGGATTACGCGGGATCCCCTGTTCCATTTCCAGCTGTACCAGGGAGTTAAAAGGATGACCGGATGGATCCTTGCCGACACGTTGCCAGATCTCATCCTCCTGATAATGACGCATCGCCACGACCAGACTGAGCACCTTTGAAATTGACTGAATAGAAAAGCGCTCTTGCGCATCCCCCGCCTGATAGTGCTGTCCATCGACGGTGCAAATGGCAATACCCAGTTTTGAACCGTCCACGGAAGCTAATGCAGGAATGTAATCAGCGACTTTACCTTGACCAATCAGCGGACGAACCTGCTGCACAATGGTCTCTAAAATTGAATTGTCCATGGCCCTGGCCACAACATGCTCCTTGCTCGCAGGTATGAAAGGCCTGCGAGTATAACAGAGCTGAATACGCAGCGTCAGGCCGGAAGGCGGAATCTGGCCACTGCCTGCATAAGCTGGTGAGATTCATGATGTAGCTGCAAGGAAGAATTGGATGCGGCATTCACCAGATCGCTGGTTTGCCGGGCCTCTCCGTTCAGAACATGAAGCTTACGAGTCAACTGGTGAATACTGTCCCCCTGATTTAACGTTGCCGCCGAAATATCGTTCAGCAATGCGCCGAGGTTTTCCACCAGCGAAATAACCTGCTGTAGATTCTCATCCAGCCCGTTTACGGCATGAAAGCCCTCTTCAATGCCCTGTAAAGAGTGTTGAATGAGCGCCTGAATATTCTGCGTCGACTGACCGCTTTTTCGCGCCAGAAGTCCAACTTCTTTGGCGACCACTGCAAACCCGCGCCCTTGTTCCCCAGCATGTGCAGCCTCGATTGCCGCGTTCAGTGCGAGGATGTTTGTCTGAAACGCGATGTTGTCGATTAGCGTTATAATTCCGCGCATTTCAGACGAGCGCGTCACAATCGCCTGCATTGACGCATTTACCGTCGCCATCATTCGGTCTCCGCCCGCCGCAATATCACGGGCCTGCACAGCACGCTGATTCGCCAGTTGAGCAAAGCCACTGTTATCCTCAACATGCGTTTCAAGAAAACCTATATGCGAAGTCACGGTACTCAACTCTTCACTTTGTTTCGCCGATTGCTGATACAACTGCTTATTATTTTGCGCAAGTTCGCTGATGTTCCCCACCATTGCGGTTGTGGCGTCATTCACCTGCTGTACCAGCGCGCAGAGTCCCTGCTGCATTGCAGCAATTCGCAAACTTAATTGCATCACTTCCCGATTGAACTGACTCACCTGCGGAGCTGGTCGGGAAAGATCGCCTGCCGCTAAAATATCGATATGATCGATCAGCCGTCGCAGCGGTGTTATCACCCAACGAGACATACTGCGCCAGACCAGCACAGCGATAACCACCAGCACCAGAGGAATAAACAAAAACAGATGCTGTAAACGCTCAAGACTGGTCAACAATTGCTGACGCCCGACTTCCGCATGTCGCCCACTTTCCTGCTGAAAGCGGGCGTAGTTGTCGTTAAAATCTGACTGAAACGCCTGTACGGGCACGGCAAAAAAAGCGTCAATCGAACCGGACTGCATCAGCCCGTCCGCTTGTTCCTGAATGCCGCTATAAAAGCGCTGATAGCTCTCCGTGAGTTCAGGATCCGGCTGCGGTTTTAAATGACTCCATGCATCCCATGCGGTTTTTGACTGTGTCAGCGCCCGATGAGCCTCCTCCATTAATGGCCGCCAACTTCCGTCAGAGCCGGTGGCAGCATCCTGCATAAAATAAACTCCAGCCCGGTTAAGCAGATCGCTGGCAGACAATAATGCCACCCGCGCTTCATCGATCTTCGCCTGCTGTATTAGCGCGAGCTGATTACGACCTTCATTATGCTGCGCGTCGCTGACAGAGGCCGAGAGCATCAAAGAGGACGCGACCTGCAATACAGAGAACAGTGCAATTATGCAGAAAATACCAGTTAACAAACCAAACTGACGGGGGATCAGACGTTGAAAAATTTGCGTTATGTTCATATTACTCTTCTGTATCAAAGCGTTAGACGCGAATATACGGAGAGTAAATGACAGAAAAATTGCAGAAATAAGACAGGTGCCCCCGATGGAGGCACCCACACCATCAGAGGCGGTTTTTCCAGACGGTCTGCACGTTACAGAACTCATGCAGGCCAAAGTGAGAGAGCTCGCGGCCAAAACCACTTTTCTTCACGCCGCCAAATGCAACACGGGCATCGCTGGCACTGAAGCCATTGATGAATACGCCTCCACATTCCAGGCGTGACGCCATATTCTGCGCCAGCGCTTCATCTGCGGTGAACACCGTGGCGGATAAACCGAAATCACTATCATTTGCCAGTGCTAAGGCATGTTCCGCATTCTTTGCCACGGTAATCGCTGCAACCGGGCCAAACAGCTCCTGACGAAAAGCCGTCATCTCTGGAGTGACATCACCCAGTACCGTCACAGCATAGTAATTGCCGTGGCCTGCAATTTTTTCCCCGCCGAGAAGTAATCGCGCTCCTTCAGCAAGGGAGGCTTCAACCTGCTGATGAAGCTCATCACGCAGATCAAATCGCGCCATCGGACCCAGATCGTTTTCTTCGTTCAGCGGATCGCCCATTTTGAGCGCGCTCGCGGCCGCGACAAAACGAGCCGTAAATTCTGCCGCAATACCTTCTTCAATAATGAAACGCTTGGCTGCCGCACACACCTGCCCAGTGTTCTGGTAACGCCCGGCAACTGCCGCCTTAACGGCCAGGTCAAGATCAGCATCATTAAGGACAATAAACGGATCGGAACCACCCAGCTCAAGCACACATTTCTTCAACGCCGCCCCTGCCTGAGCGCCAATCGCCGCACCGGCACGAACACTGCCCGTCACCGTTACCGCCGCAATACGCGGGTCATTGATCATCTGACTTACCCCAGCGTTGTCGGCATTCACCCAACCGTAAACCCCGGCAGGAACATTCGCATCAGCAAATACCTGGGCGATAATCGCAGCACAGCCGGTTACATTCGGTGCATGCTTTAACAGGTAGCCATTTCCGGCCAACAGAATTGGAATGGCGCCACGCAGTACCTGCCAGAGTGGGAAGTTCCACGGCATGATCGCCAGAATGGTTCCTACGGGGCGGTACTCAATCACCGCCTGATTGTTTTCCACCAGCGTAGGTTCCGGATTGAGCATCGCCGGGCCATGTTCGGCGTACCAGTCGCACAATGCGGCCGATTTGGCAACTTCACCCCGTGCCTGCTTGATGGGTTTGCCCATTTCACGGGAAATACATTGCGCCATCTCTTCCGCACGATGACGCAGAGCCTGCCCGATATCACGCAGCGTTTGCGCACGGTGTTCAACGGAAGTATGTTTCCATTCGCTGTAGCCTTTCGCAGCAAGGCTCAGCGCATGTGCAATCTCTTCAGCGCTCGCCCATGGCATCGCTGCCAGCCTTTCTCCATTAGCAGGATTAACGGAAATCGCATGTGTTGCTGCTGTGATAGTCATAGTTGCCTCTCTTCATCGCAGGGTATGGTTATATCATGCGCATATTTACTCTTTCTGAAAAATGAATAATATTAACCACACCATTCACGAATAGAGAACACCATGGATCTGACGCAACTGGAAATGTTCAATGCCGTCGCAGAGACCGGCAGTATTACGCAGGCCGCTGCGAAGGTGCATCGCGTGCCATCTAATCTCACCACCCGCATTCGCCAGCTTGAAGCCGACCTTGGCGTCGATCTGTTTATTCGTGAAAACCAGCGTCTGCGACTTTCCCCATCCGGGCACAACTTTTTGCGCTACAGCCAGCGGATCCTCGCACTGGTTGAGGAAGCGAGAATGGTCGTCGCCGGGGATGAACCTCAGGGGTTGTTCTCTCTTGGCTCGCTGGAAAGTACTGCCGCTGTGCGAATCCCCGCCACGCTGGCGGAATATAACCAGCGTTACCCCAAAATTCAGTTTGCGCTGGCGACAGGCCCTTCGGGCACGATGCTGGATGGTGTGCTCGAGGGGACGCTGAACGCCGCCTTTGTTGACGGTCCGATTACCCATCCTGGCCTTGAAGGAATGCCGGTCTACCGTGAAGAGATGATGATTGTCACGCCGCACGGTCACCCTCCCATCCAGCGGGCCAGTGATGTTAACGGTTGTAGTATTTACGCCTTTCGCGCCAACTGTTCCTATCGCCGCCACTTTGAAAGCTGGTTTCATGCCGATCGCGCAATGCCCGGCACCATTCATGAAATGGAGTCGTATCACGGAATGCTGGCCTGCGTTATTGCCGGCGCGGGTATCGCGCTGATCCCGCGCTCGATGCTGGAGAGCATGCCTGGGCATCATCAGGTCAACGCCTGGGCGCTAAGCGAAAACTGGCGCTGGCTGAATACGTGGCTGGTCTGGCGCAGAGGCGCAATGACGAGGCAACTGGAAGCGTTTATTGAGATCTTGAACCCCCAGTTGTCGCAGAATAGGGATTAACTGGCAATCGTCAGTTGGCAGGGTAACTGTTCTAGTTGCTCGCGCACGCCCTCATTGAGCCGGGCATCGGTCACAATATCCGTCAGCGCATTCAAATGGGTAACATTAAACAATGACCACGCGCCATATTTTGAACTGTCTGCCAGCAGTACCCGGCGACTGGCGTTGGCAATCAGGTCACGTTTTACCCCGGCCTTCTCTTCCGTCGGCGCGGTGATCCCACGCGCCAGATCCCAACCGTTACAGCTTAAAAACGCGATATCCGGCCAGACGCTCTGCAACAGTTTACGCCCATGCTCGCCGATGCATGACTGGCTGGAGTCATCAATCCGCCCGCCAATGATCGTCACTTCAATTTGTTTAAACTCGGAGAAAAAAAGTGCGATGTGCAGATCGCTGGTGATGACCCGCAGCGGCAGATGGGTGAGCTGACGAGCCAGTTCAATCATTGTCGTACCTGCATCCAGAACAATAGAATCCCCTGCCTTCACCAGGCTTGCTGCCGCGCTGGCGATCGCTTGTTTTTCTTGCAGGCTGCGTTGCATTTTCTCATGCGTAGTAGGCTGCGATGGGATAAATCGGTTAAGCGTCACACCACCATGGGTACGGCTGATCACGCCTTCCTGATCGAGTTTAATCAGATCGCGACGAATAGTCGCCGGAGAGGCGCCCGTCACGGCAACCAACTGTTCTACCGTCGCCAGATTATGCCCTTTCAGATAATCCATAATCTGTTCTAACCGATTATATCCCTTCATTTTAATCCCGCGTGATTTGCATTGCTAACTGGATGGACACCGCCATGCTCTCAGACTTGGCTTTACCTGTCCAGGCAATATCAAACGCCGTACCGTGGTCTGCAGAGGTGCGAATAAACGGTAACCCGGCGGTGATATTCACCCCATCATAGAATCCAAGCAATTTTAGCGGAATATGCCCCTGATCGTGATACATCGCTACCACCATGTCGTACATTCCTTCGTGGCACTGCATAAATACCGTATCCGGTGGGCACGGCCCGGTGACATTTAGCCCCAGCGCCTGCATAGTCTGGATTGCGGGTCCAACTATTTTGATTTCTTCATCGCCAAAAAGACCATTTTCTCCAGCATGTGGATTCACCCCTGCCACCGCAATACGCGGATTTTCATACCCAACGCGACGCAGGAAATCATGTGCTACCTGAATAACAGTTTTCACCCGCTGTTCGCTGAGCGTATCCAGGAATTTTCGTAACGCAATATGGGTGGTGACATGGATGACTTTGAGCTGGTCGGTATACAGCACCATTGCATAATCTTTACTGTTGGTCAGTTGCGCCAGCAGTTCGGTATGCCCAGGATAATGATGACCCGCCAGATGTAATGCTTCTTTATTCAGAGGCGCAGTGGCTATCGCTTTAACTTCGCCATTCAGCGCCAACATCGTGGCACGCTTGATACAGCGATATGCCAGATCCCCGGCCTGTGCTTGCACTACACCGGGCTGGAGAGAATCTGGATCGGCAAGCGGTTCATCAATGACATTGATTACACCTGCGGCGAATTGCGCCTGGGCTACACTTTCAATCACCCGAAGTTCCGCTGGCGGTGTTATATTCAATGACTGGATCCGTCGCAGCGTCTGCACGCATCCAACAACAATGACCGGCGCGCCAGAAAGCTCTCCTTCCGCCAGTGATTTAAGAATGATCTCCGGTCCAATACCAGCCGGATCGCCCATGGTTACCGCAATAGTGTTATTCACTCATTTTCTCCTCAACATAATTCAAAACCTGACGCAAGGTCGTTTCGTCACCAAACCCCCCTGCCTTTGTCATAACCGGGCGCTGCCAGTATCCACCAACAAAATGACCATACGGCACGCACTGGGCCACACGGTCGCTGATACGAAATCCTGTTGCTCCGAGCGCTTCAGCAACCGCCATAGCAACATCGCCGCCAGAGAGATACAGCGCTGCGGGTGAGATATCATCAGCAACCTGTCGGGTAAGTTGCCCAAGGAACTGGCAGATTTTTTCGCCCAACTGAGCGCGACTTACCTGCCAGCGGGCGCAAAGATGCGGAATATGGTGCCGCGCATCAGTATCAGGACAAGTGTGAACAATGCAGTGTTTACCGGATGCCAGAACGCCAATGATGCGGGCGACGTACCCCGTCACAGCCCCCTTCAACATATCTTCGATATCAATGAATACCGTCTCTACCTGCGGGTTTCTGCGCACAACAGCAATCTGGCGTTGAGCAATTTCACTCATTGAGCCCACAATCGCCAGTAAACGCCGGGAAGATGCCGTCTGGATATGGCGAGCCAGTGCGTCACAGATTCCTGCTGACCCCACCAAAAGCGGCGTATCATTTCGCTCCATTGCTTCAACAACAATGGCATCGAGATCGGCATTACTCTGCGCATCAACCGCCCAAATTTGCGGCATATCAGCGGCAGGTTCTGTCAGGCGTTGCAAATAGTCAGTCAGTGACATAGCCCGGCATGTGATGGTGGTTTGTGCCTGAAGTACCGCACAAATATCAGCGCTAGCTACCGGGGTTTTCGGGTCACTGGCAAATTCGGTTTGGGTAACCGGGACACCGTTGATAAGGCAAAGACCTTCTTCAGTCGTCCGACCGGCCAGGGGAAACGCTGGCGCAACAATGGCCAGATTTTTACCGGTGACCTGCATTAACGCCTCAACTTCGGCCCCTGGGTTGCCACGTAATGTGGAATCCATTTTCTTTAGCCACAGCGCCCGCGAGTCTGCATGACAGGCAAGCGCTAAAGCTCTCACGCGGGAAGATGCCTGCGGTGCATCCAACGCACGACTATCACTGTTAACGACCAGTACGTCGGTCTCCTCGGTGGAGGGTAACGTGAAGGCGACATTCACCGTCATTCCCGTCAGCGCAAGGCTGACCCCCGCATCGTTCCCCCCGGTAAAGTCATCGGCGATAACCAGGATTTGCGGTCTAGCTACTTGTTTACTCATCCATGCTCCGGGTCGTTATGTGTTGTTAATGATTATATTCAATCACAATTGATTAAGTGTGAGCAAGCTCAAGTTATTCAGTTCCGAGATAAATTATAAATTTAGCCCATGATGTCATCGTTCCTGAATCACAGTGAGCGAATTCAATCACTCAAACAACAGGAGAATGTTGTGGCAACAATTAATAGCACCGTGATCAGCGGTTCGCATGCCATCCCCGCTCTGGAGCCATTACTGAGCGGTAAACGCCAGTTACTGCTGGTAACTGATGCAAATATTGTTCGACTGGATGCAGTAGCGCAGATCCGTACCCTGCTGGCTAATGATGGCCGTCAGGTGACACTGATTGATAACGTACCCGCCGAGCCGGGACATCATGACGTCAGCAAACTCGTCAAACGCGTGGCTGACCTCAATGTGGAAATGGTGATAGGCATTGGCGGCGGTAGCGTACTGGATGTGGCGAAACTGCTCTCCGTCTTATGTCACCCTGAGTCCCCGACGCTTGACGCCATGCTGGCAGGTGAAAAACCGCAACAACGTGTGACCTCCGTGCTAATCCCCGCCACAGCAGGCACGGGTTCAGAAGCCACTCCAAACGCGATACTGGCCATCCCCGAACAAAACACCAAGGTGGGTATCATCTCCCCGGTGCTGCTGCCGGATTATGTCGCCTTGCTACCGGAACTCACCACCAGTATGCCAGCGCACATCGCCTCATCCACCGGCATTGACGCGCTCTGTCATCTGATTGAGTGCTTTACAGCAACTATCGCCAACCCAATCAGCGACAACGCTGCGCTCATCGGTTTACAGAAATTGTTGAAAAACATCGAAACCTCGGTTAATGAACCGAACAATTTGCTGGCTAAACTGGAAATGCTGTGGGCGTCATACTATGGCGGTGTAGCGATTAATCACGCCGGTACACATCTGGTTCATGCGCTCTCTTATCCGCTGGGGGGGCGATACCATCTCCCACATGGTGTCGCTAACGCGATTCTGTTAGCACCCTGCATGAAGGTGGTTCGCCCTCACGCGGTCAACAAATTTGCCCAGGTCTGGGATCTGCTACCTGACGCCGATCGCACACTCAGCGCTGAAGAAAAATCTTTCGCGCTGGTGGAGTACTTCTCCGCGCTCGTGAAACGGCTCAACCTGCCCGACAACCTGGCAACGCTTGGCGTGCCCTCCACTGACCTTTCCGCGCTGGCCGATGCCGCGCTTAACGTAAAACGTCTTATGAACAACGCGCCCTGTCAGGTGAGCCATGACGATGTTAAGGCTATTTATCAAACACTTTTTCCAGAACTGATTACCAAAGGAGTGAATCATGAGTAAAAAAATCTGTGGCGTACTGACGGCAATCGTCACCCCTTTCGATAACGAAGGGGCATTAAACCTCACCGAACTCAAAAACCAGGTTAATCGCCAGCTAAACGCTGGAAACGGTATTTTCTGCGGCGGCACCAATGGCGAGTTTTTTGTACTTAACGAGGAAGAAAAAATAGCGGTGACCCGTACCTGCGTTGAGGAAGTTGCTGGACGGGCAAATGTGGTGGCGCATATTGGTGAAATCTCAACCCGTGAAACCATTCGTCTGGGTAAACAAATAGAAAAACTGGGCGTCGATGCCGTATCGGTGATTACCCCGTATTTTGTTCCGCTCAAACAGCAGGAACTGATTGCCCACTATACCGCGATTGCCGACGCGCTATCGGTGCCGGTATTTCTCTATAACATCCCGGCACGTACGGGTAACACCATTGAACCGGCAACCGCAAGAGTGCTGGCGGCGCATCCCAACATCATTGGCATCAAAGACAGCGCCGGTAGCTATGAAAGCCTCGGTGGATTCCTTGACGCCGTCAAAGATATTGAAGGTTTTGATGTGTTGAATGGGCCGGATTCGCTGATTCACCAGGGATTCGTTGACGGTTGTTCTGCCTGTATTTCTGGTCTGGCAAACGTGGCGCCAAAAGAAATTAATGCTATCTGGGCGCGATTCAAGGCCGGTGATATTGCCGGATCGCATGAGGCACAGGAAAGCGTCACGGGTTTGCGAACCGATCTCTATAAAGTTGCCTTCTCGCCCGCTGCAGTCAAAAAAGCGTTGCAAATCATGGGGCATGAGGTTGGCGCAAGTCGTTACGCTGTCACGTTTAACGCACAACAGGAAAATCTGATCCAACAGATTATCAATAACTATCTGCAATAACCTCTTTTACAGCGGCGGTAACGCCGCTTAACTAACAGGATTGTATTATGAACGTCATCTGTACTTCTCCGTCATTTGCCAAATACGATCGGCAGCCAATCGAGCAACTGCAGGATGCGGGTCTTAAATTAATCATGCTTCCCGCAGATATCGGACGAAAAGAACTCGAACCATACCTTGCAGACACGGTGGCGATGATCGTTGCCTTCACAGAGGTTAATGCTGAATTGCTGGCAGCGGCCCCTCAGCTGAAAATCGTCTGTAAGCATGGCGTCGGTGTCGATAACATCGACCTGGATGCCACCCGGGAAAAAGGCATTTACGTTACCAATGTGCCGGATGCCAACAAACATGCCGTCGCCGATTTTGCTTTTTCATTGATCCTTAACTGTGCTCGACAATTACCCGGTGCAATTGAGCAAACTCGCGCCGGAAATTGGCCACGTATTTTCGCCTCTGATGTCTATGGCAAAACCATAGGTATCATTGGGCTGGGCAACATAGGTAAACAGGTCGCGCTACGTGCCCGCGGTTTCAACATGCGCATACTGGCACACGATGCCTGGCAGGATGAGTCATTCGCCAAAGCAAATTGCGTTGAGTATGTCTCATTAGATGCTTTAACAGAAAACAGTGATTTTATTACCCTCCATACACCGCTAACCCCTGAAACAAAAAATCTCTTTGATTTGGCCCGCATGCAGAAAATGAAGAAAAGCAGCTATTTAATCAATGTTTCACGCGGTGGTGTCGTTAATGAAGAGGATCTGTTCCAGGCGCTGACTCAGGGCGTTATTAAAGGAGCTGCAGCCGATGTCTTTATACAGGAGCCCTGCAATTCACATCCTTTGTTTGCCCTTGAAAACTTTATTCCGACGGCGCACATCGCAGGATATACCGAAGGTGCGGTGAGCAATATTGGAGAGCAATGCGTACACAATATTATTGCGTGCGTCATACATCAACATAAGCCGCAAAACATTATGAACTCACTCTAAAAGAACGGTAAAAATGTACCCTTCATACTAAAACAATAAACATCTACCATGGGCCAAATATATGAATAATTTAGCTGAAAAATCCCGAATTCGCTGGTGGATTGCGGGATTAATGTGGCTTGCTATTGCAATTAACTATATTGACCGAACGGTATTATCAGCTGCTGCTCCGCATCTTATTGATGAGCTTAAGCTCGATCCCGAAATGATGGGGTTTATAATGGCAGCATTCTTTTGGTCATACTCCTTATTGCAAATACCTGCAGGCTGGTTCGCCGATCGCTTCGGCCAGAAAAAAGGTCTGGGCATTGCCGTAGCGTGGTGGTCAATAGCCACATCAATGATGGGGCTGGCCACTGGTTTTAAGTCGCTGCTGGCACTCAGACTGGCTTTGGGCGTGGGTGAAGCCGCTGCCTATCCAAGCAATGCGGGGATCGCCGCACGATGGTTCCCTGACAGAGAGCGAGCAACTGTTTCCGGGTTGTTTGACAGTGCCTCAAAATTCGGCGGAGCCGTTGCCATGCCGCTGATCGTCTGGATGATTTATCAATTCGACTGGCGATTAACGTTTCTTATTATTGGTAGCGTGGGAATTTTATGGGTCATTGCGTGGTATTTTATTTATACCGAAAACCCGGAAGATCACAAAAAAATCAGCCCGGCGGAAGTGAAACATATTCGCGAGGGGCAAAAACAGAAACATGGTGATAAATCTGTATTACCCATGCGATGGTATAAGTTGCTACGCTATCGCAATATCTGGGCAATGTGTATCGGTTTTTTCACCATCAATTACACTTCGTATTTCTTTATTACCTGGTTGCCGACCTATCTGGTAAAAGACAAAGGTATGGATTTTATCAAAATGGGTATGGTCGCGGCCCTACCATTGCTTTGCGGAATGGTGATTGAAGTGTTCGCAGGTTGGGCGTCGGATCGCATGGTACATAAACGGATATTATCGCTCACCGCTACAAGAAAATTATTCCTGACTATTGGTTTATTGATGGCTTTATGTATTGGTTTTGCCCCCTTTACTGACTCCGTTTTCATGACTGTCTTTTTACTGTGTGTAGCTAAATCAGGAACTACCGTCGCGGCCTCACAGGTCTGGGCATTACCAGGCGATGTTGCCCCCAAAAACAGCGTGTCGATTGTTGCCGGGTTACAGAATACCGTCTCAAACATGGGCGGTGCAGTCGGCCCGATTATTACAGGTGCAATCGTCGCTGCCACGGGTTCATTTACGTGGGCCCTTGTATTTTCCGCGGCACTCGTCGTACTGGGTATTTTGAATTACCTGTTTTTAATGGGCAAAGTCGAACCCATCGTTGACAGCGAGTATGACGCATTGTGCATGAACCAGGCACGACAGCATTAACACCTGCAATCACTTTGCTCTGTTTCCCGGTCAGTCATCGTACTGACCGGTTCCCCGAAAAACCGCCAAACATTCAGCAGAATAATGTGATATAAATCACGAAATGATTGTATTTTCGCCAGCAAACGTTTTAAGATCGTGACCTTACCTTTTCGCAGCTAATCCACCTATTTGATATGACAACAGACACTGTTTCCCGCAAGGTCGCGTGGCTACGGGTAGTTACGCTTGCCATTGCCGGTTTTATTTTCAATACCACTGAGTTTGTCCCTGTCGGTTTGCTGTCCGACATCGCACAAAGTTTTAATATGCAGACCGCGCAGGTCGGGATCATGCTGACGATCTACGCCTGGGTTGTGGCTCTGATGTCGCTGCCTTTCATGCTGCTTACCAGCCAGGTAGAACGCCGTAAACTTCTGATCTGCTTGTTTGTGGTGTTTATCGCCAGCCACGTACTCTCTTTCCTGGCATGGAATTTTACCGTGCTGGTAATTAGCCGTATTGGTATTGCTTTTGCGCACGCCATTTTCTGGTCGATCACCGCCTCGCTGGCGATTCGCCTGGCTCCTGCCGGGAAACGCGCGCAGGCGCTCAGTCTGATTGCGACCGGCACCGCGCTGGCGATGGTGCTTGGTCTGCCTATCGGGCGGATCGTTGGCCAGTATTTTGGCTGGCGCACCACCTTCTTCGCCATCGGTATGGGGGCGTTAGTTACCCTGCTTTGCCTGATTAAGCTCCTGCCCAAATTACCCAGCGAGCATTCTGGTTCATTGAAAAGCCTGCCCGTGTTATTTCATCGTCCGGCGTTAATGAGCCTGTATCTGCTGACAGTGATTGTGGTCACCGCGCATTACACGGCCTACAGCTATATCGAACCGTTTGTGCAGACCGTCGCCGGGCTGAGCGCAAACTTTGCAACCGTGCTACTGCTGGTTCTGGGGGGTGCGGGAATTGTCGGTAGCGTCATTTTTGGCAAGCTGGGTAATCAACATGCATCCGTACTGATTAGCAGCGCCATTGCCCTGCTGACGGTGTGCCTGGTGCTGTTACTTCCCGCCGCAAACAGCGAAATGCATCTGGCCGTCCTGAGTATATTCTGGGGCATCGCCATTATGTTGATAGGTCTGGGTATGCAGGTCAAAGTGCTGGCGCTGGCCCCGGATGCCACCGACGTCGCAATGGCCCTGTTCTCAGGCATTTTTAATATCGGTATAGGGGCTGGCGCGCTGGTAGGAAATCAGGTGAGTCTGCACTGGTCAATGTCTACGATTGGTTATGTCGGCGCAGTGCCTGCCGTTTTGGCGTTGATCTGGTCGATAATTATCTTCCGTAAATGGCCGGTATCACTGGAAGAACAGCCTCAACATTCGTAAAAAACCGTGCCCGGCAGGCCATGCCGGGCGCGTTGTTTTAAGCGTAAGTTTTAATGATTTCCAGCACGCCGTTAATAATAAACTGCACGCCCATACATACCAGCAGGAAGCCCATCAGACGGGAAATCGCCTCAATCCCGCCTTTACCGACCAGGCGCATAATCCCACCGGAACTGCGCAAACTGCCCCACAGGATCACCCCGACTGCCGCAAAAATAATCGGCGGCGCGACCATGATCACCCAGTCCGGAAACTCGGAACCATGACGTACGGTTGACGCCGAACTGATGATCATTGCAATCGTACCCGGACCGGCGGTGCTTGGCATGGCCAGCGGAACAAATGCAATATTGGCCGTCGGTTCGTCTTCCAGTTCTTCTGATTTGCTTCTCGCTTCCGGAGAATCATGCGCCTTCTGCTGTGGAAACAACATCCGAAAGCCGATAAACGCAACGATTAACCCACCCGCAATACGTAGCCCGGGAATCGAAATCCCAAAGGTGTTCATCACCAGTTGTCCGGCGTAGTAAGCCACCATCATGATAGCGAACACGTAAACGGACGCCATGAGTGACTGACGGTTACGCTCTGCGCTGTTCATGTTGCCGGCAAGGCCAAGGAACAACGCCACGGTGGTTAACGGGTTTGCCAACGGTAACAGGACTACCAGCCCCAGCCCTATTGCTTTAAACAAGTCCATCATAATGTCATCTTTCCTGTGCGTTAATCGTCAACGGCAAGTATACGGTGAAATCCGGGAGATAAGCCATTTTCGCGCTGTAAGGATTCATTTTTCATCTGCAGGTATAAACCATAATTATCAAACCGTTAAATTTCCACTCGCCAGGTGTTCGGCCTGATGATTTAGCAAAACGTGGCATTTGCCGACTCATTCATTTGACTTATATTTGCCTAAGCAATAATATCAGCCGTGACTAACTACTTGCCAGGGCAACCATTGTGAAAAGCACCAGTGATCTGTTTAACGAAATCATCCCACTGGGTCGTTTGATCTACATGGTTAATCAGAAAAAAGATCGTTTGCTAAACGACTATCTGTCACCGCTGGATATCACGGCATCGCAGTTCAAGGTGCTTTGCTCCATCCGTTGCGCGGTGTGCATCACCCCTGTCGAATTGAAAAAAGTGCTGTCTGTCGATCTCGGCGCTCTGACGCGGATGCTGGACAGACTGGCCTGTAAAGGCTGGATTGAAAGGCTTCCGAATCCACATGACAAGCGGGGCGTGCTGGTGAAACTCACCGAGCATGGCGCAGCAATTTGCGAGCAGTGTCATCAATTAGTAGGGCAAGACCTACACCAGGAACTAACAAAAAACTTAACGGCGGATGAAGTGACCACGCTTGAGCATTTGCTTAAGAAAATCCTGCCGTAAACAGAAAGAGGTATGACGATGTCCAGACGCAATACTGACACAATCACTATTCATAGCATTTTGGACTGGATCGAAAATAACCTTGAATCGCCGCTCTCACTGGAAAAAGTGTCAGAGCGTTCAGGTTACTCCAAATGGCACCTGCAACGGATGTTTAAAAAAGAAACCGGTCATTCACTGGGCCAATACATCCGCAGCCGTAAAATGACTGAAATAGCACAAAAATTAAAAGAGAGTAACGAGCCGATCCTTTATCTGGCGGAACGTTACGGCTTTGAGTCTCAGCAAACGCTGACCCGAACATTCAAAAACTATTTTGATGTTCCGCCGCATAAATACCGTATGACGAATATGCACGGCGAATCGCGCTATTTGCTTCCACTCAATCAATGTAATTGCTAATCGCCAGTTAACGACGTAACCGAGGAAATCATGAAACTTCTGTCTTATGCAATGCTGGCCCTGCTGTTTGTTGTTTCGGGCCAGAGCATGGCGGAACAGACCGCGCAGCCTGCCACACAAAACAGTCGCGACGCGATGATTATGCCGCCAGCGCACGATCAGTCCCCGTTCGATTTTAATCATATGGGTGCAGGCAGCGACAAATCCGACGAATTAGGTGTGCCTTATTACAATATGCGCAACCTGTGATTTTTTTGCCCCGTCACTGCGGGGCTTTTTTTATCCTCTCGCCTGCGCAGTCTTACGCAACCGAAAGCCAAACACATTGATATACAACCCCGCCATGATCAGTAACGCACCAAGCAGTTGCAATCCGGTCAGCGTTTCATCCAGCAGCACGGCCGCGCTCGCCAGTCCAACCACCGGTACCAACAGCGACAACGGCGCGACACGCCAGGTCTCATAACGCCCGAGTAAAGAACCCCAGATACCGTAACCCACAATGGTCGCCACAAACGCCAGATAGACCAGTGACAGAATGGTGGTCATATCTATTGCCACCAGACTTTGGGTAATTTGCGCCGGTCCATCGAGAAGTAATGAGGCCAGGAAGAATGGAACAACAGGAATCAACGCACTCCATACCACCAGCGACATCACGGCCGGGCGTGACGGGTGCTGCATGATTTTTTTGTTAAAGATATTACCGCAGGCCCAGCTTAGCGCCGCCGCCAGCGTCAGCATAAAACCGAGCATGCCGACATGCTGTCCGTTCAGACTGGCCTCAATCAACACCAGCACGCCAAAGACCGCCAGCGCAATTCCTACCAGTTGTTTACCCTGTAGACGCTCGCCAAAGGCAAATGCCCCCAGAATGATGGTGAAAAATGCCTGAGCCTGTAATACCAGAGAAGCTAGCCCGGCAGGCATACCGAATTTGATGGCGCTAAAGAGAAACGCGAACTGCCCAAAACTGATGGTTAGTCCATAACCGAGTAGTAGCGAAAGCGGTATTTTCGGACGGGCAACAAAGAATATCGCCGGAAACGCCACCAGTAAAAATCGCAGTCCTGCCAGCATTAAGGGGGGCATATTGTGCAGCCCCACTTTAATGACAACAAAGTTCAGCCCCCAAACCACAACGACCAGTAACGCTAATAACCCGTCTTTACGCGACATACCACCGCCCCTGCAAATATTAAATTTTTGTAAACAAGTTAAAGTAACGGAAATCGTTGTGCCGTAACAGATCATTAATTCAGGTAGGCCACACAGGGCGTTTTCGGACAACTTATTGAGTGTACATCACACTTTTAGCATGCTATTTGTTTTTGATATCTAAAAAAACATAACAACATGCATTGTCGGGCAGGAAAATGAATATCTCTTTGAGAAGGTCCACTCTCGCGTTACTCGCATCATCATTGTTATTAACGATTGGCCGTGGCGCCACGCTGCCATTTATGACTATCTACCTCAGTCGACAGTACAACCTGAGCGTCGACCTGATCGGTTATGCGATGACGGTCGCTCTGACCATTGGCGTGGTGTTCAGCCTTGGCTTTGGTATTCTGGCCGACAAGTTCGATAAAAAACGCTACATGCTGCTGGCTATCTGCGGCTTTGCATCAGGCTTTATTGCTATTCCACTGGTGCATAACGTGGTGGTGGTGGTTCTGCTTTTCGCTCTGATCAACTGCGCCTACTCCGTCTTCGCCACGGTTTTGAAGGCCTGGTTTGCCGATAACCTCTCCGCGACCAACAAAACGAAAATTTTCTCGCTTAACTATACCGTGCTGAACATTGGCTGGACCGTTGGCCCACCGCTGGGCACGCTGCTGGTGATGCAAAGCATTAACCTGCCGTTTTGGCTCGCTGCGGCTTGTTCAGCCCTACCACTGGTGTTTATCCAGACCTGGGTTAAACGTTCACCGGCAGCATCAGAAGGTTTAAACGCCGCGGTTTGGTCCCCCTCGGTACTACTACGCGACAGAGCATTATGCTGGTTTACGCTATCCGCATTCCTGGCGTCATTCGTTAGCGGCGCGTTTGCGTCCTGTATTTCACAATACGTCATGGTGGTTGCTGACGGCGATTTTGCCGAGAAGGTGGTGGCAGTGGTTCTGCCCGTCAACGCCGCTATTGTGGTATCACTGCAATATGCCTTCGGCCGCAGGCTCACCGCCACGAATATCCGACCGTTAATGACGGTGGCGACGCTGTTCTTTGTGGTTGGCCTGGTTGGCTTCACCTTCTCCGGTAATAGTCTGTTGTTATGGGGGATATCTGCCGCCTTTTTCACTATTGGTGAAGTTATTTACGCGCCAGGTGAATACATGCTCATCGACAACATCGCACCAGCTGGCATGAAAGCCAGTTATTTTTCCGCTCAGTCGTTAGGCTGGCTGGGCGCAGCGGTAAACCCATTAGTCAGCGGCGTCATTTTAACTACATTGCCGCCGTGGTCGCTATTTGTGGCGCTGATGGTCGCAATCATCCTTGCCTGGGCGCTAATGATAAAAGGCATGCGCACCAAACCCTGGGGACAAACAGCGGTCTGCTAATGAGTAAAGCGACAGAGCCGGAGCCGCTCTGTCGCATATTTCAAATGGCGACAAGTCCCCGGACGCCCTCGGTCTCCATATTTTTGCCGTCGCCGCTTTGAATAATACTGCCGCGCGACATAATCAGGTATTTATCGGCCAACTGCTGCGCAAAATCATAGAACTGCTCCACCAGCAAAATGGCCATATCTCCCCGGTGCGCCAGTTGAGAAATCACCTGACCAATCTCTTTAATCACTGACGGCTGGATCCCCTCAGTGGGTTCATCGAGGATCAACAGCTGCGGGCGACTTGCCAGCGCCCGTCCAATCGCCAGTTGCTGCTGTTGCCCACCGGACAAATCACCGCCCCGCCGGTGCTTCATCTCCTGTAAAACCGGAAAGAGCGCGTAGATATCATCCGGAACGCATCGGGCCTCCTGTGCTGAAAAACGGGAAAGGCCGAGCAACAGATTCTCTTCCACCGTCAGACGTGGAAAAATATCGCGCCCCTGTGGGACATACGCCACACCGGCCCTGACCCGCTGATGTGGTTTCCACTGAGTGACATTTTTTTCCTGCCAGAGCACGCTTCCACTACGGGCAGGAATAAGCCCCATCAGGCACTTCAGAAGCGTCGTTTTCCCCACGCCGTTACGCCCCAGCAGACATGTCACCTCGCCGATACGCGCGTCAAAGTTCACACCTCGCAGAATATGACTGCCACCATAATATTGATTCAGTTCTTTCACCTGCAGCATCTGCACCCCTTAACGTCCGAGATAAACTTCAATAACCTGCTCATTGGCCTGCACTTCACGCAGACTCCCCTGAGCCAGTACACGTCCCTGATGTAATACCGTGACGCGATCGGCGATGGTTTCGACAAATCCCATATCGTGTTCAACAACCATCAGGGAGTGCTTCCCGGCAAGCTGGCGAAACAGCTCCGCCGTGTATTCCGTCTCCGCATCCGTCATACCCGCAGCAGGCTCATCCAGCAGCAGTAAATGAGGTTCCTGAACCAGCAGCATGCCAATTTCAAGAAATTGTTTCTGCCCGTGCGAAAGCAGCCCGGCGCGACGGGCCCGCTCGTTACCCAGGCGCAACAGCGCCAGTATTTCATCAATACGATCCCGCTGTTCGCCTGTTAGGCGCGCCCGTAGAGAGCCCCAGACAGATTTATCGCTTTTCAGCGCCAGCTCCAGGTTCTCCTCCACCGTTAACGCTTCAAATACCGTGGGCTTCTGAAATTTCCGCCCAATCCCCTGACGTGCAATGGCGATGGGATCCAGCGTTGTTAAGTCGGTTGACTGATCGTATATCGCACGACCGCTTTGCGGCCTGGTTTTGCCGGTAATGACATCCATTAGCGTCGTTTTTCCGGCGCCGTTGGGACCAATGATGCAACGCAACTCCCCAACGCCAATATTGAGCGTGAGATCCGTTAACGCCTGAAATCCATCGAAATTAACGTTAATTTTTTCCAGCTGTAACACGGGGTCCGTTTGGTCGCGAAACCGATCCCCAGGCATCTGGCGAGTGAAAAGTCCTTCATCTGGCTGCATTATTTGTCTCCCTTGCGAAACAGGCCAATCACGCCGCGAGGTAAAAAAAGCGTAACGCCGATAAAGATCAGGCCAAGAAACAGCTGCCAGTATTCCGGCATGATGACGGTAAACAGGCTTTTAGCGCCATTCACCAGTACGGCGCCAAAAACCGGGCCGATCAGGGTTCCACGCCCGCCGAGCGCAACCCAAATCGCCGCTTCAATCGAGTTAGTCGGCGACATTTCGCTGGGGTTAATGATTCCCACCTGTGGAACATACAGCGCACCCGCCAGACCGCACAGCACGGCGGAAAGCGTCCACACCAGCAGCTTGAAACCTTTTGGATCGTATCCACAAAACATCAGACGATTCTCGGCGTCGCGTACGGCAGTCAGAATACGACCAAACTTACTGCGGGCCAGCGCCAGCCCCAGCCATATTGCCAGAACCAGCAGCAGGACTGTCGCCAGAAACAGCGCAATACGGGTTGAGGTCGCGGTCACCGGGAATCCCAGAATGGTGGTAAAGCCAGTAAAACCGTTATTTCCTCCAAAGCCGGTTTCGTTACGGAAAAACAGCAGCATTCCGGCGAAAGTCAGAGCCTGGGTCATGATGGAAAAATAGACCCCTTTGATTTTTGAACGGAAGGCAAACCAACCAAATACCAGGGCCAGCAGGCCCGGCACCAGCACAACCAGCAGCATCGCCCAGATAAAGTGTTGCGTCCCCCACCAAAACCAGGGCAGCTCGGTCCACGACAGGAACGACATAAAGGCCGGTAACTCTTCGCCGGAGGCCTGACGCATCAGGTACATTCCCATCGCATAGCCCCCAAGCGCAAAGAAGATACCGTGGCCCAGCGAAAGCATTCCCGCATAACCCCACACCAGATCCAGCGCGACCGCCACAATGGCATAGCAGAGAATTTTTCCGGCCAGCGTCAGCGTCCACACCGATATGGCCAGCGGATGTTCCGCAGGTAACAGCGCCAGAAACGGCAGAACAATCAACGCGAGCAATAAGCACAGTCCCAGGACGCGTGTCGCCCGCGGCGCTTTACGCGCCAGCGTCAATGTCATTGGCATCGTCATCAGTCAATAACCCTCCCTTTTAGCGCGAACAGCCCTTGAGGACGTTTCTGAATAAACAGAATAATCAGCACCAGAATCATAATTTTGCCGAGAACCGCCCCCACCTGAGGCTCAAGAATTTTGTTGAAGATCCCCAGCCCAAACGCGGCGGCCACACTCCCGGCGAGTTGCCCAACACCGCCCAGCACCACCACAAGAAACGAATCGATAATGTAGCTTTGCCCCAGTTCCGGTCCTACGTTGCCTAATTGCGAGAGCGCGACGCCCCCCAGCCCGGCAATCCCTGAACCAAGACCAAAAGCCAGCATATCGACGCGTCCGGTAGGTACGCCGCAGCAGGCCGCCATATTGCGATTTTGCGTCACTGCACGCACGCGCAGCCCGAGACGCGTTTTATTCAACAACAGCCAGGTGAAGAACAGCACCAGCATGGCAAAGCCAAGCACCACAATTCGGTTCCACGGCAAAATCAGATTGGCATAAACCTGAATGCCGCCGGAAAGCCATGCCGGATTGGCGACTTCAAGGTTTTGCGCGCCGAAGGTCATACGCACCAACTGGATCAGCATCAGACTGATCCCCCATGTCGCCAGCAGTGTTTCGAGTGGACGTCCGTATAAATGGCGAATCACCCCGCGCTCGAGCAGCATTCCCACCGCCGCGGTAAGTAAAAAGGCGACCGGAAGCGCAATAACCGGATACCAGGCCAACCATTGCGGGAAAAACTGGCCGATAATCTGTTGCACCATCCAGGTACAGTAAGCGCCAAGCATTAACATCTCGCCATGCGCCATATTAATGACGCCGAGTAGCCCGTAGGTAATAGCCAGCCCCAGTGCCGCCAACAGCAAAATTGAGCCCAGCGACAGCCCCATAAATGCCTGTCCAAGAAGATCGCCAACCTTCATGCGATGCGCGATGGAATTCAGGCTTTCGCCAGCGGCCGCACGAACGCGCGCATCAGGTTCATGTTCAGCCTGGGTGAATGGCAGCAGGCGTGCCTGGGTTTCAGGATCGTTTGACGCCCCGAGAAGTTCGATGGCCTGCCGTCTGACCTCTGGCAAGGTGCTGGTTAGTTGCAGGTTTGCCAGTGCAATCTCCAGCGCGGATTTCACGCCAGCATCTGGCTCCCGGGCCAGTTGTTGCTGCAAAAACGGCAGCATGCCCGGCTGTGCCTCACGTTGTAATGTACGTGCTGCCCCTTTTCTCATGGTGACACTGTCACTTAAAAGTTGATGAACGGCCCACGTTCCGGCCACCAGATTACGCAGGCGGTTAGTCAGGCGGACTTTTTTAAGCTCGCCGGACGGAGATGCCGCGACTCCTAACGGCTGTACGTGCGAGTCGTCCACGATGAACGCATTTTTCGCGTCATCGGTCAGCAGGTTCTCATCTCGCAGCGCGCTAAGCAGCGGCATACGCTGAACGTCTGGATTCACCGCCCATTGTTCAAGCAAGGCGGCCTGCTGAGTTCGGCTGCCGGCGGTAAAGGTATCGGCATCTGCGGCCTGCGCTATCCACGGCATAAACCACATCAGCAACAGCACACCACGAATAAAACGCATAGCTTTCATAAGCGTTCTCCAAAGCGTTGCCCTCCCGCGGGAGGGCGTAAGATCAGTTGCTGGCGGTTTTCACGGGCTGGTCAGATTTTTTATCATTACCGGCGATGTACGGACTCCACGGCTGGGCGCGGACCGGCTCATCGGTTTGCCACACCACGTTAAACTGGCCGTTGCCTTCAATCTCGCCAATCATGACGGGTTTATGCAGGTGATGGTTGGTTGCATCCATGGTCAGGGTAAAACCTGATGGCGCAGCGAATGATTGCCCCGCCATAGCGGCGCGAACTTTATCCACATCGGTAGTTCCGGCTTTTTCTACCGCTTGCGCCCACATATGCAGGCCTACCCAGGTGGCTTCCATAGGATCGTTCGTTACCACCGAATCCGCGTTTGGTAGCTTATGGGCTTTGGCATACGCCCGATAATCCGCGACGAACTTTTTATTGGCCGCATTATCTACGGACTCAAAGTAGTTCCACGCAGCAAGGTTGCCCACCAGCGGTTTGGTATCAATTCCTCGTAATTCCTCCTCACCCACGGAGAATGCCACCACCGGAACATCGGTGGCTTTCAGCCCCTGGTTCGCTAACTCTTTATAGAATGGAACGTTAGAATCCCCGTTGATGGTTGATACCACCGCCGTTTTCCCCCCTGCGGCGAATTTTTTAATACTGGCGACAATGGTCTGGTAATCGCTGTGTCCGAATGGGGTATACACCTCTTCGATGTCTTTATCGGCAACGCCTTTCGAATGCAAAAAGGCGCGTAAAATTTTGTTAGTCGTACGCGGATAGACATAGTCCGTACCCAGCAGGTAGAAGCGCTTAGCGCTGCCGCCGTCCTCACTCATCAGGTACTCAACCGCCGGGATCGCCTGTTGGTTAGGCGCCGCGCCGGTATAGAAGACGTTAGGCGACATCTCCTCACCTTCATATTGCACCGGGTAAAACAGCAGACCGTTTAATTCTTCAAACACCGGTAAAACAGATTTACGCGAAACCGATGTCCAGCAGCCGAAAACCACCGCCACCTTATCCTGACTCAGCAACTGACGTGCTTTTTCAGCAAATAACGGCCAGTTCGAGGCCGGGTCAACCACTACAGGCTCCAGCTTTTTACCCAACACACCACCCTTCGCATTGATTTCATCAATGGTCATCAACGCCACATCTTTCAGCGGCGTTTCGGAAATAGCCATCGTGCCGGATAACGAATGCATGATGCCAACTTTAATGGTGTCGGCTGCCTGAACGGTAAAACTCATTCCCATTGCTACTACAGAGGCGGAAAGCGCAAAAGCTTTTAAAAATGTACGACGCTGCATAGTTTCACTCCTGAAATTAGACTTGCTGAAAGCTCCGGTGCAGCCGGGCAGACAAAACGGTGCAAATAAAGGGTATTCAGAAGTGATAAGGCAAAAACGATGCCAGATATTAAAACATCACATAAAATCAATAGATTAGCGCATCGTTTACAAAGATTAGTATTAAAATCTCCCACCAGAAGGATTAATCAAACGAAAAATTGAACCACCATGAGACAACTCTGCATTATAAACGTGCAACAATCTGTGTCTGCAGCACACCGTGATAACGGCGTCTCCGGGTTGAAAAGCAGGGTTATTTGCCTACAGATAAATGTGTCTCGTCACTATTATTTATTTTTCCCGACGCCATCACGTCAAAATTTTACTTTTCAGCCAAAATAATCACACAGTTCAGCCTTTGTTTAAGATTGAATTGCTACTATAGTCATAAGCGAGGTGAACTTAAGGTAAGAGAGGAAACTCACAGATAAAGGAGCATTTACTATGCTGGGTAATATGAATATTTTTATGGCTGTTCTGGGAATTATTTTATTTTCCGGTTTCCTGGCCGCGTATTTTAGCCACAGATGGGATGATTGATGAACGGAGATAGTCCTGCACCGACCCGGCCCCTTGTAGCGTAACTGCACAAGGGGCCATTTTTTTTACCTGAATCGCCCTCCTGGCACTTTTTCCCTGGTTTACAGATAAAAAAAACCGCCGGATAAACCAGCGGTGAATGCTTGCATGGATAGATTTGTGTTTTGCTTTTATACGCTATCTGGCAATTCCCTGCGAAGATAACGGATATTTGACTAATCTATCATCGACAACCCCAATGAAAGTTAAACGAAACGCAACTACCTTGAAACGGTGTTCGCAAATCTCACGCGCTCAAGGGGTATGAGATCTCATCACTGGCGTCAACCAGAGTGATCCGCTCGCGTTCATCCATGAACATACAGCGATTCCTGCCGGTCTGTTTTCCTTGATACATCGCGTTATCAGCCCGACCAAGAGCGGTATCCAGCGCTTCTCCCTGTTGAACTCGTGTTATTCCAGCCGTTACCGTGATTCCGATCTCTCCATCAGCATAGGGTATTTTTTTCTGGCCAATAAGCTGACACAATCGCAAACCTGCCTGGCAAGCCTGTTCATCCGTTTTTGTGCGGATGATGATAATAAACTCTTCACCACCGTAGCGGTAAGCCACCTCATCATATCGTGTCCATGACAACAAATTTGATGCCAGAGCGCGTAGTACCACGTCCCCCACCAGGTGACCATAAGTATCGTTAATGTGCTTAAAACGGTCGATGTCCAGCAACAAGATATAGAGATTAAGCGGCTCGGCATCGAGTAACTGCTGGTCAAAAGACTCATCGAGCATTCTTCTACCGGGTAAGCCTGTTAATACATCGATATTACTGCGGATGTTCAGTAAATATATTTTGTAGTCCATTACAGCAGACGTAAATGCCAGTAACGCGTCCTGGAAGCTGTCGAAATGCCATGAATGGCTACGATTCTCCACTATTGCCAATAGCAACTCCTTTCCTAATAAATGCATCTTTTCATGGGCTGCATTTATCTTACTTACATAACTACAATCATCCTCATTGTGCAATGGATGATAATTAAGCCACTGTCCAAATTGACAAACAAAATGAGAGTTGTCACCTACAATATCCGGCTGAGTGACATCGGAGGACACAACGCAGCGGAACATTTTCACCATCCATTTATAGTGAGCATCAATGGACTTGTTCAATGCTAGCAAAATCGCATCTATTTCCGCCGTATTTTTCATCATCACGACCTCCCTCCCTGTTCGAGCGTCTCAGATGTAATTATCTTAACGACAAAAAAGAAAATTTATGTAAATTTTTTAATAGTAGTTATTAGACAACAAATTAACGCCTCCTTCATTATAGGTCGCAAGATGATTGAAACTCACATTTAACCATTAAATATCAATGAGATATATTAATCACCCCTTTCCTTGTTTCATATTTAATGAAACGAAAACATATCAAGCAAAACAATATACAACTCGGACAGCATAGTTAAAATGAGAATAAGCGTTATCAATTGGAACGATGAACACAAGATAAAAAACCGGGCATCACGCCCGGTTCTTCTCGTCATCTAAACAAACCTTACGCGCTCAAACCACGATGTTTGAGCATCGGCTCCATTTGTGGATCGCGTCCGCTCCAGTGGCGATAAAGCACAGCTAAATCAGTGCTATTCCCGCGCGACAAAATCGCATCGCGGAATTTCTGCCCGTTTTCCCGGGTTAATCCGCCCTGCTCTACAAACCACTGATAGCCGTCGTCGGCCAGCATTTGCGTCCACAGGTAGGCGTAATAACCAGCGGCATAGCCGCCGCCGAAAATATGGGCAAAATAACTACTGCGATAACGTGGCGGCACGGCCTTGAGATCCAACCCTTCGGCCACCAGCGCCTGCTGTTCAAATTGATCGACCGGATGACATGCGTCGCTCATTTCCAGAGAGTGCCAGCGCATATCCAGCAATGCGGCGCTGAGCAGTTCAGTCATGTCGTAACCTTTGTTAAACAAACTTGCCTGCTGCATTTTATCTCGCAATGCCTGCGGCATGTGCTCCCCGGTATCAACATGCCGGGCAAAACGGGAAAAGACTTGCGGATGACTCGCCCAGTGCTCGTTGATCTGCGAAGGGAACTCGACAAAATCCCGCGGAGTATTGGTTCCTGAAAGTGTGGCATAACGCTGAGTGGCAAACAGACCGTGCAACGTATGTCCAAACTCATGAAATAACGTAATAACATCATCCCACAGCAGTAACGCGGGCTGCTCTTTTGCAGGTTTTTGATAATTACAGACGTTGTAAATAACCGGTCTGGTTTCGTTAAGTAGCGATTGCTCAACAAAATTACCCATCCAGGCTCCACCGCTTTTTGATTCCCGGGCAAAGAAATCACCGTAAAATAACGCCAACCCTATGCCATCATGATCGAATATTTCCCATACCCGTACATCCGGGTGATAAACAGGAATGTCGAATCGCTCCACGAATTTGATGCCATAGAGCTGATTGGCCGTCCAGAAAACGCCCTCGTTCAGTACCGAATCCAGGGAAAAATAAGGTTTGAGCTGAGCCTCATCAAGGGCATATTTCTCACGACGGACCTGCTCGGCATAAAACGACCAGTCCCAGGCCTCGGCGCTAAACTGCCCGTCTTGCTGAAAGATAACTTTCTGGATTTCAGCCTGCTCATCTAACGCTCGCGCTCGCGCGGCCGGAACAATAGACCGCATGAATGTCAGTGCCGCTTCCGGCGTTTTTGCCATCTGGTCGGCAATTTTCCATGCAGCGTAATTAGCAAAACCGAGCAGTTTCGCCTGCTGCATCCGGATCTCCACCAGTCGCTGAATAATAGCCCGAGTGTCGTTAGCATCATTGTTTTCAGCCCGTGTCCATGCGCGGGTGAAAAGATTTTCACGGGTCTGACGATCGCGTAATACCGCAAGCGCTGGTTGCTGAGTGGTGTTTAATAACGGGATAACCCAACGCGCTTCAAGCCCTTTTTCCCTTGCAGTTTCGGCGGCAACAGCAATTTCCTCTGTGCTGAGCCCGTCCAGATGCCGGACATCATCCACCACCATAGCACCAGACTTGTTCGCCGCCAGCAGGCGTTGATTAAACTGGCTGGTCAGCGTGGCTGACTCCGTATTAAGCGCTTTAAGGCGGGCTTTATCCGTCTCATTCAGACAGGCGCCGGCCAATACAAAACGCTGGTAGACGACTTCCAGCAGGCGTATTGATTCGCTATCCAGTCCTGAGGAACTGCGCCGTTGCCAGACGTTTTCGACGCGGGCGAAAAGCGCACTATTGAGATAGATATCATTGGCAAGGCTCGCCAACTCTGCGGAAAACTCTTCGTCAAGGCGTTGTAGTTCATCGTTGGTGTGCGCCGCCGTCATCGCAAAGAAAACGCTGGTCACCCGCGTGAGCAGCGCGCCACTTTGCTCAAGCGCCAGTAAAGTATTCGCAAAATCAGGGCGCTGCGGGTTTTGCACAATCCCTGCGATCTCTGCGCGCTTTTGACGCACACCTTCATCGAACGCAGGACGATAATGTTGCACGTCAATCTGATCAAACTGCGGCGCCTGATAAGGTAATGTGCTGTGGTGTAAAAAAGGATTCGTTAACGACATCTTTCACTCCTGAAAACGATTTGTTTACCAGAGTAGACTTCCCACGAATCGACCGCAATCGTGTTAAGCAGCAATAGCTCTGAACGGAAGTGACGTGCTATGGTAGTACTACATAAAAAGCGTTGAGGAACAGTGAGATGATCGTTTTAGTAACCGGAGCAACCGCAGGTTTTGGTGAGTGCATTACGCGTCGTTTTATTGAGAATGGGCATAAAGTTATTGCCACCGGACGCCGCCAGGAGCGCCTGCAGGAACTCAAAGATGTGTTGGGTGACCGTCTCTATACTGCGCAACTGGACGTACGTAATCGTGCATCAATTGAAGAGATGCTGGACGCCTTACCTGCTGAATGGCGCAATATTGATATTCTGGTCAACAACGCGGGTCTGGCGCTGGGCCTTGAGCCTGCTCATAAAGCCAGCATTGAAGACTGGGAAAATATGATCGACACCAACAACAAAGGCCTGGTTTATATGACCCGTGCTGTTCTGCCTGGTATGGTTGAGCGCAACCGCGGTCATATTATCAATATTGGTTCTACGGCGGGCAGTTGGCCATACGCTGGCGGTAACGTCTATGGTGCAACCAAGGCGTTTGTTCGCCAGTTTAGCCTGAATTTACGTACTGACTTACACGGTACTGCGATTCGCGTCACCGACATTGAACCGGGTCTGGTTGGCGGTACGGAGTTCTCAAATGTCCGTTTCAAAGGCGATGACGCTAAAGCTGAAAAAGCTTACGAAAATACCACAGCGCTGACCCCGCAAGATGTCACTGAAGCGGTATGGTGGGTGGCGTCTTTACCCGCTCATGTCAACATTAACACCCTTGAAATGATGCCTGTGGCACAGTCTTTTGCCGGACTGAGTATTCATCGTGGCTAATTTCTCTGCCCGGCCTTGCGCCGGGTATAGATAGCCTGAAATAAGTGATAAAATACCTGGGTTAACTCTCTAAAAAGTAAGAATGAATGACCGTAGAAACGCAGCTCAACCCTACACAGCCAGTAAATCAACAGATTTACCGTATTCTTCGTCGTGATATCGTGCATTGTCTGATTGCGCCCGGTACCCCGTTGTCGGAGAAAGAGGTTTCCGTACGCTTTAATGTGTCACGCCAGCCGGTACGAGAAGCATTCATTAAACTGGCAGAGAATGGCCTGATTCAGATCCGTCCGCAGCGTGGCAGCTACGTGAATAAAATTTCGCTGTCGCAGGTACAAAACGGCTGTTTTGTTCGCCAGGCAATTGAATGTGCCGTGGTCCGCCGCGCCGCATCATTGATCACCGATAAACAGTGTTATCAGCTCGAGCAAAACCTGCATCAGCAGCGCATTGCGATTGACCGCAAGCAAATTAATGATTTCTTCCAGCTTGATGACGAGTTTCATCAGAAACTGGCTCTCATCGCCGAGTGCCAGCTTGCCTGGGACACCGTCGAGAATATTAAGGCCACGATCGACCGCGTTCGTTATATGAGCCTGGATCATATTTCCCCGCCAGAAATGCTGCTGCGTCAGCATCACGATATCTTTGCCGCACTTGAGAAACATGATGGCGATGCCGTTGAGCGTGCAATGATGCTGCACCTCCAGGAAATTGGTGAGTCCGTTCAGTTGATCCGTCAGGAAAATAGCGACTGGTTCAGCGAAGATTAATACCACACTCACCTCACATCGAGGTGAGTTTCTCCTGTATGTTTCCCTCTCCCGCACATCTGCATAAAAAAAGCTGTGATTTTGATCGAAAACAAAAAAAATCATTAACGAGAAGCGTATTTATATTGCGCCCGTTACGTGGGACTAAAAGCCCACGGGCTTTGACGGTAAGTTGGAAAGGAGAAAACACCATGAAAACATACGATCGTAACCGCAACGCAATCACCACTGGCAGCCGCGTCATGATTAGCGACTCCGGACTCACAGGCCGCATTACAGCGATAGATACCGATGGCCTGACCGCTGAGCAAATTCGCCGCGGAAAAACAGTGGAAATCGAAGGGTGTGAAGGTAAATATGCCCCCCTCGAACTGATTCGTTTGGGCATGAACTAATTGGTGTGAATGCCAGAAAACAATGCGCCATCTGGCCCGTTTACAGCCAGATGGCGACCTGAAAGGTGTTCTTCTTTACTTCAGTTTTGCAGCATACTTCGCAACCGTTGCCTTCGCCCCTTCTGCCAGTAAAGCAAGATACGCTTGTGTGACCTGGTTTTTGAACCGTTCAACCTGCGGCAGTTCACGCCCAAATATAGCATCGATAGCCAGCAGCGCCTGAACGCGCTCTTCACCTTCGTTACTGCTACGCACTGCATTCTGGATCACCGGCAACAGTGGATCGCTAATTTCAATCGCCTGGCCCTGTTCATCCACACCGCCGACGTAGCGCATCCAGCCTGCCACGCCCAGGGCCAGTAACTCAAAGCAGCTACCGTGTACAATGTGCCAGCGAACGGAATCAAGCATACGCTGCGGCAATTTTTGACTGCCATCCATAGCAATCTGCCAGGTACGATGACGCAGTGCCGGGTTGCTGTAGCGCTCAATTAACAGATCGGCATAGTGCTGTAGATCCACGCCCTTAACTTTCAGGGTTGGCGCTTGTTCCTGCAGCATCAGCGCGCGGGCGGCAAGACGATAGTTTTCATCGCCCATACAGTCGTTAATGTGCTGATACCCAGCCAGATAGCCAAGATAAGCAAGAAAAGAGTGACTGCCGTTAAGCATACGCAGTTTCATCTCTTCAAACGGAATAACATCAGCGACCAGCTCCGCGCCAGCCTTCTCCCATTCAGGGCGACCGGCGACAAAGTTATCTTCAATAACCCACTGACGGAACGGTTCGCATGCCACGCCTGCCGGGTCGCGAACGCCGGTGATGCGTTCAATTTTGTCCAGCGTATCCTGGGTAACCGCCGGGACGATGCGGTCAACCATTGTTGAAGGGAATGTCACATGTTGTTCAATCCACGCAGCCAGATCAGCATCTACCGCCCGGGCATACGCAGTGACAACATTGCGCATCACATGACCGTTTTCTGGCATGTTGTCGCAAGACATCACGGTAAAGGCGCCTAAACCCGCACCTTTGCGACGCGCAAGAGCCTCAACAACAACGCCTGGCGCAGTTTTTGGTTGTGTAGGGTTTTGCAGATCGGCGGCAATCATTGGGTTGTCTAACATCAATTGACCGGTCGCCGGAGAGTGGCAATATCCTTTCTCGGTGATGGTCAGGGAAACGATCGCAACCTGCGGTTCGCACATCGCGGCCAGTACGCTTTCCAGACCATCAACCTGCGCATGCAGGGCATTTTTCACCACGCCCACGACTCTTGCAGTCCAGGCATCCGCAGACATTTCTGCAACGGTATACAGATTATCTTGCTGTTTGAGATCGGCAATCTGCTGCTCACCGCCAATCAGGTTCACTTCGCAATAACCCCAGTCACTGTCATGTTCTGCAGCCAGAATATCAGCGTAAACCCCCTGATGTGCGCGGTGAAACGCGCCAAAACCCAGATGGACAATACGCGGAACCAGTTTTGTACGATCGTAGTCGGGAAGCACAGCCTTTGCTGCCAGGAGCTTGTTTTGCATGGTATGGCCTACTTATCAATGGAATCAGGACTGTCTCAGAGTAACGCCTGTATGGTTGTATGTTTTGATTTGCATTAAGCTTTTTATGATTGGTATGACATCATGAAAAGCTGTGTAATAGCATGGACGGCGTAAGAGACATCCATCCATGCTACTGTCTGGCATCAGTTTGTCTGAGTCACCGAGCAACGAACCTTCTCGGCTTTATTCACCTCGGCAGCATCCTCAAGCACGCTCAGATCGCGGTCTTTCACTTCCGGCATCAGCAACGCGGAAATCAGACCAATCAGTGAGTAGGCGATGACCATCACCAGAATTGGCCACCAGGAATTTGTCATGTTGCAGAAGATACCTGCCAGAACCGGACCAAAACCAACGGCAACCAACCCGCCCGCTTCTTTTGAGATCGCCATGCGTGTGAATCGGTTACGGGCACCGAACATTTCCGCCATGGTAATATTTTCGAGAGCAAATAATCCCAATACGGCAAAGTTATGAATAACAATAAGTGCCGTCATAATAACGCCCGGGCTATACGTTTTATCCACGATAATTGACAGCATCGGATAAGCCAGGATAATTGCTGAAATATTCAGAATAATATAAGGCAACCGACGACCAAACTTATCAGATAACCAACCGAGCAGCGGTATGGTAATAAATCCAAGTACCGAACTAATCATTAGGGCATCGGTGGGTATTGATTTATCAAATAACAATGTCTGTACTAAATAACCGGCAAGAAAGGTTTGGATTAACCCGGAGTTGCCCGCCTGACCAAAGCGTAAACCGGTTGCCAGCCAGAAGGATTTACTGGTAAACATCGCTCCCAGCGTATTTTCCGAAGCATTGTTTAATGCCGACGCATTTTCTTCATCATTAACTTTCTCAAATACCGGGCTTTCTTTGAGATTCATACGTAACCAGATGGCAAAAATCATCACCACGACACTTGCCAGGAACGGAATTCGCCAGCCCCAGGCTAACAGCTCTTCGCGGTCAAGAGCGAAGAACATCACCGCCCAAATGGCCGTTGCGCTAAGGGTTCCACAGTTGGTCCCCATAGCAACAAGCGAAGAAATGATCCCGCGTTTACCTTTTGGCGCATATTCAGCAAGCATGGTACCCGCGCCCGAGATCTCAGCCCCTGCGCCAAGCCCTTGCACGATGCGCAGCGTCACCAGCAATACGGGGGCAAAGATGCCAATTTGCGCATACGTAGGCAGTACGCCTATTAAAGTTGTACAGATCCCCATCATGGTGATAGTAATAAACAGCACCTTTTTACGGCCAATGCTGTCTCCCATTTTGCCAAATATAAATGCTCCGACGATACGAGCAATATATCCTGCACCGTAGGTACCCATCGCTAAAATGAGCGCCATCGCGGCAGACTGTTCCGGGAAAAATATCTCATGGAATACCAGCGCGGCACCCAAGGAATATAACTGAAAATCCATAAATTCGAGCGCAGTTCCCAACCATCCGGATACGGCAGCTCTAACCAGATCCATCGTCGATCTTTCGTGCTTTTCTTGGTTCATATTGGCTATCTCTAAGAGGTAAGATGCGTACCACTTACTCGCAGTTATTTATATTATTCAGAGAATGTGAGTAAAACTTTGCAGCAGCGCTGCTGATCTTTCTCAAACAATTCAATTGCGTCTGTAACGTGGTGATAGTCAAAAGTATGGGTAATAAGTTGATTAGGATCGATAAGTCCGTTAACCAACCAATCAATAACAACCGGGAATTTGTTCGCATTTAATCTTGAAGAATAAATTGAAAGTTCTTTCCCGGTAATGCCTTGTTGAACAATCTGACAAGGTTCACTGGAGAAACCCATCAGAACAATCCGCGCGGCTGGCGATGCCAGCGTGATAGCCTCCTGTAAAATGGATGGATGACAAGCCGCATCCACGATGATGGTCGGTTTTAGCCCTTTTTCCGTCAGAAAATCCTGCAGCGATTGCCGACTATTATTGATGGCCCAGTCTGCACCGCACTGCTTTGCCATATTCAGGCGTTCATCGATTCTGTCGGCAATCACCACTGTTTTTACTTTATAGACACGTTTAAGCGCCTGTACGGTGGTCAGCCCCATAGGGCCCGCGCCATAAATTAGTGCGATATCGTTCTCTGTTGGGTTAATTTGCCCTGTCACGTTTGCAGCGATGGTAAAAGGCTCCACCATAACGGCATGTTCATCAGGCACTGCATCCGGGATAGTCCAGGCATTTTTCGCCGGTACCACGGCGTATTCGCTGAAACCGCCATCGCGATGCACACCCAGTACCACTAATGACGTGCAGACGTTAGGTTTACCAATTGAACAGGGATAACAATGTCCACAGCTGATGACCGGATCAACAGACACGCGCTCACCCATTCGTGAACAGTCCACGCCGTCGCCTACCGCATCAATTACGCCAAAAAACTCGTGGCCAATCACCCGCGGGTATTGTGCAAATGGATTGTGTCCGCGATAAATATGGCTGTCAGAACCACAAATTCCCGCCAGTTTCACCTTTACCCTGACCTCGCCGGCTGAGGGTTCAGGTATCGGTCGCTCGGCAATATTCAGCACATTCGGTTTTTCAATCACAATACTTTTCATAGCAACTCACTCCTTACCAGTTCCACAATGTGCCATCTTCCAGGCGAGCAACGGGCAGATACGCAGGATCATACGGATATTTCGCCGCCAGTTTTTCGTCAAACTCGATCCCAAGACCGGGTTTGTCTCCTGGGTGCATATAGCCGTTATCAAAGGTCCAGTTATGTGGGAACACTTCCAGCATCTGCTCGGAATATCCCATATATTCCTGTACGCCAAAGTTCGGCACCCACAGATCAAAGTGCAGCGCGGCGGCCATGCATACTGGTGACAAATCGGAAGGCCCATGTGAACCGGTACGTACCTGATACAGCGAGGCGAAATCGGCAATCCGGCGCATACCGGTGATACCACCCGCATGGGTGATGGTGGTACGGATATAGTCGATCAGTTGTTCTTCAATCAGCTGTTTACAGTCCCAGATACTGTTGAACACTTCCCCTACCGCAATCGGAGTGACCGTATGCTGGCGGATCAGGCGGAAGCACTCCTGGTTTTCAGCCGGGGTTGGGTCTTCCATCCAGAACAGACGGTATTGTTCAATGCTTTTGCCGAAACGGGCCGCTTCAATAGGCGTCAGACGGTGGTGCATATCGTGCAGAAGATGTTCGTTGAAACCAAACTTATCGCGTACGGCAGCAAACAGTTTTGGCGTGAAATCCAGGTATTTCTCCGTTGACCACAACTGCTCTTCCGGCCATTGCCCTTTGGTGGCCGGTTCATAGGCCTGTCCTTTTCCTTTAGACATGCCGTAAGTGGTTTTCATGCCAGGTACGCCACACTGTACGCGAATGGCTTTAAAGCCCATCTCTTTATGACGCGCATAGTCTTCGAGTACGTCATCAACGGTATGGCCTGTGGTGTGACAGTAGACCATAACCCCTTCACGAGAAGCACCGCCGAGCAACTGGTACAATGGCATATTTGCCGCTTTCGCTTTGATGTCCCATAGCGCCATATCCACTGCGGAAATCGCCGACATGGTGACCGGACCACGACGCCAGTACGCGCCTTTGTAGAAGAACTGCCAGATGTCCTCGATTCGGTGTGCATCCCGGCCAATTAGCTGCGGGCAAACATGATCTTTCAGATAGGACGCCACGGACAACTCGCGTCCGTTTAATGTGGCATCTCCCAGTCCGGTGATGCCATCTTCTGTCGTAATTTTCAACGTTACAAAATTACGCCCCGGACAGGTGACAAACACTTCAGCCCCAACAATCTTCATTTTTTATCCCTTACATCTGTTCTTGTGATGCAGGAAATTTACCCAACTGAGCTACTACCATACAAGTATAATGATCAAAAAAGCGCTGATTGATCACAAAAAAGGCGCTATGCGCGCCCCCATCCAGCCACAATGATCAGCATGCCGCACAGCGCCACCACCGCGCCTGACCAGTCATACAGGCTCAATTTTACGCCATCGACAATGCGTAGCCATAGCAGCGCGGTCACCACGTACACCCCGCCATAGGCTGCATAAACACGTCCGCTTGCTGCCGGATGCAGCGTCAGCAACCAGACGAATAACGCCAGTGACACCCCGGCGGGTATCAGTAGCCAGGCCGTAGCCCCTCGCTTAAGCCAGAGCCAGGGTAAAAAGCAGCCAATGATTTCGCATAATGCGGTGACGAAAAAAAGCAAAGTAGTCTTAAGCATTGATGTTATTCAGTTACCTTAGGTTTAAGCATGATACGACAGAATATTGCCAGCGTATCCATATCCGCTGAGTGGGTATGCCCGGAAGCCGGAATAGTGTAGAATTTAACCCTGTTTTATCGTTTTTTCCCTTTCCCATAAAAGGAATTCGCCATGAAAATTACACTGACCAAACGCCTGTGCCTGACGGCTATGCTGACGCTGGCTGCGGCTGTGTACACCTCTTCCGCATTCGCTGAAACCAGTAAACTGATCATTGAATCCGGAGACAGTGCGCAAAGTCGTCAACAGGCAGCAATGGAAAAGGAACAATGGAACGATACGCGTCAGCTACGCCAGAAAGTTAATAAACGTGTAGAGAAAGAGTGGGACAAAACCGACGCGGCGTTCGATAGCCGTGATAAGTGCGAACAGAGCGCTAATATTAATGCGTACTGGGAACCCAACACCCTGCGCTGCCTTGACCGCCGTACTGGCCGCACCGTTGCCCCATAATCATTGCACGTTGAAGGATATTGAAAGGATACGATATGACTAGCGCCCTCAGTGTTAAGTTGCGCCCGCTGGAGCGTGAAGATTTACGATTCGTCCATCAGCTTGATAATAACGCCAGCGTAATGCGTTACTGGTTTGAAGAACCTTACGAAGCGTTTGTTGAGCTGTCAGACCTGTACGACAAGCATATTCACGACCAAAGCGAACGTCGCTTCGTGGTGGAGTGTGACGGTGAAAAAGCCGGTCTGGTGGAGCTGGTTGAAATTAACCATGTGCACCGTCGGGCCGAATTCCAGATCATTATTTCGCCTGACTATCAGGGCAAAGGTCTGGCAACGCGCGCGGCAAAGCTGGCAATGGATTACGGCTTTACCGTACTCAACTTATATAAGCTGTATCTGATCGTTGATAAAGAGAACGAAAAAGCCATCCATATCTATCGTAAACTCGGCTTTATGGTCGAAGGTGAGCTGATTCATGAATTCTTTATCAACGGCCAATACCGCAACACTATCCGCATGTGCATCTTCCAGCAGCAGTATCTGGCAGAACATAAAACGTCAGGTCCTAACCTGTTGCAACCTACCGCTCAGTAAAGGCGATTAGTAGTAATCGATAGTGTTTTCAATTGAGTAATGATGTTCAACTGCCGGCTTAACGCTCTCGTCAACGATAACGAGCCGGCAGTTGACAGGATTAGCATAGTCATCGTACTTGCACGTTTGTTTGACATTACCTAACGGATGATCGTTGAGCAGGCTCACTGCGGTGTAATCCAGTTTCTTCAACGGGTCGACCGATGGTTTGGCATCAACCTGCAAGGTATTGTCCTTATTGACGGTTGTTTTGCCCAACGGGTAGCCTTCCGCATCATAGCGATATTTCACTTTCATCTCTTTTCCCGTGGCAGAAACAACGAAACCGTTATCGTCGGTATCCCACACCACACCCGCCGCAGGCAGCTCTGCTAACTGGCATTTACCCTGTAAGCGGATCCGTTTTTCCAGCGTTTCGGCATCCCGATAATAGTTAGCATCCAGGACCAGCGCCATACCGGTATTGTTTTCGATATCATGCAACTCAAGCGTATCGAAGCACCCTTCCTGTGAGAGCGTACCGACAACGCGTTTGGTGACTTCACCTTTGTCATTAAGCAGCGTCTGGCTGAAATCTTTTACCGGCCCGCGCAGAGGATCGAAATCAAATTCATTGGAAAAACTGGCCATTTCCGGCGTAAAGGAATCCAGGCCTTTGGCGTTATCACACCCGACCAGTACGACACACAGGAATCCTAACAGGGTCTGTTTCTTCACATTTTTCACCGGGATAAGAAGATAATTCTCAATCATATTAGCAAATACAGTTATTTACACCAGAAATGCTAATCTTAGTCTATGTCGATAATAAAGGAGCTGATGATGAAATACATAACAGGAATTGCCGCGCTCTTACTGGTAGTCGCGTCCCCGCAGGTTCTGGCGGCACCGGCGTCATGTGAACGCGTGAAAAGCGATATCGAACAGCGCATCATTAATAACGGCGTGGCTGAATCCAGCTTTACGCTGAACATTGTCCCCAACGATCAGGCCGATCAGCCTGATTCACTGGTCGTGGGCCATTGTGCAAACGACACACATAAAATTCTCTATACCCGTACCAACAGTGGCAACGCCCCTGCCAATAGAACCCCAGCACAGGATGGACACGTCGCCGAACCGCAATAAATTACACCCTCCGTGCGCGGAGGGTCACTCCAGTTTGATATGCATTAATATGACATACTCATAACCAGGTAAACTCAAACCATTATTAGCATGCTATTAATTTCGTTATAGAAATTAATATATAGCGATAACTATAATGGAGTGAGTTATGTCTGAAACTGAGCAATATGGAGGCATCAGCCGCAGGACGTTAGTGAAATCCTCGGCAATCGGTTCGCTGGCGCTTGCTGCAGGTGGGCTGTCGTTACCTTTCGGAATGCGCACTGCAGCCGCTGCGGTACAACAGGCGCTACAACCTGCTGAAGAAAAAGTGGTTTGGGGTGCTTGTTCGGTGAACTGCGGCAGCCGTTGTGCCCTGCAACTCCACGTCAAAGATGACGAAGTCGTATGGGTGGAGTCCGATACGACCGGAGACGACATTTACGGTCAACACCAGGTTCGCGCCTGTTTGCGTGGGCGCTCAATTCGTCGACGGATCAATCATCCGGATCGCCTGAATTACCCAATGAAGCGCGTGGGCAAACGCGGTGAAGGGAAATTCGAGCGCATAACCTGGCAGGAAGCGCTGGATACCATCAGTGCCAGTTTGAAAAATACCGTGCACAAATACGGTAACGAGGCCGTGTATATCAACTACACCTCTGGCATTGTAGGCGGCAACATTACTCGCTCCTCACCTTATGCCTCGCTGGTGGCTCGCCTGATGAACTGCTATGGCGGTTTCCTGAGCCATTACGGCACCTACAGTACCGCGCAAATCGCGGCGGCAATGCCTTACACCTACGGTTCTAACGAAGGCAACAGCACTTCCGATATCGAAAACACGAAGCTGGTAGTGATGTTCGGCAATAACCCTGCCGAAACGCGTATGAGCGGCGGCGGAATAACTTATTTCCTTGAACAGGCCCGGGAGCGCTCTAATGCCCGGATGATCGTCATTGACCCGCGATATACTGATACCGCAGCGGGTCGTGAAGATGAGTGGCTCCCTATTCGTCCGGGAACTGATGCCGCATTAGTGGCGGGAATCGCCTGGGTCCTGATTAACGAAGATCTCGTCGACCAGGCATTCCTTGACACGTACTGCGTTGGTTATGACGAAAAAACCCTGCCCGTCGACGCGCCGGCTAACGGACACTACAAAGCCTATATTCTGGGCAACGGTGATGACGGTATTGCCAAAACTCCGCAATGGGCTTCACATATCACCGGGATCCCAGCCGAACGCATTATTAAACTGGCACGGGAAATCGGCAGTACAAAACCGGCATATATTTGTCAGGGTTGGGGGCCGCAACGTCAGGCTAACGGTGAACTGACCTCACGCGCAATCGCCATGTTGCCAATCCTCACCGGCAACGTCGGCATCAACGGCGGCAATAGTGGTGCACGAGAATCAACCTACACCATCACGATTGAACGTATGCCGCTACCAGAGAACCCCATCAAAACCCAGATATCCTGTTTTAGCTGGACGGACGCAATCGCCCGGGGTCAGGAAATGACCGCTACCCGCGATGGCGTACGCGGAAAAGATAAGCTCGACGTGCCGATTAAATTTATCTGGAACTACGCGGGCAATACCATCACCAATCAGCACTCAGATATCAATAAAACGCATGAGATCCTTCAGGACGACACGAAATGCGAAATGATAGTTGTCATTGAAAACTTCATGACCTCTTCAGCCAAATATGCCGATATTCTACTGCCTGATTTAATGACCGTTGAACAGGAAGACATCATTCCAAACGACTACGCGGGCAATATGGGGTATCTCATTTTTATTCAACCTGCGACGTCGCCTAAGTTCGAGCGCAAACCGATTTACTGGATAATGAGTGAAGTTGCAAAGCGTCTTGGCAATGATGTGTATCAACGGTTTACGGAAGGTCGTACCCAGGAGCAATGGCTTCAGTATCTGTACGCGAAAATGCTGGCTAAGGACCCCGCTCTCCCTTCTTATGACGAGCTGAAAAAAATGGGGATCTATAAACGCAAAGATCCAAACGGGCACTTTGTCGCCTATAAAAAATTCCGCGACGATCCGCAGGCCAATCCGCTTAAAACACCGTCGGGTAAGATTGAAATTTACTCCAGCCGACTGGCGAAGATTGCCAACACCTGGGAGTTGCAAAAAGATGAAGTGATTAGCCCGCTTCCCGTTTACGCCTCAACGTTTGAAGGATGGGATGACCCAAAACGCAGTTCTTTCCCACTGCAAATGTTTGGCTTCCACTACAAATCCCGTACGCACTCCAGCTACGGCAATATCGATGTTCTCCAGGCGTCCTGCCGTCAGGAAGTGTGGATAAACCCGGTCGATGCCCAAAAACGGGGGATTGCAAATGGCGATATGGTGCGGGTCTTTAACGATCGCGGTGAACTGCGCATCCCTGCGAAAGTGACGCCGCGGATCCTGCCCGGCGTAAGCGCAATGGGCCAGGGCGCATGGCACGATGCCAATATGGCCGGCGATAAGATTGACCATGGCGCCTGCGTCAACACCTTGACCACTCAGCGCCCGTCTCCTCTGGCAAAAGGCAATCCACAGCATACTAATCTGGTCGAGATCGAGAAAGTTTAAGGACTACCCTATGACAACTCAGCATGGATTTTTTATTGATTCCAGCCGTTGCAAAGAGGACGAAACGTTCTCGATGAGGAAGTTTTCAGGGCTGGCGCTGGGCTTAGTATTGTCAGTATTTGAAAGTCCATTTCGAGACACATTAATAAGATCGCCCCACACTTTGATACGCATTAATAAAACATACCTATAAATGGGTAAACTCGTCCTACAATTAGCATGCTATTTATTCATTATATAATTAGATATATAGCGATGATTTCAATGGAGTGAGTTATGTCTGAAACCGAACAATCCGGAGGCATCAGCCGTAGGACGTTAGTGAAGTCCTCAGCTATCGGTTCACTGGCGCTTGCCGCGGGTAGCCTGTCCTTACCCTTTGGTATGAGATCCGCTGCCGCGGCAGTACAACAAGCGATGCAACCGGTTGAAGAGAAGGCTGTCTGGAGTTCCTGTACCGTTAACTGCGGCAGCCGTTGCCTTTTACATCTGCACGTTAAAGATGATGCCGTTTACTGGGTAGAGTCTGACACAACGGGCGATGATACCTATGGTAATCACCAGGTACGCGCCTGCTTGCGCGGCCGATCGATCCGTCGCCGGATGAATCACCCTGACCGCCTGAAATATCCAATGAAACGCGTAGGCAAGCGTGGAGAAGGAAAATTTGAGCGGATCACCTGGGATGAAGCGCTGGACACTATTAGCGGTAATTTGCAGCGGATCCTGAAGGATTACGGCAACGAAGCGGTCCATGTGCTGTACGGTACAGGTGTAGATGGTGGGAATATTACAAACTCCAACGTCCCCTATCGCTTGATGAATTCATGCGGCGGCTATTTGAGTCGCTATGGTAGCTATAGTACCGCGCAAATCAGCGCCGCCATGAGTTATATGTTTGGTGCTAACGACGGCAACAGCCCGGACGACATCGCCAATACAAAACTGGTTGTCATGTTTGGCAACAACCCTGCCGAAACCCGTATGAGCGGCGGTGGTGTAACCTGGTATGTTGAGCAAGCCCGCGAACGTTCTAACGCACGAATGATCGTTATCGATCCTCGTTATAACGATACTGCCGCTGGTCGTGAAGATGAATGGCTTCCTATTCGACCAGGAACTGACGCTGCACTGGCTGCGGCAATTGCCTGGGTGTTGATCACCGAAGATCTCATCGATAAACCTTTTCTTGATAAATACTGCGTCGGCTACGATGAAACCACTCTTCCCGCCAGTGCACCGCGTAATGCGCACTATAAGGCATACATTCTGGGGGATGGGCCAGACGGAGTTGCCAAAACGCCAGAATGGGCTTCTCACATTACCAGCATTCCGTCTGAGAAAATTATCCACTTAGCGCGTGAAATCGGCGCAGCGAAACCCGCTTATATCTGCCAAGGCTGGGGACCGCAGCGTCACTCCAATGGTGAACAAACCGCTCGCGCGATTACGATGCTCTCCGTTTTAACCGGCAATGTGGGGATAAACGGTGGTAACTCAGGGATGCGTGAAGGGACGTGGGATCTGGGCGTGGAATGGTTCTCCATGTTAGAAAATCCGGTTAAAACGCAGATATCTGTCTTTACCTGGACGGATGCTATCGATCATGGCGCAGAGATGACCGCGACCAGAGATGGTGTTCGCGGCAAAGATAAGCTGGACGTGCCTATCAAATTTATCTGGTGTTATGCCAGTAATACGCTCGTCAACCAGCATGGCAATATCTCGCATACCCATGAAGTCTTACAGGATGACAGCAAGTGCGAGATGATCGTCGGTATTGAGCATTTTATGACTGCCTCCGCAAAATACTGCGACATCCTGCTGCCTGACCTGATGCCAACCGAACAGGAAGATCTCATCTCCCACGAGTCTGCCGGGAACATGGGGTATGTCATCCTTGGTCAACCTGCGACTTCGCCAAAATTTGAACGTAAACCCATTTACTGGATGCTCAGTGAAGTCGCCAAACGTTTGGGCCCGGATGTGTACCAAAAATTCACCGAGGGTCGTACACAACATGAATGGGTGAAATACCTTCATGCCAAAACCAAAGAGCGTAACCCGGAAATGCCGGATTACGAGGAAATGAAAACGACAGGCATATTCAAGAAAAAATGTCCCGAAGAACACTATGTTGCCTTTCGTTCTTTCCGGGAAGATCCCGCCGCTAACCCATTGAAAACGCCATCAGGGAAAATTGAGATTTACTCTGAACGGCTTGCCGTCATCGCAGAAACATGGGAACTCAAAGACGACGAAATTGTTCATCCTCTTCCTGCTTATGCCCCAGGCTTTGACGGTTGGGACGATCCTAAGCGCCAAACGTATCCACTGCAGCTCACGGGGTTCCACTATAAGGCGAGAACCCACTCCAGCTACGGCAATATCGATGTTTTACAGCAGGCTTGCCCGCAGGAGGTCTGGATAAACCCCATTGATGACAATGCACGTGGTATTCGTAACGGCGACACGGTAAGGGTGTTTAACAATAATGGCCAGATGTTGATCAGCGCGAAAGTTACACCGCGCATTTTGCCCGGCGTCACAGCTATCGGACAAGGTGCCTGGCTCAATGCCGATATGTTCGGCGATCGGATCGATCATGGTGGTTCCATTAACATTCTCACGTCGCATCGACCTTCTCCATTAGCGAAGGGGAATCCATCCCACAGTAATCTCGTTCAGGTTGAAAAGGTATAAGGACTAACCCATGACAACTCAGTATGGATTTTTTATTGATTCCAGCCGTTGCACCGGGTGTAAAACCTGCGAGCTGGCCTGCAAAGACTACAAAGACCTCACCCCCGACGTCAGTTTCCGGCGGATTTACGAGTACGCAGGTGGTGACTGGCAGGAAGATAACGGCGTCTGGCACCAGAATGTTTTCGCCTATTACCTCTCCATTGCCTGTAACCACTGCGAAGATCCAGCCTGCACCAAGGTTTGCCCCAGCGGAGCCATGCATAAACGTGAAGATGGTTTTGTGGTGGTTGATGAAGACGTTTGCATCGGCTGTCGCTACTGCCACATGGCCTGCCCGTATGGCGCGCCGCAGTACAATGCCGCCAAAGGACATATGACCAAGTGTGACGGTTGTCATGACCGCGTCGCCGACGGCAAAAAGCCCATCTGCGTCGAGTCCTGCCCGCTGCGCGCGCTGGACTTTGGTCCCATTGATGCACTGCGCAAAAAACACGGTGAGCTGGCGGCAGTCGCTCCGCTGCCGGGCGCGCATTTCACCAAACCGAGCATTGTGATCAAACCCAACGCCAATAGCCGCCCGACCGGGGATACCACGGGTTATCTGGCAAATCCGAAGGAGGTGTAACATGGGCAATGGATGGCATGAATGGCCGCTGGTCCTGTTTACGGTGCTCGGCCAGTGCGTGGCTGGCGCGCTGATAGTGAGTGGCTATGGCTGGCTGACCGCTAAAGACGGAATGGCAAAACAACGTATCGTGCGCAGCATGTTTTTTCTGTGGCTGGTGATGGGCATCGCCTTTCTCGCCTCGGTAATGCATTTAGGTTCACCGCTGCGCGCCTTTAACTCGCTGAACAGGGTCGGCGCATCTGCGCTGAGTAATGAAATCGCCAGCGGTTCTCTGTTTTTCGCCGTCGGCGGCCTGTGGTGGCTGGTGGCGTTTCTCGGTAAAATGCCCGCAGCGTTAGGTAAAATCTGGCTGCTGGCTGGCATGCTGCTGGGCCTGGTTTTTGTGTTGGCGATGACCAGCGTCTACCAGATAGATACCGTTCCGACCTGGTATAATGGCTACACCACGCTGGCATTTTTTATGACACTGTTGCTAAGCGGACCACTGTTTGCCGCCCTGCTGCTGCGCGCCGCGGGTGTTTCTTTTAACGCCGCCAGATTCGCCAGTATCAGCGTTGTGGCCCTGCTGGTGGCGGTGGCCGTTATTGTCCTGCAGGGTGTATCGCTCAGTGATATTCGCAGCTCGGTACAAAACGCCAGCGCGTTGGTTCCCGACTATGGCAGTTTACAGGTCTGGCGTGTCCTGTTGTTGGCTGCGGGTCTGGGTTGCTGGATATGTCCGTTAATCCGTCGCAAAGAGCCGTCAGTCGGCGGACTGGCGCTGGGCCTGGTTTTAGTACTTGGCGGTGAAATCATCGGCCGCGGTTTGTTTTACGGTTTACATATGACAGTCGGCATGGCTGTTGCAGGTTAACTTTTGGGTGCGAGGTAACCCGCACTGTTCAGGATGTTTTGCATGACCCATTTTTCGCAAGGTGACAACTTTTCTACCGCAGCGCGCGTGCTTGGCGCGCTGTTTTACTATGAGCCAGACAGCGTGGAAGCCTCTGCAGTAGTCAGTGCGTTAAGGGCCGATGGCTGGCAGGCGCAATGGCCGCTTGATCAAGCAACACTCTCCCCGCTGGCAGTACAACTGCAAGCCGAGACCGATGAGCCTCTGCCGCAGGCCTGGCAACGCTTGTTTGTCGGTCCGTATGCGCTACCTTCTCCGCCCTGGGGATCCGTCTGGCTGGATCGTGAAAATGTGTTGTTTGGCGACTCCACGCTGGCTCTGCGTCAGTGGATGCGGGACAACGGCATCCAGTTTGCCATGCAGCAAAATGAGCCAGAAGATCACTTTGGTTCGCTGCTATTGCTGACAGCCTGGCTTGCTGAGAACGAACGCCACACCGAGTGCGAACAGCTGCTGGCCTGGCATCTTTTCCCGTGGTCATCGCGCTTCCTTGAGGTGTTTATCGAAAAAGCTGACCACCCGTTTTACCAGGCGCTGGGTGAGCTGGCGCGCCTGACGCTGGCCCAGTGGCAGTCGCAGTTACTGATCCCGATAGCTGATAAGCCCCTGTTTCGTTAATTTCACGACAGGCAGGATGCATCCTGCCTGTCGTGCATCCTGTTGCGCACGCTGAGCTTTTGCTTCTGTTGTCAAATAGCCGCAAAATACAGCGTCTGAAACTTCCTCTCTGGCCACACATGCATCATTTACATGCTTATCCTGACCTGCGCGCCATGTTTCGCCGCCTGCTGATTGCCGCGCTGATTGGTATCCTTGCTGCGTTGGCCGTCGCAGGATTTCGTCATGCTATGTTTCTTCTCGAATGGTTGTTCCTGAGCAACGACACCGGGAGTCTGGTCAATGCAGCGACAAACCTTTCCCCTTTAAGACGTATGCTGACGCCTGCATTAGGGGGGCTGGCGGCAGGATTGCTGCTTTGGGGATGGCAAAAGTTCAACCGTTTACGCCCGCAGGCTCCCACTGATTATATGGAGGCCCTGCAAACCGACGGACAATTTGACGTCAGTGCAAGCCTGGTGAAATCGCTGGCCTCGTTACTGGTCGTTGCCAGCGGGAGCGCCATCGGGCGTGAAGGCGCCATGATTTTACTGGCGGCGCTTGCGGCCTCCTGCTTTGCTCAACGTTTTACCCCGCGTACAGAATGGAAGTTATGGATTGCCTGCGGCGCCGCTGCGGGCATGGCCGGAGCGTACCATGCTCCGCTGGCAGGCAGTTTATTTATTGCCGAAGTGTTGTTCGGCACGTTGATCCTGGCGTCATTGGGACCGGTGGTGGTCTCCGCCGTCGTCGCTCTGCTCACCACCAATGTGCTGAGCGACAGCAATGCGCTGCTGTATGCCGTGCACTTCACACGGGAGCTGCATGTGCTGGAATACGTCATGATCGTCAGTACGGGTCTGGCTGCCGGCGTTTGCGGACCGCTTTTAATGTGGTTAATGACCGCCAGTCATAATGTTTTTTTACGCTTTAAACTCTCGCCCCCGTGGCAACTGGCGCTTGGCGGGCTGATCGTTGGCCTGCTGTCATTACTCACACCAGCAGTCTGGGGTAATGGCTACAGCGTGGTGCAGTCATATTTACTTTCCCCACCATTGCTGGCCGTGGTGAGCGGGATCTTCATCTGCAAATTACTGGCTGTGCTTGCCAGCAGTGGATCCGGCGCGCCAGGCGGCGTGTTCACGCCAACGCTGTTTGTCGGTCTGTCGGTGGGCATGCTGCTGGGACGGGTATGGGGGTTGTGGCTTCCGGGTCCGGATGAGATTGCCATTTTGCTGGGATTAACGGGGATGGCCACGCTGCTGGCAGCAACTACGCATGCGCCAATAATGTCGACGCTGATGGTTTGTGAAATGACCGGGGAGTATCGTCTACTCCCCGGATTGCTGATTGCCTGCGTGTTGGCGTCAGTGCTGTCGCGAACGTTACGCCAGGACTCTATCTACCGACAGCACGCTGCCGAGCATTGACAGACGGATGTACTGAGACAGCTCGCGCTGCTCTGCACGAGGCAGATAAGGTAGTTCGCCGATTAACGGAGCGGGTAATTTTTTACTTAGCACATCAATGATTTCCGCATAATGCGCCAGCCCCGGGTTGATTCGGTTCGCGACCCAGCCAATCAGCGGCAGTCCGTCGCTGGCAATTGCCTGTGCGGTGAGGATGGCATGATTAATACAGCCTTCCTGGATACCCACCACCATCAGCACCGGCAGTTGTTCCTGCACCACCCACTCCGATAACGGACGCAGATCGTTCATCAGACTGCGCCAGCCTCCGGTACCTTCCACGACAACATGATCGACTTTTTCGCTGAGGCTTGCGAGACCGTTGGATAACAGAGTGTAATTGACCGGACCACTATGCGCTACGCTACTTTCGTCTTCGCTGAGCGCAATCGGGTTGACCGCTTCGTAAGGCAGTTCGATAGTGGACACGCTTTGCAGCACCAGCGCATCTTTGTTGCGCAGGCCTTCAGGTGTCTCTTTGCTTCCTTTAGCTACGGGTTTGTAACCCGCAACGCTTTTACCCCCTGACGCTAACGCTTGTAGTAATGCGCGGGAAACCACGGTCTTCCCAACAGAAGTGTCTGTACCTGTAATAAAGAAACGCTTCAGCATCACTAACTCCACCGTTATGCTTTGAAAATATAAATCAGGAAAATAAAACAGTGGAGAAAGTCTAAGGTATGATGACGAGAATCAGCTTGAGATAGCGCAATTTTTCGTACAACAGTTAAAAAATGTTAACCCTGTAATAGACGAATCAACAAAGAACCGTTATACATCGCGTCCTTAACGAGCGCGGCCCCCGCCATCGTCCCTTGGTTGGTGAATTGCGTACTTTCAACGACTATATGCTGACTGTAGGCCGGGAGCGCCTGCTGACGAATGCTGTCAGCAATAGTGGGGAACAGAATATCCGCCGCTTTACTGAGCGGAGAACCAATCAATATCTTTTGCGGGTTGAACAAATTCACCATGATGGCCAGAATGCGTCCGACGTGGGTCCCTACGCCGCTAATGATATCTTTCGCCAATAAATCACCCTGCATTGCCGCCAGACACAGTGCGTCTACCGTCAGCGGTTGTCCGTGTAAAGAAGAACTCATTGACTGCTTCAAGCGCACCTGCGCCAGTTCGAGCACGCTGTCGACGCTGGCGATCGTTTCCAGACACCCATGGTTACCGCAGTAGCAGCGTTTACCGTACGGATCCACCTGCGTATGGCCAATTTCCACCAGGCTACTGCTACCGGCATGCAGTAAATGACCGTCAGTGATCACCCCGGCACCCACGTTATGATCGATCACCACCTGAATGACATCGCGCGCGCCGCGCGATGCGCCGAAAAGCGCCTCAGCCATGGTCCAGGCGCTAATATCATGCTGAATATAGACCGGTACGCCAGTATGGTTCTCAAGCGCCTGGCCCAGCGGCATCTCTTTGACATCTTCGTAAAATGGCATGCGATGCACGATACCGTTTTCAGTATCAATAATGCCGGGTAAGGTGATGGCGATGGAGGTTAAGCGTTCCAGCTTTTGTTGGTGGCGGATGAAAAACTGGTCGACCTGAGTAATAACACGTTCCAGCAGCGGTGTTTCACTGACCAGCGCCATTTCGAGACAATCTTCTACCACCAGTTTGCTGCTCAGATCGCGCAGTGCCAGAAAGATCTCGCCGCGACTGATACGAATGGATAAATAGTGCCAGGCTTCCGTTTCAACAACCAGCCCAACAGCCGGACGCCCACGGCTGCCCGCTTCCTTGATTTCCAGCTCTTGCACCAGGTGCGCTTCGAGCATTTCGCGGACAATTTTAGTAATACTGGCTGGCGCCAGTTGCGCCAGGCGAGAGAGATCAATACGCGATACCGGACCCAGCTGATCAATCAGGCGGTAAACTGCGCCAGCATTGGTCTGCTTAATTTGATCGATATGCCCAGGCTGACTATCAGCAACCACCACTTACTCCCTTTATTTTCGCGCTCCGAAATAATCTGCGGGCTATGGTGAAGCACTTCAATGGCTTCCGTCAACTTTTTCCTTAGCCTTGTGATTTACTGCACATTTTCGCTCATTTTTAAACTAAATTAATCGCCTTAACGACCGCCAGAAGCTGTTCCCGAAAGCGTTGCGCGGCGTGACTTTGCTCATGATGCTTTGGCCACACTAACCACATTTCTGAAACGGCATCTTCCTCCGCTATCGGGATCCAACACATTTCATACAATTGCACCCGTTTAAAGGAAGCGGGAAGAATGGAGACACCTAATCCTGCGGCCACCAGCCCGATGATAGTCATCGCCTCACCAACCTCCTGAGCGATAGTCGGCTTCAGTCCATAGCGACGCATCAGGCCAAGAATATCGTCATACAACCCCGTCCCTACATGGGGGTCAAAAAAGACAAATGGCTCATTGGCCAGTTCCGCCAATGTGACCACGGGCTTTTGCGCCAGCGGATGCGTACGCGGGATCATCGCCATCAGCGGCTCATGCAGAATGATTTCATGCTCCAGCGTTTCAGGAAGCTGTGTGTTGCGCAGAAGTCCCAAATCCAGCGTTCCTTCATTAAGCGGAGCAATTTGCTCGCGCGTATTCATTTCGCGGGTTTGCATATGCACTGCAGGGTAGCTTTGGCGAAACACGGATAAGGTATCTGAAACCGCTTTGATAAACGGTGCCGAAGACGTAAAACCGATACGCAATTCCCCCGCTTCTCCCAGATGAAGCCGCTCAGCCCTGGCAGCGGCTTCATTAACCAAACCGAGGATTTGCCGACTGTCCGCCAGGAACTGCTTTCCGGCAGAGGTCAGCGCCACGCTGCGATTAGTCCGCGCCAGAAGCCGGGCGCCGACCTGCTGCTCCAGGATTTGGATCTGCTGGCTAAGCGGCGGTTGCGATATATTCAGCCGCGCCGCCGCCCGACCAAAATGCAGCTCTTCGGCAACCGCTACAAAGTAACGTAAATGACGCAGTTCGATATTCATATTTTTAAGATATTATTTGAGATTATTAATATATTAGACAGAATATTGTGATTTTCATACTCTTAAGGCTAGTCCTGTAGAAGTTTTGATTGAGCAAGGATTTCAAGTGAGCCGTACAACAACTGTCGATACCGCGCCAACCAGCGATGTTGATGAACAGATAGTTACCCCGCCGGATGGTTTTATCAAACGCGGAACATCCCCATTTATGCGCGTCACTCTGGCGCTGTTTTCCGCCGGGTTGGCGACTTTTGCTCTCCTCTATTGTGTGCAACCCATACTACCAGTGCTCTCAAACGAGTTTGGAGTCTCTCCTGCCAGCAGCAGTATTTCGCTTTCCATCTCAACGGCGATGCTGGCGATCGGTTTACTGTTTACCGGTCCACTTTCCGATGCGATAGGCCGCAAGCCGGTAATGGTTACGGCGCTACTGCTCGCGTCCTGCTGTACGTTGCTTTCGACGATGATGACCAGTTGGCACGGTATTTTAATCATGCGCGCGCTGATAGGGCTTTCGCTCAGCGGCGTGGCGGCAGTGGGAATGACCTATCTGAGCGAGGAAATTCACCCCAGCTTCGTCGCCTTTTCAATGGGCTTATATATCAGCGGTAACTCAATTGGTGGTATGAGTGGTCGTTTGATCAGCGGCGTTTTTACCGACTTTTTTAACTGGCGTATCGCGCTGGCGGCGATTGGGTGTTTTGCCCTCGCCTCCGCGCTGATGTTCTGGAAAATCTTACCGGAATCACGTCATTTCAGACCAACGTCGCTACGCCCGAAAACGTTGTTTATCAACTTTCGTTTGCACTGGCGCGACAGAGGGTTGCCGCTGCTGTTTGCGGAAGGCTTTTTACTGATGGGGTCGTTTGTCACGCTGTTTAATTACATCGGCTACCGTCTGATGCTCTCTCCGTGGGAACTCAGCCAGGCGGTGGTCGGCCTGCTTTCCGTAGCGTATCTGACCGGGACCTGGAGTTCGCCGAAAGCGGGTTCTATGACTACCCGCTATGGACGTGGCCCGGTAATGCTCTTTTCAACCGGCGTAATGTTGGCTGGACTGTTGATGACTCTGTTCACTTCGCTGTGGTTGATCTTTGCCGGGATGCTGCTCTTTTCAGCCGGGTTCTTTGCCGCGCACTCTGTGGCAAGCAGTTGGATTGGACCGCGGGCAAAACGCGCTAAAGGCCAGGCGTCTTCCCTGTATCTGTTCAGCTATTATCTGGGTTCAAGCATTGCCGGTACGCTGGGCGGCGTATTCTGGCACAGCTACGGCTGGAACGGCGTGGGTGGATTTATCGCCCTGATGCTGGTGCTGGCATTGCTGGTCGGCACACGTCTGCACCATCGTCTGCACGTTTAATCTACGATGCCCGGGTTCCGGGCATCGCCTTCATCAACCAGGCTGTAACGTCTGAGCCGCCATTTGCAGGGCAATAACCGTCCCGTTCATCACTATATGCAGCATAACCGGCATCAACAGCCCGTTACTTCTCAGTCTGGCGATGATCAAAACCTGCGACACAAGAAACAACATCAGCAACGTGCGCAAATCCACATACTGTGTATGCATGATGGCAAAAATGACCGATACCACCACCGACGACAGCCAGGTTTTATTATTGAACCAGTACTGGAATGCGTTGAATAAACAGCCCCTGAAAACAATTTCTTCATAAACTGGCGCAATAAATATCAGAGTCAGAGTGGATAACCACAACGCGTAGCTGTTTAGGGATATCTGGCTGGTCACCCACGCTTCGGTTTGTCTGAGGCCCAGAATCCACGGCAGGATGAGCTGAATAAACAACAGCGCCACGAACAAAATGGTAAACCACCTGGCGTTGAAAATTCCTTTGCCCAACCCCTCTCTTTTTCTGAAGAAGAAATAATACAGCGGAACCAGCACAACAAATTCCAGCGCAAACAGCAGCGGAAAAAGTAGCCCTTTGGCAAGCAGTGTCTGGCTCGCGGGGAAAAATAACGGGGTAAACGTGAGACCAAACATCAGTAAAAACATGGAAAAACAGCCAGCAACCGCTTTGGTTCTGACGATATACAGGTTGTCGGCATCCTGTGACATACGATCTCCTTGCGCTTATCAAAGATAAGTTGATGAATTATCGATATATGATAAAAATTCTCATTATCACTGACAACCTACCAACTTTTACGCAATGGCCACGGGTTCACACGAGGATTGCGGTATAGCGCTTATCGCCAGAACATTATCGTCAGCTATTTAGTGGAGAATCCGCCAGCGGCAATGAAAAACGGAAACAGGCCCCAGCCGTGGAATTAACCAGGCTGATATCCCCCCCATGCAGCTCGAGCATTCTACGCACAATCAGTAAACCCAGTCCGCCGCGCTCTGCCCGCTGCTCACGGGGAATTAACGCGGTCGGGCGTTGAAATAATACTTCTCGTACAGCCTCTTCTACTCCTGGCCCACTGTCCTGCACTTCTGCTAATAGGCGGTCTGCATCACGCCAGACTTTCAACCGCACCTCACCCCCATCAGGCGTATGACGGATAGCGTTATCCAGCAAATTCGTCACGACTCTTTCCATCATCGACAAATCTGCATTCACCAGCGGTAGCGGTCCCATTACCTCAAGGTGCAACTGCAAGTGACGCGTGGCAACAGGGAGATCAAACTTCTGCGCCACATCCTGGATCAGCTCGCCGATAGCAAATCGTTCACGCTGCGGTTTTATACCGCCATGCTCAAGCCTCGCCAGTTCAAACAGCTGTTGTGACAGATGGCGAACCTTATGTCCCTGGCGTAGCGCGATGCTAAGATAATGCCGATTTTCCTCCGGCGTCATGGTATCGGCTTTCAGAGACAGCATTTCCAGATATCCCAGCAGGGAAGTCAGCGGCGTACGTAAATCGTGCGAAATATTGGCTATAAACTCTCTGCGCTGACGATCGCTATCCGCTAATAAATCCCACTGCAGGGCAATTTTCTGCGCTAATTCGATAAACGCATTGTTCAGCAACGCTATTTCATTCGCCGGTGCCGGTTCGGGATCTTTTTGCGCCAGCTGTTTGATGACGCTAATGCTGTCCTGCTCTAGTTTAACCACCTGTCCAGTCAGTCTTTTCACCGGGTTCGTCACCCATCGCCACACCAGGAATCCAGCGATTGCGCCGGCTAATAAAACCAGTATTAACGTCCAGGCCACGGTATTCCAGAGCGTTTTTTGCCAGGCGGTATTCGCCAGCGTATTCAGGTCTTCGCCTTGCAAAATAATGTACAAATAGCCATGCAGCTCACCGTTCAATAAAACTGGCGCGGCGCTGAATACTTTTTGCTGGCTGCTGCGCGGATCGTTGCCGTATACGGGCAGTTCGTCCGAATTAAGGAAAACCTGAATCGGCTGTACGCTAATTTTCTGTCGCTGAATATGCCCGGGCGGGGCGGCATCGGCGAGTATTTCACCTGACGGAGAGACCAGATACAACTCCACGCTTGGGTTGAGCGTCATCAGGTGATTAAAAAGTCCTTTTAAGATCTGGCGATTAACCTGACCACTGGCATCAATAAGCGACTCACTTTTGACAATTTTGCTCGCCAGCTCCAGTGAAAGTCTCTGCACCATGGCGTCGCCATACTGTTTACTGCTGCGGATCTGGACAACGCTGACGGTAACAGCGCAAATCAGCATAATGGCGGTAAAGACAAGGGTCAGGCGCTGGCTTAGCGACAGGCGATAAATCATGGCTGATGCTCCGCGTTAACCGCAGCAAGCTTATAGCCCCGTCCCCAAACCGTGAGAATAATTTCCGGCTCCGCAGCATCTTTTTCAATTTTGGTCCGCAGGCGATTGATATGACTGTTCACCGTATGCTCATATCCTTCGTGCTGATAGCCCCACACCTGATCTAACAGCGCCTGACGCGAAAAGACCTCCCCTGGATGACGAGCGAAAAAATAGAGCAGATCGAATTCACGCGGCGTTAAATCAAGGGATTTACCGTGCTGGCGGACTTCCCGGGCTAATGGATCAATCTCTACGCCATGGAGGGTGATAATCCCCGCTTCCATACGCAGGTTCTGACTCATAGCCTCCTGACGGCGAAACAGTGCTTTCACCCGGGCCATCAACTCGAGCACCGAGAAAGGTTTGGCCAGATAATCATCGGCCCCCATTTCCAGTCCCAATACGCGATGAGTTTCACTGGTACGGGCGCTGATAATGATGACCGGAAGATAGAAACTCATTTGACGGATCCGACGACAAATCTCCAGACCGTCCACGCCCGGCAGCATCAAATCGAGGATAACGGCATCCCAGACATGCTTCTCAAGTTGCTCAAGCGCTCGTGCCCCATCAGCCTCATGAATAATTTCGTACCCTTCATCCTTCAGGCTCAGTTGCAAAAGTGCGGCAATATCGCTGTCATCTTCCACCAAAAATATCTTTTTTGCGCCAGCCATCAGTGTCATCCCCCTCTCATCGTGCTGAAAGCTTACCTCAGGCAAGGGGCGGAAGTTATCACAAAATTTTTAACTTTTCGTGAGGATCCTGGGATACGCAGGCGCACAGTATGTCGTTATCGACACGCCAGACATCAACAGGGAAACGTCGCTTTGTTTTCCCTACTATGAAAATAAAAAGGAAACGTTATGCAGAAAAAACGTCCACTTCGGGAAGCTGATGTTACAGCCGAGTCAGTATTTTTTATGCAACGACGACAGATTCTCAAAGCACTTGGGATAGGCGCGGCGGCGGCGTCGTTGTCTGCCCCGACACAAGCCAGTTTGTTAAATTGGTTTAAAGGCAACGATCGTCCGCCTGCACCGGCGGGCAAACCACTCGGGTTTACAAAACCCGAGCTTTGGCAAAACAGTCTGCCCCTGACGCCGGAAGACAAAGTGACGGGCTACAACAATTTCTACGAGTTTGGTCTGGATAAAGCCGATCCTGCCGCTAATGCCGGTAGCCTGAAAACCGATCCCTGGACGTTGACCATCAGCGGTGAAGTGAACAAACCGTTAACGTTGGATCATGATGCGCTGACCACTCGTTTTCCATTAGAAGAGCGTATTTACCGGATGCGTTGCGTTGAGGCATGGTCGATGGTTGTGCCATGGGTCGGTTTTCCTTTGCATAAATTATTGGCGCTGGTTGAGCCAAACAGCCACGCCAAATACGTCGCCTTTGAAACTCGCTACGCTCCTGATGAAATGCCCGGCCAGAAAGATCGCTTCATTGGTGGTGGGTTGAAATATCCCTATGTTGAAGGTCTGCGTTTGGATGAGGCTATGCACCCACTGACACTGCTGACCGTGGGCGTGTATGGCAAAGCGTTGCCGCCGCAAAACGGGGCGCCGATACGCCTGACCGTACCCTGGAAGTACGGCTTCAAGGGCATTAAATCGATAGTCAGTATTAAGCTCACGCGCGAGCAGCCGCCGACCACCTGGAATATGTCAGCGCCGAACGAATACGGTTTTTACGCCAATGTAAATCCGCAGGTCGATCACCCTCGCTGGTCTCAGGCCACAGAGCGTTTTATCGGTTCGGGTGGCATTCTCGATGTACAGCGACAGCCCACATTGCCTTTCAATGGTTATGCCGATGAGGTGGCCTCTTTATATCAGGGTATGGATCTACGGGAGTACTTTTAAGTGAGGCTAACCGCAAAACAGATAACCGGCCTGAAAGTACTGCTGCATCTCGCCGGTTTTTTACCCCTGCTGTGGCTCTTCTGGGCCACACAGCATGGCGGATTGGGGGCCGACCCGGGAAAAGATATCCAGCACTTTACAGGCATCACCGCACTGAAGTTTTTGCTGGCTACCCTGCTGGTATCACCGCTCGCACGCTGCGCAAAGCAGCCTTTGTTATTTCGCACCCGACGGTTGTTAGGCTTGTGGTGCTTTGCATGGGCTACGTTGCATATGCTCAGCTATGCGCTGCTGGAGTTGGGTATGCAAAATCTGGGATTGCTAGGACATGAACTGGTTTCACGCCCATGGCTAACGCTGGGCATGACGGGTTGGATTATCTTACTCCTGTTGACGCTGACCTCCACGCAAGCCGCGCAACGTAAAATGGGCAAAAACTGGCAAACGTTGCACAACTACGTTTACCTGGCCGCCATTTTGCTACCGCTGCATTACCTGTGGTCGGTAAAAGTGTTATCACCGCTCCCCATTATCTACGCCATTTGTTTTGTCGTGTTGCTGGCTTTTCGCTATAAAAAGCTGTTACGGAAAACCAGGTATAAAGGTGTGTTTATGAAAAGTGAATGAATCACGGTAAACTTCTTACTACACCTAAGCAGAACGAGAACAAAAAATGAGTAACAATGATAATTACCATCAGCTCACCCGCACGTTCCTGCGGCTCTCTCGCTTCTCCCACCTCTCGGCAATAGCCAGTTGGGACATGTTTACCATGATGCCATCAGGCGGCAGCAAAGCTCGCGGCGAAGCGCTGGCCGAGCTGAGCGTGCTTGAGCATCAGCTGTTAACCGACCCGAAGGTGGCAACGTGGATCGCCGCAGCGCAACAGGAAGATCTCAACGATGTTGAGCAAGCGAACCTTCGCGAAATGTCGCGGCTACATCACCAGGCATCCCTATTGCCCGAATCGTTGGTAGAAGCAAAATCTCTTGCGGGAAGCCGCTGCGAGCATGCCTGGCGTAGTCAGCGACCCGCAAATGACTGGGAAGGATTTGCCGAAAACCTGAAAGAAGTCGTGCAGTACAGCCGCGAAGAAGCCCGACTACGCGCAGACGCAAAAGGCTGTTCGCCTTATGACGCGCTACTGGACATCTTTGAGCCCGGAATGACCAGCGCCCAACTGGATGTCCTGTTTGCAGATGTAAAAAGCTGGCTGCCCGACCTGCTAAACAAGGTGGTGGCAAAACAGTCTCAGCAGTCGCTCATCGCCCCGGTTGGCCCCTTCCCAACCGCTATCCAGCGAGAGTTGGGGCTTGAAACGATGGCGCAGTTGGGATTTGACTTTACGGCTGGCCGACTGGATATCAGCGCACACCCCTTCTGTGGCGGCGTGCCTGAAGACGTTCGTATTACCACTCGCTATGATGAAAATGAATTGCTCAGCGCACTGTTTGGCGTGATCCATGAAACCGGTCATGCCCGCTATGAGCAAAATTTGCCACGTAACTGGTTAGGGCAACCTATCGCTCTGGCACGTTCAACCGCCATTCATGAGTCCCAGAGTCTGTTCTTCGAGATGCAACTGGGACGCAGTAAAGCCTTTCTGACACGGTTAATTCCTGCTGTAACGCGCCACTTTGGCGATCAGGCTGCATTTGAAGAAAGCAATTTCATCGCCTGGAACCAGCAGGTTAAACCCGGGTTTATTCGTGTTGATGCCGACGAGGTGAGCTATCCCGCTCACGTGATCCTGCGTTATGAAATCGAACGCGCGCTCATCAATGGCGATATTGAAGTGGATGATATCCCGGCATTGTGGAATGAGAAAATGCAGGCCTGGCTGGGGCTGTCAACGATCGGAAACTATCGTAACGGTTGTATGCAGGATATTCACTGGACCGACGGCGGCTTTGGCTACTTCCCTTCCTATACCTTGGGCGCCATGTATGCGGCGCAGTTGTTCAGTGCCGCAAACCGCGCACTGCCTGACTTGAATCAGTCTATTGCGCAAGGTGAGTTTGGTCCCCTGTTTGACTGGTTACGTCAGAACATCTGGCAGCATGGCAGCCGTTTCACCACTGAACAACTTATTACCCAGGCCACCGGAGAGCCGCTTAGCAGCCGTTATTTCCGCGCCCACCTGGAAGCCCGCTATTTGTAATCTCATACCGTGAGTCATTGTACATATCGTTACACGTCGATACCAATGACTCACGGAAGCCCTGTGATTACAGCGATATAGTTATTTCAACGGCCCCGCAGTGGGGTTGAATGAAAAACCAAATCGAGGGTATGAGAATGAAAAAAGTATTAGCTCTGGTTGTTGCCGCTGCTATGGGTCTGTCTTCTGCTGCATTTGCTGCTGAAACAACTGCTACAACCGCTCCGGCTGCTGCTGCAACCACTAAAGCTGCGCCGGCAAAAACCACGCATCATAAAAAACAGCACAAAGCAGCGCCGCAGAAAGCTCAGGCTGCCAAGAAACACGCTAAAAAATCCACCACAAAACCGGCTGTAGAACAAAAAGCACCAGAGCAGAAAGCTCAGGCCGCTAAAAAACACACCAAAAAAGCAGCAACCAAACCAGTAGCAGAACAAAAAGCACCAGAGCAAAAAGCTCAGGCCGCTAAAAAACACACCAAAAAAGCAGTAAAACACGACACCGCTAAACCAGCAGCTCAACCTGCTGCATAACACATTTGTAGTCACTATGGCGTCCCCCACGCCATAGCATACGGCGCTAAATCGATCTGATTTAGCGCCGCCTTTCGGAGGGTAAAATGGTGTCACATTACCGCTTTGAGTTCATTCTTATTACCTTAATAATTTGCGCCTTCATTGCCATGCATTTTTATCTTTCCTGAGTGTAGTTATCTGATTTTACTCCCACTTTCCCGCCGTCCCGTCTATAGTATTAACTGAGGGTTTGCTGTTAAAAATCATAATTCCCCACCAGAGTGTGATATGCATAAAACCATTGCTGTGTTACTGGGTTCAATTTGTTTACTTCCTGTCGTTGCGCATGCGGACCAGCCTGCAACAGCCAGCGCTGAAGCAGAAAACATAAAAACGTTATTTTTTGGTCATGACGATCGCACCAAGGTGACCGACCCAACGCAATCTCCGTGGGACGCTATCGGGCAACTGGAAACCGCCAGTGGTAACTTGTGTACCGCCACGCTCATTTCACCACGTCTGGCACTGACGGCCGGACACTGCTTACTCACCCCGCCGAAAGGCAAGCCGGATAAAGCCGTGGTGTTACGCTTCGTGTCGAAAAAGGGTGTCTGGCGCTATGAAATTCATGGAATCGAAGGCCGGGTTGATCCTTCGCTCGGAAAACGTTTAAAAGCCGATGGTGATGGCTGGATAGTACCGCCTTCCGCGGCCCCGTGGGATTTTGGTCTGGTGGTGCTGCGTTACCCACCTTCTGGGATCACACCGCTGCCATTATTTGAAGGTGATAAAGCAGCATTAACCGCAGCGCTGAAAACCGCAGATCGTAAAGTTACGCAGTCGGGCTATCCGGAAGATCATCTTGACGACTTATACACGCATCAGGATTGCGTAGTGACCGGCTGGGCGCAAAATACCGTTCTGTCACACCAGTGCGACACGCTCCCGGGCGACAGCGGTTCACCATTGATGTTGAAGACTGATTCAGGCTGGCAGTTGATTGGAGTACAAAGCTCTGCTCCGGCGGCGAAAGATCGCTGGCGGGCCGATAATCGCGCTATATCCGTAACCGGTTTTCGCGATAAGCTGGAAGAGTTGGCGAAGGAATAACACATGCTGCCCGCATTAACGGGCAGCACGGATATCAGGCAAGTTTTATCATTATCATCCCGGCAAGCAACAACGCCACGCCGATCCAGCCTTTATTATTCAGGCGTTGACCAAACAACACCCAGCCTGCCGCTAACGTCGCGGCAATCCCGAATCCGCCCCACAGGGCGTAGGCTACTGAAAGGTCGATACCTTTTACCGCCTGCGACAACGCGCTAAAGGCCGCGAGCACGGCAGCCAGCGACAATACGCCATAAATCTTGCGGCGAAATCCATCAGAAAACTTCAGAAAGACGTTAGCGACAATTTCCAGCACGATGGCCATACCAAGCCATGCGCCGTGAACCCACTCAAACTGCTGCATGGGTCACCTCTCTACCCGCTTTTGTCGGTTTTCGTGTACCTGATTTAATCAGTACAATACCTAACACCAGCGAGACCAGACCTGCCACCTTCATTGTGGACAAGGTTTCATCAAATAACAGCACACTAAATAGCGTAATAAATAAAATACCGATACCTTCCCACAAGGCATAGGCCACACCAAGGGCAATTTTTTTAACGGCAAAACTGAGAAAAATATACGATAAGGCGATCATTACCAGCATTAAAATAAAGCCCGAATTACCATGACCGACGCTTGCCCATTTCATTGACAGCGTACCAGTAATTTCAGCCGCGATGGCCAGACCTAATAATATCCAGTAAAACATGATGCTTCTCCTGCTTGAGAATATAGTCCTTTGGGCCTACTGCATGCAGTAAACCAAAAAAATAAAATTAGTTAGCTCAGCGCACAGCGCCAGCTCAGGCAGAAGAAGGGACTAAAGCGCGTTGCGCCAGTGTTGCTCACCCGCAAGCAAGAAAGTGGAGGAGGTACGAAGAAGTGTAGGTAAACGCAAAAACATCCTGAACATATTGTCCATAATATTACAATTATCCGCAGTGTTGCTTCTCATCATCGCGGATGATAATTGTCCTCGGTAGTTAAACACAGATGATTTGTATCATAGCTGCAAGACGAACTCAAAGTCTTTTCACTTCTTTACCTGCCCCGTTTGATTTTTGTTATAACGGCTCGACGCAAATCACACTATTATTCAGATTCAAAAATGAAAAACGCAGGAATACCTATGGCGAAACCGATCATCACGCTTAACGGCCTAAAAATAGTCATTATGCTGGGCATGCTGGTTATCATCCTGAGCGGCATCCGCTTTGCCGCAGATATCATCGTCCCCTTTATTTTGGCGTTATTTATTGCCGTTGTGCTAAACCCCGTGGTGCAGCGGATGGTCAAACTTCGCATACCGCGCGTATTCGCGGTGTCATTGCTCATCGTTATTATTGTGATGCTAATGGTGCTGCTGTTAGCGTATTTAGGTACATCCTTAAATGAGCTTGCGCGTACGCTGCCACAGTATCGTTCTTCCCTGGTTATCCCGCTTAAAAATCTCGAACCGTGGCTACAGCGCGCAGGGATCGGCGTTTCCGTGGACGAACTCGTCAAATATATCGATCCGAACGCGGCAATGACGCTGGTGACCAATTTACTGACGCAGCTGTCTAATGCCATGTCGTCAATATTTTTGCTGCTGCTGACGGTAGTGTTTATGCTGCTGGAAGTTCCGCAGCTACCCAACAAGCTCAAGCAAATGATGAGTCGTCCCATTGAGGGAATGGCGGCGATTCAACGCGCTATCGACAGTGTATCCCACTATCTGGTGCTAAAAACGGCGATCAGCATTGTGACCGGGCTGGTAGCCTGGGGCATGCTCTCAGCACTCGACGTGCGTTTCGCCTTTGTCTGGGGATTGCTGGCCTTTGCTCTCAACTATATTCCTAATATCGGTTCGGTGCTGGCAGCCATTCCGCCTATTGCTCAGGTGCTGGTATTTAGCGGCCTTTACGATGCCCTGGTCGTATTGGCGGGTTATCTGGTCATTAATTTGGTGTTTGGAAATATCCTCGAACCGCGGATCATGGGGCGTGGGCTTGGGTTATCTACACTGGTGGTGTTTCTGTCGTTGATCTTCTGGGGCTGGTTGTTGGGGCCAGTCGGGATGCTGCTTTCTGTACCGCTGACCATCATCGTGAAAATCGCTCTCGAACAAACCAACGGCGGTCAAAGCATTGCCGTGTTGCTCAGCGATCTCAACAAAGAATGAACGATTGCCCCGACATCGCGGGGCATCTGTTTATCGTTTTGCGCGCAGCGCCAGTATGGCGCTTAACAAGGTAAATAACGCAATTATCCATGCCATTGTCCATGGCGTTCCGTCGCTGAAGGCGGTTAGCAACAACGACGAGATAATGCCACTACCGTATTGTAACGCACCAATCAGCGCCGAGGCTGAACCGGCAATGTTCGGTACCGCATCCAGCGCGGCAGCGGTTGAAGTCGCAGCGATGATGCCATTCATCGAGAAAAACAAAAAAACGGTGACGATAATGGCAACAACGCCACCTGACTCCAGTTTAACCAGCAGCGCAAGCGCCACTGCGGCCAGCGCCGCCAACATCGTCGCATACTTTAGTAGTTGTTCCAGAGCGTGGCGTTGCACCAGACGACGGTTTACCACGCTCATGGCCATGACCCCGACAATATTGAGCGCAAACAGCCAGCCGTAATGCTGTGGGTCAACATGGTAATAGCTAATATAAACAAACGGCGAACCAGTAATAAACGCGTACGCTGCAACGTAATAACACGTCAGACTCAGGGTGTAGCGCATAAAATGGCCATTGGCTAATAACGACCGGTAATGACGAAATGCGCCAGCCAAAGAGGCTTTCACCCGTTTCTCTTCCGGGAATGTTTCCGGCAACCAGTTCAAAGAGATAAACATCAGCGCGCCGATCACCACCAGTAGCCAAAAAACAGAGTGCCAGGTACTCAGGCGAATTATTTGTCCGCCAATCAACGGTCCCGCTATTGGCGCAATCGCCATTACCAGCACCAGAGTTGAAAGCATTTGCGCCGCGCGAGTGCGCGCAAACAGATCGCGGATCATCGCCCGCGCCAGCATAGGTCCGGTACAGGCACCAAGGGCCTGAAAAACCCGCCAGAATACAATTTGCGTGATACTCGTAGACATCGCGCATCCTGCAGAGCCGATGATAAAAAACACCATGCCAATAAACAGCGGTTTACGCCTTCCCAGATGATCGCTTATCGGCCCCCAAATCAACTGTGCAATGGCAAAACCTATCAAAAAACCGGTGACGGTCAGTTCCACATTGCCCTGTAAATCCTCGGCCATGGTCGGCATTGCCGGAAGATAAATGTCGGTGGAAAGCGAGGTAAAGGCCATCAGGCCGCTGAGGATCAGAATAAAAGTAAGCCCGGTCTGGCTTGCGGAAACTACCGGCGAAGCATGTTCACGTGTACGCATAGCGTCCTGTCATGTTCTAAAAAGTCAGGCAGCAGTATATACACGACGTATTATGGTGATTAGACAGCTAAAACCGCATGGGTTTATGAACTGCAATCATCAATAACGGCATATTAATAAAAACGGCCTCCGCAGAGGCCGTCTTGGTTTTCGCTAACGATTACAGCGCTTTCAGGATTGCATCCACGCTGGCTTTGGCGTCGCCAAACAGCATATGGGTGTTTTCTTTAAAGAACAGCGGGTTCTGCACACCAGCATAGCCGGTGTTCATCGAACGTTTGAACACAATAACGTTCTGCGCTTTCCATACTTCCAGCACCGGCATTCCGGCGATTGGGCTGTGTGGATCGTCCTGCGCCGCCGGGTTTACCGTATCGTTGGCGCCAATCACCAGCACGGTATCGGTATCGGCGAAATCATCGTTGATCTCATCCATTTCCAGCACGATGTCATAAGGTACTTTGGCTTCCGCCAACAATACGTTCATATGACCTGGCAAGCGCCCTGCTACCGGGTGAATACCGAAGCGCACTTTGATGCCGCGCGCGCGCAGTTTCTCGGTAATTTCCGCTACCGGGTACTGCGCCTGTGCCACTGCCATGCCATAGCCCGGGGTGATTATCACGGAGTGCGAGTTCTTCAGCATTTCTGCCGTGTCTTCCGCAGTAATCTCACGATGTTCACCGACTTCTTCATCAGACCCGGTAGAAGAACCGTCAGAACCAAAGCCACCTGCAATAACGCTGAAAAATGAACGGTTCATCGCCTTACACATGATGTAAGACAGGATCGCACCAGAAGAACCGACCAGCGCACCGGTAACGATCAGCAGATCGTTGCTCAGCATAAAGCCCGCCGCCGCTGCCGCCCATCCTGAATAGGAGTTGAGCATTGAAACGACGACTGGCATATCCGCACCGCCGATAGACGCCACCAGATGCCAGCCAAAAGCCAGAGCAATAATGGTCATCACCAGCAGCGCCAGGACCTGCAGGCCCACGCTTTCGGTACGAACAAACACCACCAGCAACAGGAAAGAAACAACCAGCGCCGCCAGGTTCATTTTATGACGATTCGGCAACATCAGCGGTTTAGAGGAGATCTTGCCGCGCAATTTGCCAAACGCCACCACGGAACCGGTAAAGGTCACCGCACCGATGAAGATACCCAGGAACACTTCCGTCAGGTGAATGTTCACCAGAATCGGTTCCAGGCCCGTGTCGTGATACAGGTAGCTGTTGAAACCCACCAGAACTGCAGCCAGACCGACGAAGCTGTGCAGAATTGCCACCAGCTCCGGCATCTCGGTCATCTCAACTTTCTTCGCCAGACGAATACCAATCGCGCCGCCGATGATCATCGCCACCAGGATCCACGCAACGTTGCCGGTATCCGGGCCAAAAATCGTTGCAATCAGCGCAATCGCCATCCCGGCGATACCGTAGTTGTTACCCTGCTGAGAGGTTTCGTGTTTCGAAAGCCCCGCCAGGCTGAAAATAAACAGGATCGCGGCAACAATGTATGCAGCTGTAACTAATCCTCCAGACATATGTTACCCCTTAGTTTTTCCGGAACATTTTCAGCATGCGCTGAGTCACGGTGAAGCCACCGAAAATATTAATGCTGGCAATAAGCACCGCGATAAAGCTCAGGAAACTCACCCAGCCACCCTGGCCAATTTGCAATAACGCCCCGACAACGATGATCCCGGAGATGGCGTTGGTCACGGACATCAACGGAGTATGCAGCGCGTGCGACACATTCCAGACCACGTAGTAACCCACCACGCAGGACAGCGCGAACACCGTAAAGTGGCCAAGAAACTCTTTCGGCGCAACGTCGGCGAGCCAGCCAAACAAAATGACCACCAGCGCCATCACCGCATATTTGCGCCACGGTGAGACTGGCTTTTTCTCTTCTTTCGGCGCTGGCGCGGCTTTCGGCGCAGCCTGCGGCTGAGCAGATACCTGGATAGGCGGCGCAGGCCAGGTGATTTCACCCTCGCGTACCACCGTGACACCACGTACTACCACGTCGTCAAAATCGACGGTGATATTGCCGTCCTTCTCTTTGCACAACAGTTTGAGCAGGTTGACGAGGTTCGTGCCGTACAGTTGGGAAGATTGCGTCGGCAGACGGCCTGGCAGATCGGTATAACCAATAACCTTCACCCCGTTTTCGGTGGTGGTTACCTGGTTAGGGACCGTGTATTCGCAGTTACCGCCGTTTTGCGCGGCGAGATCGACAATCACGCTGCCAGCCTTCATCGAATCAACCATTTCACGGGTGATCAGTTTCGGAGCAGGTTTGCCCGGGATCAGCGCGGTGGTAACGATAATGTCGACATCTTTCGCCTGTGCAGCGAAGAGTTCCATTTCGGCTTTGATGAACGCCTCGGACATTACCTTAGCGTAACCGTCGCCGCTGCCCGCCTCTTCTTTGAAGTCCAGTTCAAGGAACTCAGCGCCCATACTCTGAACTTGTTCTTTCACTTCCGGACGGGTGTCAAAAGCACGAACGATAGCGCCCAGGCTGTTTGCCGCACCAATAGCCGCCAGACCTGCAACACCTGCACCGATTACCATCACCTTGGCCGGTGGAACCTTGCCCGCGGCGGTAATCTGGCCGGTAAAGAAACGACCAAATTCATGTGCAGCTTCAACAATAGCGCGATACCCGGCGATATTCGCCATCGAGCTTAAGGCATCCAGCGACTGCGCGCGCGAAATACGCGGCACGGAGTCCATCGCCATCACCGTCACGTTGCGCTCAGCAAGCTTTTGCAACAGCTCAGGGTTTTGCGCGGGCCAAAGAAAACTCACCAGCGTCGTGCCCGGATTGAGTAACGAAATTTCCGTCTCTTCCGGTGCGTTGACCTTCAGGATAATCTCTGACTGCCAGACGGTATTTCCGTCAACAATTTCTGCGCCTGCCTGAACAAACGCCTTATCGTCAAAACTCGCCAGTTGACCTGCGCCGCTTTCAACCGCGACGCTGAAACCCAACTTAAGCAGCTGCTCAACCGTTTTCGGCGTGGCTGCTACGCGGGTTTCATTGGTTAACCGTTCTCTTGGTATGCCAATTCGCATAATGTTCCCTTCCATCTGTATTTATGATGATGGTTTATCAATGTTCGCACGAGGCATGCGCGCACTCTCGAAAGAGGTCAGTGTTACCTCAATAAAATAAAACAGTAACAAACTCTGTATAACCTACTGAAAATGACGCTTGTGATCTAGCGCCAAAAAACAGTATTTATTATGAAATTCGCAAAATAGAGATGAATCGAACGGCAGGCAGATAAAATGCCCTAAAAATAGCCCACAAAGGCCGATAATTCGCTCAAGCGAAGCGGCAAAACATGATTACGTGCCTGCCAAAAACAATTAATTAACATTAAATTAACTTATGAAATTCAACTGCTTTATCAGTTTTGCTCGCCAAACGCCGAAATTTTCGACATATCACAAAATGTTATCGATGTTGTTACGTCAGGTGGCACGATGAGTGAAAATTGACGCAGACACTGACACAATTTAAATGCAATAATCAGCGACGTTTCTAGTCAATAACAATACCAGTACCTGGTTTGCGCAAGGCGAAGGATTATTTTTATGAAGCTTAAGAACACTCTCCTGGCGTCCGCACTTATTTCTGCGACTGCTTTTTCTGTAAATGCAGCGACAGAATTGACGCCGGAGCAAGCGGCTGCACTGAAACCCTATGACCGCATTGTGGTTACCGGTCGTTTTAATGCTATCGGTGATGCGGTGACCGCCGTATCACGCCGTGCAGATAAAGACGGTGCAGCCTCCTTTTATGTTGTTGATACCTCAGATTTTGGCAGCGGCGGTAACTGGCGCGTTGTAGCCGACATCTATAAAGCCGACGCTGAAAAAGCGGAAGCATCCAAAAACCGTGTCATTAACGGCGTTATGGAATTACCGAAAGATCAGGCCGTTCTGTTAGAACCATTCGATACCGTTACGGTGCAGGGTTTCTACCGCAGCCAGCCTGAAGTGAACGATGCCATCACCAAAGCAGCGAAAGAGAAAGGCGCCTACTCCTTCTATATCGTGCGCCAGGTCGATGCTAACCAGGGTGGCAACCAGCGTATTACTGCATTCATCTATAAAGCTGATGCGAAAAAACGCGTAGTACAAAGCCCTGATGCGATCCCAGCAGATTCCGATGCCGGTCGTGCCGCATTAGCTGCAGGTGGCGAAGCCGCGAAGAAAGTTGAGATCCCAGGTGTTGCGACTACCGCGTCTCCGAGCGCTGAAGTTGGTCGTTTCTTCGAAACGCAATCCACCAAAGGCGGACGTTACACTGTCACGCTTCCGGATGGAACCAAAGTTGAAGAACTGAACAAAGCAACTGCCGCGATGATGGTGCCATTCGACAGCATCAAGTTCACCGGTAACTATGGCAACATGACCGAAATCTCTTACCAGGTAGCTAAACGCGCAGCGAAGAAAGGCGCTAAGTACTATCACATCACCCGCCAGTGGTCTGAACGTGGTAATAACATGACCATCAGCGCTGACCTGTATAAGTAATACCCAATGCCTTATCAGGTCTACAACCCTGTAGGCCTGATAATTTCCCGCCCCCCAGTCTTCCGGTAAAACAAAAACAGCAGTATTAAGACAACTTTTCACACTATTAGTCACAAATCTCTCTATCCCCATTGCATGCGTTCTCTTCTCTCCGTAAAATCCCGCGCCTTAGTGGCTTTCACCATTTTTATGCGGTTTGCCAAAATAATTATTCTCTCACTCTCGTTTTTGTCACTGGATACAAATGGAAAAGAAATTGGGTCTGAGCGCACTCACCGCGCTGGTTTTAAGCTCAATGCTCGGCGCTGGCGTTTTCAGCCTGCCACAAAATATGGCGGCGGTAGCGAGCCCGGCTGCATTACTGATTGGTTGGGCGATTACCGGTGCAGGTATCCTTTTGCTCGCCTTTGCCATGCTGATCCTGACGCGTATCCGTCCTGAACTCGATGGCGGCATCTTTACCTATGCACGTGAAGGTTTCGGTGAGCTGATTGGCTTCTGCTCCGCATGGGGGTACTGGCTGTGTGCTGTTATCGCTAACGTTTCGTATCTGGTGATCGTTTTCTCTGCGTTCAGCTTCTTCACCGATACACCAGAGTTACGTCTGTTTGGCGACGGTAATACCTGGCAGTCGATTGTTGGCGCATCGGTGCTGTTGTGGGTAGTCCATTTTCTGGTACTGCGTGGTGTGCAAACGGCTGCCAGTATTAACCTGGCCGCGACGCTGGCAAAATTATTGCCGCTTGGCCTGTTTATCGTCCTGGCGTTCATGCTGTTTAAGCTCGACACCTTTACCCTCGATTTTACTGGCGTTGCATTGGGCGTTCCCGTCTGGGAGCAGGTTAAAAATACCATGCTCATCACCCTATGGGTTTTCATCGGTGTGGAGGGCGCGGTGGTGGTTTCTGCCCGTGCCAGAAATAAACGCGATGTTGGACGCGCTACCCTGCTGGCGGTACTCGCCGCGCTGGGCGTCTACCTGCTGGTTACCCTGCTGTCTCTGGGCGTTGTCGCGCGTCCCGAACTGGCGGAGATCCGCAACCCGTCAATGGCAGGCCTGATGGTGGAAATGATGGGGCCATGGGGTGAAATTATTATTGCCGCAGGCCTGATTGTCTCAGTGTGCGGTGCCTATTTAAGCTGGACCATTATGGCGGCGGAAGTACCGTTCCTCGCCTCGACGCACAAAGCGTTTCCACGCATTTTTGCGCGCCAGAACGCGCAAGGCGCGCCGTCAGCATCTCTTTGGCTGACCAACATCTGCGTTCAGATCTGCCTGGTGCTGATCTGGCTCACCGGTTCGGACTACAATACGTTATTGACCATCGCCTCAGAGATGATTCTGGTGCCCTATTTGCTGGTCGGCGCCTTTCTACTGAAAATTGCCACCCGTCCAATTCATAAGGCTGTTGGTATCGGAGCGAGTATTTATGGCATATGGTTATTGTATGCCTCAGGTCCGATGCACCTGCTGCTGTCCGTGGTGCTGTATGCGCCAGGACTGCTGGTTTTCCTTTATGCCCGTAAAACGCACGCGCATGAAAATGTATTAAAACGTCAGGAGATGGCGCTGATCGGCCTGCTGCTTGTTGCTGCTGTTCCGGCGACCTGGATGTTGATGGGGTAACATTGTCCCCATCGTTCGCGACACATGGAGATTACGATGGGTAAAAAAAAACCTTTGCCAATTCTTATCACCGGAGGAGGTCGACGTATCGGCCTCGCCGTCGCATGGCATTTTATAAATCAAAAACAGCCGGTTATCGTCAGCTACCGCACGCATTATCCGGCCATTGACGGCCTGCGAGATGCCGGTGCGCTGTGTATCCAGGCTGATTTTTCCAGCGATGAAGGCGTGCTGGCTTTTGCTGATGAAGTTAAAACACATACAGATGGCCTGCGCGGCATTGTGCATAATGCCAGTGCCTGGCTTGCAGAAAAGCCCGGTACTCCGCTGACCGAAGTGCTGTCAGCCATGATGCAAATTCACGTCAATACCCCCTACCTGCTCAACCACGCACTGGAAGGATTGTTGCGCGGTCACGGACACGCTGCCAGCGATATTATCCATTTTACAGATTACGTGGTGGAGCGAGGCAGCGATAAGCACATTGCTTATGCTGCCAGCAAAGCGGCGCTGGACAATATGACCCGCTCGTTCGCCCGCAAACTGGCGCCGGAAGTGAAAGTCAACGCGATTGCCCCCTCGTTAATCCTGTTTAACGAGGGTGACGATGCAGAATATCGTCAGCAGGCATTGAACAAATCACTGATGAAAACAGCACCGGGTGAAAAAGAGGTCATTGATCTAATTGACTATCTGTTAACTAGCTGTTTTGTCACCGGACGTAGTTTTGCCCTGGATGGTGGGCGTCATCTACGTTAGTGCAGTTTAATCCAACAAAAAATCAGCAACCACGCGCTCAGGCCCCAGCATACTACTGAACTGCCGAGCGCAACGGGTAAGCGCATAAATCCGGTGAAATACCACAGCGAAACGAGGTAGACAAAATAAGGAATAATCGACCACATGCTGAAGACAATGGTTGTACGTAACGCCTCGATCCCACGTTCACTGGCCACGATATAATGGGCAATCAACGCAAAGGTCGGGAACAACGGAATTAATCCGGCAATATAGTAGTTCTTTGTTTTCGCCAGCAAACCAATCAACACCACCACCAGCGCACCGAGCGCCGCTTTTATAACGAGTCCCATCACCCTGCCTTAACACATCAATAACATCAGCCTCTAGCATAACGGAAGCGTTCTTGTTTAGAAAAGATTAATGGAAGGAAAAACCAGGGCGGTGTATGTTGGCGTTTTATATTCAAAATGAATGATATGAACACCATCGTATTTGTTGAAGATGATCCCGAAGTTGGCTCACTGATTGCGGCCTACCTTGCCCGGCATGATATTGAGGTTATCCTTGAACCTCGTGGTGATCTGGCCGAGGAGAAAATCCTGCAAGTTCAACCCGACCTGGTGTTATTGGATATCATGCTGCCGGGCAAAGACGGGATGACTATCTGCCGCGATTTACGTGGACGCTGGCAGGGCCCGATTGTCCTGCTCACCTCGCTGGACAGCGACATGAACCATATTCTGGCGCTGGAAATGGGTGCCTGTGACTATATCCTGAAGACAACGCCACCCGCAGTGCTGCTGGCTCGTCTGCGCCTGCATCTGCGCCAGAGTGAACATTCAACCCAGTCTAAAGGCATTCAGGCGGCAACGATCACTCCACACACAACGCTGCGCTTTGGCACACTCACTATCGACCCCACCAACCGCTCCGTTCTACTCGGCGGCGAGCAAGTCTCTCTTTCCACCGCTGATTTTGAATTACTGTGGGAGCTGGCAACCCATGCAGGGCAGATTATGGACCGCGATGCGTTGCTGAAGAACCTGCGTGGCGTAAGTTATGACGGCATGGACCGCAGCGTCGATGTCGCGATTTCCCGGTTACGCAAAAAGCTGCTCGATAACGCGACTGAACCTTATCGAATTAAAACAGTGCGCAACAAAGGTTATCTCTTTGCACCCCACGCCTGGGACGACGAGCCGCAGAAGTAATGCCACTGGGCCGATCTCATTGATCGGCTGGATTACTCACAATACGTTACACCGTCACGTAAAATTGTCTACAGAACAGGCATACAAACGCCATCCGGATACGTTCCACATTTTTTGTGTGGCTGTTGGTCTCCCCCCTCCCTATAATCCGTGGCGGTCCTGAACCCTTATGGTTCATAGGTTTATTTCGCAATAACAAAACTCTTTCCGGCATTTCAGGTGCTGAATGAGGCAAGAGGCTACAATATGTTCGTTACGCTTGCGTATATCGCATTCTTTTTGGTTTGTTCATGGGCAATTTTCAGAATCAACCAAAAAAGTCACTCCCTGTCAAAAAGTGTCTTCATCGCTATATTTTTGGGTGCTGTTATCGGCTTATCCCTGCATCTTATTGCTGCTGACGACAGTAAAACGGTTATCGATTGGTATAATATTATCGGCAACGGCTATGTAAATTTACTGAAGCTGGTCGCGGTTCCGCTGATTTTCATTTCTATACTCTCAGCTATTAACAAACTCGAAAATAGCGCTGGCATTGGGAAAATGTCGTTAACCATCGTCGGGTGCATGCTCTGTCTGGTGATGATTGCCGGGTTTGTTGGGTTGCTGACTGCACATGTATTAGGTCTGGACGCCAGCGCATTTGTTCATATGCAGTCCACGCTGACGGCTGACGATGTGAGCAAAACGGCTGCCATTTCACTGCCTAAACTGGTTACATCTCTAATCCCTACGAATATCTTCCTCGATCTCACTGGAGCCAGAAGCGTTTCCGTCATTGGCATTGTTATCTTCACCCTACTTGCCGGCGTGGCATTATTAAAAGTCAAACAAGATGCTCCGCAAGAAGGTGAAAAGTTAAGCGCAGGCATTAATGCCATCCAGTTCTGGGTGATGAAGATGGTGCGCATCGTTATTGCCCTCACCCCTTATGGCGTGATGGCATTAATGGCAGGCGTATTTTCTGCGTATCGCTTCGAACAATTTGCCAGTCTGTTAGGCTTTATTGGCGCTTGTTACATTGCGATTCTGATGATGTTTATCGTCCACGCGCTAATCCTGGTGCTGAGTGGCAATAATCCCGTTCACTATTTTAAAACTGTCTGGCCAGTATTAACCTTTGCATTTGTTTCCCGCAGTAGTGCGGCATCTATTCCACTGGCTATTTCCGCACAGGAAAAGTTTGGCGTGCAAAACACCATTGCCAATATCGCGGCCTCATTTGGCTCCAGCATGGGTCAAAACGGCTGCGCCGGGATCTATCCGGCCATTATGGTAGCGATGATTGCGCCAACAATTGGAATTGATCCATTATCGGTGCATTTTTTGCTCGCCATGCTGCCTGCAATTGCGCTCGGCTCTATCGGGGTTGCGGGCGTAGGCGGCGGCGGAACATTTGCTGCGCTGATCGTCCTTTCAACGCTGAACTTCCCGGTTGCACTGGTCGGAATTTTCATTGCCATCGAGCCTGTCGTTGATATGGCCAGAACGGCATTAAACGTGAACGGTTCGATGATGTCGGGCGTGTTGGCTAACAGGATCCTGAAAAAGAGTGCTGAAGAACCACAACGCGTGAATGCGAATTAGCCTGTCCTCTAGTAAGAAACAAGCCTTCCTGTTCACGGAAGGCTTTATTTTGCGTCAACTAAACGTCAGTCCGTCGTATTTTCTCCAACGATAGTTTACTGCGGAGATAATCCAGCAGCCGATAAAGACGCCAATAATCGCAAATCCGACATTCCCCATATGGTCACTTAAATCGCTGACGGTATCCCACAAACCACCCTGGAGCGAAAACGCGTCAGAGAGAAGCCCCAACGCCTCCAGTCCACCAATAAATAGCGCGACAATCACCGAAGTCCCGGTAATGGTCATATTGTAATAGAGCTTACGTTGCGGCTTATTGAATGCCCATCCGTAGGCCTCAACCATCAGAATACTGTCGAGACAATCAATTAACGCCATACCGCAGGTAAACAACGCAGGGAACACGAGAATGGACCATAACGACATACCACTGGACGCGCTTGAAGCGGAAATTCCCAACAGAGAAATTTCAGTGGCGGTATCAAAACCCAGACCAAACAGAAAACCGACAAAATACATATGCCAGTCTTTGCCTACCAACCGAAACGCCGAGCGGAAAAGCCAGCTCAGTGGACCTGAAACCGTAATGTCTTCCGTGGTGCCATCGTAAGTTCCGGTGCGCTTTAGATGGCGAAAGGCCTTCCAGACATGGCAGAAAATAATGAGATTAAGAGTAGCCAGAATCAGCAAAAACACGGCAGAAACCGTGGTCCCAATCAGGCCGCCGATATTCTGAAACCATGCCATGTGTTGCTTAAACGCGCTGGTGGTCAACGCAATGCCAATGCTGGCCAGCACCACGATGGTGGAGTGGCCGAGGGAAAACCAGGCTCCCGTCGTCAGGGCGCGTTTTTTCTGCTGCATGAGTTTGCGCGTAGCGCTATCTATCGCGGCGATATGATCGGCATCAACGGCATGGCGCAAACCATAGCACCACGCGATCAGACTCAGCGCCAGTAACGACGTGTTGTTGCTAAACGCGCTGAAAGCCCACAGCCACGCTACGATGTTTGCCCCGATGAGTAAGACCATCAACAAAAGAATGTTCGGGCGTTTTTTTAATAATGAAAACAATGCCTTCATTGTTTCCACCCTGTCAAATTTGCGCTAAACAACACTCCACACCGCCATTCACTGATTGATTAATAAAACGTTTACCCGGCTAATGATAACTCTTAAGAATTACCAGCCCAGTGTCGTAGATCAAAGTTGATTACCACCTGAAGCGAGCTCCGCCATCGCTAACTCCGCGATGCGCTGGGGTACAGAGGCGCAGTCCCCTTCTTGCAAGAACCAGGCAGACGACAACCCACACCAGGCAATAATCCACATCAGCAAACGTTGCCGTTCAATGCGGGCGGTTTCAGACACGATGTTGACCCGTTGGGTGAATCTTTCTGGCTCAATGGCGACAGGTCTGGAGGGGTCGGCAAGATCAGGGTTGGTAAAAATATTGGCATAATCAAAGCCACGTTCGCCCACCAGCCCTTTAGGATCGATAGCCAGCCATCCTTTCGCTCCGAAATCCAGAATATTGCCGTGGTGTAGGTCGCCATGTAATACAACTTCATTCAGGGGAGATGAGAGCAGCACGTCTGCCACCTCTGTGCAACGCGTCAGGATACCGCCATACTTTTTCGCTGCAGGAGCGAGATCGCGAAACCAATGATGCAGCGGTGTTAACTCAGGCGTTGACGCATTCCGGGGAAGATGAAGTCGACTGGATGCATGGCAAATAATGCGACACGCCTGCGCATCGTTACCAGTCCAGGACATGTCCGCTAAAGACCCCGTCCCTGTCGCACGTTCCAACAGGATCGCCCCTGTTGCATGAGCAAGCACTTTCGCTGCGCCATTCCCGTTCCACCAGACCATGAGTTCGCAGCCGCTCCGTTCACTGTCATCGTCGGTGAGTTTAAGTATGGCTTTCTGACCCTCTTTGATAGCCACCACGGGCAAAAGCTGTGATGTGTGCGTCTCAAAGGGTTCGCCATCAGGAGTCAGTCCCCAACGGTTGAGCCAGGTGTTGAACAGACTCTTTTCCAAACAATATCCTCTTTTTTTCGCCGGATGATAACCACCGAAAAATGCCGGTTCAGCATTATTCCTGTTTTCTTTTGGTTGAGCCACACCCCCCACTGTCAACATCATTGGTTTACCTGGTAGAGCACTAACGAGCACACCCTTGCGTATTGGTGTGCCATGCTGACTGTGTTTTTTTCAATGAGGAAGGCCCGATGATCACGATATGCAAAACCTGTGGAACATCCTATGACGTTGCTGACGCCTATCCCGAACATTGCGATATCTGCCAAGATGAACGTCAGTATGTCCCCGCAACCGGGCAGGAATGGGTCGATTTTGCCGCCCTTTGTGCTTCGCACACAAATAAGTGGCGGCAACATGATAGCGCTCTCTTCAGTATCCGCACCGTTCCCGATTTTGCAATTGATCAACGGGCGTTTATTCTGCGTACCCCGGAAGGCAATATTTTATGGGACTGCATTGCCACGCTCGACGATGCAACAAAAATGCTACTAACATCCCTGGGCGGGCTTAAGGCCATCGCGATATCGCATCCACATTACTACACCACCATGCAGGACTGGGCTGAAGAATTTAACGCTCCGATTTACCTTCATGCCAATGACCGCAAGTGGGTAATGCGCAACAGCCCGTGGATTAGATTTTGGGATGGCGATACCCTGGAACTGACACGAGACGTTAGTGTGATACGTCTGGGCGGACACTTTGCTGGCGGCTGCGTATTGCACTGGGCTCGAGATGAAGGCGTGGTGCTTTCCGGCGATATCGTTCAGGTTACTCCTGGCGCGCATGCCGTCTCCTTTATGTGGAGTTATCCCAATATGCTTCCGTTGCCGGCCGCAACGGTCAGCGACATTACCCACCGCCTGAGCACGGTGAGATTTAAACAGCTTTACGGCGCGTTTGAAGGAAAAGACATCACGCAAAATGCCGATGAAATCGTGCAGCGTTCAGGTGAAAAGTATGTTTCCTGTCTCAAATAAGCAGACCGTTTGTCTGTCATTGGCGCTCATCAGGATGATATGGGATAGAAATGATAGACTGCTCCAATGACAGATACATTCACTATCACACTGATAATGAAGTAGGTTTTGAATGGCTGTTTTTGTGTTTTATGGCGAAAGATTTGTTGACCCGCTATCGCGCCAGGCCAACCACCCACAACGCCAAACAACAGCAAGGTGGATTCCGGCCCCCGCCGCCAGGCCCTGCGCGCCGCCATTTTGTCCGCGCCGTACATCGCCAACGTCAGTATGTTGGCGATCAAAAACCATATAATCAGGGGATACGAGGTGAAAATGCAGCCTGTCGCCGCGAAAATGAGTAGCAAATAACAACAGCGATTGAAATTCATATTTTTATATCACAGCAATTTTGAGAGTATCAGTAGGCATTATATTGTGTATTCGGTGATTTTATATGAAGAAGCTGTTTGTGCAGTTTTATCTCCTGCTGTTTGTCTGCTTTCTGGTGATGACCCTGTTGGTCGGCCTGGTATATAAATTCACCGCAGAACGCGCGGGCAGGCAGTCGCTCGACGATTTAATGAAAAGCTCGTTGTACCTGATGCGCAGTGAGCTGCGCGAGATCCCACCACGCGACTGGGGGAAAACGCTGAAGGAGATGGATTTAAACCTCTCTTTTGACCTGCGCGTTGAACCGCTGAATAAGTACACGCTGGACGCGCCTACCATGCAGCGTTTGCGCGAAGGCGATATCGTTGCGCTTGACGATCAGTACACGTTTATTCAACGGATCCCCCGCAGCCATTATGTACTGGCCGTCGGCCCGGTCCCCTATCTCTATTTTCTCCATCAAATGCGCTTGCTGGACGTCGCGCTGATGGCGTTCATTGCCATCTCGCTGGCCTTCCCGGTACTGATCTGGATGCGCCCACACTGGCAGGAAATGCTCCGACTGGAAGCCGCTGCACAACGCTTTGGGGAGGGACATCTGAGCGAACGCCTCCATTTTGATAGCGGTTCCAGCTTTGAGCGGCTGGGGGTGGCGTTTAACCAGATGGCGGACAACATCAACGCGCTTATCGCCAGTAAGAAACAGCTTATCGATGGTATTGCCCATGAACTTCGTACCCCACTGGTTCGCTTACGTTATCGGCTGGAAATGAGTGATAACCTCACCCTGCAGGAATCTCAGGCACTGAATCGTGATATCGGCCAACTGGAGTCGTTGATCGAAGAGTTACTGACCTACGCCCGGCTGGACCGTCCGCAAAATGAACTAAAGCTCAGCGTACCGGACCTCCCTGTTTGGCTGACAACCCATCTGGAGGATGTGCAAAGCGTGAATCCCCAGCGTGCAGTACGTTTACGTCATCTCAAGAGTGGCGACTACGGTGCACTGGATATGCGCCTGATGGAGCGTGTACTGGATAATCTACTGAATAACGCCCTGCGTTATTGCCAGTCTACGGTGCAAGCGAGCCTGTTATTGCACGGCAGTCAGGCGATGCTGGTTGTGGAAGACGATGGTCCCGGTATTGCACCCGATGCTCGTGAACAGATTTTTGAACCGTTTGTTCGCCTTGACCCCAGCCGCGACCGGGCGACCGGTGGTTGCGGACTTGGGTTAGCCATCGTCCACTCAATTGCTTTGGCAATGGGCGGTACGGTCGTCTGTGATGAAGGTGAACTCGGCGGCGCCCGTTTTACGTTCAGTTGGCCCGTATGGCATAACATTCCTGAATTTTCAGCTGCCTGACCCACATTGCTCGGTGGTCAGGTGGCAGATGTTATGCTATAAAAAAGTATGTTGTAACTAAAATGGTGAATTTATGGCCCGTTACGATCTCGTCGACCGCCTGAACGGCACCTTCCGCCAGATGGAACAAGAGCTGGCGCTTCTGAACGCAAACCTGTTGCAGCAGACGCTGCTGATTGCGCGCGTCTTTTCGTTACCGGAAGTGGTCAAGGAGGCAGAGCATGCCCCATTGCAAAGCATTGATGTTAAGCAGCATTTAGGCAAAGAGGCTGAAACGCTGGCGCTAGGCCACTATCGTCACCTGTTTATCCAGCAACAATCCGAGAATCGTAGCAGCAAAGCGGCCGTCCGCCTGCCAGGAGTGCTGTGTTATCAGGTAGATAGCGCTGCCCAGCGTGCTCTGGAAGAGCAAATACAGCGTATTAACCAGCTAAAAACGACATTCGAGCGTATTGTCACGGTGGAATCCGGGCTGGCGCCGGCAGCACGTTTCGAATGGGTGCATCGCCACCTGCCGGGACTGATTACGCTGAATGCCTATCGCACACTTACACTTGTCAGAGAGCCTGCTACCCTGCGATTCGGCTGGGCCAATAAGCACATTATTAAAAATCTGAAACGCGATGAAGTTCTGCAGCTACTGGAAAAAAGCCTGACGTCACCGCGTATCGTACCCCCCTGGACGCGTGAAGAGTGGCAGGCGAAGCTTGAGCGGGAATATCAGGATGTCGCGGCCCTGGGGCAGCATGCTCGTCTGAAAATCAAACGACCGGTAAAAGTGCAGCCCATCGCTCGCGTCTGGTACAAAGGGGAGCAAAAGCAGGTGCAATATGCCTGCCCGACGCCATTGATCGCGCTAATTAACAACGAAAACGGTATGACCGTACCGGATATCGGCGAGCTACTGAATTACGATGCCGACAATGTTCAGCATCGTTTTAAACCTCAGGCACAGCCGTTGAAATTGATAATTCCCCGACTGCACCTGTACGTTGCTGATTAGCTGCCTGGCCGCATGCTGCCAACCATCAGCTCCGGACGTACCCAACTGTCAAACTCCGCTTCGGTCAGATATCCCAGCGCCAGAGCGGAGGCTTTTAGCGTCAGACCCTCTTTGTGCGCCTTTTTGGCAATTTCAGCGGCTTTATCATAACCGATATGGGTGTTGAGCGCCGTCACCAGCATCAGCGACTCGTTGAGCAGTTGATCGATTCGCTCACGATTGGGCTCGATCCCCGTCGCGCAGTGCTGGTTAAAGCTTTCCATACCGTCAGCCAGCAGACGTACCGACTGCAGGAAGTTGTGGATGACCATCGGTCGGTAAACGTTGAGCTCAAAGTTACCTGACGCCCCGCCCATATTGATGGCGACATCGTTGCCCATTACCTGACAGCAAAGCATGGTCAGCGCTTCACACTGGGTGGGATTGACCTTGCCCGGCATGATCGAGCTGCCCGGTTCATTTTCCGGAATCGAAATCTCACCGATACCGCAGCGTGGACCGGATGCCAGCCAGCGTACATCGTTGGCGATTTTCATCAGCGACGCCGCCAGCCCTTTTAGCGCGCCGTGAGCGTGAACCAGGGCATCGCACGTGGCCAGCGCTTCAAATTTATTCGGTGCGGTAACGAACGGCGCACAGGTGATAACCCGCAGTTCATCCGCGACCCGACGAGCATATTCAGGATGTGTGTTCAGTCCGGTCCCTACCGCAGTTCCCCCCAGCGCCAGTTCTGCCACGTGCGGTAAACTGTTTTCAATGTGTCTGAGATTATGTTCGAGCATTGCCACCCAACCGGAAATCTCCTGGCCAAGCGTAAGTGGGGTTGCATCTTGTAGATGTGTACGACCAATTTTGACGATATCGGCGAAAGCGTGGGACTTATCACTGAGCGTTTTGGTCAACACATTTAATTGCGGGATCAGAGCGTTACGTAGCGCAAGCAGTGCGGCAACGTGCATTGCGGTTGGAAAGACATCATTCGAGCTTTGGCTCTTATTAACATCATCATTGGGGTGTACCTTGCGTTCCATCCCTCGTACGCCGCCCAGTAATTCGCTGGCCCGGTTTGCCAGCACCTCGTTCATGTTCATATTGCTTTGTGTACCAGAGCCGGTTTGCCAGATGGCCAGCGGAAACTCATCACGATGTTTATCCGCCAACACCTCATCTGCGGCCTGCATAATAGCCCTGGCTTTATCCTCCGCCAACAGCCCGAGATCCTGGTTAACCTTTGCAGCGGCGCGTTTCGTCAGCGCCAGCGCATGGATCAGCGAGACCGGCATTTTCTCCGTAGAGATACGAAAATGCTCCAGCGAACGTTGGGTTTGCGCCCCCCAAAGCTTATCGGCAGGGACATCAATTGCCCCCATTGAATCATTCTCGCGGCGTACCGTTACCATTACCTGCTCCTTACATTAACAATTGATTAGGTTATGTTTCGACATTGCCCATTTGCATTGGTCTTATGAGTATTAACGAGGATTAATCTGTCGTTTGGTGGTTCGTGCGGTAAAAAAAACCGCCCCGAAGGGCGGCTGACGTTACTTAACGCAGCGTGCGCACTGCGACGTCTGAATTTGCTTGAAGAAATCGTTGCCTTTGTCATCCACCAGGATAAACGCCGGGAAATCTTCCACTTCAATTTTCCAGATAGCTTCCATCCCGAGTTCAGGGTATTCCACACACTCCAGACTCTTGATGCTGCCCTGGGCCAGTACCGCAGCGGGGCCGCCAATACTGCCTAAGTAGAAACCGCCATGCTTATGGCAAGCGTCGGTCACCTGCTGGCTACGGTTGCCTTTCGCCAGCATGATCATACTCCCACCAGCGCCCTGGAGCTGGTCAACATACGAGTCCATACGCCCGGCAGTGGTTGGACCAAGCGAACCAGAGGCATAGCCTTCCGGCGTTTTTGCCGGACCGGCGTAGTAGATCGGATGATCCTTAACATACTGCGGCAAACTTTCGCCGTTATCCAGCCGTTCTTTCAGTTTCGCATGCGCAATATCACGGCCAACAATGATTGTACCGTTAAGCGACAGACGCGTAGATACCGGGTACTGCGACAACTGGGCCAGGATCTCTTTCATCGGGCGATTGAGGTCAACGTGCACCGCTTCCCCCTCTCCCGCCTGGCGCAGCTCTTCTGGTATATATTTGCCAGGATTATGCTCCAGTTTTTCGATCCAGATACCTTCGCGGTTGATCTTAGCTTTGATATTTCTATCGGCTGAGCAAGAAACACCCATACCAACCGGACACGACGCGCCGTGACGCGGCAGACGGATCACGCGGATGTCATGTGCGAAGTACTTCCCGCCAAACTGCGCGCCCAGTCCCAAATTCTGCGCCTCAATCAGCAGCTCTTTTTCCAGATCGACATCGCGGAATGCCTGGCCGTGTTCGTTACCTTCGGTCGGCAGCTCATCGTAATATTTAGCCGAGGCCAGTTTCACCGTTTTCAGCGTGGCCTCCGCTGACGTACCACCAATAACAAACGCAATGTGATACGGCGGGCAAGCCGCAGTTCCCAGCGTTCGCATCTTCTCAACCAGGTAATCTTTTAATTTGCCTGGCGTCAGCAGCGCTTTGGTTTCCTGGTACAGATAGGTTTTGTTCGCCGAACCACCGCCTTTGGCAATACACAGGAATTTGTATTCGTCGCCGTCGACGGTATACAAATCTATCTGTGCAGGCAGGTTGGTACCGGTGTTTACCTCTTTATACATATCCAGCGCGGCGTTTTGCGAATAGCGCAGGTTGTCTTCGATGTAGGTGTTATACACCCCCCGCGCCAGCGCAGCTTCATCGCCGCCACCGGTCCAGACGCGCTGACCTTTTTTACCTACGATAATCGCGGTTCCGGTGTCCTGACAGGTAGGCAAAATACCTTTAGCCGCGATATCGGAATTGCGCAGGAATTGCAGGGCCACATATTTGTCGTTTTCACTGGCTTCGGGGTCACGCAGAATATCGGCCACCTGCTGTTGATGCGCAGGACGCAGCATAAACGACGCATCATGAAAGGCCTGACGAGCCAGCAGGGTTAAGGCTTGCGGTGCTATTTTAACAATCTCCTGCCCTTCAAATTCGGCAACGGAGACATGATCGCTGGTCAGCAGATAGTATTCGGTATCATCCTTTTTGAGGGGGAAAGGATGCTGATAATGAAAGGGTTTGTTTGACATTGTGCTCTCACTTACTGCTCGGTCTGGTTATTCTCTGGGCAGATGTTCCATTGCCCTGCTTCCCTGCCGCAGGTCGGATTGTAGAAGTAAGGGCTTTCTGCAACCGGAATTGCTCAGGGTATTAAAAGCGAGTCACCATATCCTACACAATTTTTTAACAAAAACTGAGACAAGTACGACTTTTTACATGTGCAGGTTACTTCCCTCGGGGTTTCTTGGTTTAATAGCCGCAGAAAATTCCACATTGAAACAGGGCTTGAGAATGCAAAAACTCATCAACTCAGTGCAGAACTACGCCTGGGGAAGTAAAACTGCGTTAACGGAACTTTATGGGATTGCCAACCCCACTCAGCAACCGATGGCTGAGTTGTGGATGGGCGCGCATCCGAAAAGCAGCTCGCAGGTTCTGGGCGCTGACGGCCAGAAGGTCGCTCTGCGCGATGTCATCGAACACGATAAATCCGCACTGTTAGGCGATGCCGTTGCCAAACGCTTTGGTGAACTGCCTTTCCTGTTTAAAGTGCTCTGCGCCGCGCAACCTCTTTCGATTCAGGTTCATCCTAACAAGCGCAATTCTGAAATCGGATTTGCCAAAGAAAACGCGGCGGGGATCCCGATGGATGCCGCCGAGCGCAACTACAAAGATCCTAACCACAAGCCGGAACTGGTTTTTGCTTTAACGCCATTTCTGGCGATGAACGCATTTCGCGAGTTCTCAGACATTGTTGCACTGTTACAACCGGTTAGTGCAGCGCACCCGGCTATTGCGCATTTCCTGCAGGAACCGAGCGCAGAACGTCTGAGCTATCTTTTCGCCAGCTTACTGAATATGCAGGATGAGGAGAAATCCCATGCGCTGGCAATCCTGAAATCAGCGCTGAACAGCCAGCAGGGTGAACCCTGGCAAACCATTCGCCTGGTAGCCGACTTCTACCCGAACGACAGCGGGCTCTTCTCCCCGTTGCTGCTCAATGTGGTGAAGCTCAATCCAGGCGAGGCGATGTTCCTGTTTGCCGAAACCCCACATGCCTACCTGCAAGGTGTGGCGCTTGAGGTAATGGCTAACTCGGACAACGTGCTTCGCGCCGGACTGACACCAAAATACATTGATATCCCGGAGCTGGTCGCCAACGTTAAGTTTGTCGCCAAACCTGCAAACCAGCTGCTGACCACACCGGTTAAGACCGATGGCGAACTGGACTTCCCTATTCCGGTCGACGATTTCGCCTTCTCCCTGCATGAACTGACCGCCGATGGCACAGAAATCAGTCAGCAAAGTGCGGCTATTTTGTTCTGCATCGAGGGGGAAGCCGTGCTGAGTAAAGGCGAGCAGCGTCTGGTCCTGCTGCCGGGTGAATCGGCCTTTATTAGCGCGAATGAATCGCCGATAAACGTCAGCGGCAAGGGTCGTTTAGCTCGGGTTTATAACAAGCTGTAGCAAGATACTGATATTTTTAACAACTCTTGCTAAGCTGTAGTGAGTTAAAGACATGTCACTCCTCCAGGCGTCTTCAAACGCCTGGTTTTATTTTATGGATATCAAAATGAAAAAATCGCTGGTAGCTGCGGGTGTGGTGGTTGCACTGGGTATCGTCTGGACGGGCGGAGCCTGGTACACAGGAAAGAAACTCGAAACGCATCTCGCCGAGATGGTGACGCAGGCAAACGAACAGTTAAAACGCTACTCCCCTGAGGCGGGCATTGAACTGAGTTATCAAAACTACCAGCGCGGCGTGTTCAATAGCCAACTGCAGTTGGTGGTAAAACCTATCGCCGGACAGGCTGATTCCTGGCTGAAACCGGGACAAAGCATCGTCCTGAATGAAACCGTGGATCACGGTCCTTTCCCGCTGGCTCAGTTGAAATCACTGAATCTGGTTCCGGCAATGGCCTCCGTGAAAACGACGCTGGTCAATAACGACGTTACCAAACCGTTGTTTGATATTGCCAAAGGTGAGACGCCATTCATCATTAACTCCCGTATTAGCTACAGTGGCGATACCCGTTCCGCTCTCTCTCTCAAGCCACTGAACTATGAGAAAGGCGATGAAAAAGTGGCCTTTAGCGGCGGCGAGTTCCAGTTTACGGCTGACAAAGACGGCAATGCTGTGTCGCTGACTGGCGAAGCGCAAAGTGGCCTGGTTAATGCGGTCAATGAGTACGATCAGAAAGTACAGGTTACTTTTAATAACCTGAAAACTGAAGGTTCCAGCAGTATCGCCAGCTTTGGTGAGCGCATCGGCGACCAGAAATTGTCACTCGAAAAACTGTCGATTTCAGTCGAGGGTAAAGAGCTGGCGGTACTGGAAGGTATGGGTATCGATGGCAAATCCGATCTGATCAACGATGGCAAAACCGTAAACAGCCAGCTGGATTACACCCTGAACAGTCTTAAACTTCAGGGCCAGGATATGGGAAGCGGTAAACTGACGCTGAAAGTGGGCCAGATAGACGGTGAAGCGCTGCACCAGTTCAGCCAGCAGTATAGCGCCCAAACCAAAGCGCTGATGTCACAGATTGACGTGGTGCAAAATCCTGAGCTTTATCAGCAGAAAGTCACCGAAGCCTTCTTCAATGCACTGCCAATTCTGATGAAAGGCGAGCCGGTCATTACTATTGCCCCGCTGAGCTGGAAGAACGCAAAAGGTGAAACCGCATTTAATCTGTCCCTGCTGCTAAAAGATCCGACTGCAAACTCCGTGGAGCCGCAAACGCTGGCGCAGGAAGTGGATCGCTCCGTCAAATCACTGGACGCTAAACTGACAATTCCTGTCGATATGGCGACTGAGTTCATGACGCAGATTGCCAAACTGGAAGGATATCAGCAGGAAGAAGCAGCAGGTCTGGCGAAGCAACAGGTTAATGGCCTGGCGGCGATGGGTCAGATGTTCCGTATTACGACGCTGCAGGACAACGTTATCGGCTCCAGCCTGCAATATGCAAACGGCCAGGTAACGCTGAACGGACAAAAAATGCCGCTGGATGAGTTTGTTGGCATGTTCGGTATGCCTTCTCTTACACAGCCGGACGTTCCTGCCATCCCGCAACAGTAATCACTGTTTTATGACTGGCCCGATAGCATTGCTTATCGGGCTTTTTTTTATTTCGCTGCCACCAGCCGAGCGGAAAGTGTCAGATTGCGTGAATGGCCTTCATCGTGGCCAATGCGTTGGAGCATGCGTTCAGCAAGGGTATATCCCATTTCACGAGCGGGCGTACAGGCCCAAATAATAGGGATATCGTCCAGCGCGTTTTCTGCCACATCGGCGAATCCGGCCAACGATATTTGCTGTTCGAAATAACGATCTACGCCAATTTCACCACTCTGACGTCCAGCTCTCATCAGGCCGAACCAGGCGCCTATGGCGATTATTTCGTTGTAGCACACTACCGCGCTGATTGTCGGATTGCGACGCAACAGCGCTGTCACCTCTTCAGCGGCCTGCTTCTGGCTGGATGAACACTCCAGCACCCAGTCGCTATGAAACGGTAAACCATATTTTAGCAACGTGGCGCAATAGCCGCCGACGCGCTCTGCGCGGGTCAATGAAGAACTCTGCCCCCCCAGCCAGGCAATACGCTGGTGCCCGTGGCGGATAAGATGTTCAACTAATAACTGGGCAGCCTGCATGTTATCGGGTCTGACGGTGTCAACCTCATCCATGTAGCTGGCGCGTGATGCAAATACTACCGGGATCCCTTTGTCAGCGGCCAGTTGTTGCAGCGCGTCACTGCTGCCGGCAGCTCCGGCAATGACCACGCCATCCACCCCTTGATTGAGCAACATCGCGAAACGCTGCGCCAGCTGTTCGCCATCTTTACCACCATGCAGTAAAAAGACCATGCGCCCCTGCGCTTCTAACGCTTCCGTCAGCCCCGCCGTCAGCTCTGCGTAAAACGGCGTAGACAGATCGCGCACAATCAGACCAATTACCCCGCTTTGCCCGCCACGCAGCGCTGATGCCTGGCGGTTACGCACAAACCCCAGTTGCTCAATAGCAGCATTAACTCGTTCGCCGGTGGCTGATGAAATTCGCCCTTTTCCACTGAGCACTAATGAGACGGTACTGACCGAAACCCCTGCAGCCAGCGCAACATCATGGATGGTTATTTTTTTGGCTATAGCCATAAAAACAGAAAACTCCCTGATAACGTGACGGATAAAACGTTTTATCAATCACTTATATTTATACGCCCTATTATCGTTCGATAATGTGATTTATACCGCACTAAAATTAGGTAAAACGTTTTATCTTCTCGCCATCATTAGTCAGCCAGCTTTTACAAGGAGTCGTTTGATGACGACGAGAACCACACCAAAAATAACGTTATGGGAATTTTTCCAGCAGTTGGGCAAAACCTTTATGTTGCCCGTAGCACTGCTCTCATTTTGCGGGATCATGTTGGGGATCGGCAGCTCGTTAAGCAGCCATGATGTCCTGACGCTGATCCCGGCGTTGGGAAACCCTGTGCTTCAGGCCATCTTCACCTGGATGAGCAAAGTTGGCTCGTTTGCGTTTAGCTTCCTGCCGGTCATGTTCTGTATTGCCATTCCTCTGGGCCTGGCCCGCGAGAACAAAGGTGTTGCTGCGTTTGCCGGTTTTGTCGGTTATGCGGTCATGAACCTTGCCGTCAACTTCTGGTTAACTGCCAAAGGTATCTTACCCACCACAGATGCGGCGATCCTCAAAGCCAACAACGTGCAAAACATTTTGGGGATCCAGTCGATCGACACGGGGATCCTCGGCGCGGTTATTGCCGGGATCATCGTTTGGATGCTGCATGAACGCTTCCACAACATTCGTCTGCCGGACGCGCTGGCCTTCTTCGGCGGTACCCGTTTTGTGCCTATTATCTCTTCAGTGGTGATGGGTCTGGTCGGCCTGGTCATTCCCCTGATTTGGCCGGTTTTCGCCATGGGCATTACCGGACTCGGCCACATCATCAATAGCGCGGGAGAATTTGGTCCTATGCTGTTTGGTACCGGCGAACGCCTGCTGCTGCCTTTCGGCCTGCATCATATTCTGGTGGCATTGATTCGCTTCACCGAAGCTGGCGGCACGCAGGAAGTCTGTGGTCACAGCGTAAGCGGCGCACTGACTATTTTTCAGGCTCAACTGAGCTGCCCAACAACCCAGGGGTTCTCTGAAAGCGCCACTCGCTTCCTGTCCCAGGGTAAAATGCCGGCGTTCCTCGGTGGTTTACCGGGCGCGGCATTAGCCATGTACCACTGCGCACGTCCTGAGAATCGTCATAAGATTAAAGGGTTATTAATCTCTGGTTTGATCGCCTGTGTCATTGGCGGTACCACTGAACCCCTCGAGTTCTTATTCCTGTTCGTCGCCCCGGTACTGTATGTGATCCACGCCCTGCTTACCGGTCTTGGCTTCACCGTGATGGCGGTGCTTGGCGTCACAATCGGTAACACGGACGGTAACCTGATTGACTTCGTGGTGTTCGGTATCCTGCACGGACTGTCCACCAAGTGGTACCTGGTTCCTGTTGTGGCGGCTATTTGGTTCGCGGTGTATTACGTTATCTTCCGCTTCGCTATCACGCGCTTTAATCTCAAAACACCGGGTCGTGAAGTCGAAATTGCCAGCAATATCGAAAAAGTCATGGCTGGAGCGCCGGGTAAATCGGGTTACAACGTCCCCGCCATTCTGGCGGCGCTCGGCGGCGCGGAAAACATAGTCAGCCTGGATAACTGCATCACCCGTCTGCGCTTGTCAGTAAAAGATATGTCGCTTGTTAACGTACAGGCTCTGAAGGACAATCGAGCCATTGGCGTAGTACAACTCAATCAGCATAACCTCCAGGTGGTTATCGGCCCACAGGTCCAGTCGGTAAAAGACGAGATCGCGGTTCTGATGAATACCGTACAGGCGTAAGGACAACATTATGTTTGATTTTTCAAAGGTTGTGGACAGACACGGTACCTGGTGTACCCAGTGGGATTACGTTGCCGACCGTTTTGGTTCAGCAGACCTGCTGCCGTTCACCATTTCCGATATGGATTTTGCCACCGCACCTTGCATTCTGGAGGCGCTGACTCAGCGCCTGTCACATGGCGTGTTGGGTTACAGCCGCTGGAAAAATGATGAATTTCTGGCGGCGATTAGCCACTGGTTTCTCTCGCGTCATAATACCCAAATTGATCCTCAATCGCTGGTTTATGGCCCCTCGGTCATCTATATGGTGTCGGAGCTGATCCGCCAGTGGTCCTCAGCAGGCGATGCGGTGGTCATTCATACGCCAGCTTACGACGCGTTTTACAAAGCGATTGAAGGTAATCAGCGCCAGGTGCGCGCTGTCGGACTGGAAAAACGCGCTGACGGTTGGTTTTGCGACATGGCTGCGTTGGAGCAAGCCCTGTCCCTACCTGAAAGCAAAATTCTCCTGCTTTGCAGCCCGCACAATCCAACCGGTAAGGTATGGACGCGCGACGAACTGGAAACCATGGCGGAACTGTGTCAGCGCCACGGTGTAAAAGTCATCTCTGATGAGATCCATATGGATATGGTATGGGCAGACCAGCCGCACATCCCGTGGAGCAACGTCGCGCGCGACAGCTGGGCGCTGTTCACCTCCGGTTCAAAGAGTTTCAATATTCCGGCATTAACCGGGGCTTACGGAATCATTGAGGATGCGCAAAGCCGTAACGATTATCTCAGCGCGTTAAAAGGCCGCGATGGCCTTTCCTCGCCTGCGGTGTTGGCGCTTACTGCACATATTGCAGCCTACCAGCAAGGCGCTAGCTGGCTTGATGCGCTACGCGATTACCTTGCCAGTAATCTGCACTTTGTTGCCCGTGAGCTAAATAGTGCATTCCCTGAGCTAAACTGGCAGGTTCCGCAATCCACCTATCTGGCATGGATTGACCTGCGCCCGCTCAATATTGATGACCACGCGCTGCAGGATGCGCTCATCCACCAGCAGAAAGTCGCCATCATGCCGGGATATACTTACGGAGAAGAAGGCCGCGGTTTTGTACGCCTCAATGCCGGATGCCCGCGCTCCAAGCTTGAAAAAGGCGTTCAGGGTTTGATTAACGCCATCCGCACAATACGTTAAATAGCAAAGTAAAAGATCGCCACTTGGGCGATCTTTTACTCATTATTAGTTGGTAATTTTCATATGCAGCTGGAATGCGTTGGTTTTCCCTTCATCTTTCGCCGCGCCTTTTTGATATATTCTGATAGTATACTTACCGCTGGCAGGCAGCGTATTTTTATAAGTATCACCGCTCATCATGCCATCAAAAATGAATTGATCGCCCGGTGCAATAATACTCATGAAAGGATGAGGCCAGGCGCTTTTCAGAACTGCTTGCAGGGTCTGCCCATTTTTGGCGACAAACGTATAATCTTTTGTTTTATCACCCGTAATTGTACCCTTGATATCTGCCCCGCTGGTGCCTTTTTTAAACTGGATCACATGCGTTTCATCCGCTTTATACGCCGCATGCGCAGGTACAGTTGCCAAAAGCAAACTTCCACAGAACATTGTACTGATAATTAGCTTTACACTTTTCACTTTATTAATACCCTCAGTCATTATTGTGTTTTTTATAACATACCTCGCTGTGCATTCATAAATGGGAAAGTGTCCATTTTTCGCTATTAGCAATGTTATCCAATTAATATCTGAATAAATTAACACTGAAAGGCAGTGATTAAATAAAATCGAGGGAAATAATCTTAAAAAAAGAAAAAATCCGCCATTAAACACATGCTGTAGAAAATGCGTTATTGCTAACTTTACACCTGTCTTACCACCGCCAGGCAAAAGCATCCTGGTACGATCTGCCGGAACCCCATTCTGTTGGTGCGTTGGCAGCATGGCGAGCAATTTTGCACCACTTGCTTCCCTCACACCCCGAACTCTGCACTGTTTTTTTTAAAGTTTTTAGAGGAACATTTTTCTGTTGTATAATGCCCTGCACTTTACCTAAAAACACGAGTGCAACCATGATTGATACTTCTCTCCCCCTGACCGACGTCCATCGCCACCTTGATGGTAACATCCGTGCCCAAACGATCCTGGATCTGGGTCGTCAGTTCAACTTGACGCTTCCGGCGCAAACGCTGGAAACGCTGATCCCTCATGTGCAAGTCACATCAACTGAGCCGGATTTAGTGAGCTTTTTATCCAAGCTCGATTGGGGCGTGAAGGTTCTGGCCTCGCTGGATGCCTGTCGCCGCGTGGCATTTGAGAATATTGAGGATGCGGCACGTAACGGTCTGCACTATGTAGAATTACGTTTTTCTCCAGGCTATATGGCGATGGCGCATCAGCTTCCCGTCGCGGGCGTGGTTGAAGCCGTCATTGCCGGCGTACGCGAGGGTTGCAAGACCTTTGGCGTTGAAGCACGCTTAATTGGCATTATGAGTCGTACCTTCGGCGAAGCTGCCTGCCTGCAGGAACTGGATGCGCTGTTAGCCCACCGCGACCATATTACGGCACTGGATCTGGCTGGTGACGAACTGGGGTTCCCGGGCAGTCTGTTCCTGTCACACTTCAACCAGGCACGCGACGCCGGCTGGCGTATTACCGTGCATGCGGGCGAAGCTGCGGGCCCCGAAAGCATCTGGCAGGCCATTAAAGAGCTGGGCGCTGAACGTATTGGTCACGGCGTTAAAGCCGTAGAAGATCGTGCGTTGATGGATTATCTCGCCGAGCACCGTATCGGCATCGAATCCTGCCTGACATCAAATATTCAGACCAGCACCGTTGCCTCTCTGGCGGCCCATCCGCTGAAAACGTTCCTCGAGCATGGGGTGTTAGCCAGTTTGAATACGGACGACCCGGCTGTTCAGGGGGTGGATATTATTCACGAGTACACCATTGCCGCACCAGCAGTAGGCCTTACGCGCGAACAGATCCGCCAGGCGCAAATCAACGGTCTGGAAATGGCATTCCTGAGTAACGAAGAAAAACGTGCCTTGCGTGAGAAAGTCGCCGCAGCGTAACGATAAAGTGCCGGATGGCGTAACGCTTATCCGGCATTAGTTCAATCAGGCAAGGCAAAGCGTCGAACGATGTTTTGCGGATTCGATACCCAGCTCAATCAGCTCCATAATTTGGATAGCCTGTCTTGCCGGGACCGGGTTCTCACCGTTACCGTTTAGCGCATCACGAATGCCAGCATAGTACGCCGGATAGTTACCCGGTACGGTAAGCCAGGTTTCTTCAACCTGCTCTTCACCTTCTATTCGCGTCAATACGCCATCGCGCATGTCATAACCCCAGTCTTCCTGAGGCAACCGCTCGCCATTTTTCAAACGCTCTTCCTGCGGGTCAAGACCATACTTCACATAGCTGCCGCGCGATCCGTGCACAATATAACGGGCCGATTCTGCGGCAGCGAGCATGGTACCGTGTAGAATCACTCGCCGCTGCGGATACGTCAGGATGGCATGAAAGTAATCCGTCGCCTGCGCACCGGGGCGCAGTTGGGCGAGGTCTACCGTCAGGCTGACGGGCAAACCAAACAGATTAATCGCCTGATCCAAAAGATGCGGTGCTAAATCGTACCAGATGCCGCTTCCCGGGCCGCCCTGTTCACGCCAGCGGTCACGAACCTGCGGGCGAAAACGATCGAAATGAGATTCAAAATACGCAACCTCCCCCAAAACGCCATCCGCCAACAAGGCTTTCAGCGTCAGGAAATCACTGTCCCAGCGACGGTTATGGAACACAGATAATACGCGCCCGAGGCTGCGCGCCAGCGCATCCAGCTCACGAGCTTGTGACAGTGTCACGGTGAAAGGCTTATCAACAACCACATGTTTGCCCGCTTCCAGCGCGGCCTTCGCTAACGGGAAGTGCGTGTCATTAGGCGTGGGGATCACTATCAGGTCGATATTGGGATCGTTAAAAAGATGTTTAGGCTCGGCAACAACCGCCACCGTAGGCCAGTCTGCCTTCACTTTTGCTTCATCACTACTGGAAACCGCAGCCAGTTCCAGGCCCGGTGTACCCACAATCAGGGGGGCATGGAAGGTTTTGCTGGCATAACCATAGCCAATTAGCCCAACGCGGATGTTGTCACTCATGTTATTGCCTCTCAATTCAAAACAGACCTATTTCACACCATACCTTGCAACGTCTCAATAGTTTAATAACCTTTGCGCTACAAAGGTCGTTTCTTAACTTAAGTCAAACATATGCCACTTACGCTTAACTTGCAGCGAAAAAGAGGTAGAAATCGTTCCCAATCATCTTGCTGTATTAATGAGAGATTAGTAACATTTGCAGCCTGTGTTTAAGGATAAATCAAAGCAAATGTCATCAGTAATGAATCGTCTTATTGAATTAACAGGTTGGATTGTTCTCGCCGTCTCCGTAATCCTGCTGGGTGTTGCCAATCATATTGACAATTACCAGCCACCGGAGCCCGTTGCTGCTGTGCAGAAGAAATAAGCGTCGGTAGTCGTTTATTCCCGGCAATTCACATGTAGTAGCTGCAAGGTTTGGCTGCAAAAGATCGAATTCTGTCAAAAAAAGCGAATTAGGCCGCATCCCGCTCCGCCGCATATTGCCTGCTGTGGCGAAGCGGGTTACCCTTGCTGCAGGTGCGTATAGCGCCTGCTTTTTCACAGGTATGAACACTCTTCTTACACTTGCACGTAAATCCGCTTTTACCTGTGCACGTTGTTTATTTTTATATTTTCTACTCCGTTGGTATTATTTTATTTATATGGATCTGCATTTATGACTGTTCAGGATTACTTATTAAAATTCCGCAAAATCAGTTCACTCGATAGTCTGGAAAAACTGTTCGACCATCTTAACTACACGCTCACTGACGATAGCGACATTATCAATATGTACCGTGCCGCAGACCATCGCCGTGCGGAGCTTATCTCGGGAGGTCGTCTGTTTGATGTCGGTCAGGTACCTAAATCAGTCTGGCATTACGTGCAATAAAGAAGAAAGTAGCGCTCAACGTTAAAAGCTTTATAATAATTGCCCCAAAATGAATGGCATGATTGATTGCGCGCGTAAACCTGGAGAAGAGATGACTACCACACCGGCACAACGTATCGGAGGCTGGCTCCTTGGGCCACTGGCCTGGCTGTTAGTCGCGTTGTTGAGCGCTTCGCTGGCGTTACTACTTTATGTCACTGCGCTGGCTACACCGCAAACCTTCAAAATGCTGGGTGAACAAAGTACGGTCAATTTGCTGTTATGGGGCGTTTCCTTTATTACCGCGATCGCCATGTGGTATTACACGCTGTGGCTGACGATTGCGTTTTTCAAACGCAGAGCCTGTGTACCTAAACATTATATTCTGTGGCTGCTGATCTCCGTGTTGCTGGCGATTAAAGCGTTTGCGTTTTCACCGGTCCCGGACGCCTTTGCCGTGCGCCAACTGCTGTTCCCATTGTTGGCTGCAGCACTGCTGGTGCCCTACTTCAAACGATCGCAGCGCGTTAAATCGACGTTTGTGAACCCGTAATAACCCTACAGTTAACCTGTTGTCGCCTGTTGTAGATTGTCAGATAATAGGCGGCTTTTTTATTTCAGGCCGAAAAATGACTGATTACCTGCTGCTGTTTGTCGGAACTGTACTGGTCAATAACTTTGTACTGGTCAAGTTTCTGGGCCTTTGCCCGTTTATGGGTGTTTCCAAAAAACTGGAAACCGCAATGGGTATGGGCCTTGCCACGACGTTTGTCATGACACTGGCATCCATTTGCGCATGGCTGATTGATACCTGGATCCTAATCCCGCTCAATCTCATCTATCTGCGCACGCTGGCTTTTATTCTGGTTATCGCCGTCGTGGTGCAATTTACCGAGATGGTTGTACGCAAAACCAGCCCTGCACTTTACCGCCTGCTGGGGATCTTCCTTCCGTTGATCACCACTAACTGCGCGGTATTGGGTGTAGCGCTACTGAACATCAACCTCGGTCATAACTTTTTACAGTCGGCGCTATACGGTTTTTCTGCCGCAGTCGGCTTCTCGCTGGTGATGGTACTGTTCGCGGCAATTCGCGAACGTCTCGCCGTGGCGGACGTCCCTGCGCCATTTCGCGGGAATGCGATTGCGCTGATTACCGCCGGTTTAATGTCATTAGCCTTTATGGGCTTTAGTGGTTTGGTGAAGTTGTAATGAATGCTATCTGGATTGCCGTTGCCGCAGTGAGTCTACTGGGTCTGGCGTTCGGCGCTATTTTGGGTTATGCCTCACGACGTTTCGCCGTTGAAGATGATCCGGTTGTGGAGAAAATTGATGAAATTCTCCCGCAAAGCCAGTGTGGACAATGTGGCTATCCGGGCTGTCATCCTTATGCTGAAGCGATCGGCGCTCAGGGTGAAAAAATTAACCGTTGCGCTCCCGGTGGCGAAGCGGTGATGTTAAAAATTGCCGCCCTGCTGAACGTCGATCCGCAGCCGATTGATGGTGATGAACAAGACGTTACGCCCGTGCGTATGCTGGCGGTCATTGATGAAAATAACTGTATCGGTTGCACAAAGTGCATTCAGGCCTGCCCGGTTGATGCGATTGTGGGTGCGACGCGCGCCATGCATACGGTGATGAGCGATCTCTGCACCGGGTGCAACCTGTGCGTTGATCCGTGCCCAACGCAATGTATCGAATTACGTCCGGTAGCCGAAACACCAGATAGCTGGAAATGGGATTTAAACACCATTCCTGTGCGCATCATTCCCGTGGAACAACATGTTTAAGTTATTCTCTGCATTCAGAAAAAACAAAATCTGGGACTTTGATGGCGGCATTCATCCACCAGAAATGAAAACCCAGTCAAACGGCACGCCGTTGCGGCAGGTTCCGCTGGCGCCACGCTTTGTTATTCCGCTGAAGCAACATATTGGCGCGGAAGGTGAGCTGTGCGTAAACGTGGGTGATACCGTACTGCGAGGTCAGGCGTTAACCCTCGGGCGAGGCAAAATGCTTCCGGTCCATGCACCAACGTCAGGCACCGTTGTTGCCATTGCCCCGCACTCTACGGCACACCCATCGGCACTGGCTGAGTTGAGCGTTATCATAGACGCCGATGGCGAAGATCGCTGGATTGAGCGGGATGGCTGGACCGATTACCGCTCCCGCAGCCGGGAAGAGCTGATCGCGCGTATTCACCAGTTCGGCGTTGCCGGACTGGGTGGCGCAGGTTTCCCCACCGGCGTCAAACTACAGGGCGGCGGAGATAAAATTGAAACGCTGATCATCAACGCCGCTGAATGCGAGCCATACATTACGGCTGATGACCGCCTGATGCAGGACTGCGCGGCGCAGGTCGTCGAAGGTATCCGTATCCTTGCGCATATTCTTCAGCCACGCGAAATTTTGGTGGGCATCGAAGATAACAAACCGCAGGCAATTTCTATGCTGCGCGCAGTGATGGCTGATTCACACGATATTAGCTTACGTGTGATCCCCACTAAGTATCCTTCAGGCGGGGCCAAGCAATTAACACAAATCCTGACTGGCAAGCAGGTTCCCCACGGCGGACGTTCCTCAGATATCGGCGTACTGATGCAAAACGTCGGAACCGCTTATGCCATCAAACGCGCGGTGATTGATGGTGAACCGATCACCGAGCGTGTCGTGACGCTCACTGGTGAAGCCGTCAGCCGTCCGGGCAACGTCTGGGCGCGTTTAGGCACGCCGGTTCGTCATCTGCTCAACGACGCGGGCTTCTGCCCTTCCGCCGACCAGATGGTCATTATGGGCGGACCGCTGATGGGCTTTACGCTGCCGTGGCTGGATGTACCCGTGGTAAAGATTACCAACTGTCTTCTGGCGCCCTCTGCCAGTGAAATGGGGGAAACGCCGGAAGAGAAAGGCTGCATTCGCTGTAGCGCTTGCGCCGATGCCTGCCCAGCCGATCTCCTGCCGCAGCAGCTTTATTGGTTCAGTAAAGGGCAACAGCACGACAAAGCAACGGCTCACAATATCGCCGACTGTATTGAATGCGGTGCCTGCGCCTGGGTATGCCCTAGCAACATTCCACTGGTGCAGTATTTCCGCCAGGAAAAAGCCGAGATTTACGCCATTAGTCAGGAAGAAAAACGTGCCGCCGAAGCAAAAGCACGATTCGAAGCCCGACAGGCACGCCTTGAACGAGAAAAAGCTGCACGTCTTGAACGCCACAAAAGCGCCGCCGCTCAGCCTGCAGCTAAAGATCATGATGCCATTGCCGCCGCGCTGGCTCGCGTAAAAGAAAAGCAGGCCCAGGCAATGCAGCCGGTAGTCATTCAGGCTGGCGAAAAACCTGACAATAGCGCCGTGATTGCCGCACGCGAGGCGCGTAAGGCACAAGCTCGCGCGGCCCGGACTGAAAATCCACCACAAATTGAAGGCAACAGTGCGGGTACAGATCCGCGTAAAGCCGCCGTGGAAGCGGCTATTGCACGCGCCAAAGCCCGCAAGCTTGAGCAGCAACCGGAAACGGAAACCGTCGAACCGGTGGATCCGCGCAAAGCCGCCGTGGAAGCGGCTATCGCCCGTGCCAAAGCCCGCAAGCTTGAGCAGCAACCGGAAACGGAAACCGTCGAACCGGTTGATCCGCGCAAAGCCGCCGTGGAAGCGGCTATCGCCCGCGCTAAAGCCCGCAAGCTTGAGCAGCAGGCAGTAACGGAAACAGCCGAGCCAGTTGATCCGCGTAAAGCCGCCGTGGAAGCGGCTATCGCCCGCGCTAAAGCCCGCAAGCTTGAGCAGCAGGCAGTAACGGAAACAGCCGAGCCAGTTGATCCGCGTAAAGCCGCCGTCGCGGCCGCTATCGCACGCGCTCAGGCAAAGAAAGCCGCACAGCAGCAGGTTGTAAACGAGGAATAAATGGTATTCAGAATAGCAAGCTCCCCTTATACCCATAACCAGCGCCAGACATCGCGCATCATGATACTGGTGTTACTTGCTGCATTGCCGGGGATCGCCGCTCAGCTGTGGTTTTTTGGCTGGGGAACGTTGTTCCAGATAGTTCTGGCAGCCGTCAGCGCTATCGCTGCCGAAGCGGGCGTACTTAAACTGCGTAAACAGCCTATTGTCACGGTATTAAAAGACAACTCTGCTTTACTCACCGGGCTGCTACTGGCGGTGAGTATTCCCCCGCTCGCCCCCTGGTGGATGGTGGTTTTAGGCACGGTATTCGCCGTTATCATCGCTAAGCAACTGTATGGCGGCCTCGGCCAGAACCCGTTTAACCCTGCCATGATTGGTTACGTCGTACTGCTTATCTCATTTCCGGTACAGATGACCAGTTGGCTGCCGCCGCATGAAATTGCGGCTACTGTGCCTGGGTTCTTTGACGCCCTTAACGTTATCTTTAGTGGACATACCGCCAGCGGCGGGGATATGAACACGTTGCGTATGGGCATTGATGGTATCAGTCAGGCAACGCCTCTCGACACCTTTAAGACTTCGCTGCATGCGGGACATACTGTTGAGCAGGTGATGCAATACCCAATCTACAGCGGCATGCTTGCAGGCGCTGGCTGGCAGTGGGTTAACCTTGCCTGGCTGGTCGGCGGTGTCATACTGTTATGGCAGAAAGCGATTCGCTGGCATATCCCGGTTAGCTTCCTGCTGTCGCTTGCGGTTTGCGCAACTTTAGGCTGGATTTTCTCGCCAGAATCGCTGGCCTCACCTCAGTTGCACCTCCTTTCCGGCGCGACCATGTTAGGTGCATTTTTTATTCTTACCGACCCCGTTACAGCATCAACCACCAACCGTGGCCGTCTGATTTTTGGCGCGCTTGCAGGCCTGCTCGTGTGGTTGATTCGCAGTTTTGGCGGTTATCCTGATGGCGTCGCTTTTGCCGTTTTACTGGCAAATATCACGGTTCCGCTGATTGATTATTACACTCGCCCTCGCGTGTACGGACATCGCTAAGGATTCCCTATGCTGAAAACGATTCGTAAACACGGTATTACACTGGCGCTATTTGCTGCGGGCTCGACGGGGTTAACCGCGGCAATCAATCAATTAACTAAGTCCACTATTGATGAACAGGCCGCGCTGCAGCAAAAAGCGCTGTTCGATCAAGTTCTGCCTGGCGATCGCTACAATAATAACTTGTCTGAGAGTTGTTATCTGGTCGATGCGCCAGCGTTGGGCAAAGGCAGTCACCGGGTGTATATTGCCCGCCAGGACGATCGCCCCGTTGCAGCAGTTCTTGAAGCTACGGCGCCAGATGGTTATTCCGGGGCTATTCAACTGCTGGTTGGCGTCGATTTTACCGGTACCGTGTTGGGTACGCGGGTGACCGAGCATCATGAAACGCCAGGACTGGGCGATAAAATCGAACTGCGACTGTCCGATTGGATAACCCACTTTAGCGGCAAAACGATCGCGGCGGGTAATGATTCCCACTGGGCGGTGAAAAAAGACGGCGGAGACTTTGACCAGTTTACAGGTGCCACCATTACACCGCGTGCGGTAGTGAATGCAGTAAAACGCGCCGGTTTGTATGCGCAGACGCTACCCGCGCAACTTCCTCAACTTAGCGCCTGTGGAGAATAAACCATGAGCGAAATTAAAGACGTTATTGTCCAGGGGTTATGGAAAAATAACTCCGCGCTTGTGCAGCTACTCGGGATGTGTCCGCTGTTGGCCGTCACCTCTACTGCCACTAATGCGCTGGGTCTGGGACTCGCGACTACGCTCGTCCTGACGTTGACGAACCTGACGATTTCAGCCCTTCGTCGCTGGACACCGCCAGAAATTCGTATTCCGATTTATGTCATGATCATCGCCTCCGTGGTGAGCGCGGTGCAGATGTTGATCAATGCCTACGCTTTTGGACTGTATCAGTCTCTGGGCATCTTTATCCCGCTGATTGTGACCAACTGTATTGTTGTTGGTCGTGCGGAAGCCTTCGCCGCCAAAAAGGGACCTGCTTTATCCGCACTCGATGGTTTCTCCATCGGCATGGGCGCAACAGGTGCCATGTTTGTTCTGGGCTCGCTGCGTGAAATAATTGGTAACGGTACACTATTTGATGGCGCAGACGGTTTGTTGGGTAGTTGGGCCAAAGTCTTGCGCGTTGAGATCTTCCATACTGATACGCCGTTTCTGCTGGCCATGCTGCCACCGGGCGCGTTTATAGGCCTGGGTCTGATGCTGGCGGTGAAGTATCTGATTGATGAGAAAATGAAGAAACGTCGTGCCGAGGCGGCTGTCGCGGACAGTCCCGTGGGTGAAACAGGGAATGTGTAATGAACAAAGCAAAACGTCTGGAAATACTGACGCGCCTGCGTGATAACAATCCGCATCCGACAACCGAGCTTAATTTTACATCGCCGTTTGAACTGCTGATTTCGGTCTTGCTCTCCGCGCAGGCCACCGATGTCAGCGTCAATAAAGCGACGGCTAAGCTGTACCCCGTCGCTAATACCCCTGCCGCGATGCTGGAGCTCGGCGTTGAAGGTGTTAAGTCCTACATCAAGACAATTGGTTTGTTTAACAGCAAAGCGGAGAATGTGATTAAAACCTGCCGCATTCTGCTGGAACAACATAATGGTGAAGTGCCTGAAGACCGTGCCGCATTAGAAGCCCTGCCCGGAGTTGGACGAAAAACTGCAAATGTAGTGTTAAATACCGCCTTTGGCTGGCCCACTATCGCCGTAGATACGCATATTTTTCGCGTCTGTAATCGTACGCAATTCGCTCCGGGTAAAAACGTTGAGCAGGTTGAAGAGAAACTGCTGAAGGTTGTACCCAGTGAATTTAAAGTCGATTGCCATCACTGGTTAATTCTTCATGGCCGCTACACCTGCATAGCCCGAAAGCCGCGCTGCGGTTCCTGTATTATCGAAGATCTCTGCGAATTCAAAGAGAAAGTCGATATCTGATGCTGCCGGGGCATCCTGTTTGCCCCTCGCACACATAACGATTAGTTATGCACTCCCCTGAGTTTCTTTTGCCGACAATGATGCCGCTCTGGCGCTCATATCTAATGTAATATTCTTGTGAATTATCACCTGAGCAGGTTAATCGTTTTTTTAGCAAAAGAAATTTCTATCTATACGTGATCCAGATCACCCAGATAACACAATGTTAATAATTTTTTATTTTTCAGTTAAAGTGACAATCAGATGACCTAACTGAACAGTTTCTAAACAAAACATTACACTGGCTATTTTTCAGATAATGGCCTATATCACTGGATTCAACCTTAAATAGCAGAACATATCGCCACATTGCGGTTTCTGGCCTGATTAAACAGTGTAAAAATCTGCCATTTTTCAAATGAAGAAATTTAACGCTAGATAACATTTCGCAGCCCCGACGATTTCACCAGTCATGATATATGTAACAGATTATTACAAAGCACTTGTCTGAAGGGTCAAGATAGTGAACATTACTTGCCGTTTCCCCTCCCACTATAACAATCGGACGGATGAACTTGACTCATCACGTACCTGAACACCCCCGTTGATATGGGATGTAAAAAAAGAGGTAAAAGTGTCTACTGCAAACAATAAACCAACAGAAAGCGTGAGTTTAAACGCCTTCAAACAACCAAAAGCGTTCTATCTCATTTTCTCTATTGAGCTGTGGGAACGTTTTGGTTATTACGGCCTGCAAGGGATTATGGCCGTCTACCTGGTTAAACAGCTGGGTATGTCAGAAGCGGATTCCATCACCCTTTTCTCGTCCTTTAGCGCCCTGGTGTACGGTCTGGTTGCCATTGGCGGCTGGTTAGGTGATAAAGTTCTGGGAACAAAACGCGTCATTATGCTCGGCGCAATTGTCCTGGCCATCGGTTATGCACTGGTTGCATGGTCCGGTCATGATGCGGGTATCGTTTATATGGGCATGGCGGCCATCGCGGTCGGTAACGGCCTGTTTAAAGCAAACCCATCCTCCCTGCTCTCTACCTGCTATGCCAAAGATGACCCGCGTCTTGATGGTGCATTTACTATGTACTACATGTCCGTCAACATCGGTTCATTCTTCTCTATGCTGGCAACGCCGTGGTTAGCTGCGCGTTACGGCTGGAGCACCGCGTTCGCCCTGAGCGTCGTAGGTATGCTGATTACCGTTGTTAACTTCGCATTCTGCCAGCGCTGGGTTAAACAGTACGGTTCTAAACCTGACTTTGAGCCGATCAACTTCCGTAACCTGCTGCTGACTATTGCTGGCGTTGTGGTACTGATCGCCATTGCAACCTGGTTGCTGCACAACCAGCAGATCGCACGTATGGTTCTGGGCGTCATTGCGCTGGGTATCGTATTTATCTTCGGTAAAGAAGCCTTCACCATGCACGGTGCTGCACGTCGTAAAATGATCGTCGCCTTCATTCTGATGCTTGAAGCGATTATCTTCTTCGTACTGTACAGCCAGATGCCGACCTCACTGAACTTCTTCGCGATTCGTAACGTTGAGCACTCTATTCTTGGTATTGCTTTCGAACCTGAGCAGTATCAGGCGCTGAACCCGTTCTGGATCATCATTGGTAGCCCAATCCTCGCCGCTATCTATAACAAGATGGGCGATACCCTGCCAATGCCGACTAAGTTTGCGATTGGTATGGTGCTGTGTTCCGGTGCGTTCCTGATCCTGCCGCTGGGCGCGAAATTCGCTACCGACGCGGGCATCGTATCCGTTAACTGGCTGATCATCTGCTATGGTCTGCAAAGTATCGGTGAACTGATGATCTCCGGTCTGGGTCTGGCAATGGTGGCTCAGTTGGTACCGCAACGCCTGATGGGCTTCATCATGGGTAGCTGGTTCCTGACCACTGCCGGTGCAAACATCATCGGTGGTTACGTCGCTAACATGATGGCTGTACCAGAGAACGTGACTGACCCGCTGATGTCCCTTGAAGTCTACGGTCGTGTGTTCCTGCAGATTGGTGTTGCAACGGCGGTTATCGCTGTTCTGATGCTGCTGACGGCGCCAAAACTGAATCGTATGACTCAGGACGATGACGTCAATGAGAAAGCCTCTAAGGCCGCGACAGCGTAATTCTCAGGGAAACTCATTTTCAGGCCGCTAACTGATGTTAGCGGCTTTTTTTTTGCCTGAGCTAGCACTACCATACGATATACCTCAGCCAAAAGGAGTTACCGATGAAACTGTTCTACAAACCGGGCGCTTGTTCTCTCGCTTCCCACATCACCCTTCGGGAGAGTGGTAAAGATTTCACGCTGGATGGTGTTGATCTGATGAAGAAACGTCTGGAAAACGGCGATGATTTTTTCGCGGTAAACCCAAAAGGTCAAGTTCCCGCGCTGCTGCTGGATGACGGTACGCTATTGACCGAAGGCGTCGCCATCATGCAATATCTGGCGGACACCGTACCAGACCGTCAGCTCCTTGCCCCAACCAGCAGCCTCTCCCGTTACAAAACCATCGAATGGCTTAACTACATTGCGACAGAACTGCATAAAGGCTTTACGCCTCTGTTCCGTCCCGATACGCCGGAAGACTTCAAGCCAACCGTTCGCGCGCAGCTGGAGAAAAAAATGCAGTACGTAAACGAGTCGCTGAAAGACGATCAATGGATCTGCGGCCCGCGCTTTAGCATCGCCGATGCCTATCTGTTCACCGTGCTGCGTTGGGCTTATGCGGTTAAGCTGAATATGGCAGGATTAAGCCATATCGACGCGTATATGGCCCGTATGGCTGAACGCCCGGCGGTTGCCGCAGCGCTCAAAGCAGAAGGATTGAGCTAATCACTAATGTGCCGGATGGCGGCGCCAGGCGCCTTATCCGGCCTACTTACTTGTCCGACCGACGGCCAAACGTAGGCCCGATAAGCGTGAACGCTATCGGGCATTGATTACAGCTGCGTCGCGCTGAAGTAGTGCTCAGGCTTCGCGATACGATCCTGTGCGGCCACGACCTGCAGCTCATACTCGTGCATTTCTTTGGTGGTAATCATCACTTCGTATACCGCCGCCGTCACATGCTCAAGCGCCTGCTGTAAAGACGCGCCCTGCAGCAGTTTCACCAGTAATAAGCCACTGGTAACATCACCCACGCCAACCGGCTGGCGAGCGCCAAAATCAACTAACGGTCGGCTGATGTGCCACGCCCGTTCAGCCGTGACCAGCAGCATCTCGAAACGATCGGTGCTGATACCCGCGCGGGCCAGATGCTTCACCAGCACAATTTCTGGTCCCTGAGCGATAAGCTCACGCGCTGCCGCCACTGCCTCATTGACATTACTCACCGCATGCTCGCACAGAATTTCGAGCTCAACCAGGTTTGGGGCGATAATATCGCTGGCCGGAAGCGCGTGGCGTACATGAAACTCCGCCACGCCCGGCGCGACAATACACCCTTTTTCCGGATGGCCCATCACCGGATCGCAAAAGTATTTCGCCCGCGGGTTGGCCGCTTTAACCTGGCGAACAATGCCCAGAATATGCTCGCCCTGTTCAGCCGAGCCAAGATAGCCACTCAATACGGCGTCACAGGTCTGAAGTTTATCGATATCGGCAATACCCTGGACGATTTCGGTCAGATGGCTCGGCGGCATCACGCAACCGGTCCATTTGCCGTACTGTGTGTGGTTAGAAAACTGAACGGTATTCAGCGGCCAGACATTTGCGCCAAGACGACGCATTGGAAACTCTGCAGCACTATTACCCGCATGACCAAAAACAACGTGGGACTGGATGGCGAGGATATTCTTCATTTTACTTACCACAACCCTGAAAAAATAAAGGGGCGTAGTTTCCCACGCCCCTGCTAACTAAATCTTACTTCCAGCAAATCAGACAATAGTTCTTCTTGCCACGGCGCAGTAAGGTGTAGCGCCCAAACAGGATATCACTCTCCTGGAAGAAATATTCCGGATCGGATTGCTTCTCACCGTTGATGGTTACCGCGTTTGACGCAATAGTCTTACGTGCCTGACCGCGAGAAGGCTGCAACTCGGAGTCCACCAGCGCTTGCATCAGATCGGCACCTTTGTCCATCTCGATCATCGGCACGCCATCCTGCGCCAGCTGTTCGAAATCCGCTTCGCTCAAATCGCTCAGATTGCCGTTGAACAAGCTTTCGGTAATGCGTTTTGCCGCTACCAGACCTTCTTCACCGTGAACCAGACGCGTTACCTGCTCGGCCAGTACATACTGGGCGCGCGGTGCTTTACCGCTGTTTTTATCTTCTTCTTCCAGCGCATTGATCTCTTCAATGTCCATGAAAGTAAAGAATTTCAGGAAGCGATAAACGTCCGCATCGGCGGTGTTGATCCAGAACTGGTAGAATTTATACGGACTGGTTTTCTTCGGATCCAGCCACACAGCGCCGCCTTCAGTCTTACCGAATTTGGTGCCGTCAGCTTTAGTAATCAGCGGAACGGTCAGACCAAACACCTGGTTCTGATGCAGACGACGGGTCAAATCGATACCGGAAGTAATGTTGCCCCATTGGTCAGAACCGCCAATCTGCAGCGCCACGCCGTGCAATTTATTCAGGCAGGCAAAGTCATAACCCTGCAGCAGGTTGTAAGAAAACTCGGTAAAGGAGATCCCCTGATCGTCACGGTTCAGACGCTGCTTAACCGCTTCTTTGTTGATCATCTGGTTAACGGAGAAGTGTTTGCCGATATCACGCAGGAAAGTCAGTACGTTCATACCGCCAAACCAGTCGTAGTTATTCGCAGCAATCGCCGAGTTGTCGCCACAGTCGAAATCGAGGAACGGCGCAACCTGTTTGCGGATTTTATCCACCCACTCCTGCACGGTGTCTTCGGTATTCAGTTTACGCTCGGCGGCTTTAAAGCTCGGGTCACCAATCAAACCCGTTGCGCCACCTACCAGTGCGACAGGCTTATGGCCTGCCTGCTGGAAGCGTTTCAGGCATAACAATGGAACCAGATGCCCCAAATGCAAGCTGTCAGCGGTAGGATCGAAGCCGCAATAGAGCGCGATCGGGCCTTGCGCCAGTCGCTCTGCTAACGCTTCCTCGTCCGTCACCTGGGCCACCAGCCCCCGCTCTTGCAATTGTTTAATCAAGTTACTGCTTGCCATCAAAATCTCCATGTATAAAACGACTGCACCTTAGCCGGTACACGACTTTTCGCCTGATGCGAAAGAAACATAGAATAAAGCGCCGGATTGTTCAGCACCAGCGCTTAAAACAAGAAATTTGCATCTTTAGGGGGCAAGGCGATCAATTTTCCACGCGTTATCTTCGCGTTGGTATAAAAAACGATCGTGCAGACGGTTTTCACCACCCTGCCAGAATTCCATTTGCTCAATACTCACGCGAAAGCCGCCCCAGAAACTGGGCAGTGGTACTTCCCCTTGCTGGAACTTCTGCTTCAGTTCGAGGAATTTGCTTTCGAGAATACCGCGAGCGGAGATTCGGCTGGATTGCTTAGATACCCAGGCGCCAATCTGGCTGTCGCGTGGGCGACTGTGGAAGTATTTCACCACTTCGAGTGTGGAAAGACGCTCAGCCTTGCCGATAACCATCACCTGCCGTTCCAGCATGTGCCATGGGAATAAGAGGCTGATACGGGGATTTTTCTCGATCTGGTGCGCCTTGCGGCTGCCGAGATTGGTATAGAACACCAGACCTTTATCATCATAATGTTTGAGCAACACGATACGCTGATAAGGCTGGCCATTTTCATCAACGGTCGCAACGACCATTGCGGTAGGATCGGCCAGTTTGGCGTCACAGGCTTGCCCGAGCCAGCGCTCAAACAGCGCAAGGGGTTCGGCGGGAAGATCGCGGCGGCGAAGGCCGCCTTTCGTGTATTCACGGCGCAGATGCGCGATTTGCTGCAATTCGTCGTTATCAGACATGATGTTGGCTACGGATTGTCAGTGGGTGACGCTATTGTGCGCCGCCCAGGTGAAAATCTCAACGCTTCGGGTTCTGTAACTGACAGTTATTTAGCACAATTCTGTCTCGTTTATAGACCGTTGCCTCGTCGCCTTTAGACCAGAAGACGTAAATACCATCGGTATAGCGCGCGCCTGATGCTGACACGCCCTGTTTGAGGTTCAATAGCTGATTATCATAAACAAAACTCGCCTCCTGGCGGGTATTGTTCAGCTTGACGGTAAGCGGTTTTTCGTCACAGCGGTATTCCAGCGTATCCGTTTGCATACGCTCGACAAATTGGTTGTACACGCTACATCCGCTAAGCAGTACCGGCAGACACACTAATAACAGTTTTTTCATAGCCATATCCTGAAGACTTTCCTGGTCCAGGAGGGTAATGGCACCCTCCCTAATATCCCGAGTTTACCGGCATATGGCGCTGAATAATTTCAGTTAACTCTGAGTTCGCGGGTTAGCAGGATAAATTGCCCCTAATACGCTCGGTTCTGATGCACCGGTCACGGAAGGTAAATTTCCCGGTAATCCCGCCAGCGTGCGCCACGCCAGCCAGGCAAAGGCTAACGCTTCCATATCATCACCGCTAATCCCGGCCTCATCGGTTGAGGTGACCTCTGTACCCGGCAATAATGCCGCCAGACGCATCATCAGCAGCGGATTACGGCTTCCACCACCGCATACCATTAGCCGTTCACAACCGCCGCTCAACAGGACTTGCTCGGAAATGGTGACCGCCGTCAGTTCGGCAAGCGTCGCCTGCACATCGCGCGGACTTATTCCCGGGAAATGCGCCAGATGACGTTCTATCCAACCATAATTAAAATACTCGCGGCCCGTGCTTTTCGGCGCAGGCGCAGAAAAATACGGATCGTTCAGCATATTTTGCAATAAAGGCAGGATCACCGTTCCCGAATTGGCCCACTGCGCATCTTTGTCGTAGGGTTGACCGCATTGCCGCCAGATCCAGGCATCCATCAGCATATTACCCGGCCCGGTGTCGTAGCCGCGAACGGGCTGCTGCGGAATAAGCAGAGACAGATTGGCAATTCCGCCAATGTTCAGCACCATCCGTCGTTCCGTTGGATGCGCCAACAGCGCCTGATGAAAAGCGGGAACCAGCGGCGCGCCCTGCCCGCCGAGGGCGATATCGCGACGGCGAAAATCGCCAACCACGGTGATGCCGGTTCGCGCGACGATCTGATTGTTGTCGCCAATTTGCAGCGTGTGCGGTGCGCGTCCCGTGGGTTCATGCCACACGGTTTGCCCATGACAGCCAATCGCGACGATCTCCTGCGGCTTCAATTTTTCCTGTGCCAGCAGCGCATTCACCGCCTCGGCAAACAGATAACCGAGCTGCGCATCCAATTGGCCAAACTGCGATAGCGTAAGCTGCTGGCCCTGGCAGATATCCAGAATCGCCTGCTTTACATGGAGGGGGATAGGCCAGGTCAGACTCGCCTGCTGCGCAACCATCGTTTCATCTATCGTCGCCAGCACAACATCGACGCCATCAAGGCTGGTTCCAGACATTACACCGATAAAACGGCCCGATTTCATATGTCATCCTTTTAAGCAAATTAGCCTTGACACTCAACCATAAAGTGCCGACTAATGCCATGCTTCCTTAATGATTTTTAATGCCTAATCATTACACTGGACGCTTTATTACATCAATTATATGAATGATTCGTTTATACTCGGTATATCCGATTTCGGTTAAGATTTTCATATTGTTCCAGTAGAACATGTGACCTTAGGCTCACAAATGCCATATAATTTAGCCATGAAGAGTGCTTAATTAGCGTTTCGTGGTGACAAAGGAGATTTGTAAATGATTAAACGTGTGCTGATTGTTTCATTAATGGGCGTATCTTTAGCGGGCTGCGTTAACAATGATAGCCTCTCAGGCGACGTATATACTGCATCCGAAGCGAAACAAGTTCAGAACGTTACCTACGGTACGATTGTTCATGTTCGTCCGGTGCAAATCCAGGGTGGCGATGACGCAAACGTGATTGGCGCAATCGGTGGTGCGGTACTCGGCGGGTTCCTTGGTAACACCGTCGGCGGCGGTACCGGTCGTTCATTAGCCACGGCTGCTGGCGCAGTTGCCGGTGGCGTAGCGGGTCAAGGTGTACAAGGTGCAATGAATAAAACCCAGGGTGTGGAACTGGAAATCCGTAAGGACGACGGTAATACCATCATGGTGGTTCAGAAACAGGGTGCGACCAAGTTCTCCGCCGGCCAGCGCGTTGTTATGGCTAACAACGGCAGCCAGGTTACCGTGTCTCCACGCTAATCAAATTCACGTGTGGTCAGACCCTGGCCACACGTCATCTTTGCGCCTCAGCTCTGTGACTGCAGCTCAATAATATTGTGTTCCAGTCTGGCGACCAGTTTAATCAGCAGATCAATTTCCTCAGCTGAAATCCCTTCCAAAATTTCTCCACGCGTCTTGTTGATAACCGCTTCCATATCAGCGATCAGCGGCTCTGCTTTTTCTGTCAGTTTAATTCTCTTTGCCCGACGATCGCTGGCGCAAGTCTGTCGTGAAATGAGTCCCTTTTCTTCCAGTTGGTCAAGCGTACGAACTAACGAAGGCTGCTCGATGCCAATTGCTTTAGCCAACTGAATCTGCGATTGATCAGGCGGCAATTGATGAATGTTGTGCAGCGTAACCCAATGCGTCTGCGTCAACTCCAGAGGTTTCAGGCGATGGTCAATCAGAGCACGCCAAATGCGCACCAACCGTGCCAGATCAGAACCTAATGGCGATTCCAATTTCATCTCCTTATAATTAGCTTGCTAAGTTATTGTGCTGATTTTAGAATAGTGTGCAGCATTTGTATTGCCAAAACAAATGTATTGCCAAATTTGCTTACCGGCTGACATTTTTTCAGACATTATGCGTTACAGAGACTCATTGTCTCTTTTTTGCTAAACCTATAGCAATGCTCTCTTCCGCCAAGGATTTTGCCCGTGAAGTTTATGTTTAATGCAACAGGATTGCCCCTACAAGATTTAATGATCGGAGCGTCTGTTTATTTCCCCCCTGTTTTCAAGGCGTTTGTAGCAGGATTCCTTCTCTGGCTGGTTGTCCATCGCCTGCTGCGCGACTGGATTTATTCCGGTGAGATCTGGCATCCCCTGTTAATGGATCTGTCACTCTTTACGCTTTGCGTATGTCTGGCCTTTGTAATGCTGATTGCGTGGTGATTATGTCGCTTAAAACCGTTAAATACTTCTCCACCATTATAGTCGCTGCAATCGCAGTTTTCGCCGGATGGTGGATGTGGAATTACTATATGCAGTCGCCCTGGACACGTGACGGTAAAGTGCGTGCTGAGCAGGTTAGCATCACGCCGCAGGTCTCAGGCAGCATTAGCGAACTCAATATAAAAGATAACCAGTTCGTGAATAAAGGCGATGTGCTTTTTATCATCGACAAGACGCCGTTTCACATTGCTGAACTGAATGCGCAAGCGCAGCTGGCCAAAGCTCAGTCCGACCTGGCGAAAGCAAATAACGAGGCCAACCGACGCCGCCATTTATCGCAAAATTACATCTCAGCCGAAGATCTGGATACCGCTAATCTCAATGTGAAAGCCATGCAGGCCAGCGTTGAAGCAGCCGAGGCCAGTCTGCGCCAGGCACAATGGCAACTGACGCAAACGGTGGTCAAAGCGCCCGTGGCGGGTTGGGTTACCAATCTTTCTACCCGTACCGGAGACTATGCCTCAACCGGTAAGCCCTTGTTTGCCCTTGTCGACAGCCACTCTTTTTATGTGATGGGATATTTTGAAGAAACCAAGCTGCGCCACATTCGTGAAGGTGCGCCTGCGGTTATCACGCTCTACAGCGGCAATATTAAGTTACAGGGTCACGTTTCCAGTATTGGTCGCGCTATCTACGATCAAAGCGTGGAAAGTGATTCCGGCCTGATTCCCGACATCAAACCTAACGTGCCGTGGGTGCGTCTGGCGCAGCGTGTTCCGGTACGCATCGAATTCGACGCGCTACCGCATGATGTCACGCTGGTTTCTGGTACGACCTGCAGCGTGTCTGTCGGCCCGCGTAAATGAAACTGCCCCTCCTGACGCCAGGCAATTGGCCGTGGTTCAAAGCCACAGCAGCGCAATGGCGTTACGCGCTGCGAAATACCATTGCCATGTGTCTGGCGTTGACGTTTGCCTATTATCTGAATCTGGATGAGCCCTACTGGGCGATGACCTCGGCGGCCGTGGTCAGTTTTCCTACCGTCGGCGGTGTTATCAGCAAAAGCCTGGGTCGCATGGCGGGTAGCTTGCTTGGCGCCACCGCCGCGTTGATTATCGCCGGTCATACCCTCAATGAACCATGGCTGTTTTTACTTTGTATGTCGGTGTGGATCGCTTTTTGTACCTGGGCCTGCGCACATTTCACCAATAACGTCGCCTACGCTTTTCAACTGGCAGGTTATACGGCGGCGATCATTGCGTTTCACATGGTCAATACCGTGGAGATTACCCAGCTATGGGACATCGCGCAGGCCCGCGTATGCGAGGTTATCCTCGGTATCCTGTGCGGAGGCGTGATGATGATGATCCTGCCCAGCACTTCCGATGGCACCGCGTTACTGACTGCGCTGAAAAACATGCATTCGCGTTTACTGGAACATGCCAGCTTACTCTGGCAACCTGAGACAACGGATGCCATTCGCACGGCTCATGAAGGTGTCATTGGCCAGATTTTGACCATGAACCTGCTACGAATTCAGGCATTCTGGAGTCATTACCGTTTTCGCCGTCAAAATGCGTTGCTCAATTCGCTGTTGCACCAGCAGTTGCGCATGACCAGCGTAATTTCCAGTCTGCGCAGGATGCTGCTGAACTGGCCTAATCCCCCGGCCAATACCCGGGATATCATCGAACAATTACTCAGCGAGCTGGTCAAATCCAATACCGACAGCTACACCGTTGCACAAATTATCGCTCCACTGCGGCCCGTCGATGCCCGTGACTATCGACATGTCGCCTTCTGGCAACGACTGCGTTATTTTTGTCGGCTCTATTTACGCAGCAGTCAGTATCTGCATTTGCTGGAAAATGGCGTTACCGCCGAACGTATAAATATCGCCCGCACACCAGGACTTGCCCGTCATACCGATAGTGCGGAAGCTATCTGGAGCGGGTTGCGTACGTTCTGCACGTTGATGCTTATCGGCGCATGGAGCATTGGCGCACAATGGGAATCAGGATCTGGCGCACTCACGCTCGCGGCCATCAGCAGCGTGCTGTATTCCGCCGTTGCCACGCCTTTCAAGTCGCTTTCTTTACTGATGCGCACGCTGGTTCTGCTGTCGCTGTTTAGCTTTGTGGTTAAGTTTGGCCTGATGGTGCAAATCTCTGACCTCTGGCAATTCATTCTGTTTCTTTTCCCGCTACTCGCCACCATGCAACTTCTGAAGCTGCAAATGCCTGCTCTGGCAGGTCTTTGGGGACAGTTGATCGTGTTTATGGGATCGTTTATCGCGGTGACCAATCCACCGGTTTACGATTTTGCTGGTTTCCTGAATGACAATATGGCAAAAATCGCTGGCGTGGCGCTGTCATGGCTGGCCTTCGCCATTTTGCGTCCCGGATCGGATGCGCGGAAAAGTCGCCGCCATATTCGCGCCCTGCGCCGGGATTTTGTCGATCAGCTCAGCCGACATCCATCACTCAGTGAAAACGAATTTGAGTCGCTGACCTATCATCATGTCAGCCAGCTCAGTAACAGTCAGGATGCGCTGGCGCGACGCTGGTTATTGCGCTGGGGGGTTGTCTTGCTGAACTGTTCGCACGTGGTGTGGCAACTGCGCACCTGGGAGGCGCGTTCAGATCCGCTGGCTCGCGTCAGGGACGTGTGTATCTCACTGCTTCGCGACGTGATGAGTGAACGCGGCGTTCAGCAACGTCCGCTGAATGCCACGCTGAGTGAGCTACAGCGCATCTGCGATACGCTTGCCCATCATCATCAACCTGCTGCGCAGGAACTGTCGGCATTGGTCTGGCGGCTACACTGCTCGCTTTCGCAGCTTGAACAAGCGCCGCCGCCGGGTACGCTAAGCAACTGATTATTTGATAACACCACAGGCGTAGCGCGCTCCGCCACCACCAAGCGGTTTCGGCTGATCGGACATATTATCGCCGCCCACATGGATCATCAGCGCTTTGCCTTTAACCTCATCGAGCGTTTTCAACCGCGGCGCAACAACGGGTGTTGTAGCGATACCGTCGTTATTCACCACCAGCAGTGGCAGGTCGCCCATATGGCCTGCGCCTTCGGGGCCTTCATGCTTGCCGGTTTGGTGCGGATCATAATGGCCTCCAGCCGATTCCGCGGCTGAGGCTTTCCCGTCTTTAATAGCCGGTTGGCAACTGCCGTTCGCATGCACATGGAAGCCATGTTCACCCGGCGGCAGGGCTTTCAGATCGGGCGTAAACTCCAGCCCCTTCCCGGTTTCAGCAATAGTGACCGTACCAATCGCCTGACCGACGCCTTGCGACGTTACCAGATTCATCGTCACTTTTTCTTCACTGGCAGCCTGCGCACCTGCACAGGCCAGTAAAGTGATAATGGCCAAACTCAAACGCTTCATAAGACCTCCATCCAAAAGGTGTCTGATTGTTAAGTGTAAACCAGTGACACAATTTTGAGCGGAGAAGCATCAAAAACGCGATTAAGGTACGTCGTAACCCAGCGCGGCTTTACGGATACGGAACCATTGCTGGCGAGACATGTTCAGTGACTCAGACTCAATGGCGGTACGTACGCGCTCTATTTTCCCTGAGCCAATAATCGGCAGCGGCTGAGACGGTAACCGTAAAATCCAGGCGTACACCACTTGTTCAATGGACTGCGCGTTCAGCTCTTCTGCGATCGCGGCAAGTTCATTACGTAATGGCTGAAAGGCATCGTCATTAAACAGACGACCACCGCCAAGGCAGGACCAGGCCATCGGACGAATGCGCAGCTGTTGCAATTGATCTAAAGTACCATCCAGCAGGAGCGGCTGATGTACTGGTGAAATCTCAACCTGATTGGTTGCCAGAGTAAACGGCAGACGCGATTGCAGCAGTGAGAACTGCGCCGGGGTAAAGTTAGAGACGCCAAAGTGACGCACTTTGCCGCTGTGGTGCAATTTTTTAAACGCATCAGCTACATCATCTGCATCCATAAGCGGATCGGGGCGGTGGATCAGCAGCAAATCAATATGATCGGTCGCCAGCAACTTCAACGACTCTTCCGCACTGGCAATAATGTGCGCGCTGTCGGTGATGTAATGACCCAGCGCATTTTCCGCGCGCGCCGTCGTCGCGATCCCGCATTTGGTCACAATTTGCATTTTTTCGCGCAGGTGCGGAGCCAGCTTCATTGCCTCGCCAAACGCCGCCTCACACTGGTATCCGCCGTAAATATCGGCGTGATCGACGGTGGTAACACCCAAATCCAGATGTTCTTCAATAAAGCTGACTAGCTGGCGCGGGGACATATTCCAGTCCATCAGGCGCCAGTAGCCCATCACAAAGCGAGAAAATTCCGGACCTTGCGGCGCAATAGTAATACGCTGAACCATAGCAGCTTCCTTATAAGTGAATGTGCATCGAGTATACGCAATTACGCTTTTAAAAGAGTGAAGGTTGTTGCGGTTCTTCCGAAGGGTTGGCTTTGTTTGCTCGTAATTTACGCATCAGTCGCTGACGACATAGCCGCAGCACTTCCTGCTTCTGGGCATCGCTCATATTTTGCCAGTTAAAACGCTCATCCCGACTGCGAAAACAGCCACGACAAAAACCGCGTTCGTCAGACTGACATATTCCAAGGCATGGGCTCTGGACGGGGAAAAACTCCAGCTGTTCGGCCACATCCCCTCCTTTAATAAGATTGATATACCTATTGAAGACGTTAACTGAATTTCTCGCAAGCGCTATTGCATTAGACCGACTGGTCTATTACACTCGTTTCCATGAACAAAATCACTGAACACGATACACGCGAACATCTTCTGGCGACTGGCGAGCTGCTGTGTATGCAGCGCGGCTTCACCGGCATGGGCTTAAGCGAATTACTGAAAACCGCTGAAGTGCCCAAAGGTTCGTTTTATCACTATTTTCGCTCCAAAGAAGCGTTCGGTGTGGCGATGCTGGAACGCCACTATGCGGCCTACCATCAGCGACTGGCTACGCACTTTGATTCGGGGGCGGGTAACTACCGCGACCGTATTCTGGCCTACTATCAGGAAACCCTGAACCAGTTTAGCCAGCACGGCATTATTAGCGGCTGTTTAACTGTAAAACTGTCTGCCGAAGTGTGCGATCTCTCAGAGGATATGCGCACCGCGATGGATAAAGGCGCGCGGCACATTATTGTGCTGTTAGCGCAGGCGCTGGAGAAAGGTCAGGCAAACCATTGTCTGTCCTTTGTTGGCGAGCCGTTACAGCAGGCGCAAGTGTTGTATGCGCTATGGCTGGGCGCCAATTTGCAGGCCAAGATTTCTCGTAGCGCCACCCCGCTGGAAAATGCGCTGGCACACGTTAAAACCATCATCACAACGCCTGCCGTTTAACAGGCGTTTTTATTTCTTTTATTACTAGACGACCGGTCTATTCAGGAGTATCACATGTCATCTGAAAAACTGTTTTCCCCGCTGAAGGTGGGTGCCATTACGGCAGCAAACCGCGTATTCATGGCGCCATTGACGCGTCTGCGCAGTATTGAGCCTGGCGACATCCCTACTCCGCTAATGGTCGAGTATTACCGTCAACGCGCCAGCGCAGGTCTTATCATCAGCGAAGCGACGCAGATCTCCGCACAGGCGAAAGGCTATGCAGGGGCACCCGGCATACACAGCGAAGCGCAAATCGCCGCATGGAAGAAAATCACCGCGGCCGTACACGCAGAGCAAGGCCATATTGCTGTCCAGTTGTGGCACACTGGGCGTATTTCTCACGCCAGTCTGCAGCCAAACGGTCAGGCTCCTGTTGCACCTTCTGCGATTAGCGCCGGTACCCGCACCTCACTGCGCGATGAAAACGGTCTGGCAACGCGTGCCGATACCTCAATGCCGCGCGCACTGGAAACCGAAGAAATTCCGGGCATCGTTAATGACTTCCGTCAGGCTATTGCCAACGCGCGCGAAGCGGGCTTCGACATGGTTGAACTGCACTCCGCTCACGGCTACCTGCTGCACCAGTTCCTGTCACCAACGTCTAACCAGCGTACCGATCAATACGGCGGCAGCGTCGAAAATCGTGCGCGGCTGGTGCTGGAAGTTGTCGATGCAGGAATTAAGGAATGGGGCGCCGATCGTATTGGTATTCGCGTCTCCCCGATTGGCTCTTTCCAGAACGTTGACAACGGCCCAAACGAAGAAGCTGATGCGCTGTATCTGATTGAACAACTGGGCAAACGCGGAATTGCTTACCTGCACATGTCTGAACCAGACTGGGCCGGTGGCGAGCCGTATTCCGACGCGTTCCGCGAAAAAGTTCGCGCACGTTTCCACGGCCCGATCATTGGCGCGGGCGCCTACACGCCTGAAAAAGCAGAAGCGCTGATCGAGAAAGGCCTGATCGACGCCGTTGCTTTTGGTCGCGCCTATATCGCTAACCCGGATCTGGTGGCTCGCCTGCAGCGTAAAGCTGAGCTGAATCCGCAACGTGCCGAAAGCTTCTACGGCGGCGGCGCGGAAGGTTACACCGATTATCCTACCCTCTAACGTCACAATCTCCGTTCTGCCATTGATAGCGGCGTAACAACGCCGCTATACTAAAACAACATTTTGAATGTATTAGCCATTTTCGAAGGGGAAAAAGATGCGTTTACTTCATACCATGCTGCGCGTGGGTGACCTGCAGCGTTCCATCGAGTTTTATACCAACGTGCTGGGCATGAAACTGCTGCGGACCAGCGAAAACCCTGAATACAAATATTCTCTGGCCTTTGTCGGTTACGGCCCTGAAACCAGTGAAGCCGTGATCGAATTGACCTATAACTGGGGTGTCGACAAGTATGAGCTGGGCACCGCCTACGGCCATATCGCCCTGAGCGTAGACAACGCAGCCGAGGCGTGTGAACGCATTCGCCAGAATGGCGGTAACGTTACGCGTGAAGCAGGTCCGGTAAAAGGCGGCTCTACAGTGATCGCGTTCGTTGAAGATCCCGACGGTTACAAAATTGAGCTGATTGAAGAGAAAGACGCCGGGCGCGGCCTGGGCGACTAACCTCCCCCTCGGGCACAGATCGTCTGTGCCCGTAGTTTTATACTCATCATTTTGCCATAATACGCGCTGCAATTTTCCCGTATTAAGAGACCCAGATGTCCGATAACGCTCAACTTTCCGGTCTGTGTGACCGTTTTCGTGGTTTTTATCCTGTCGTCATTGATGTCGAAACCGCAGGGTTTAATGCCAAAACCGATGCGCTGCTTGAGATCGCAGCCATCACACTGAAAATGGATGAACAAGGCTGGCTGATGCCGGACACGACGTTACATTTCCACGTAGAGCCGTTTGAAGGCGCGAATTTGCAGCCGGAGGCCCTCGCCTTTAACGGTATTGACCCTAACAATCCGCTACGCGGCGCGGTCAGCGAATATGACGCTCTGCATGCCATCTTCAAAATGGTGCGTAAAGGCATTAAAGACAGCGGCTGCAATCGGGCGATCATGGTGGCGCACAACGCTACGTTCGACCACAGTTTCATGATGGCTGCAGCAGAACGCGCCTCGCTGAAACGTAATCCGTTCCATCCGTTTGTCACCTTTGATACGGCGGCATTAAGCGGCCTGTCACTGGGACAGACGGTGTTGTCAAAAGCGTGTCTGGCGGCGGGAATGGAATTTGACGGGAATCAGGCGCACTCGGCGCTGTATGATACCGAACGTACTGCCGTGCTGTTTTGTGAAATCGTTAACCGCTGGAAACGTCTCGGCGGCTGGCCTCTTCCCGTACCTGAAGAAGCGTAACGGCGACATAAAAAAAGCGACCATTTCAGGTCGCTTTTTTACTTCTGCTGATATTACTCAGCGTCCGGCTCTTCAGTTTTGTATTTCGCCGCTGTTTCTTTAATCAGCTGCTGCAACTCACCGCGCTGGTACATTTCGATCAAAATGTCACAGCCGCCAACCAGCTCGCCGTCAACCCACAATTGCGGGAAGGTCGGCCAGTTTGCGTATTTCGGCAGCTCGGCGCGAATATCCGGGTTCTGCAGAATATCAACATAAGCAAAGCGTTCACCACAGGCGGACAGCGCCTGCACAGCCTGTGCGGAGAAACCGCAGCTTGGCAGTTTAGGGGAACCTTTCATGTACAGGAGAATCGGGTTTTCAGCGATCTGGCGCTGGATTTTTTCGATAGTGGTGCTCATTATCTTGCTTCCTTAAACTTCTTTTACGGCAGTAGTCTGACATTGTAGCGGGTCAGACAGGCAACGGAAAATAACATTTTCATTACGCGTTATTATTTTATCCCCTGACGCTAAAAGTTGCATTCACAATCTCATTTATCCCTTTAAAGGCTGTGGATTTGATTATCCGTTCACCAACTCCTACGTTAATTGCTGTTTTTTTTTGCGGTCGGTTACGAAACATAAGTTTAAACAAAAAAAGCTATTAACTTTCCCTCTTTCTATAGATTAGAATCATCAAGTTTTGAAAATCACACGCAGGCACGATAGACCTGCCTTACCAGAGGACTGCTCAGTGGCGCGGATAAACCGAATCTCGATCACGCTCTGTGCTTTACTTTTTACTACACTGCCCTTTACGCCTATGGCTCATGCTTCCAAGCAGGCCAGGACGACACCTACCAATTCTCACACCATCAAAACGGTAGATAAAAAGAAAAGCGCTACAGCCAGCCAAAAAACAACAAAGACCAGCAAGAAAACGGCGACAAAGACCACCAGTAAAACCAGCACCAAAACCGCTTCCTCTTCAAAAAAACGCACAGCCGCTCCGGCAAAGTCGACTAAAACTGTAAATCGTCGTGGTAAAACTGCCGCAGCACAAACTGCTGCCGTTACCTGGACTGAAAAATGTACACCGCGCAAAGGCCATAAGCCGCGCTGTGTGAAGGTGAAAACCACCACCCCAACGACGCTTGCTGACGCGCATAAAGTGAAAGTGCAGAAAGCGACTAAAACCGCCATGTCTACCTTGATGAACCAAATCGGCAAACCTTATCGCTGGGGCGGCACCTCACCAAGAACCGGGTTTGACTGCAGCGGACTGGTCTATTACGCCTATAAAGATCTGGTGAAATTCCGCATTCCGCGTACCGCGAACGAAATGTATCACCTGCGCGATGCCGCGCCGATCGAACGTGGCGAACTGAAAAATGGCGATCTGGTCTTTTTCCGTACCCAGGGTCGCGGAACCGCCGATCACGTTGGCGTGTATGTTGGCAACGGTAAGTTTATTCAGTCACCGCGAAGCGGGCAGGAAATTCAAATCACCTCTCTGAGTGAAGATTACTGGCAGCGCCACTATGTGGGCGCTCGTCGGGTAATGACGCCAAAAACAATTCGCTAAAAACTTACCCTACAGAACATGCTGTAGGATAAGTTCTTCTTTTGCATAACCTTTCAATTTGCTACCCTATCCTTACTCACAATGAGGCTATTGTGTGTACTCAATATAAATAATAAGGAGAGAAGCAATGTCGTTTGAATTACCTGCATTACCGTATGCCAAAGATGCTCTGGCACCGCATATTTCTGCCGAAACGCTGGAATACCACTATGGCAAACACCATCAAACCTACGTGACCAATCTGAACAACCTGATTAAAGGCACTGCGTTTGAAGGTAAATCACTGGAAGAGATCGTACGTAGCTCTGAAGGTGGTGTCTTCAATAACGCAGCACAGGTCTGGAACCACACGTTCTACTGGAACTGCCTGGCACCGAACGCAGGTGGCGAACCAACCGGTAAACTGGCCGAGGCAATTGCCGCCTCCTTTGGCAGCTTTGCGGATTTCAAAGCGCAGTTTACCGACGCCGCTATCAAAAACTTCGGTTCTGGCTGGACCTGGCTGGTTAAAGGAACGGATGGCAAACTGGCTATCGTTTCCACCTCCAACGCGGGTACTCCGCTGACCACCGACGCGACGCCGCTGATGACCGTTGACGTATGGGAACACGCCTACTACATCGATTATCGCAATGCCCGTCCAGGTTACCTGGAGCACTTCTGGGCGCTGGTGAACTGGGAATTTGTTGCGAAGAACTTCGCAGCATAAAAAGATAACGCAGAAGGGAACCCTTCTGCGTTTTAGTTTTAATGAGTGGCAGTACAGACCTCTTCAGGCTGTTTCCGCGCCGAGATAAAGACCAGCAGCAGCGCAAGCCCCGCCACAATCGCCCCCATCACCGGCACAAAACTGTAGCCTAAACCACCGGAAATCACCGCCCCACCGGCTGCGGCACCCAGTGCGTTCCCCAGGTTAAATGCGCCAATATTGACTGAGGATGATAATCCAGGCGCTTCGCTGGCAACGCGCATCACACGCATCTGCAACGGTGGAACGACGGCAAACGTCGCCGCGCCCCAGACCACCATACTGACCGCCGCGCCCAGCTCATTTCGCGCAAGCAAAGGAATGGCCAGCATAATAACCATCAACAGCAGTAAAAAGCCTTTCAGCGTACCGTTCACTGAACGGTCAGCCAGTTTGCCGCCAAAGTAGTTACCGATCGAGAAGCCAACGCCTATCAGCACCAGCATACCGGTGACAAATGCCGGTGTGGCATGGGTGATAGTATGCAACACCGGTGAGATGTAGGTATAAAGCGTGAACATCGCCCCGGCGCCCAGAACGGTCGTCAGCAGTGCCGACAGCACCTGCGGGCGCATAAGTACCGCCAGTTCACTACGGACATCCGGGCGCTCTCCTGCCCCACCTTTGGGTAATGAGAAGAACAGGCTGACCATCGCGATGACCCCAAGACCCGCCGTTGCCATAAACGACATGCGCCAGCCGATGGTTTCACCAAGCCAGGTTGCCGCCGGAACTCCGCCAATATTGGCAATGGTTAACCCCATAAACATGGTTGCCACGGCGCTGGCCTGCTTATGTTTGGGTACCACGCTTGCAGCAACCACAGAGCCAAGACCAAAAAATGCCCCGTGATTCAGACTGGTCAAAATACGCGATAACATCAGCGTGGTGTAATCCGGTGAGATAGCCGAGAGCACGTTACCCAGCGTAAAAATCGCCATCAGGAATATCAACGCATTACGTCGCGCACGATGAGACAGCAATAATGTCATCAGCGGAGCGCCCACCATTACGCCAACCGCATACGCGCTGATCAACATGCCGGCCGCCGGAATCGAGACATCCACACCTTTGGCTATGACGGGCAATAATCCCATTGGCGAAAATTCGGTGGTACCAATGCCAAACGCGCCGATCGCCAGCGCCAGTAATGGAAAATTGAGTTTCATATTGCGACTCCGTAACGTCGAGCCATGGCGCGACATAAAATAAGAGTCAAAAGCATGACATTGATCGCAAAATTAATAAAGTTAACAAAACTGCAAAAGACTTTTGCTTATTCGCAAACAATAGAGTGGAAAAGCCAGCGGAAAGGATGAGGGAGAATTAACTCCCTCGGGGAAATCAATGCAGCGCTGCGGTCAGGCCACTCGCGACGATCAAGCCCAGAACAATAATGGTAGTTACTAACGAAAATTTCAGATCGGTGCTCATCAAGTTTTCTCCTTTTTATTCCCACACAAAAAGTGATATTGCGCATTTTTACACACTTGAAAGCAAAAATCTCTCACGATTTATATTGATAACTGCTTTTAACTCTTCCCCTTTTCGTTAAGATCAGACAAAATTCCACGCTTACTTGATTAGCGTACCGGCCATTGACCCCTTCCTGACGTTCCGTGTCGTTTTCCCGGCGTGCCGCAACCCTTACGTTGCGCTAAGGGTGTGTAAAGGCAAACGTTTACCTGGAGTATTCTCAGGAGCTTAGGATATGGTCTGGAGTGAGATGTAATGGCAACAATTAAAGATGTAGCGAAGCGAGCAAACGTTTCCACTACAACCGTATCACACGTAATTAACAAAACGCGCTTTGTCGCGGAAGAAACGCGTAATGCTGTCTGGGCGGCGATCAAAGAGCTGCACTATTCTCCGAGCGCAGTGGCACGCAGCCTGAAGGTGAATCACACCAAGTCTATTGGCTTGTTGGCCACCAGCAGCGAAGCGGCCTATTTCGCTGAAATTATCGAAGCCGTTGAGAAAAACTGTTTCCAGAAAGGCTATACCCTGATTCTGGGTAACGCATGGAACAGTCTCGAAAAACAGCAGGCCTATCTGTCGATGATGGCGCAAAAGCGCGTTGATGGTCTGCTGGTGATGTGTTCCGAGTATCCGGAGCCGCTGCTGACGATGCTCGAAGAGTATCGCCATATTCCGATGGTCGTCATGGACTGGGGCGAAGCAAAAGCCGACTTTACCGATACGGTCATTGATAACGCCTTCGAAGGCGGTTACATGGCAGGTCGGTATCTGGTAGAACGTGGTCATCGTGAGATTGGCGTGATCCCTGGCCCAATGGAACGTAACACCGGAGCCGGGCGTCTGGCTGGTTTTATGAAAGCGATGGAAGAAGCGCTGATTAAAGTGCCTGAAAACTGGATTGTGCAGGGCGATTTTGAACCTGAGTCCGGCTATCGCGCCATGCAGCAAATTTTGTCACAGTCGCATCGTCCGACCGCCGTCTTCTGTGGTGGCGATATTATGGCGATGGGTGCACTGTGCGCCGCTGACGAGATGGGACTGCGCGTACCGCAGGATGTCTCGCTTATCGGGTACGACAACGTGCGCAACGCCCGCTTCTTCACGCCGGCCCTGACGACTATTCACCAGCCGAAAGATTCGCTGGGTGAAACGGCCTTCAACATGTTGTTAGACCGTATCGTGAATAAGCGCGAAGAGTCACAATCTATCGAGGTGCATCCGCGTCTGGTAGAACGCCGCTCGGTTGCCGACGGCCCGTTCCGCGATTACCGCCGCTAAGCCTGTTGCGCGGGGGCCTCATCTGGCTCCCGCAGCCATTCCTTGTTCAACGTTTCACTATCCCCTAAATAATCCAGCAGCCAGCTCAATGCCGGCGACGTATCGTTCTGTTGCCATGTCAGGCAGCATGCGGCATCAGGAAATGGATTCTCCAACTGTAGCGCAACCCATTTGCCGCTATCGATCCACGGTTTGGCAAAATGCGTCGGTACCATGCCGACGCACAACCCTGCAGACAAACAGGTAGCGGAAGATTCCCAGTCTGGCACCACAACGCGCTTTTGGTTATCCAGCAGCCAGGTAATACGCTTTGGCAACGTACGGGAGGTATCTTCACGCACCAGTGACGGCCAGTTGCGCAACGTGTCATCACTCAGCGGCCCGGGCATTGACGCCAACGGATGATGGCTAGCCACCACGCAGCTCCAGCTCAGCATTCCCATGTCGCGGAAGGTATAGCGGCCCCCCACCGGAATCGCCTGCGTGGCGCCGATTGCCAGCTCAACGCGCCCATCGGACAGCGCATCCCAGACGCCGTTAAAGACTTCCTGGAAAACCAACAGTTCCACATCGTCAAAATGACGATAGAAATCGACGATCATTTGTCGGGTACGATCTGGGCGGACAATGTTATCGACTGCGATCGCCAGTTGCCCGCGCCAGCCGTTGGCAATTTGCTGGCATTGCTGGCGAGTGATCTGCATTTTTTTGATAACAGAGCGGCCTTCTTTAAGAAACCATGCGCCAGCAGGCGTCAATTCCACATCCCGATGGCGCCGCTCAAAAAGCGGCACCGCCAGCCACTCTTCCAGTTGACGTACGGTGTAGCTTACCGCGGAGGGTACACGGTGCAACTCCTGGGCGGCAGAACTAAAGCTGCCGTTACGCGCAACGGCATCAACCACTTCAAGTGAATATTCCGACCACATATTCTGCCTGCAAAAAATTTGAAATCAGTAAGCAAATATTAGCGTTTCACAGCGAGAATTACACTCACTACACTCAGCGGCATTGTTCTATTGCTAAAAAAAGAGAAATGATGATGCAACCTGGGAAAGGGTTTTTAGTCTGGCTGGCAGGTCTTAGCGTGCTCGGCTTTCTGGCAACGGATATGTATCTGCCCGCCTTTGCCGCAATTCAGTCCGATTTGCAAACACCTGCATCTGCCGTCAGCGCCAGCCTTAGCTTGTTCTTAGCCGGTTTTGCCGTCGCGCAACTTTTGTGGGGGCCACTTTCCGACCACTACGGTCGCAAACCTATTTTGCTACTGGGTTTATCTATCTTTGCACTGGGCAGTCTGGGCATGCTGTGGGTTGAAAACGCCACCGGCCTGCTGGTGCTGCGCTTTGTCCAGGCCGTTGGTGTTTGCGCTGCATCGGTTATCTGGCAGGCGTTGGTCACCGATTATTATCCTTCACAAAAAGTAAACCGCATCTTTGCCACCATTATGCCGCTGGTCGGATTATCTCCGGCATTAGCACCATTACTAGGCAGTTGGATCCTGGTACATTTTTCCTGGCAGGCCATTTTCGCCACCCTTTTTGCTATTACCCTAATTCTGATGCTTCCTGCACTGCGCTTAAAACCGACGGTTAAAGCACGCGACGACAGCCAGGACAAACTGACGTTCGCCACCTTGCTACGCTCGAAAACTTACCGCGGAAACGTGCTGATTTATGCCGCCTGTTCCGCAAGCTTTTTCGCATGGCTGACGGGTTCCCCGTTCATCCTCAGCGAAATGGGCTACAGTCCAGCGGTGATTGGCCTGAGCTATGTTCCGCAAACTATCGCTTTCTTAATCGGTGGTTACGGCTGCCGCGCTGCGCTGCAAAAATGGCAGGGCCGTCAACTGCTGCCCTGGTTACTCATTCTGTATGCCATCAGCGTTGTGGCCACCTGGGCAACCGGCTTTATTCATCATGTTGCGCTGGCTGAAATCCTGATCCCATTCTGTGTGATGGCGATCGCTAACGGGGCAATCTATCCTATCGTCGTCGCGCAAGCATTACGTCCTTTCCCACAAGCAACAGGACGCGCAGCCGCATTGCAGAACACGCTGCAACTGGGTTTATGCTTCCTCGCAAGCCTTGTGGTTTCCTGGTTAATCGCCACCCCACTGCTCACCACCACCAGCGTGATGCTGACAACGGTGCTGCTGGCGGGCGTGGGTTACAAAATGCAATCACAGAAAGCTGACGCCCCGCAAACAGATGATCGTGCACAAATTGCCCACGGTGAGTCTCACTAAAGATTGTTGCGGGCAATTAATTAGCCCGCTAACAATTATCAGTTGAATCGATAAAAAATCAGGCCTATACTGATTTCCGGTTGTTAAAAATAACGATAATTTCTATGTATTAACGGTGACAAGAACGTTCCCGTTTTTCCACGGATGGCCTTTTCGGCAAGGGTTCCTCCCTTCCTCTGTTCTACGTCGGATTATAGATTCGCGGATTAATTCCGTGAGATTTCTCACAAAGCCCAAAAAAGCGTCTACGCTGTTTTAAGGTTCTGATCACCGACCAGTGATGGAGAAGCTATGAGTTCATCGTGTATAGAAGACGTCAGCGTACCGGATGATGACTGGTACCGCATCACCAATGAATTATTGAGCCGTGCAGGCATTACCATTAATGGCCCGGCACCGGCGGATATTCGCGTAACAAACCCCGATTTTTTCAAACGCGTATTACAGGAAGGATCGTTAGGGTTGGGTGAAAGTTATATGGATGGCTGGTGGGAATGCGACCGGCTGGACATGTTTTTTAGTAAAGTCCTGCGCGCGGGTCTTGAAAACCAACTCCCCCGCCACTTTAAAGATACGCTACGTATCGCCACGGCCCGCCTGTTCAATTTACAGACCAAAAAACGTGCGTGGGTCGTCGGTAAAGAACATTACGATTTAGGCAACGACCTTTTTACCCGCATGCTGGACCCTTATATGCAGTATTCCTGCGCCTACTGGAAAGATGCCGACACCCTGGAATCTGCCCAGCAGGCGAAGCTAAAAATGATTGCTGAAAAGCTGCAGTTGAAGCCAGGAATGCGGGTGCTTGATATTGGCTGCGGCTGGGGCGGTTTATCCCAGTTTATGGCATCACAGTATGGCGTTAGCGTAGTGGGTGTGACCATTTCGGCAGAACAGCAGAAAATGGCGCAGGCGCGTTGCGCGGGGCTGGATGTCACCATTTTGCTGCAGGACTACCGAGACCTGAACGACAAATTTGATCGCATTGTCTCCGTGGGCATGTTTGAGCATGTGGGGCCGAAGAACTACGCCACCTATTTTGAGGTGGTCGATCGTAATTTAAAACCTGACGGTCTCTTTTTGCTGCATAGCATCGGCTCCAAAAAGACCGACAATAACGTTGACCCGTGGATCAATAAATATATCTTTCCGAACGGCTGTTTACCGTCAGTTCGCCAGATAGCTAACGCCAGCGAGCCACATTTTGTGATGGAAGACTGGCATAATTTTGGCGCGGATTACGATACAACGCTGATGGCCTGGCACGAGCGTTTCATGAGATCCTGGCCCGAAATCGCCGATAACTATACCGAACGTTTCAAACGGATGTTCAGCTATTACCTGAACGCCTGCGCCGGGGCGTTTCGTGCTCGTGACATTCAGCTATGGCAGGTGGTATTTTCCCGCGGCGTTGAACACGGTCTGCGCGTTCCCCGCTAATCGTTATCGCCCCCGAGCCAACGGGGGCTTGACACTCAGGCTTACGCTCCCGATTCGCCCGTGACGTGACTGATGGCGCTTTCACGCGCCGCCAGCACACGCTCAACGGTATCAACCACCGCCTGAGTTTGAGGGTCAATTTCAATGTTGACCCGCGCGCCCAGCTTTTTCTTGCCGAGCGTCGTACGCTCCAGCGTTTCCGGGATCAAATGCACACAGAAGCGCGTCGGCGTCACTTCACCGACCGTCAGGCTGATACCGTCAATACCGATAAATCCTTTGTACAGGATATATTTCATCAGCGATGGATCCTGAACCTTAAACCACACCTGTCTGTTGTTCTCAGAGGTCAGAATTTTCGACACTTCGGCGGTAGTCATAATGTGGCCCGACATTAAATGTCCGCCAATTTCATCGCTGAATTTTGCCGCCCGCTCAACGTTGACCAAATCACCGACCTTCAGGTCACCCAAATTGGTGATGCGCAGCGTTTCTTTCATCAGATCAAAGCTTATCTGGTTACCGTTAATTTCGGTGACCGTCAGGCAGCACCCATTGTGAGCAACCGAAGCACCAGTCTCCAGCGCATCCAGCATATATTCAGGCAACTCCACGACATGCGTACGAAAATTTGGTTTTTCATCAATGGACACCAATTTCGCGGTGCCCTGCACAATACCCGTAAACATACTTCAAACTCCTGAACTCAATTAAGACATCTCTGCACAGCACAATAGCAGGTGGAAATTCAGGTTGCCAGCAATGCGCCGCGCCTGCCTGTTTTTTCACTGGAGAATTACGTATTCCTCGCTACAATAGACTGAAATTTCCCCTGCATTTTCTCCTTGCTGCCAGATAAGGCGGCTTTTTTAGTCTCTCAAATAACAACAATATAGTGGTGTACACGTGCAAAAGTATGTAAGTGAAGCGCGTCAGTTATTAGCTCTGGCAATTCCGGTGATTCTTGCGCAAATCGCTCAAACCGCAATGGGATTCGTTGATACCGTCATGGCGGGCGGATACAGCGCCACGGATATGGCGGCCGTCGCCATTGGTACGTCCATTTGGCTGCCGGCCATTCTGTTTGGTCACGGACTACTGCTGGCATTGACGCCAGTAATTGCGCAACTCAATGGTTCCGGACGCCGGGATCGAATCGCCCATCAAATACGCCAGGGATTCTGGCTGGCGGGCAGCGTATCCATTCTGATAATGGTAGTGCTATGGAACGCAGGCTACATTATTCACTCCATGCATAATATTGACCCGGCGCTGGCGGATAAAGCCGTCGGCTACCTGCGCGCGTTGCTGTGGGGGGCGCCTGGGTATTTGTTCTTCCAGGTAGCCCGTAACCAGTGTGAAGGTCTGGCCAAGACGAAACCGGCGATGGTGATGGGATTTCTCGGCCTGCTGGTGAACATTCCGGTTAACTACGTTTTCATTTATGGGCATTTAGGCATGCCGGAACTGGGCGGCGTGGGCTGCGGCGTAGCTACGGCAGCGGTTTACTGGGTGATGTTTATCGCCATGCTGTCTTACGTAAAACGCGCACGCTCGATGCGCGATATTCGTAATGAGCGTGGTTTCCAGAAACCGGACACCGCCGTAATGAAACGTCTGATTCAACTGGGTTTGCCTATCGCGCTGGCGCTATTTTTCGAAGTGACGCTGTTTGCGGTGGTGGCGCTGCTGGTTTCCCCGTTGGGGATTGTCGACGTAGCCGGACACCAGATCGCACTGAACTTCAGCTCGTTAATGTTCGTTCTGCCGATGTCTCTGGCTGCAGCCGTCACCATTCGTGTCGGTTATCGTCTGGGCCAGGGATCAACACTGGATGCGCAAACTGCCGCCAGAACGGGTCTGGGTGTCGGGGTCTGCATGGCGATGGTAACGGCGATTTTCACCGTGACATTCCGCGAGCACATAGCCCTGCTCTACAACAATAACCCGGAGGTAGTCGCTCTTGCGGCGCAGCTCATGTTACTGGCCGCGGTGTATCAGATATCGGACTCTATCCAGGTTATTGGCAGCGGTATCCTGCGTGGTTATAAAGATACGCGTTCCATTTTCTTTATTACCTTTACGGCATACTGGGTGCTGGGTTTGCCAAGCGGTTATATTCTGGCGCTTACCGACCTGGTCGTTGACCGGATGGGACCGGCGGGATTCTGGATGGGCTTTATTATCGGCCTGACCTCTGCGGCGATACTGATGATGCTGCGCATGCGGTTTCTACAACGCCAGCCGTCAGCAGTTATTTTACAACGCGCCGCGCGATAACCCCATAACAGCCGCCATCTGGCGGCTTTTTTACCGCTTCAGAAGGGGCTGGCGTTTTCGGCATTCACCCACTGTTTGTGGACAGGATGCCTGAAATGCAACTCACTGGCATGCAGCATCAGCCGCGGGGTTAGTTCAGTGCCTGGCAGTAGACGCCCGCCATACAAATCGCACCCCAAAATAGGATGCCCCAACTGTTGACAGTGGATCCGTAGTTGATGGGTTCGCCCAGTTTCAGGCGTCAGTTGTACGCGCGTCAAGGGGAGTAAAGTCCCCTCCTCCAGGGGGTGATAAAAGCGCTCAATAACCTGATAGCGCGAGCGGGCAGGTTTGCCGTTAATAGCGCAAATCGACATCAGTGGAAACAGCGCCGGGTCTTTGGCAATCGCTGCGTCGATAATCCCTTCATCGTTTTCCAGATGTCCGCATAACAGCGCGCTGTAAACCTTAGTGACCGTACGCTGGCTAAACTGCTGGCAAAGCGCGGCATTGATAGCCTTGTTGCGGGCAACCACCATCAGCCCTGAAGTCCCAAAATCAAGCCGATGAACCAGCGTGCAGTCGGGGTAAATCTGTACCAGCCGGTAATGTACCGAATCAAGATTCTGCGGATTTTTCCCCGACAAGCTAAGCAGCCCGCTGGGTTTATTGATAAGCACCAGGTGCTCGTCCTGATAGAGGATCTCTATCTCGTCATGACAAGGTGGGGCAATGAAGGTATCGAGGATCGTAGACATGAGCGGCCTGGATAAAGTGTGGGAACGGATGATAACGAATTTTGACCAGCCAGGCGAATCGGCGCGCTTAACCCATGGCAATCATTGCATGATAGAGTGTGGATTATCCCGAGTGCGATGAGAGGGTTACACAGTGCAACAAATCGATTTTTACATGGTAGATGCCTTTACCACCACGACGTTTGGCGGTAATGCCGCAGCAGTCTGTCCGCTCGTTGACTGGCTGCCCGATGAAACATTATTAAAAATGTCGCAGCAGCATAACCAGTCTGAAACTGCTTTTTTTGTCGCCAAGGAAAATGGCTTTGAGCTGCGTTGGTTTACCACTCAGGGAGAAATCAATCTGTGTGGGCATGCCACTCTGGCCGCCGCGCATGTCATCTTTGAACATCTGGATTACCCGGACACTACCCTCCATTTTGCTACCCGGTTTGTGGGTCCGCTGACGGTCACACGCAGCGGTGAATGGCTGACGCTTGATTTTCCGGCCTGGCAAAGTGAACCTGTCGAGCCGCCCACCTTATTGTTGGAAACATTAGGCATCACAGAATACAAAGAGGTGCGCGTCGCACGCGATTACATGGTGGTGCTGGAGAATCAACAGCAGGTTGAGGCTGTGCGCCCAAACATCCACGCCATGCTTCCGCTGGGGAAAATGGTTTGTATCACCGCACCGGGTGATGGGGAATACGATTTCGTCAGCCGTTTCTTCTGCCCGGGCGAAGCCGTTGCGGAAGACCCCGTCACAGGCTCGGCACATAGCATGCTGATCCCTTACTGGGCTGCAAAACTGAACAAAACACAGATGCTGGCGCGCCAGGTCTCGGCACGCGGCGGGGATTTACGCTGCCAACTGACAGGAACGCGTGTTTACATCGGCGGACAAGCTGTAACTTATCTGACGGGTCACGTGCTGTTGCGCTAACAGCCTTACCCGAATTAACCCATCCATGGAGGATTTATGTCGAACAAACTCGTACAGATACACTTTGATTTTCATGGTCCGTTTGGGGCTGAGATGTCGAATCAGCTCGTTGAACTGGCCGAGTCAATCAACCAGGAGCCGGGGTTCATCTGGAAAATCTGGACCGAAAACGCAGCAAATAATGAAGCGGGTGGCATCTACTTGTTCCAGGATGAAAACACCGCGCTGGCCTATATCAAAAAACACACGGCCCGCCTGAAGCATTTAGGCGTGACAGACGTGACGTTCAAAATCTTCGATATCAATGAACCATTAAGTAAGATTAACCACGGTCATATCGGCTAATATTTTCCCCCAGACGCCCCACTTCGGGGCGCTGCTACACTCTCCTGCCGTCCCCCTCATCAAAAGCCCCCCCTTTTCGCCACCTCACGATGGCGATATAGCGTGTGCCGCGTTTGCAATAGTTCACAAAATTATCACCCGCGAAAACTACCACTAGCCGAAAGCAGTATGAAAGCGTATAAATAAGACAAACAGTATTATTTTATACAAAGTGAATCACCATCAGCTACAGGAGATTTCTTATGTCCGTGGACATTACATTGAACTCATCTGCCGGAAGCTTCCCGCCAGCAGGTCATTACTCGCACAGTACAACGGCTGGCGGCTTCGTCTTCATTTCGGGGCAGTTGCCGGTTACTTTTGATGGCGAGAAAAAAGCGGATGCCTCTTTTGAAGATCAAACCCGACTGGTACTCAAGAATATTGATGCTTGTCTGGCGGGTGCTGGAGTTTCCCGTCAGCATCTGGTGTCTGTTCGCGTCTATGTGACGGATATGAACCAGTGGCCGACGTTTAACAAAATCTATGGAGAATGGATCGGTGATTTCCGCCCATCCCGTGCCGTAGCAGGCGTTGCTGAGCTTCATTATGGCTTCGCGCTGGAAGTTGAAGCCATTGCGTTGGCCCCACAAGCGTAACGTTTAACGACATACAGGTGAACAACAATGACTGAAATGACACTGCCAGATTATAACGATGTGGCCGCTGCGGCAGAACGCATCGCCGATTATGCCAACAGAACGCCGGTGATGACCTCCCGAACGGTTAATGAAGAATTTGCTGCTGAAGTTTTCTTCAAGTGCGAAAACTTCCAGAGAATGGGCGCGTTTAAATTTCGCGGCGCCATGAATGCGTTGCGCCAGTTCACCCCGGAACAACGCGCTGCGGGCGTCGTTACTTTTTCTTCCGGCAACCACGCGCAGGCCATTGCCCTGTCGGCAAAATTGTTGGGGATCCCGGCGACCATTATCATGCCGCATGATGCCCCGGCAGCTAAAGTTGCCGCAACAAAAGGCTATGGCGGAAATGTGGTGATGTACGATCGCTATAGCGAAGATCGTGAAAAAATTGGCCGGGACCTGGCAGAAAAACACGGGTTGACGCTAATCCCGCCTTACGACCATCCGCACGTGATTGCGGGCCAGGGCACCGCCACAAAAGAGCTGATTGAGGAAGTAGGTCAGTTAGACGTTCTTTTCGTGTGTCTGGGCGGCGGCGGGCTGCTTTCAGGATCCGCACTGGCAGCGCGACATTTGTCTCCTGACTGCATCATCTATGGCGTCGAGCCCGAAGCAGGAAATGATGGTCAACAGTCGTTTCGCAGCGGCAAAATTGTTCATATCGATACACCTAAAACCATTGCTGACGGCGCTCAAACTCAACATCTCGGGAATATTACGTTTCCAATTATCCAGCAAAACGTGAACGATATTCTGACTGTCTCAGACGATGAATTAGTCGCCTCAATGAAATTTATCGCTGAACGAATGAAAATTGTCGTGGAGCCGACCGGTTGCCTGGGTTTCGCCGCCGCCAGAGCGCGTAAAGCTGAACTGCGTGGTAAGAAAATCGGCATTATCATCAGCGGTGGCAACGTGGATATCAGCCGTTACAGTGAATTCCTTGCCGGGTGATCGAAAAGGTATCTGCTAAGCGGATACCTTACTATTGTCTGTACATTCCCGTCTGGAAAAGCGGGCCCAGCTCACTGTAAACTGCTCGCAATCGTGGCAACAGGCATCACCGCAGGAGACTGGCATGCCAAAAACCGACAACAACTCACTTCTCTGCCAAATTGATACTATCGCCAGGGGCTTGAGTGAGACCTTTTCTCCATTTTGCGAAGTGGTAGTTCATGATCTCAAAAATCCTGAACATGCCATTTTATCCATCCATAATAACCTGTCAGGACGTGAACCCGGCCAACCGGCAACAGAGCTTGGCCTGGCCAGAATCGCATCGCCTGAATTTCCCAGTATCATTGCCAACTACAGCAACCAGTTTGCCGATGGCCGCCCGGTGAAAAGCACGTCCATAGGCATCAAGGATGAAAAAGGCATATACGTAGCAGCACTGTGTCTGAATGTGGATATGACGCTGTTTCGTGGCATGCAGAGCGCCCTCGCGCGTTTTACTGAAACCACAGACTCGCCTGTTAAGGAACATATCGATCCTGGTAGTAATGAAGTCATCCGCCAGCGTATCGATGACTTTGCAGCTAAGCGCGCCACAACGGCCCGCGCCCTTAAACCTGAAGACCGTAAGCGACTGATTCAACAATTACGCAAAGACGGTTTGCTTAACGTACGAAAATCTATGGATACCGTCGCGCAGCATTTGGGCGTTTCCAGGGCTACCGCTTATCTGTATGCCCGTCAGTCAGTTCAGGCGGGTGAATAAACGGGTTCAGATAGACCACACTTGCCGCAGCATAGAATGTCTGCTCTTGATTACCGACACGAAGCGCTCCCGCTATACTAAGGGCGGCTTCGTGCCCGATTTCGTGTCCGATATAGTTATCCACCAGTAAACAACCAAATCCCGCTGCAGTGAAAAAATAAACCTTTATTTTCGTGCGTATTTATTGGCGCTGAGTAAATAGATGACTTATTTTTGTACGTACACAGTGAAATTTAGCTTTACTCAAATAACACCACCAGCATTGCTAATGCTTCACAATAGAACAAATAACAACTAACCCACTGATTTAAAAGAATTTAAAAAATACTGAATTTATTGCACCAATAATACCTATGCAATATATATAAATAGCGTGATATCTAAATTATAATTCTTTTACATCCAGCTGATTGGTGAGGTAAGAATGCGGTTAATGGTCATGTTGGTAAGCTTTGTACTCTCCACCCAGCTTTGGGCAGGTGAACTTTCCAGGCCCACCGGTAAAGTTCTTTTAACGCTGTCGGGTAATATTGAAAATACAAATACTGATGGGAAAGCCGTTTTTGATACCGCCAGCCTCGAGAAGCTCGGCATGGTCAGCTTCCAGACCACCTCCCCTTGGTATAATGGACGCACTACCTTTACGGGTATTCCACTTCAAAAAATCATGGATTATGTCGGGGCGAATGGCTCTGTTGTGAAGGTCACTGCGCTCAATGACTACACCACCGTTATCCCTCTCAGTGATTTCAAAAAATACAATGCTATCCTTGCTTTAAAAATCAACGGAAAATATATGCGCATCCGTGACAAAGGCCCGCTATTCATTGTGTACCCCTATGACAGCATGCCAGAACTGAATAATCAGATTTATTATTCAAGGTCTGCATGGCAGGTCAGTAGTATGGATATTGAGTAAGCGTTCAGAGGAACATCATGAACAGAATACTGGCTGGCATCATCTTTTTTCTTTTTATATCTACCGGGTATATCTCTTTCCTCGTGCATGAACGGCAACAAGAGCTACAGAAACTGACTCATTACACTGATTCCTGGTCTGCTGCTCAGTTGGTATCACAATATTACCGATTTGAATCGTTGCTTGGTCTTTACACTATCGATGATACGATGAATCTCGATGATGTACGTATGCGTCTCGACATTATGCTCAGCCAGAGTGATTTGATAAAAGAAGGTGACCTGGGGCGCTACATAGAAAGCAATATAGCCCACCGTGAGCTGGCGGTAAAACTTGAAAATACTCTTAGTTATCTGGATGTTAATCTTGAGAGCATGAATCGTTCAGCACTTCAGGCATATCTGAAAAAAATGCATGCTCTGGATGCACCACTTGGCCGTCTTTCATCCGGTGCCTTAAACAAGGATGTTAACTCGATCAATAATGCCAACCAAAAAATTCAAACGCTGTACTATATTTACTCAGCTACCTCTGTATTGTTGATAATACTCAGTGCGATTCTGGGCGTGCTCATTTTCTATCAAAACAGAAATATTCTGCGGGCGCACCTTCAGGTCAAGAGTCTGGCCCAAGAACTGCAGAAATCTAAAGAAAAGCTACAAATCCAGAATGCTAAACTGGAATATGACGTCTACCATGATTCTCTTACCGAGATGAATAACCGCCAGCTATTCTGGAGCGATTTAAATAAAACAATCGAGATAGCAGAAAAAAATAACGATGCTGTGACCGTGATGTTGTTCGATTTAGATCGATTCAAAGAGGTAAATGATACGTATGGTCATGATGCTGGTGATATGTTATTGCGCCAGATATCAGACCGTCTGATTTCGATGAGCCTGACTTCGGATACCCTGTATCGCTTAGGAGGGGATGAGTTTGCGTTTCTGTCGAGCGGTCTGACAGAAAGCCGGGCCGTTTCACGAGCACAGAAAATAAGTGATTTTATCAGCCAGCCCTACACTATTTACAACACGATTATCAACATAACCACCTGTGTTGGCATCGTTATCTCAGAAACTGAACGTCGCTCCGACTATCTTTATAAATTTGCCGATTTGGCCCTGTATGAGGCCAAAAATGAAGGCTCAGGTAAGATAAAAGTCTTTCGGCAACGCATGTTAGAAAAGCTGCAAGAAAGCAGAACGCTTGAGCATGATATGGCATTGGCAATAGTGAACAAAGAATTCGTGGTCTATTACCAGCCTATTGTCGATTCTTTCAGCCAGAAAATTTACAGCTATGAAGCGCTGATTCGCTGGATTCATCCTCTAAAAGGTCTGCTGTCGCCTGATAGCTTTATTCCTGTTGCTGAAAAAACAGGAATGATTAATGAGATGGGTAAAGCGGTGCTTGAAATTGCCTGCAGGGAAGCGGCGTGTTGGGCGGTTCCGGCTAAGATTTCGGTCAATGTCTCCCCTGTTCAGCTAAGTAGCAAAGGCTTTGCCGGCATCGTGTTAACCATTCTGAAAGAAACAGGACTTCCACCGGACCGCCTCGAACTGGAAGTGACAGAGTCTTCTCTCTTTACTGAGAGTACGACACCAATGAACACGCTTAATAAGCTCAGAGCCCTGGGCGTGAAAATTTCCATCGATGATTTTGGTACCGGATACTCGTCTCTTTCGCGCCTCAGCAGACTTGCCTTCGATAAAATCAAAATAGACAAATCCTTTGTGCATTCGATATCCACACAGGAAGACGCCCTTAATATCATCAAACTGATCACCGGCATGGCGAAATCCCTCAATATGAAGGCTGTTGCAGAAGGTGTTGAAACGCAGGAGCAACTTGAAAGTCTTCAGGCACTGGGCTGCGATTTTGCACAAGGATATCTGTTTGGCAAACCTCAGCCTTGCATTGATGAGGAAATCAGAAACGGTTAAATCACGGACGACACATTTACTCGTGGATACAGGGCCGCGTTTTTTCTCATCTGCACACTGCGAGCGTTATCCCTGCGGGATCGCAAGGATAACCTTCGCAAACATGGTTATATCGGCCCCATGTTGATTCGCTATCAGGCTACTTGATCATCAACCGTAGTGCTAAATCATTCGGATAAGGATCAAAATAGTTCTGGGTAAGCAAATAGCTGTCCGGGTATTCAGCAAGATAGTGCTTGAGTAGCGTCAGTGGCGCCAGTATTGGCAGCAGCCCGCCGCTATAGTTGAGGATAACGTCACGTAACTCTCCGCGCTGGCGGGTGTTTAACCGATCGCGGAAGTAGCCCTGGATATGCATCAGTACGTTGGTGTGATTTTTCCGCGAGGCGGGCTTTTTAAGGATTGCCATGAGCTTTTCGCGATAAGCCACAAAAAAAGCGTCCAGATCATCCCACTGATGGAGCGAAGCAACGAATGGACCAATCTCCCGGTAACCTGCCTGGTGATGGGCCAGAAGCTGAAGCTTATAGCGACTGTGGAAATTGAGTAAGCCGTGACGAGTAAGACCATCGGCCCGCAGCCTATTAAGCTCATGTAACGCGAACACTCGCTCGACAAAGTTCTCCCTCAGCACTGGATCGTGCAAACGGCCATCTTCTTCGACTGGCAACCACGGGTAGCTTTCCATCAATGCGCCGGTAAACAGGCCAGTGCCCTCTTTTCGGCCACGATTTCCTTTTTCGTCATACAACCTCACTCGCTCCATACCGCAGCTTGGTGATTTAGCACAGACAATAAAACCCGACAGACCGCCAAGTCCATCGATATATGAAGCGGCGAAATCGGACATTTTATCGGTGACATCCTCACCTGGCGCATGGCTAAAACACATGCGGATATTCCCTTGTGCGGTTTGAACCAGGCGCAACGCGGGACGTGGTACTGGCAAACCGATGGACATCTCCGGGCAGACAGGTTTGAAAGTCACCCACTGAGCCAGCTCATCCATCACAAACCCCATCCGTTTATGCCCACCGTCGAAACGCACGGCTGAACCGGTTAAACATCCACTAATCCCGATGACAGGTTGAGTGTTCATAACGACCCCCTCGTTTATTGACGACCCTTTTCGGGAAAAAACATAACGGTTTCACTATTAAATCATAGCGTACGATATCTGCTGTGAGTTCAACTGATAGATGCAAGTACTCAAAAAAATCCTGGCCGCCAGGGGAAGTGGTTAGCGGTTTTAAGATGCCTTTCGAGTGAACTGTTGCTCAGTAATAGTATTACCCCATTGATCGCCTTCCCATTCTTTCGATAATTCAAATCCGAATGATTCGTACAATCGTCTTGCCGCAGTAAGTTTATTAAATGTCCACAATTGAACCGAAGAGAATCTCTGCTCATCACAAAATCTCATCGCTTCGCCAATAAGTTTTCTACCCAGTCCGCTGCCACGACACCCATCGTCAAGGATGAACCAACGCAGATGCGCCTCATTATTCCCCAGATCCTCACCGTCAATTGCAACTGAGCCGACTATGCACTCATTCACGATTGCCAGCCAAATCTGATTACATGGCTTGTCCAGGCGACCAGAAAAATCAGCAAGACCTGCGGCAACCTTCCCTTCAAAAAAACTGCCGAAGTTATGTTCTCTGGCGTAATAGCCGCCATGCATTTCAGTAATACGACCTATCATGCCGGGATGATAACCCGTGACTATTTTTACGCTGTTACGCAGGTTACCCTCGTTTCTTTCACGACAGGCTTTCAACGCGTTGGCATAGGAAGAAAGACCTTGTAATACAGCTTGCTGTGTAAACGGATCGAGCTTACCAAGTGCTGCTCCGACACGTTCGTCAGCATAAGTATTGATGCTATGTACGGTCTCCACGCCCTTCCCGGTAAGGCTTAGCCGTTTTGTCCTCGCATCTTCAGCAGAAGGAGTTTCTTTAAGCTCTCCGGCTTCAACAAGTTTAGCGAGCATGCGGCTAACGCTGGACTTCTCTAGCCCCAAGATCTGGACCAATTCAGCGGCTGTCAATGACCCATGTGTTTCAATTTCAAGCATGGCGTGAACTGCTGAAGGAGGATAGTCGGTAGCTGCCAGATTTTGGTTCATGAACCCAAGCTCTCGCACCATTAAGCGTGATGCCGCACGTATGTTTTGTATGTTACTTAGTTCAGAAATCATGAGCATTACCCTGCAACAATAGTTGCATCATACAACCATTGGTGTGAGGAATTTGTCAATCCCTTATTCTATATCCGCTTCCCGCTCGAAGTAGACCTTGCGATGCATCAGGCTGTCCGTTTCGTGCCATGAGCTGACATAACGATTCAAGTCATCAGTTTTTTATCTATTGTTAAAAGCCAGAGCCTATCTGAGAAGGAATGAAAATTGTCACGTGATATCGGCATTTACATAATTAAAGAAAAATTCCCACCAACTAATGACCTCAGAGATTCAATCATTCAGTCAGGCTTTCCCTGCGAACTGGATGATGAATTTGATCCTCTAACGTTCAGCGGCTTCTTACCATGTTCTGTTAATGGTTCACCTTCGGGCTTCGAATATATTGCACGTGAGGTGGATGGTGATGAACTTAATGAGTTAAATACTACCTTCGTACCTGACTTAGTTATTGTGTTTTCAACAGGTGGATATGAACTTGAGTGGATATCGGCTTTAGCGACAGCATGCTGTATTGCTAGTCTTGCCGGAGGACTGGTAGTGGACTACTTAACTGGCGATCAATATCTTACTAATGATGCTGTTAAATGGGCGAAATCTCAGATGTCAATTGTACGCTCCTAACTTTAGTAAATTTAAGTTGTCGTAGCCTGCTTCCGGCAATCAATTACATCTCTTTATCTGCAGTAAGACAAGTGGATGCCGCTGGACAATCATTCGCTAACAGAGTCTGCTTCTCGCTCGCAGCAGACCTTCGCTGCTGACCTTTAAAAGCCAGGAAAGAATCTTCATATGACAGGGCGTCCGCTCATGCCTTGTCATCTTTCTTCTTAATATCTGCAGCTAAAGTTGGTAATTCCTCTGAACGGTTCTATAGTCGTGACTGCTTCTCATTACAGGGTTCACTAATGCGATTTAACGGACTGACAAAAGGTTTCTTCATTTTCATACTTGCCCTCGTGACCTGGGCATTCTTCGATGTATTGTCCCCCTACTTTTCCGCCATTTTGTGGGCCGCAATCCTGACCACTATCTTTAACCCGGTGAAAAACAGACTACGCACTGCGCTTGGGGAACGTAACGGGCTGGCGTCACTGCTCACCATCGGCATCATTTGTCTGATTGTCTTTATCCCACTGATGATAATCCTCTCCTCGTTAGCTATTGAGCTGAACGTGGTATATGCCAAATTACAACAAAACGACACTCAGTTTCCCGAAGTGGTCACCGCCATTATTTCTTACCTTCCTGACTGGGCCAGAAGTTTCCTCGCAGAACATAATCTGGATAACGTCGCGCAGATTCAGAAAAAACTGTCCGACATTGTCCTGCAGGGTGGACAGTACCTCGCAGGCAGCGCGTTCCTGATTGGTAAAGGAACATTCGGCTTTGCTATTAGCTTTGGCATCATGCTGTATCTACTGTTCTTCTTACTGAAGGACGGACCGTACCTGGTGCGCCAGATTCTGGACTCATTACCGCTTTCTGATTTTGCCAAACAGCACCTGTTTGCCAAGTTCGTCGGGGTGACGCGGGCAACGGTCAAGGGCACGGCGGTAGTGGCATTGGTTCAAGGTATCCTTGGCGGCATCGCGTTTGCCATTGTTGATATCGACGGCAGCGTTCTGTGGGGCGCGCTGATGGCGTTTCTATCCCTCGTACCCGCCGTCGGCTCAGCAATCGTCTGGGTACCAGCGGCAATATTTCTCTTCGCTACGCACCAGTTGTGGCAAGGGCTGTTTATCGTAGGCTTCTTCGTGATTATCGTCGGGCTGGTGGACAATATCCTGCGCCCGCTGCTGGTGGGGAAAGACACCAAAATGCCGGACTACCTGATTCTGATTACCACCCTCGGCGGCATGGAGATCTACGGCATTAACGGCTTTGTGATTGGCCCCCTGATTGCCGCACTGTTCATCACCTGCTGGAACCTGTTTTCCGGGCGTGACCATGCAGGTAACGTGGAAGGAATCGACGAAGCCTTTATGGAAGAAGGAAAAAATCCTCCAGATTTATGATGGCAGGACGATAACAGAAGGCGGTCCTCGGACCGCCTTTTTTATTTTCACGCAAAATCATACGTTTCCTATAATTTCAATCATGCGTATTCATTAATCGTCGCAGAAGGAACTAATCAGTGCGAATTGCCACAATCACCAACTGGGCCTACAGCGCGACGGTATGTCTGACCATAGCCTCCGGCGTTGTCATGTTGATGGCCTCCAGCGCCGATAACACCGAACGCCAGGTGGTGGAGCAGCGATACCAATTCGATCAACTGACCGAAGAAGTAGAGCTCGACGCCTGGTCGCTGTCCGATCTGGCACGCGAATATGTTATTGCAAAAGATCCTGAGGCGCTTAATGCCTACCGTCAGAAAGAAGCATCGCTAAAAGCGGTGGAACAGCGGTTGTCGAAGCTAAAAGACATCGGGGCAACGGATGAAGAGCTGGCGCTGTTACATGAAGGACTACAGATTGTTGATGCCCTGCAGGATGAACAAGCTACGGCGCTTGCCAGCGTCGCGCGCGGAGAAGAGTCGCAGGCCATCGCCCTGCTGTACGGGAAAACTTATGAACAAGAACTGGAGCGCGCCCAGGATCGGATAGACCATTTCCGTCAGTTGCTCGACAACCGCGTACGCGACACCATTGAAGATGCTACCCAGGCATCGCGCACGCTACGTACGGCCTCGGAAGTGATGGTCGGGCTAACGGCACTGCTATTTTTGTTTGTCCTCGGCTTTATTTTAAAACGCCGCGTACTGCGCCCCGTTGTACGGCTGAGCGATGTGGTTAACCGTCTGGCGTCGCAGGATTACGCCGTGGAAACGCCCAGCTTTAACCAGATCGATGAAATCGGCGATATGGCGCAGGCGATCCGAATTTTTCGCGAAAACGGCCTGGTACGACAACGACTGGAGAAAGAACGAGATGCCGACTGGGCTATCCGCGAGCTGCTGGCGCGCATGACTCAACGTTTGCAGGGCTGCGAGAGTTTTGCCGATGTCATTAATGTGGCCGAGCTGTTTGCGCCAAATATTGCCCCGGGTATTGCCGGGCGGCTTTACATATTGGACCGCGAACCCTGGCAGATGCGCTGCGTTGCACAATGGCTTTCACCACAGGGCAAAGCAGACGCTTTCCACCCGGACGAGTGCTGGGCTGTGCGCCGTGGTCAGAGCCATCCCCCGGTGCAAGGCGAACCCGATATCGCCTGCTATCATCTGCCGGAGTCATGCCAGCAGCACACTTTGTGCGTGCCACTGATTGCCCAGGGTGAAGCCATTGGTCTGCTCTCATTCCAGAACCTCAGCAAAGATTCTGCTCCCTCACGGGCGTATCTGGAGCTGATGGCGGAAGCACTCGGTCTGGCGTTAGCCAACCAGCGCCTGCGCGATGCGTTGCTGGAGAAAGCGCTCTACGATCCGCTAACCGGACTGCGCAACCGTCACCATCTGGAAGATACGCTACGCACCCAAATGAGCCAGGCAGTACGTAACAAAGAGCCGATAAGCTGCCTGATGATCGATATCGACCATTTCAAAAATATTAACGACCGCTTTGGTCATGAGGCAGGCGATAGCGTGATAAAAAGTATCGCGGCGACTATTCAACGCGTTGTCCACGACAGCGGCATGGCCTTCCGCTACGGCGGCGAAGAATTTCTGGTGCTGCTGGCTAATACGGATGAACAGGCCGCTAACCGCTTTGCAACGGATATCTACAACGGCGTACGCGAACTGTCGCTGCGCTTTGGCGTCTCTGACATTGGTCACGTCGATGTCTCTATCGGCGTTGCCAGTTATCCACAGCACGCCCAGAGCGACAACTTGCTGCGCGCCGCAGATGTCGCGCTGTACCGTGCTAAAGAGTTGGGACGTTCGCGCATCGTTAGCTTTGGCATGCTGGAAGCAAACTGAGTTACGCCGGCATTATGTGCATTGCTTTACCTCTGCGCCAGGCGGTGATATGTTAACTGAATGAACATAAAACACGATATCACCGCATTTAATTACAACCAGTGGTGGCTGCCTTCTTAAAGGCGGTCAGAATGTGTTTTCCCCATTTTTAGATAACCGCCGAAAGGCGGTTATCTGCATTTAAAGACCCCTTTCGGTTTTATGATTAAGGAGTCTTACATGTACAACAAAACCATCATCCTCACTGGCGATCGTCCCACCGGCCCGCTGCATCTTGGCCACTATGTTGGGTCTCTGCGCCAGCGTGCTATTCTGCAACATGATTATCAGCAGTTTATATTGGTTGCTGACCTGCAAGGGCTAACCGATAACGGCAGCACGCCGCAAAAGATCCGGGACAATATTCCCGAAGTACTGGCCGATTACCTCGCCGCTGGTATAGACCCTTCACTCACTACCATTTGTCTGCAATCTGCACTGCCCGCCCTCGCTGAGCTGACCACTCTTTATATGAACATCGTCACCGTAGCTCGCGTGGAGCGTAATCCCACAGTCAAAAACGAAATTGCGCAGAAAGGTTTTGCCCGCTCGTTACCGGTTGGCTTTCTGGTTTATCCCATCAGTCAGGCAGCAGATATTACAGCTTTCAAAGCCGAAGTGGTTCCCGTCGGCGACGATCAGTTGCCAATGATTGAACAGACCAATGAGATCGTACATAAGATGAATAGCCTGTTACCAGCCCCCGTCTTGTCGCACTGTAAAGCGTTGCTGAGTGAAACCAGCCGCCTTCCTGGGATTGACGGTAATGCCAAAATGTCTAAATCGCTCGGTAACACATTACTCTTATCCGCCAGCGAAGAGGCTATTCATCATGCGGTCAGCGCAATGTACACCGACCCTAATCATCTAAAAGTCTCCGATCCGGGGAAAATTGACGGCAATATGGTATTCACTTACCTCGACGCTTTTCATCCGGATAAAGCGAAAGTGGCTGAGATGAAAGCGCATTATCAGCGCGGTGGACTGGGTGACCGGGCATGTAAAAACGAGCTGGAGATGTGCCTGCAAGAGCTTATCGCCCCGATGCGCGAGCGGCGGGCAACCTACATCCAGGATAAAGGCATGCTGATGGCGATGCTCAAAAAAGGAAGCGAACAGGCGCACGAAATTACGCAGCAGACATTAAGAGAAGTGAAGCAAGGTCTGGGTTTACCGGTATTCTGAGCGCTGATAACACCCTTTTCGATAAATAAAGATAGCTCCCGACGAATTACTATCGTCGGGAGTTATCAGAAGCTGACACGCAGCTTATTGGTCAAATACAGTAAAAGTTAGTTATCTTTAACCCGCTAAAATATTCTGTCATAATAAGTCTGAAGATGATGAAATATTCTGCGTTACATCCTGGCATGTCCTGAACTTGCTTAGAAATGATATTAATTAAAGAATGATTTTTGCCAGAATGAAACCGACTGGTACCGCAACCACTATAGAGATACAGCCTGGCAAAAAGAATGGATGATTAACTATCTTAGAACCATTCCATCGTTTACTTAAAAATGAACCTGTATCATCGGTTGCAATAGCAAATGCAGTTGTTGGATAAATATTAGTGAGATAAAGTGCGCTAACCGCGACAAAACTGGCCAAAATCGCATCAGCACTAATGCCAATAGAAGCAGCAATAGGCATTAATAAGGCACACGTTGCCCCCTGACTGAATAACATTGCACTGGTACAGAAAAAAACAACTGCAAGTAATCCAGGATATAAACGCAACATATCACTGGCTTGTATTTTTATCTCGTCAATGTGTGCGCCAATAAGCGTACTGCTTAACCACACAATACCTAATACCACTACTAATGATTCAGCACCAGATTTAAATATAGGTGAATTCTTCAGCTCCTTCATATCCAACTTGCATGTAAAGATAATGACCGTGGAAACAACAAACATGGTAATGATTATTAAATCGCGGGAGTTAATTTTGTGCCCAATAACTGACTTAAACATCAACATACAAACCACAAATAAAACACCCATCAGGAATATCACTACCGATGATTTAGCGCTGGCGGGAGTCTCATAGCTGACATGTTTATTTATAACGACTTTATTTTCCTGCATAACTTTCCTACAAACGGGATCATCAGCCAGTTTTTCGCCCTGTTTGCTGGCGATGAAAGCTGCAACCAACACAGCAAAAAAAGCGGTGGGGAAAACAATCAACATAGCATCAGCAAAACTGACTCCCATTACCTCTACTGTACCATACATAATTGCCGTGGCGGCAGAGATTGGTGAGGCTGTAATCCCTAACTGTGAGGCTACAACAGCAGAGCTTAATGGCTGACTGGGTCTGATGCCGTTATCTTTTGCAACTTCCTGAATCACATTCATGACAGACATGGCGGTATAACCTGTCCCGGAAAGTACTGTCAGGATAAAGGTCACAGTTGGCGCAAGAATATTAAGATAACCTGGATTATTGCGTAATAACTTCTCTGTCACAGTTACTAAATAATCCATTCCGCCAGCCTGTTGCATTGCAGAGAGCGCTACAATAGTAGACAGAATAATGAGCATAACGTCGACAGGCGGGCTCCCAACCGGAACATCAAAAATAAAAACTGCAATTGCTAATCCAACCCCACCAGCGAACCCTACGCCAATCCCTCCCCAACGGGCGGCAAGCATGATAGTCCCTAGCAATAAAGCGATATGTAAAATCACCATATATTTGACCTGTTTAAAATTATAATTCACGCAAAAGGGATGTAAAGGTAATGAATATAATTATTCATTACCTTAAGTTAAAGTGAGTTGTTTATCACATCGATTGATTACGAAATATTCATTTCCTTTTTATACCGTTTAATTACTGCTGTACTTTTTTGTGGGTCAGTCATATTCATTGGGTCAAGCAAATAATCTGCCTGTTCTGGCGTCAGCAGCTTTTCTGCTAACACGACCTGTTTTACACTGGTCTGCTGCTGATACGCAGCCTTAGCAATTCTGGACCCAACCTGATAGCCAAACAGTGTTGCGATGATGGTCGAAAGCGCCGTACTTTCCTCTGCATAACGCGTGCTCACTTCTTCGTTGATCGCTATATCCTTCAGGCAGTTATCAATAAATAAGGGTATACCTTTACTCAATAACGAGCAGGACTCAAAGAGAGCTTTCAACAATACCGGTTCCCACACGTTCAGATCCAGTTCCCCCCCCTCAACAGCCATCGTCACGGTCAGGTCATTGCCAATTACCTGATACGCAATTTGATTTATCAATTCAGGCATCACTGGATTAATTTTTCCCGGCATAATTGACGAGCCGGGTTGAACAGCAGGAACATTAATTTCATTAAAACCGGCTCTTGGTCCTGAACCCTGAATACGAAAATCAGTAGCCATTTTTGAGAGAAATGCAGCTATTTTTTTTAGCTGCGAGGAAAATTCAATATAGAAATCACCATGTTGGAGACCATCGAAGAAATCTGATTCTGGGGCATATTTATCTCCAGTAATACTTTCCAGCCACTGATAAACTGCCGGAAGATATCCTTCGTGAGTGGATAATCCTGTACCTATTGCTGTTGCTCCCAACGGTAAAAATAATGCTTCTTCGCTTACTTCCACCATTTTCGCTTTAAGTTTACTGACCTGCGTGCGATAAGCGCCAAATTGCTGGCCAAACGTCATCGGCACTGCATCTTGTAAGCAGGTTCTCCCCAACTTTACCTTGTCAGCGAACAAGCAACTTTTTTCTGACAACACGGCTTCAAGTCTTTCTAATTGAACTAACAGTTGATTTATATTCATACGGCTGGTCATTTTCATCGCCGCTGGAATGACGTCATTGGTTGACTGTCCCATATTAACGTGGGTATTCGGGTGAATCTCATCATATCCACGTTTGCCAGTCATAATCTCATTGGCACGGTTTGCGACCACTTCATTCATATTCATGTTAGTTGAAGTGCCGCCTCCCCCCTGGAATATATCAATAGGGAAATGGGCATCATAATCTCCGGCCATTACCTCCTCTGACGCTTTAACGATGGCTGATGCCTTCTGTTGATCCAAAGCACCAATTTGTCTGTTAGCCTGTGCTGCTGCCTGCTTGATTACGGCGATAGACCATAAAAAGTGTGGGATTTCTCCTGCGGTTTTTCCTGACACTGAGAAATTCAGCACCGCACGTTGTGTTTGAATACCGTAGTAAGCCTCGTCTGGCACCATTAAAGTTCCTAATAGATCCTTCTCTTCACGCATTTTTCTATCTCTTGTGTATTAAGGTTGCCAATACATTAAATTACCGATATGACAGATAGTTTGAAGTAGCTCAAAGAAAAAATACCATTTAAAAGTTAGATAGATACTATTAAAAACAGTAATAATCCGGGGTGTAAATGAAGGATATCAACTTCGACTTTAAGCAATTACAGGCATTTCTGGCCGTGATAGATACAGGCTCATTTACAGCTGCAGCCAAGAAACTTAGCGTAACCCAGTCATCAATTTCACAGCAGGTTGCGAACCTGGAACTCGCCTTAAATACTGCTCTGGTTAACCGTTCTCAACGCCCAATCCAGATGACAATAGCCGGGCAGGCTCTCTACCCACTTGGGAAAAAAATTATTGATAACGGTGTCCACCTTCAAGAACATATCAATGCTATAAGCGATGGACATATCTCACATCTGAAAATTGGTTTTGTGGATTCAATTAGTAAAACTGTTGGTTTGGATATCCTTAAGTTCCTGCAACCACAGGTGAAGCATATTTTACAGGTAACTGGCACAGCATCAGGATTGCTCCTGACGCTGAATAAGGGGGATATTAATCTGGCTGTAACGATGTTGCATACGGAAATGCCGCCCAATGTTAAAATGTACCCATTGATTGAGGAGGAATTCCTCTGTATTTGCCCAAAAGGATGGCCGGAAACAGAATTGGAAGAATTATGTAAGCAACGGAATTACATTGCTTATACCAAAAATACGCCAACAGGGATCCAGACACTCAACTGGCTGAAATGGCAGAATTTCTCCCCTTCAATTCAGTTTGAAATTGATAATGCTGATGAGATTTTAAAGCTAATTGCCTGCGGGTACGGATGGACGTTGACCACGCCGTTATTTATTACCACCTTTCCAGCTTTCTCTGACTCACTGAAGATCATTCAGATCAATAAACCCAAAGAGCGTCGCAAAATTGTTTTGTTGTGCAAGAATGATGAGCTTTCAGGATTTTATAAGAACCTGGCATCTGAGATTCGTTCAATACTGGAATTGAAACTGGAGCAGCAGTTTTACAGTCACCTGAACCTGGGTGCTAATTCTCTATAATAAATGGGTATACGTACCTGCTTGTTACCCAACCAGTAGGTATTGGCTCTGTCATGCGCCTGGTATAAGCAACAATCGCTTTCAGATGTGATCAGGATAACTATAAATACTATTATTCAGATGAAGAATATCTGAGGGCGGTCTGAATTCTCTGAAACAGCATATGAGAGAAGTTGCTTTATGGTGTGGTTCTGACTGTAGCCTATTTTTCAGTTTCGTTCATGTAGAGGCCATTCGCTGAACGCATGCTCCGGGCTGAAGTGAACGGAAGGCTTTTAATGGAAAAAACCGGCGAATTCAGACCCTGGAAAGAGAGTTAACATCAATCAACGAGGAATACGTAATGACAGATGATAAAAGTAAACACCCGAAAGTGGATCATGCTGAAGAAAACGCATTTTTCCCTTCTGACTATTCTCTGAGTCAGTTTACCAGCCCAGTATCTGACCTTAGTGACTACAACTATCCCAAACAGTACATGGGAGAGAAAAAGGTGCTGGTCATCGCTGCGGATGAGCGTTACCTGATGACTGATAGCGGGGCTCTGTTCTCAACAGGAAACCATCCTGTTGAAACGCTGATTCCAATGTATCACCTGCATGCCGCCGGTTTTGATTTTGACATTGCGACAATATCAGGTTACATGACCAAGTTCGAATACTGGGCCATGCCGCATAAGGATGAAAAAATTATGCCATTTTTCACCGGGTATAGGGCTAAGTTTCAAAATCCTGAAAAATTGTCCAATATATTGAGTAGCCTGAACGAGCAAAGTGAATATGCTGCCGTGTTTATTCCTGGTGGCCACGGCGCACTGATTGGACTGCCAGAAAGCAGCGAAGTAGCCGATACCCTTCGCTGGTTCATGAACAATGACCGCTTCGTCATATCCCTTTGCCATGGCCCTGCAGCATTCCTTTCGCTACGTAATGGCGATAACCCTCTTAAAGGCTATTCTATTTGTGCTTTCCCTGATTCAGCTGATAAGCAGACGCCTGATATAGGTTATATGCCTGGTCACCTCACATGGTATTTTGGCGAAGCGCTTAAGCAAATGGGGATGAAAATTGTTAATGAGGATATTAAAGGAAGCGTTTACAAAGATCGTAAGGTGCTCACTGGGGACAGTCCTTTTGCGGCCAATGCACTTGGTCAACTGGCAGCTAAAGAGCTCCTTTCAGTTTATGCCTCCTAATCATTGTTAGCTTAAGTGCATAATACGGAAATTGCCTATTTTTCATATAGAAGATTTAATTGATCTGGCAGCGGCAGTCACATTGACATATGTACCTGTCAGATCATATTTTTGGTGTTTTGGGCTTGTGGAAGATTTAGTGATCCTGCTTTCTGGTCGTCAGGTCAGGACGAAATAGCAGTCTCCGCTCATACTAATGAGTCTCTGAAACTATTTTTCATAAAAAACAACATATTAAAACCCTCAACGACATACAATTTATATTTCTAATTGTAATGATAACCATTCTCATATTAATATGGCCGCGTGATAATTAACTTTTGATGCATTCCGCATGTCTGACCACGCCACTACCACTGCTTCATTTACGCTCGAGTCGCTTTATGGCGCACATCACGGCTGGCTGAAAAGCTGGCTGACGCGCAAACTCCAGTCCGCCTTTGATGCAGATGACATTGCCCAGGACACTTTTCTACGGGTAATGGGCAGCGACACGCTCTCGACAATCCGCGATCCTCGCTCCTTCCTGTGCACTATCGCCAAACGAGTGATGGTCGACCTGTTCCGCCGACACGCGCTGGAGAAAGCCTACCTGGAGATGCTGGCGCTTATGCCTGAGGGGCTGGCGCCTTCGCCCGAGGTACGGGAAAGCCAGCTCGAAGCCCTGCAACTCATCGACTGCATGCTTGATGGACTAAATGGCAAAACACGCGAAGCGTTTCTGCTTTCGCAACTGGATGGTCTGACATACAGCGAGATCGCGCTAAAGCTGGGTATTTCCGTCAGCTCGGTGAAAAAGTATATGGCAAAGGCTATCGAACATTGTTTGCTGTTTCGACTGGAGCACGGCCTGTGAGCGCTTCTATCACCGATTCTCGCCGCCAGGCATTGCGATCGGCATCACACTGGTATGCCGTATTGAGCGGCGAGCGCGTCAGCCCACAGCAGGAAGCGCGCTGGCAACAATGGTATGAAGAGGACAAAGATCATCAGTGGGCATGGCAACAGGTTGAAAACCTGCGCAGCCAACTCAGCCACGTACCGGGCGATGTCGCCAGCCGGGCATTGCACGATACGCGCCTTACCCGTCGTCACGTCATGAAAGGGTTACTGTTGCTGTTGGGCGTGGGCGGCGGCTGGCAACTCTGGCAATCTGAAGCCGGTGAAGGGCTGCGCGCCGACTACCGCACCGCCAAAGGCGCGGTCAGCCATCAGCGGCTGGACGATGGCTCGCTGCTGACGCTCAACACGCAAAGCGCCGCAGATGTTCGTTTTGATACGCGACAGCGCGCTGTTCACCTCTGGTACGGTGAAATTGCCATTACCACGGCAAAAGACGCCCAGCGGCGGCCTTTCCGGGTGATGACCCGTCAGGGTCAGCTCACCGCCTTAGGCACGAAATTTACCGTCTTCCAGCAGGACAACGCCACGCGCGTCATCGTTCAACAGCACGCTGTTGAAGTCATATTGGCAAACCGTCCGCAGGAAAAACGCATCGTCAACGCTGGTGAGAGTCTGCTGTTTAGCGCGTCTGAGTTTGGTGCGATAGCTTCAGCGGATGATGACAACGCCGCCTGGACCCAGGGCGTACTGAGCTTCAGCGATAAACCGCTGGGTGAAGTGATTGCCGCGCTCGGCCGTTATCGCAACGGCGTGCTGCGTTGCGATCCGGCTGTGGCCGGACTGCGCCTGAGTGGAACTTTCCCGTTGAAAAATACTGATGCGATCCTGGATGTAATTGCCCAGACCCTTCCAGTGAAAATTCAGTCAGTTACACGATACTGGGTAAATATTTCCGCATTGTAAGAAAAATAATTCTCATTTCGATTGTCCTTTTTCCCCTTCTCGTTCGACTCATAGCTGAACACAACAAAAATGATGATGGAGAAGGTATGACGCCTTTACGCGTTTTTCGCAAAACAACACCTTTGGTTAACGCCATTCGCCTGAGCCTGCTGCCGCTGGCCGGGTTATCGTTATCCGCCTTCGCAGCACAGGTTGATATCGCTCCGGGTTCGCTCGATAAAACCCTTAACCAGTATGCCGCGCTCAGCGGAATTACCCTGTCGGTTGACGCCAGCCTGACGCGCGGTAAACAGAGTGACGGTCTTCACGGTGACTACGACGTCCAAACTGGTCTGCAACACCTGCTGAGCGGTAGCGGCCTGCAGGTGAAATCGCTGGGCAATAACAGCTGGACGCTCGAGCTTGCGCCAACCCCGCAAGAAGATGCTCTGACCGTAGTGGGCGACTGGCTGGGAGATGCGCGCGAAAACGACGTATTCGAACATGCTGGCGCACGTGACGTTATCCGCCGTGAGGATTTCGCCAAAACCGGTGCGACAACTATGCGCGAGGTGCTGAACCGCATTCCTGGCGTCACCGCCCCGGAAAACAACGGTACCGGCAGCCACGATCTGGCAATGAACTTTGGTATTCGCGGTCTGAACCCGCGCCTCGCCAGTCGATCAACCGTACTGATGGACGGTATTCCCGTGCCGTTTGCCCCTTACGGCCAGCCACAGCTTTCACTGGCACCCGTCTCGCTCGGAAATATGGACGCCATCGACGTGGTACGCGGCGGTGGAGCAGTGCGTTACGGGCCGCAGAGCGTGGGCGGCGTGGTGAACTTTGTCACCCGCGCTATTCCGCAAGACTTCGGTATCGAAGCCGGCGTGGAAGGCCAGCTCAGCCCAACGTCCTCACAGAATAATCCAAAAGAGACACACAACCTGATGATGGGCGGTACGGCAGATAACGGTTTTGGTACCGCCCTGCTATACTCCGGCACTCGCGGCAGCGACTGGCGCGAACACAGTGCGACGCGCATCGACGACCTGATGCTGAAAAGCAAATATGCGCCAAACGAAGTGCATACCTTCAACAGTCTGTTGCAATACTACGACGGTGAAGCCGACATGCCCGGTGGCCTGTCTCGCGCGGATTACAACGCCGATCGCTGGCAATCCACGCGCCCTTACGATCGCTTCTGGGGACGCCGCAAGCTGGCAAGCCTCGGCTATCAGTTCCAGCCAGACAGCCAGCATAAATTCAATATTCAGGGCTTCTACACCGAAACCCTACGCAGCGGCTACCTGGAACAGGGCAAACGCCTCACCCTTTCACCGCGTAACTACTGGGTACGTGGCATTGAACCTCGCTACAGTCAGAGCTTTATGATGGGCTCTTCCGCGCACGAAGTGGGCGTAGGTTACCGCTATGTGAGCGAGTCGACCCATGAAATGCGTTACTACACCGCCACCAGCAGCGGACAACTGCCGTCCAACGCCAGCCCTTACGATCGCGACACCCGTTCCGGCACCGAAGCGCACGCCTGGTATCTGGATGACAAAATCGACGTCGGCAACTGGACTATCACGCCGGGTATGCGCTTTGAACATATCGAGTCATATCAGAACAACGCCATCAAAGGCACACATGAGGAAGTGAGCTATAACGCCCCACTTCCGGCGCTAAACGTGCTCTATCACCTGACTGACAGCTGGAATCTTTATGCAAACACCGAAGGCTCGTTCGGCACCGTACAGTACAGCCAAATTGGCAAGGCTGTGCAAAGCGGCAATGTGGAACCGGAAAAAGCGCGAACCTGGGAGCTTGGAACCCGATATGACGATGGTGCACTGACAGCGGAAATGGGGCTGTTCCTGATTAACTTTAATAATCAGTACGATTCTAACCAGACCAACGACACCGTTACCGCACGCGGTAAAACGCGCCATACCGGGCTGGAAACCCAGGCCCGCTATGACCTCGGCACGCTGACGCCAACGCTCGACGACGTGTCGATCTACGCAAGCTATGCGTATGTGAATGCCGAGATTCGTGAGAAAGGCGATACCTACGGCAATCAGGTGCCTTTCTCGCCGAAACACAAAGGCACGTTGGGCGTGGACTATAAGCCGGGCAACTGGACCTTCAACCTGAACAGCGATTTCCAGTCCAGCCAGTTTGCGGATAACGCCAATACCGTTAAAGAGAGCGCCGACGGCAGCACCGGCCGCATCCCTGGCTTCATGCTCTGGGGCGCACGCGTAGCCTATGACTTTGGTCCGCAGATGGCAGACCTGAATCTGGCGTTCGGCGTGAAAAATATTTTCGACCAGGCGTATTTCACCCGCTCTTACGACGACAACAACAAAGGCATCTACACAGGCCAACCGCGCACGCTGTATATGCAGGGGTCGTTGAAGTTCTAAATCCCGTTTGCCCGGCCTGAATGCTGTTTTTTACATGCCGGGTAAGCGCAGCGCCACAAGACACAGGCAACTCACATGTTCACACCATTACGCACGCTATTCGCCGCTCTGCTGCTCACCAGTCACGCCTTTGCCGCCACGATACATGACGAACATGGCACCTTTACGCTTGATAAAACGCCACAGCGGATAGTCGTGCTGGAACTGTCGTTCGCGGACGCACTGGCCGCCGTCGATGTCAGTCCGGTCGGCATTGCCGACGATAACGACGCCGCGCGCATTCTTCCAGAGGTTCGCGCCCGTCTTAACCTCTGGCAATCTGTCGGCACACGTGCACAGCCAAGTTTAGAAGCTATCAGCGTGCTGAAACCGGATCTGATCATTGCCGACAGCAGCCGCCATGCGGGTATTTACAGCGCATTACAGCAAATCGCACCGGTGCTGCTGCTTAAGTCTCGCAATGAAACCTACGCTGAAAATCTGCAGTCTGCGGCCATCATCGGTGAAGTCGTTGGTAAAAAGGCACAGATGCAGTTACGTCTGGAGCGACACAAACAACAGATGTCGGCATGGGCCAGCCAGTTGCCAAAAGGCACGCTGGTGTTGTTCGGTACCTCTCGGGAGCAGCAGTTCAACCTGCACACGCAGGAGACCTGGACCGGGAGCGTTTTGACCGCTCTGGGGCTGACGGTACCTGCGGCGATGTCGGGCGCGTCTATGCCGTCCATCGGACTGGAACAGTTGCTGGCGCTCAATCCTGCATGGCTGCTGGTCGCGCACTATCGCGAAGAAAGCATCGTTAAACGCTGGCAGCAAGACCCGCTATGGCAGATGTTAACCGCGGCGCAAAAACAGCAGACGGCATCGGTCGACAGTAACGCCTGGGCGCGAATGCGCGGCATTTTCGCGGCCGAACGCATTGCCAGCGACACGGTAAAAATCTTTCATCACCAGCCTTTATCCGATGTGAAATGACAGTTTTCAAACATCCAGCGTTGCAGTGGGGACTTCCCCTTGTCGCGCTTATCGCAATCTTCTGGCTGAGTCTGTTTTGCTACTCGGCCATTCCTGTTTCTGGCGTTGACGCCATTCGCGCCCTGCTGCCGGGTCATGTGCCGACGCTTCCACAAGCGCTGGTGCAAAACCTTCGTCTGCCGCGAAGCCTGGTCGCCATTCTGATCGGCGCAAGCCTGGCTCTCGCGGGAACGCTGCTGCAGACGCTGACGCATAATGCAATGGCCTCCCCTTCGCTACTCGGCATTAACAGCGGCGCGGCGTTGGCGATGGCACTCACCAGCGCCATCAGCCCTGTGTCCATAACGGGTTACTCCATCGCCTTTATCGCCGCCTGCGGCGGCGGCGTAAGCTGGCTGCTGGTGATGACCGCAGGCGGTGGATTCCGCCATACCCAGGACAGAAACAAACTGATCCTCGCGGGTATCGCGTTCTCGGCTTTTTGTATGGCCCTGACCCGTATCACTCTGCTGCTGACGGAAGATCACGCCTACGGCATTTTTTACTGGCTTGCGGGAGGCGTATCCCACGCACGCTGGCAGGAATTCTGGCAGCTTTTACCGGTGGTGGCGGTTGCAGTACCGGTGGTGTTGCTGATGGCTAATCAACTGAACCTGCTTAACGTCAGCGACAGCACCGCCCGCACGCTGGGGGTGAATCTGCCGAAGCTACGTTTAATCATCAACATTCTGGTGCTGCTTCTGGTCGGTACCTGCGTCAGCGTGGCTGGCCCGGTGGCATTTATCGGCCTGCTGATGCCACATCTGGCTCGCTTCTGGGTGGGATTCGACCAGCGCAAAGTCCTGCCGATGAGCATGCTTATGGGCGCCACGCTGCTGCTACTGGCCGATGTTCTGGCCCGCGCACTGGCCTTCCCTGGCGAATTACCCGCGGGAGCCGTGGTGGCTCTGATTGGTGCGCCCTGCTTTGTCTGGCTGGTCAGGAGGCGTGGATGAAAATTGCGCTAGTTATTTTCATCGCCCTCGCGCTGGCAGGATTTTCAGTGCTGTCGCTGCAAATGGGAGTGATCTCCGTTCCCTGGCGCGCCCTGCTGACCGACTGGCAGACCGGGCGCGAGTATCATTACGTGTTAACGGCGTACCGCCTGCCGCGACTGCTGCTGGCGCTGTTTGTTGGCGCAGCCCTCGCGGTTGCAGGCGTGCTGGTGCAGGGGATCGTGCGTAACCCCCTGGCATCGCCGGATATACTCGGCGTAAACCATGCCGCCAGCCTGGCCTCTGTGGGCGCACTGCTTCTCCTGCCGTCACTCCCGGTGATTGCACTACCGCCGCTGGCCTTTGCCGGTGGTATGGCGGGCCTGATCCTGTTGAAAATGCTGGCAAACTCCAGCCAACCGATAAAGCTGGCGCTCACAGGGGTCGCGCTTTCTGCCTGCTGGGCCAGCCTGACGGATTATCTGATGCTCGCGCGCCCGCAGGATGTGAACAGCGCCCTGCTCTGGCTAACCGGCAGTTTATGGGGCCGTGACTGGAGCTTTGTGAAGATTGCCCTCCCGCTGCTGATGTTGTTTCTGCCGCTGAGCCTGAGTTTTTGCCGCGATCTCGACCTCCTGGCATTGGGCGATGCGCGCGCCACCACGCTCGGTGTGTCGGTACCGCGTACCCAGTTCCGGGCTTTGCTACTGGCTGTTGCTATGACGTCAACCGGCGTGTCCGTCTGCGGCCCGATCAGCTTTATTGGGCTTGTGGTGCCGCATATGGTGCGCAGCATTACCGGCGGACGTCACCGCTGGCTGCTGCCCGTTTCGGCCCTGGCAGGTGCATTGCTGCTGGTGGTTGCCGATATGCTGGCGCGAATTATTCATCCCCCGCTGGAGCTTCCAGCTGGCGTGCTGACCGCCATTATCGGTGCGCCATGGTTTGTCTGGCTGCTTGTGAGAATGCGATAAATGACATTACGAACTGAGAATCTGACGGTCTGTTACGGTACAAATAAGGTGCTTGACGGCGTTTCACTCGTACTGCCAGCGGGGAAGATAACCGCCCTGCTCGGCCCTAACGGTTGCGGGAAATCGACGTTGTTAAACTGTTTTTCACGGCTGTTAATGCCGCAGTCCGGCAGCGTATTTTTCGGCGATCATCTCATTAACGCGTTTTCATCGCGCCAGCTCGCTCGCAGGCTGGCGTTGCTGCCACAGCACCATTTAACGCCAGAGGGGATCACCGTCCGGGAGCTGGTTTCGTACGGCCGCAACCCGTGGTTGTCACTCTGTGGGCGGCTTTCCGCTGAAGACAATACGCGGGTTAATACCGCCATGAGCCAGACCCTAATCCATCATCTTGCCGAACGACGGTTAACCGAACTTTCCGGCGGTCAGCGCCAGCGCGCCTTTCTGGCGATGGTCCTGGCCCAGAATACGCCCGTTGTACTCCTCGATGAGCCAACCACCTATCTCGATATCAATCACCAGGTAGAACTGATGCGGTTGATGGGCGAACTCCGGGCCCAAGGGAAAACGGTGGTCGCAGTGCTGCATGACCTTAATCAGGCCAGCCGGTACTGCGATCATCTGGTGGTGATGGCGAACGGACATGTTATGGCGCAAGGCACACCAGAAGAGGTGATGAACCCTGGATTGCTAAGAACCGTATTCAGCGTGGATACGGAGATACACCCCGAGCCGGCATCTGGCAGGCCGATGTGTGTTGTGAAGTAGATGACACTGACCGTAATGGTATCAGGGTCTCAACAAGAAGATGACGAAACGGGGGAATAGGTTAATTAATCGTTCAGCTTAATATTAACGGGCGTCGGTTTGCTTGATACCGACGTCAGTTGTGTGCCAGGAGCGGACGTTGCTAATGGCATGATGTATGAACCAATGGAGAACCGATCATCTATACACATATAGATCCCTAACGAAAATATTGTTTTCACTAGCCCTGTAATGGAAGCGTTAATTTTATATTCTAACGCTTCCATTGAGCCTACCACTTTGGCAAAGCAATTCTTACACTTCAAAATAATGTGCTTTTTTATTCAGCTAAATAACCGCCATCGATTGGATAAACGCCTCCGGTACAGAATGTAGAACTGTCTGACAGCAAGAACAATATGAAGTCTGCTATTTCCTGCATTTTTGCCATCCTTTTCATAGGGTGGCTATTTGCGAAACTACTTACAATATTTTCAGGGAACTCACTCATTCTTGGGGTTTGGACATAGCCCGGAGCGACTGCATTGATTCGAATGCCTTGACATGCAAACTCTAGCGCTGCGGTTTGGGTTAAACCGATTATACCATGTTTAGCCACGGTGTAAGGTGCTAATCCAGGAATGCCAACCAGACCATTTACTGCAGATAAATTAACTATAGATCCACCAAACTTCATCATCTGGGGTATTTCATATTTTAGGCAGTGAAAAACGCCGCTCAATGAGGTAGCAATAACCTTATCCCAGTTTTCAACTGTCTGCTCTGTTATATTTTTACCATGTTCACCTGTTAAGCCTGCATTATTTACAGCATAATCAAGTCTGCCGAAATGTTTGATAACCTCATCTATCATTTGCCGTACTTGTTCGGGCTGTGACACATCACATCCGATCCCCATGGCTTGTTGTCCCTGTGAAGATAATTGTTCCGCTTTTTGTTTAGCCTGTTCTGACGAGCGGGATACAATAACAACTTTTGCACCATGCTTATGTAATTGCTCTGCGACGGCCTCACCTATACCTGTAGTGCTTCCTGTTATAACGGCAATTTTATTCTGGAAATTCATAACCACCCCCTATGAAGTAGAATTGAGTCTTTCATCTGGGATAGTATACAAACCATCTGTGACAGTTTTTGTCAGTACTCTTTCCCCTCGCAGATCCCTTCTTTTATTCTCCATTTTTTCAATAAAATTGTCCTGCTTTCACTATAGTTGGAGTCAAGTTGCACAATATCTTCAATTTTGTCAGTTCTAAAATGACGAAAATCATTTCTCATCTCGCACCATGCAACCAAAAGCCAGCACGACTCCATGTATACCAATCCGATGGGCCATATGACTCGTGAAGTGTAAGAATCTTTTTTATCACAATAATTTATTTTGATTTTCTTTCTTTTTTTTATAGCATTGCGAATGTCTTCAAAAAAAATCTCATTGTTTTCTGAAGGACCGATCAGATAGGATTGACTCTCAATAAGATTTTTCAATTCACTGGGAATGACGGCGTGTATTTTCGCAAGCGCATTCTTTGCGGTAATTTTGAAATTATAATCTGTATTGTGCGATACCCAATTTAACCCAAGTGTAATAGCATTAATTTCTTCATGAGAAAGATTTAAGGGGGGCAAATGAAAGTCAGATTTAACAATATAACCAATTCCAGCACCACCTTCAATGCATACTCCTTGATGCTGCAGCGTTTTTATATCTCTGTAAAGGGAGCGTACACTTATTCCCAATCTTTCTGAGAGGGTGGATGCTGTGATCGGATATCTTTGTGCCCTTAATATTTGTAGTAATTCGAGAAGTCTTTCTGTTCTAGTCATGTTGAAAAATCCATTTTGAGGCGATTTTAAAGCATCTGTTAGATAAACATATTAGTACAAAGCAAGTGTACATGGCTAAGTTGAACTGCTACCGATGATTAATACAGCGCTATGTTCGTAATGCGTACATAAGCGGTGATCATGAGTGTAAACATCCGCTTTTCGCTAACCGCGGACCTTCAGCTCAGTCAGCGATGTCCACTGTGTGCCAGAAGCGGACTTTTTGGTAGTTGTCAGCAGGAAGGTATTTCAGCAGAATAAGACTATCTTTAAACATGACCGTTTATATGCAACCATAAACTATTGAATCTAGCTCCGGCAGGGGTTACTGACTCACAGAATAATGGATGCACGAGGTCGAGTTATGCGTACTCACCAACTGAAAAAGTCCCGTAAACTGTATCGCAGCGTCAACACGACGACGCGGCACCATTCTAATAATCCAGGTGCTGAGTATCGCTGGGGACGCAATCGTAAAAAAGTTGGAGATGAGCTACTGGCAAAGCACGAGACAATGCATGGCAAACAGAAACGTGGTCGAGACTACACACCATTGTTTTATTTTTTGATCAAACAGATTGGCAAACCGTGGGATGAAATATTCAGCGAAGTATGTGGACGTCTTGATACCACCGAGCCGGTATTCTGGTTGGTCGCGCTACATGAGCATCAGCGAAGGGATTTAGTCTGCATTGGTGAAAGCAGTTTTTACCCAGGTCTATTTGTTGATGAGAACGGAATTCTGCAACAGGTAAATCCTTCAATCACGAGAGATGACGTTAAGGTGACATGTCGTTGCTGCACACACACTTATATTGGTGAACCTGTACCCTGGATAGATTGAGTGACAAAACTGTCTATCTTACCGCGGGTGCAGTCGTCATCAGCCATGATAGCGATTGCTCTCCCCCGCTCTTAATTCACAGCAGTCGCTCTTAAAGGTTTTCCATATAATAAAACGCTTTCATTAACTCATCTTCTGTAAGTGGCGATACCAGACTCGCCCCTGTATCTTTCTCAACCTTCATCAATAGCTCGCTTCGGGTTATGCCCAATCTATTCGCAACATGGTTAGCGCAACTCCGTGCGTGTGACGCTCTATGCGTAAGAAGGCCTTCTGCGGCTAGAACTTTTCTTCTTGATGACGAATGTGACATTGATTCCTCCTTTAGCCTCAATTACTCTCCATATAAGCATTATTCGATAAGAAAAATAACGATGTTTCTCGCTAGCTTCAACCGGGAAACACCGTAAGCACAATTTCGTAAACGGCAATAGCTGAAGTTGGTAATAGCGTCCGCTCTTCGCTCAAAACTGACATTCCAGTGATTTAATCCAGCGGACGCTGAATATTGATAATGGTTTCTGCGTAGGCCTATTTCAGGCGTACTGGATATTCATCATTCCCCGTTCAGTTCGACAGATGGTCGCATCGACCTGCCAAGTAGACTGAATCAGTTCCGGGGTAAGTACAGCAGCAGGCTCACCGGACGCCACAACCTGACCTTCACGCAGCACGACCAGGTGCTGACAATATTTTGCAGCCAGATTCAGATCGTGTAATGCCATAATCACGGTAATCGGCAGCGCGGAAATAAGGCGCATCAGCTCCAGCTGGAACTGGATATCCAGATGATTAATTGGTTCGTCCAGTAATAGAATATCCGGTTGCTGGGTGAGCGCACGGGCTATCTGACAGCGCTGACGCTCGCCGCCAGACAGACGCTGCCAGGTTCTCTGGGTCAGAGCATCAAGCCTCATCATCGAAAGCGCCTGTTGTACAGCATCTTCATCAGCTTGCCGCCATGGCGTGAATGCATTACGGTGCGGCGTGCGGCCGAGGCGAACAATATCAATAACACTTAGCTCCGCTTCCGCCTCCGCATGCTGTGGAACAAAAGCAAGCGTGCGGGAAAGCTGGCGCTGGCTCAAGTTACTTGTCAGCTTGCCGCCAATTTTCACCCCCTCACACGCGCAGGGCTGAACGCCAGCGATCGCGCGAATCAGCGTGGATTTACCAGAGCCGTTAGGACCAAGTAGCCCCACCGTTTGCGAACGGTGCGCAACAAAACTGATATCAGATAACACCCGACGAGCCTGGAGCGTCACACTTAGCTTATCAACCACGATATGCATAATTATTTATCCCGGTTGCGGTACAGAATCATGGCAAAAACAGGAGCGCCCACAAGCGCCGTTACTACGCCAATCGGCAAAACCTGATGACTAATAAGGGTGCGTGAGATCAGGTCTGCAAGAATCATAAAATGGCATCCGGCAAGAAAAGCAACAGGGATAGTGAGCAAATGACGATGCCCGGCGATCATGCGGGTTATATGTGGGATAACCAGCCCAACAAAGCCTACAGCACCGATGGCGCTGACGATTACCGCCGTAATCAACGCGGTAGTCAGCAGTAAAATAACGCGTACCTGAAGCACTCGCGTTCCAAGCGTCGAGGAGACTTCTATACCAAAGTTAAAGGTGTCCAGCGAGCGGCTATAGCAAACCACGATAAGCAACCCGATGATGACGACAGCGAAGCACAGCAGCGCATCAGCCCAGCGTACGCCACTCAGGCTACCCAGCAGCCAGAACATAACGCCGCGCGACTGTTCAGCATTGGCCGCCGTACTGACAATGTACGATGTTAACGCGTTAAACAACTGCGTACCGGCGATACCCGCCAGAATGATGCGTGCAGAGTTCACGCGCATACCACCCGATAACAATATGATCAGCATAAAAGCGGTACAGGCTCCGATAAACGCCCCGACACCCGTCGTGATGGAGCCGCTGCCAATACCGAGCAACATCACGCTGACGGCGCCGGTTGAGGCACCAGCAGAGATCCCCAGCAAATAAGGATCGGCAAGCGCGTTACGCAACAATGATTGCAGAACCAGCCCGCATAACGCCAGCCCTCCACCGCAGCTGGCCGCCATCAGCGCACGACTCATCCGGTACTGCCAGACAATCCCTGCTTCTACGGCGGGTAAATCAAAGTGCGTTAGCCCCAGACCATTGGTTATTGCGCGAAAGGCAGTCGCGAAACTTACCGGTATATCGCCGGTTGCCGCAGCAAGGATCATCATGACCGGCAGACTTAGTATCCCGCAGGAAATTATCAGGCTGATTTGCCAGTAAAAAACAGATTTGCTCATCATCTGGAGGGAGCGAAAGCGTTCATCTGCTGGCTAATCAGTTCTACTGCTTCTACGTTACGCAAGGATGGATTGAGCGACATGGCAGGAACCACCACGATATGCCCTTGTTTGACCGCAGGCATTTCACGCGTGACGGGATCGGTTTCCAGGAACCGTTTTTTAGTCTCTACGTCATCGGCGGGATAAAGCCGTCTTTCCATACTCGCAATAACAATAATATCAGGCTGAGACTTAACGATATGCTCCCAGGTCACCGCAGGCCACTCCTCATCAGAATCGATGATATTGTTCAGACCAAGTGTTTTATTAATCCAGCCTGGCGCGCCTTTACTGCCTGCTATCCATGGATCGCCTTTCAGACGGGGACTTGAAAACCAGTAAACCACTTTAAGCGGCGCTTGCGGTTGCATGTGGATTTGCTGCTGCGCGGCGACAATTCGCTCAGACAGCTTTTGCTTCAGAGCTTCACCACGTGCTGGCACATCAAAAACGCGCGCCAGCGCCGAGATTTCATCAAGAATGATATCGATTGAGTAAGGTTTTGATCGTGCGCCATCGCCGTTGGAGGTCGCTGTGACAGTTTTTGCAGTACAGTCGGCTGGAGAGATCCAGGTCCTGATCCCCAATTGTTCAAATTGTTGACGCGTAGCAACCTCTCCCTGCGGGCCAACGTGCCAATTGTACTGAGCAAGAACCAGCTCAGGACGCTGGGCCGCTACGGCTTCGAATCCAGGCGCATTCTCAGCAAGTCGCTTTAACCCCGCACCTTGCTTTTTCAAATCATCGGGTAATGCACCAAACCAAACAGCAGTGCCTACAATTTTATCTTTCAGTTCCAGCGCCAGCATGAGTTCCGTTTCATGTTGACCAATTGTCACCACACGTGAAGGTGCATGGTTAAAGGTTTCTGTAACGCCGCAGTTTTCGATTGTCAGTGGATAGTTGCCGGCAGTTGCGCCAGTCAGGGGAAGCAACAGCAGTACAGGCATCAACAGGGGGAAAGTGAGTTTCATAATTCCATATTCAAGTTATGTTATAACATAACAATATACGTATTCTAAAATTCGCTGTCAACGCATAGTCCGCCTCCTGCATATACAGGATCTCAGAAAACGCGTACACGTCCGCTTCTTGCTGATAGCACACCTCACGGCGCTTCAGACGATCCGTTACGTGCCACGAAGATGACATTTTTTAAACTAAAGTAGTTAGCGTTGCGTTCAAACGCATCTCACCCTATGTGATACGATAATTGTTTTAGATTTTACATGGGATCAGATTTTGAATTCATACATTTTCCTTGCCGGGGCCATCGTAGCGGAAGTCATAGGAACAACCCTGATGAAGTTCTCTGACGGATTTACACGCTTATGGCCATCTGTAGCAACTATTGTGTGCTACTGCACAGCCTTTTATCTTCTCTCCCAGACCCTGTCGACCATTCCAACGGGTATTGCGTACGCAATTTGGTCAGGTGCTGGAATCGTATTAATCAGCCTTTTAGGCTGGTTGGTAAGTGGGCAAAAGCTAGATTTTCCGGCGATCGCAGGCATGCTTCTTATTTGTGCTGGGGTTCTGGTTATTAATATTTTTTCAAAATCCTCCCCACATTGATTCTTTTCTCTTGCTTGAGCAGGAAAAGTGAGTATGAAAATACCAAAACTCCATACGAAACGTTTGCTGTTAAAACCATTAGAAGCCGAAGATGCCTCGCAGATTCAGGTGCTTTATCCACGCTGGGAGATAGTTCGCTATATAGTATCCTCATATCCGTTCCAGACGTATTTCAGACAGTAGCGGCATGCGGCTTATCAGGACAGAAAAGAAAGAGTATGTCAGCGGTTTGCTGGATTCTGAACTCTGGGAAATCACGCGCGACGAATGGAACGCTCGTCAGCCTGGTTAATATAAATTATGGAATGTCCATAACTGAACCGCAGAGAATTTCTATTTTTGCCCTGCACCAATGGCAAGTTTATTAATCCTGCAGTTGCGATCATAATAAATAGATACGCAGCGAAGCCTGTCACTCGCGGGCAACATGAGTAATGCTATCTTATTTGAGGAATCCGGTATGACCCCCTTTCATCAACTGACTGCCACCAGTTTGCATGGCCAGCCCATCTCTATGGCCGACTACGCTGGCAAACTGGTTCTGGTGGTTAATACCGCCAGCCATTGTGGTTTCACGCCACAATATACAGGCCTTGAAGCGCTCTACAAGAAGTACGCCGCGCAGGGTCTGGTAGTGCTTGGTTTTCCCTGCAACCAGTTCGGTAATCAGGAGCCCGGTGGAGCAGACGAAATCGCGCAAACCTGTCACATCAACTACGGTGTGAGCTTCCCGATGTTTGAGAAAGTGGAAGTCAACGGTGCCGCTACACACCCGGTGTTTCGTTACCTGAAAGACGAATTACCCGGCGTGCTGGGTGGGCGGATCAAGTGGAATTTTACTAAGTTCCTGATCGGGCGTGACGGCAAGCCGCTCAAGCGTTTTGCCCCCTTCACTACCCCAGAAAAAATAGAAGCCACGATCCTTACAGCGCTTAAAGTCTGAGCGCCCCTGTAATGCAAACCGCCCCTGGTATGCTCCAGTTCGCTGTCTGAATAAAAAACACGCTGCAAAATCAACAAAATATAATCAACTTGCTTAATTACTCTGCAATCGCGTGAGATCAGGAAGAAAAATGCTATTTCCCTCTTGCCTCATTCGGTCTGTGCCGCTAATATTCGTCCCCGTTGTCACCTACAACGTTGCGTTCATAGCTCAGTTGGTTAGAGCACCACCTTGACATGGTGGGGGTCGTTGGTTCGAGTCCAATTGAACGCACCATCTTGCGTCCGTAGCTCAGTTGGTTAGAGCACCACCTTGACATGGTGGGGGTCGGTGGTTCGAGTCCACTCGGACGCACCAAATCATCTCTTTGATTTGGTGCTATTTCCCTTCAAAACTCTCTTTTTATCTCTGGTTTGTATCCTTCAGTTTTATCATTTTCCATGATGATTCAATAGCACTGCGCTAAATCATTCTAAGTTCCATGATCAACGCGTATCATTCATCTTCTTCGCATAATGTCTTTCGCCAGAGAACGGATACCATGCCCTCTTCCATCCTCCTGTTCGCCGCAGGCAGTTTACGCCCGGCATTTACTCCACTGATAAGCCAGTTCACACACCAGAGCGGAATAGACGTTAAGGTTGAATATGGTCCGGCCGGTTTATTGCGCGAGCGGATTGAAGCAGGTGAACCCTGTGCGCTCTTTGCCTCGGCCAATCGGGAGCATCCGCAACGTCTGCTGGCTCAGAAGAAAGCGGTTTTCACGCAGACCTTTAGCTGGAATCAACTGAGTCTGGTCAGCAATCGAACCGGCGCCTGGCTGGATTTGCTGCGCGACCCAACGCTGCGACCAGGTACATCAACGCCCGGCTGTGACCCTTCCGGAGACTATACCTGGGCATTTTTCGACAACATGGATGTACTGGAGCCGGGACTCGGGCAACAGCTTCGAACGCGCGCCATCCCGCTGGTTGGTGGTCGTGATACGGTAAAAATCCCGCAAGGAGAAATAGCAAGCGCCTGGATCCTGCGCCAGGGGCTGGCCGATCTGTTTATCGGTTACGCGCATTACGCACACACGCTGCGCGCGCTGCCCGACGTACATTACGTGGCTATCCCTGATGAGCACAATATTCACTGCGAATACCAACTGGCGGTGCTTGATGCGTCCAAAGAAGTGATGGCGCTGGTTGAATTCATACTTTCCCGCGACGGGCAGGCGTTTCTTACCGCCGCAGGATTCTTACCGCTTAACGACGAATAGAAAACAACGGCGCGATAAACGGCGTGTGGTGGTTCTCCACGCTAAGTTTTCGCAGTGGTAAGCCATAGGCCAGGAACAAATTTTCTTCCGTCACAATGCTGTCCGTAGGTCCTGCCCGCCATTTGCCTTCGGGGAGCAGCAGCAAAGTATGGGTGGCTATCTGTAACGCATGCAGCGGATCGTGGGTTGAAAAGAGAATGCTGCATCCCTGATGATGGGCCAGATCGCTGATGAGTTGAAGCACCACCTGCTGATTAGCAAGATCCAGCGCGGAACATGGTTCATCAAGCAAAAGCGTCTGACACTCAGTCACCAGTGCCCGGGCTATCATCACCAGTTGTTGTTGCCCGCCGGAAAGTGAGCTAAACGAGCTGGAAGCAAGCTGCGCAATATTTAACTGCTCCAGCGCCTGCGTTGCTCTTTGTTGATCCTGCTGGCTCGGTTGCGCAAAAAGCTTCACGTGCTGTGCTCGCCCCATCAACACCACATCACTCACCGTATAAGGAAACGGCAGATGGCTATGCTGTGCCACAATCCCTATCCCACCGTTATTTTCAATACTGCCTCCCAAAGCAGGCAGCGTGCCGGTTAGCGTATCGAGCAGCGTACTTTTACCCAGACCGTTACGTCCCAGCACAGCCCAGATCTCGCCTTTTTGGCAGCAGAACGTAAGCGGGTCAAATAGCGGCGCGCGATACCCATAAGTCAGCTGATTTACACGCAGTGCGGCAGGTTTCATGATTTCTCCCGACGGCTGGAGCGGATGAGTAAAAAAGCAAACAGCGGCGCGCCGAATAATGCGGTGATAATCCCCAACGGTATCTCCGCATGCATCAGGGTGCGTGCAATATCATCCACTACAATCATAAAACCGCCCCCCAGCCAGAAGGCGCACGGCAGTAGACGACGGTGATCAACGCCCACCAGCAAACGCGCCAGATGAGGAATAACCAACCCAACCCAGGCAATACTGCCGCTAACCGCCACCTGAGCGGCGACTAAAAATGCGCAGCACACCAAAACGCTGCGTCGCAAAGGAACAACCGCGACGCCCAGCGCTCTGGCATCTTTGTCATTAAGCGATAACAGGTTTATCCGCCAGCGTAGCTGGTACAAAACCGTCGCGGCAATACCGACCGGAATCGCCAGCAGCAGTACTTTATGCCAGTTGGCCGTCGCAAAGCTGCCAAGCAGCCAGAACACGATATTGGGTAACGTCTCTTCAGTATCAGCCTGATACTGAATCAAGCTCACCAGCGCGGCAAAAAAGCCGCTCAAAATGATACCCGACAGGATCAGCACCAGCGTATTTTCCAGCCCCTGCAGCGCAGCAATGGCATATACAAGGATCAACGCCGTCAGGCCGAAGAAAAACGTTGAACCCATCATCAACCACGGCGACAGACCGAGCAAAATAGCCAGCGTGCCGCCAAAGGCGGCCCCGGACGTCACGCCGATTATATGCGGGTCGACCAGCGGATTATGAAATACTCCTTGCAGCGTCGCGCCGCATAAACCCAGCGCGCCACCCGCCAGCAGCGCCATCAGAATACGCGGTAGCCTGACCGTCCAGATGACCTGACCGGCAATCCCTTCGGCATCGCTAAAGTGCGTCAGGTGATAAAATACCTCGCGCAACGAAAGCGGATACTGCCCGAGGCACAGCGAACTGACGCCCAGCAACAGGACCGCCGCGATCAAAATCGGCTGCTGGGGTAAAAAGCGGTTACTTAGCTGCATCAGACTGCCAGTTCACGCGATAAAAACGCTGATAATAGTCTTGCGCCTGCGCATCAACATCCACGTCTTTATAAGCATCCGGATACAGTTTCTTGGCCATCCATAGCTCACCGATCGCCAACGCTTCCGGCATCGGATAGCCCCAGGCTTTAGCGTATTCAGGCATCAGCCAGACGCGATGATTTTTCACCGCATCAATCCCCTGCCAGTTAGGATCATTTTGGATCTCAGTCACCACCTGCGGATAGCGATCCTGCACAAAAATCACCTGCGGATTCCACGCCAGTACCTGCTCCAGCGCAACCTGACGGGCACCTTTCACACTGGCAGCCGCCACGTTTAATCCCCCCGCGTGCTGCATCATCAGTCCTGTGTACTTCCCGGAGCCGTAAGTCATCAGGTCGGGGTTAGCCATATAAATACGGACTTTTTGCGCATCCGGGATTTTTGCAACCGGCGCATTAAATTTTGCCCGTGCCGCAAAAACGTAGTCGATTAATGTCTCGGCCTGCGGTTTACGCCCAACCACGTCCGCAATCAGGCGAATCCCTTGCTTTAACCCTTCGTTGTAAACCTGCTCTTCATCGGCCATGGTCGGGTTCATTTTATTCTGTTGCCCTGCGGCGTCCCTACGTAACGAGATAGCCACGACCGGAATACCGGCGTTTTGAATCTGCTGGATCATCTCCGCAGGCGCATAGTTAGCGACAAACACCACCTGTGGATGAATCGCCAGCAGGCTTTCGATATTCACGCTGGTGAGGTCGCCCGGTGTCGGCAATGTGGAAATTGTCGGCATAAAGCGTTCAAACTCAGGCCCGAGCTGTTTTTTCCAGCTCGACATCACGCCAACAATGTCCTGCTGCGCATCGAGCTGAACCAGAATATTTAAGGTCTGGTGTTGCAGCACGACCACTTTGTCGATGTGGTCCGCTATCGTGACCTGACGACCAAGCTGATCGGTGATCGTACGGTCGGCCAGGGCAGAAAATGCAAACAACATGCTGGCGCATACCAGCACAAAAGAACGGAAAGTAAACATGGGATACCATCTGGATAGAGGAGTAAAATCGATATGCATTAAATTATATAACGTGATAGCTGGCAACCCATTATCATCATGCGTCGCATCAAATCCCACATTTAAAAGGGGTAAATATGGCGTGCAATCCCTAGCGCGCCAGTCTTTACACGTGGACGCTACTCCTGTGGAGGTAACGCATTTAAAATTCGCATCGCCTGCTCCTGAGTAAGCGAATAATCGAAGAACTGGCGATAAAAATCTCGCGTCACGCTGACCATATCCAAACCGCTAAACAGCGCAGGATGCAGTTTTGATGCAGCCCACTGCAGCTGCAGCGCACTTTCAGTACCGTAACGATCCCAAGGGAACACGCCCGCCGGATTACGCCAAACGTTACCCTGCTTAACCGCGTCAAGTTCTTTGAACAATGCCGCGTAGGGTGAATTGCCGATATCACCGCAACCCGCCCCGAGAATAATGACCTGCGGTTGCCAGTAAAGCACCCGCTCAGGCGATACCTCTTTCATATTGCCGTTCACTTCTCCTGCTGCGTTCAATCCGCCCGCAAGCGTAATCCAGGTATCGATCAACGTGTGCCTGCCGTCGACTTTAAGCGGATTCAGCGATTGAATATGGAGTACCCGTGGGCGATGGTTTGCCGTTAATCCCGCCGTTTTAGCCTGCACGTCAGCGAGTACACGGTTTAGATACTGATTGTAAGCCGTCGCCCGGGCGCGCGCTTGCCCGGTACCCAGCACTTCTGCGGTTGTAGTGACCGATTTTTCCATCGAAGCATAGTCAGTAAATGCCATTTCAAGAGTCGGGATGCCCGCCTGGCTGTAACTTTGAGCATCCCCTTTTCCTTTTGCCACAAACAGCACATCGACGTGCCGGGCCAGCAAATCCTCACTATTGAATGATGTTCCCCGTATCTGTAAGGCTTGTCTCAGGGAAGGATTGATTTTGAACATCCAGGGCTGGTTCTCCTCATGGTTCACCGTCGCAACAATGTTACGGCCAGCACCCAGCGTCATCAGTACCGAATGATGAGCAAACCAGCCATCAGCAATACGCTCAACTTGCATGGGAACGGTAACCGTGTGACCAGCATCATCCACAACCTGGCGTGTTGCCAGGGCAGGAAACGCCAGCCACACACAAAGCAGCCATGTGTGGCACGTTTTCATGAGTAACCTCTAAAAATCAACCTGAACAGAAATCTGAGCCTGACGCGGTGCGCCAAGTTGCGCGCTGGCAGCCCCTGCCCCCGTGTAACCGGTCAATGCGCCGGGAACAATATTGGTCCAGTAGTGACGATCGGTGAGGTTGGTGATATCAAACCGGAAGGTGGTTGGCGTGTTCCATAGCCTGGTGGCATAACGCGTGCCGATATCCACCGTGGTGTAACTCCCGACCCAGCTGTCATTGGCGTTATCAGTAGCCCGACGCCCGACATAATGCACATTCGTGTCGACATCCAGTCCTGGAACCCGTTCAATGGTGTAGATCGCGAGGATATTCGAGGCGAAGCGTGGTAAACCAACAACTTGCTTACCATCCGCATTGCTGGCCGCGGTATTATGTAGCACCGGATCAAGCCAGGCTCCGCCGCCTAACACGCGCAAATTTCGGGTAATATGCCCATCAGCCATCAGTTCCAGTCCTCGGTTTTTCTGCGTTCCGTCCTGGGCAAAATCACCGTTGTCGTTGGTATAGGCAAAGGGGCGTTTAGCTTCAAACAGCGCAGCGGTAAGCAGCAGATCCTTTACTGGCGCATATTTTGCGCCCACTTCAACCTGGCGACTACGGTAGGGATCTAATACCTGCCCGGCATTGCGCGCCCCAGCGGGTGCGGTATCGCCCTGCTGCAAGCTGTCCGCCCAGGTGGTATACAGCGTGACGCTCTCCACCGGTTTATACATCAGGCTGGTAGAACCGCTCATGCCATTGTCTTTCTGCCGGCTACTTTCATGCCCAGTTTTGTTGTAGTTACTGACGGTAAACAGGTTCTCACTACCGGAAAGCAGCAAGCTCCACTGCGGGGAAAAATGCAGCGTATCGCTTAGCAAAAACGCATGCTGAGTGGTCGTTGCTGAATGATAGCGATCGTTAAAGTCCGGATATGGTGGTCGTGGGTAGTCGGGATGTTGATCAAGAGAAGAATGCCCAAGGGTGAAGGTTCCCCCGTTTCTGGGATTATAGTTTTTCCATACAAATCCACGCATTCCGGTAGAAATGTCCTGCGTCAGCCAGCCGGTATCAATGCTACCGGTCAGGTTCGCTAAATAACTGTTGATGGTAAAGCGACTGGCCGCCGAATTGGCGGTTGTGGTGGTGTAATCTCCCCGATTATTCGTCAGAGTGTTGGTCACTGCCGTCGATTCTCGATCTGCGACCTGGTGTAGCGCCCCCAGATCCAGCATCCAGTTACCGTCAAAATCATGCTTAATATGCATATCGGCGGTGGTCGTTTCGTCATCATGACCCGCATAAGACTGACCATATTTACTGTTCGTAGGATTAAATGCCGTGGGGAAGTGAACGCCCTTCGCCAGGGCAAAACTCCCTGGCATGCCTTTTTCATAGTAATGGTAATAGCTGAAATTACTCTCCAGCACCGTTTGATCTGTCAGTTGAAAATCCAGCCCTAATCCTGCGTACTGTCGACGGACATGGCTATCGGTGGTGTAACTACGGCCCTCATCATTTAGCAAGTTAAAGCGATATTTCACCCGGTCTCCCTCATCGATTGGGCCGCTGAAATCCATCGACGTCAGCGTTCCCGACCCTGTACCTTGCCCTACGGTTACGCGATGTAACGGCGTATCGACAGGTCGTTTAGACACCAGATTAAACATCCCCGCCGGATTGGCTGGGCCGTACAATGATCCGGCTATTCCATTCAACACGTCTATGCTCTGGAACTGTTCAGTCGAATATTCCGTCGTGGAGACGGCGTTCAGGCCATCAATCATATGGTTCTGTACCACACTCCCCTGCATGCCGCGGGTTTGCGGGCGGACGCCGTCCCCCTGAACGGAAGGTAGGTAACGATAGGCATCTTTCACGTCTTTGATCTGTTGCTGATCCAGCACTCTTTTCGACAAGGTCTGTACCGACCAGGGAACATCAATCAGCTCACGCTCGCCAAGGCTACCTAACATTGCTTTTTTTTCACTCGCCGGCGGTTCATGTTTCGAAAACGAGGATTGTGACGAGGCGGGCGCCGAAACGATGACGGTATCTTCAGCATGCGCGGTTACGGCGGTGGAAAGACAGGCAAAGGTCAACAACCCAGAGGCTACTGGGGTAATTTTGTTATTTAACATTCGTTAATTCAGTTTGTTAGGTAGAAAGACTGGAGGCCACTAACGCAAGCGCCTTCTCTTGAAGAGTACAGTTGTTATATTTGTATGATAAATAGGATAGACTCAATCGATATGTATGTAAATATATAACGACGTGTAATTGGTCAATTTATAGCAACAAAAAAGCCGACGGTGATGACGACCGTCGGCTATGAGTATCCTTTTGACTTATGGATTATTTGGTTGCCGCTTTGATGATATCAAGCGCTTTGGCGAACTGATCCTGCGGAATGGTCAGCGGGTAAAGGAAACGAATAACGTTGCCATATTGACCACAGGTCAGCAGTAGCAATCCTTGCTCAAGGGCTTTCTTCTGCACGCGCTGTGCGGCGGCGGCGTTGGGTTCTCCCGTCGTTGCATCACAGAATTCAGCGGCAATCATAGAGCCTAAGCCACGCACTTCGGCCAGTTCAGGACACCCTGTTTGCGCCTCGGTCAGAGTGGCGCGCAGTTGTTCACCGAGGGCCGCCGCACGCTGGCACAACTGTTCATCACGAATGATATCCAGCACCGCATGAGCCGCCGCAATCGACAGCGGGTTCCCGGCGTAAGTTCCGCCCAGACCACCCGGCGCTGGCGCGTCCATGATTTCGGCTTTGCCCACGACGCCTGACAGCGGCATGCCGCCCGCAAGGCTTTTTGCCATGGTCATCAGATCCGCTTTATCAGCGTAATGATCCATCGCAAACAGCTGGCCCGTACGGGCAAACCCGCTTTGCACCTCATCAGCGATCATCACAATGCCATGCTCGTCGCAAATACGGCGGATGGCGGTCACAAATTCCGGCGGCGCTACTACGAAGCCTCCTTCGCCCTGGACGGGTTCGAAGATAATCGCCGCAACCTGGGTTGGATCGATATCGGCTTTAAACAGGCGCTCGATCGCTTTTATGGAGTCTGCCGTAGAAATACCCTGCAATTCAGAGGGATACGGCGCATGGTAAATGGAGCCAGGGAACGGGCCGAAACCTTTTTTATAGGGCGCTACTTTGCCGGTTAGCGCCATCGTCATGTAAGTACGCCCATGAAAACCGCCGCCAAACGCGATAACGCCAGGACGGCCGGTATGCGCGCGGGCAATTTTCACTGCGTTTTCTACCGCTTCAGCCCCGGTGGTGAAGAACGTGGTTTTCCGCTTACCGTCGATTGGCGCAACGGCGTTGATTTTCTCAGCCAAAGACACATAGCTTTCATACGGGACAATCTGATAAGCCGTATGGGTAAAAGCCTGAAGCTGTGCTTCGACTGCCTGCACCAGGCGAGGATGACGGTGTCCGGTGTTCAGCACGGCAATCCCGGCGGCAAAATCAATGTACTGATTGCCTTCGATATCGGTAATCGTGCTGTTTTCTGCCGACTGGGCATAAAAATCACACATTACACCCACGCCACGCGGGGTGGCATCCAGACGACGTTGTTGCAGGTTTTTATTGTTCATTCTTACACCTTGTCCATTAATACATTTAGGTTGAATTACCCTTTAAATTTAGACGCCGTCTGGTACTTTAATCGAGAGCCAAATCGTTTTATTTTAAGGATCCAAATGCGTTCACTTGCCGGAGATGTGATCAAGCAGGCATTTAGCCAGCAGCCAGATGAAAAACTGCATCGTCGTCTGTATGCCGCCATTTGTAGTTGCATCCTCGAAGGTAGCCTGAAACCGGCTACCCGAATGCCTCCGTCGCGTGACCTGGCAGGAGAGCTGACGCTATCGCGCAATACCGTCCTGCGGGTTTACGAGCAGTTGCAGGCCGAAGGTTATATTTCTGCGCGTACCAGCAGCGGCACATTTGTCACTGACAGCGTGCTGGACAATCTCAACCTGCGTCCCAATAAAGAACCTGTTGCTGCCACTCCGGAGGATCACACCCGCTTATCTAACCGCTGCCTTGAGCTGTTGGGTCATGCCAGCGCCAGTCCCCGTCAGTGGGGGGCATTTATTCCAGGCGTACCTGATGTAGAGCATTTCCCTCACCGGGTACTCAAAAAAATTCAGGACAGGCTGGCGAGACGCCTGCGTCCGGAGTTTCTTACTTACGATGCCGCAGGCGGCGTGAATGAGCTAAAAGAAGCGCTGGCAGACTATCTGCGAACCGCGCGTGGCGTGCGGTGTTCGCCGGAGCAAATTCTGATTACTGAAGGTATTCACCAGGCGCTGGATCTGGTGACCCGAACATTATGCAACCCCGGTGATAATGCCTGGATTGAGGAGCCGGGCTACTGGGGAATCAAAAATATTCTGCGCATCAATGCGGTAAATTTTTCGGCTATCCCGGTTGATGAACAAGGCATGGTCCCTCCGGAAGCTGGAGAGCCTGCGCCAAAACTTATTTTTGTGACACCGTCACATCAATATCCTCTCGGTTCGGTGATGAGCCTCAGTCGCCGTCAGCAACTTCTGTTTCGCGCACGCGAAACGCGAAGCTGGATAGTGGAAGATGACTATGACAGCGAGTTCCGCTTTTCAGGTCAGCCGATCCCCTCTTTGCAGGGACTGGAAGAAGAGACGCCGGTCATCTATATCGGGACATTCAGTAAGACACTCTATCCTGCGCTACGTCTCGGGTATGTGGTGCTGCCCAAACCGCTAGCCGCACCGCTGAAGAAAGTTCATAACGACCTCTATCGCGGCGGACATTTGCTGATTCAGGCCGCGCTGGCAGAGTTTATCCGTGAGGGTTACTACGCGGCGCACATACGTAAAATGCGCCAGCTGTACAGTCGTCGTCGTCAGACACTGGTGGAGCTTATCAGCCGCCAGCTTGGTGAGCATTATCTTGGCTCTTTCAGCAGCAACGCCGGGCTACACATGATTCTACAGTTGCCCGCCGGGAGCGATGACGTTGTTATTGCCCAACAGGCGAACACACAAGGGCTGCTGGTGCGCCCGCTGTCTCGCTACTACGTGAATGAAGAGAAGCGCAGCGGACTGCTGCTGGGATTTGCCAGTATCGAAGAGCATGAAATGGCGGCGGCGTTTACACGACTGGTGGGTATTATCAGAGTAAACGCCGTATAAGCACTGCCGGATAGCGGCGTAAGCGCCTTATCCGGCATGCTGTTTAATGTGACGCTTTTTTAACGCCAGCCAGGTCTTCCTGGCTTACTTCGCCATTCCCTTCTCCCCAACTCTTACGCACGTAGTTAATCACGTCGCGCATTTCGGTGTCGTTTAACAGGCCACCGTACGCAGGCATCTTAAAGGAGACGTTGCCACGCGTAGTCGGTGTTTCTGCGCCGTGGGCAATCACTCTGAACAGTGGCGTCGGGTCATCAACCATGACCAACGGGTTATTGATCAAAGAAGGCGCGTTATCATCCGTACCTTTCCCTTCCAGTCCGTGACAGGTGGAGCAGTAGCGGTTATAGGTCACTTTGCCCGCCTCGGGTGAATTCGACCAGGATGCAGTAGTCGATGCGGTACGCCCCGCTTCAGGCTTCGCGCTTTTCAGGCTCAGCAGATATTGCGCGATCGCCGTGGCATCTTCATCAGTCAGATACTGCGTACTCTGCGTAACGACTTCAGCCATCGAACCAGAAACCGCGGCATGTTTGCTTTTACCGGTCAGCAGCAGCGATTTTAACGCCTGCTCTGACATTCCGCTGCCCCGCAGCGAAGGCGCATACCAGCCGTCGATCATCGCGCCGCTCAGGTACTCGGCATCAGCATTGGTATACGCTTTTTCGTTCATCGCCATGCCTCTCGGTGTATGACATGAACCGCAGTGCCCAGGACCTTCCACCAGATAAGCGCCCCGTTTTACCAGGGCAGCGTTGTCATCTGGTTTCGCATTCACTGCTGTCGTTGTTGGCGCGTCGGTAAACAACCAGTTCCAGATATGCAGTGGCCAGCGAGCGGAGAGTAGCCACGGAATAGCATTCTCTTTATTGGGTTGCGCAGACGGCGTGACATCATGCATAAAATAGCGATACAACGCCTGAACATCCGCGTCAGAAAGTTTTGCATAAGAGGGATAAGGCATAGCCGGATAGAGCGGATGACCGTCTTTGGCAATTCCCTGACGTACCGCCTTTTCAAAATCCTCGTATGAGTAATTACCAATACCCTGCGTCTTGTCTGGGGTAATGTTGGTCGAATAAATATCCCCTACCGGGGTAGGAAACTTTTTGCCACCCGCCATCGCAGCACCACCTTCAGTGGTATGGCAGGCCACACAGTCTGAGATTCGCGCGATATATTCGCCATTAGACTCCGCAGCGCTAACAGAGGCGGTAAATAAACAGGCGGCAAGAACGGTTACATTACGCATAGATCACCCCATATCCTTGAGTTCATTAACCGCACGCCATGCCTGGTCGATCGCCGTATGGGCATAAGCACTCCAGTCAGAATCGGAGTTAGCGATGGCGATGCGACCGACTGGCTGACGCGCCCGCTCGATAATTTCTGGCATTTTATCCATATCATCGAATAACGAGTTGGCGTAATACGCATAGCCATGCGCCCAGCGGTTAACGGTAATGGCGGCGATATCGCGTTGATTATCAAAGCCCGTTGAGCCAAACATTTCCTGCAGCTGGGAGCGAATCATCTCCTCATGCGCCGCAAATGTGGTCCCCAGTAAATAGGCTCGTCCCAGACGGAACTGCTCTCTGGCCGACAGGTTACTGCCCGGATAGGTAGGTACATAGACCATGTGAATGACCATTGGATCGTCCGGTGAGGCCGGATGTTGGTACCCGCCGATGCTGACCGGATAGTCGAGCTTAACCCTGCTATAGGGAGCAGCCGGAGAGTAAAATTCATGTACGCCAAGCTGTTTGAACGCCTGCCAGTTTTTGACCACCACGTTGGTGTACACCAGCGGTGCTTTCACGTTCAGTTTGAGATCCGCCTGCTGCTGTTCCGGCATCTCGGGCACCAGATACGGGATCATCATGTTATAGCCTGCCATGATGGTGTTCTTACCGCGCACACGGTGCATTTTGCCGTCACGCAGATAGGTCACCGCCACGCCATCCTGTACGTTGGCCGCATTTATCACCGTGCTGTTCAGGCGCAGACGCGTGGTGTTTTCTGGTAGATCCAGCTTTTCGTAATGCAGTCTGGCGAGAACAGAGTCTTCCATAGTGTTACCCGGTAGCGCATCCGGCAGCATATACCTGACTAACAGTCGGGCCAGACCGGCGTTACCGTCCGGGAAATGGTAAACATACGGCTCTTCGAGGTCGGCCAGCGACTCTCCGTCCAACGGCGGTAACCCCATCCCTTCCATGCCGGGTAAGGCGCACGCCCTGGCATCGCTGCAGGAGATGCCTTCAATGCCGATGGCAAAGAAGTCATTGGAACGCTGCTGAAAATAGAGCAGCGCCATTTTACTCAAACCAACTTTTGTTGCTAAAAATTCACTGTAGCTGTGGGTATCCAGCCATTCCATTTTCTCATCGACCGTCATCCCCGGAAGGTAATCGCCAGGACGTACGTGCAGGTCGATCAGCGCTTTTCTGTCGTTCTCACTTAGCGGGAAATCATTGATAAAGTCTTCAATTTTACGCCCATTGAGCCTGTCCGGCGGGATATCATCAGATACCGCGCGGCCCGGATCGCCGCTGACGATTTTTGTTTCGCCAAAATTCTTTTTGTCGAAGAAAACGCCGCGACTGAGCTGCCAGTCGGGGTAGAAGTTTACGTCAAAACTCTCTTTTAACCGCGTGACGCTGACGCCCACGGTTTCCATCAGTTTTTGTACCTCAGGACTGAAATTATGCGCGGGTGACTGGAATGCTTCGCTGCCGCCATAACCGAGTAGTTTCTTGCCCGAGCTGGTAAATTCATTACGTTTGGCATGCCCGCCAAAATCATCATGGTTATCGAGGATCAGGACCCGGCTATTTTGTCCGGCAAGTTGTCGCCAGAAACATCCGGCAGCCAGCCCGCTAATCCCGCCCCCCACTATCACCAGATCGTACTCTTCCTCAACGGGCAGAGCGTTTAGATCAAAATGCTTATGCTCGCGGCCTAGCGCATGCGCCATTTCAAACGATCCAGGATGATTACCCCGCAGCCCCGTCAGCGCGGGCGGATAATAGTGTCCATCTATAAATGCGTTTCCCTTTCCTGCCGCCCTGACCCATTCCAGCGGAGTAAGCCCCGCCGCAATAGTCACCGCGACGCCGTTGAGAAAATCACGTCTGGTAATTGCCATTAACTTTTTTCCTTATTGCTACACACTGCCCTTAATACGACACAAATAAGAGATATACCCCTTCAAATTATTAAAGGGGTACAGCCGACTACTTCACTGGCTTTAACTCTTCGTCCAGTTTTTTAGAATCATAATAGTCACCCTGCCAGGTGATTTTTCCTGCTTTAACATGAATATAGCTGACGCCTTCAAATTTGATCGGATTATTTGTCGGCGGACTCCCTGCCCATTCACCACTATTTTTTCCTGAAAATTCCCAACGGAATGCCACGGTATCTTCGTCGTAGACGGGTTTACCCACCATTTTCCAGCTCAGGTCTGGCACCGCCTTAATAAAAGCGCCGATGACCTCTTTTTCCGCTTTTTCTCTGCCGTTTATTGGTTCGCCCGCAGCGGCATCATAATAGACCGCATCATCAGCAAGATATTGAGCGGCTCGCGAAGCATCGTGCGCATTCCACGCCGCCATATACTCTTTCACGGTATTCAGCGAGGTGCTTTCTGCCAGGCTAAAGCCCGAGAACATCACTAATGAAAGCACCGCTATTTTTAATGTTTTCATCGTCATTCTCTCTATTCAGAAATGTCACACATGATATGTTTCACCCGAGTGTATTCTTCGAGCGAATAGGATGAGAGATCTTTGCCATAACCCGATTTTTTGAACCCGCCGTGCGGCATTTCGGCGCACAGAGGAATGTGATTGTTAATCCACACCGTGCCAAAATCGAGGTCAATGCTGAAGCGCTGCGCGCGACCATGGTTACTGGTCCAGACGCTGGCGGCAAGACCATACTCCACATCATTCGCTTTGTGTAGTACTTCTTCGTCAGTAGAAAACGATTGAATAGTCATTACCGGACCAAATACTTCATGCTGAATAGCTTCATCATTTTGATGCAATCCGGAGACGATCGTCGGTTCAAAATAGAAGCCAGGCCCAGATCCTGCGCGCCCACCGGTTTCAATTTTTGCATGTGCTGGTAAACGTTCAATAAAGCCTTTCACCTGCTCCAACTGATTTTTGCTATTTAATGCGCCATACAGCGCCTCCTGGTCCTCTGGCGGTCCAAATTTAATACTCTTCGTTTTCTGGATCAGCTTTTCCAGAAACTCAGCGTAAATGGACTGTTCGACCAGGATACGCGTAGCCGCCGTGCAGTCCTGCCCGGCATTGAAAAAGCCTGCCGTGGCGATTGTCGCAATCGCCTTGTCCATATCCGCATCGGCAAAAACCACCGCGGGCGCTTTCCCGCCCAATTCCAGATGCGCCCTGGTCAGGTTTGCCGCAGCCGAAGCCGCAACCTGCAGACCCGCACGGACCGAACCGGTAATCGAAACCAGCGAAGCTTTCGGGTTTGAAACCACCAGCGAACCGGTGCTGGCTTTGCCCAACACGACGTTAAATGCTCCTCTCGGGAACAACGGGGCAGCCAGTTCGGCCAACAGCAGCGTGCTGATCGGTGTGGTGTCGCTTGGCTTTAATACAACCGTGTTGCCTGCCGCCAGCGCTGGCGCAATCTTCCATACCGCCATCATGAACGGGTAGTTCCATGGCGTAACCTGGCCAACAATACCCAGCGGTTCGCGGCGGATAGTTGAGGTAAACCCGGCGGAATATTCTCCTGCCGCCTTCCCTTCAAGACAGCGCGCCGCGCCGGCAAAAAAGCGGATGGCATCGCAGGATGCCGCGATCTCTTCTTTCTCAATAAAATGGCGAAGCTGACCGGTTTCCTGGCTCTGCGCGTTTACTAACCGCTCAACATTGCGTTCAATCTCATCCGCCAGGCGCAATAATGCCTTTTGCCGTTGTGCCGGCGTCGATTTTCTCCAGATGCTATACGCCGCCTCCGCCGCCGAATATGCCTGCTCCACCTCTGCCGCGCTGGCGTTAGGAGATAATGCGTACGTTTCGCCGTCAACCGGACTCACCAGCTCGAAGGTGTCTTCGCTGCTGCCTGCTACATATTGCCCATTAATAAAATGCTTCAGGGTTTTCATACCTGTCTCCTGCCAGTTAATACATAAAGAATCTTATGTAATATATATATTGTAAAACATTTTCAAATGCGCAACATTGACACTATGATAAGCCTCGCATTTTTAACTTAATTTTCACATTTACAGGGTAAGGTTTTTCATCGTGAGTCAACGCGTTATGCCCGGCTCATCATGAGGTTATCGGGACACACATTCGCCTGTGCAGTTAAGTTGCGCCCAGGCATGTAAAATGACTCGGCCATTCTTACCTTCCTTGCCCGACGGGCATGTGTTAAAAATGGTCGTTGTTTCAGGGAATTGAGTACAGAAAAGATTATGATTACTCACGCGGTCATATTTGCGCCTATCGGGCAGGTCAGTCGTTCAGACCAGATAGTGCAGCGCCTTTCAAACGCCATTATCACGGGATTGCTGGAGCCAAAAGAACAGCTCCCCAACGAAACTGATTTGGCAAAGATGATGGGTGTCTCACATATCACCATCAGAGAAGCGCTAAACACGCTTCGGGCTAATAATCTTATCCATACGGTTCGTGGGCGTAATGGCGGGAGCTTCGTATGCGAAAACATCGATGGCAAAAACAGCGCTCTGCATCCGTTCAAAGCAATCAGCACGGATTACCTTTCTGATCTGGGTGAAATGCATTGCGCCATTATCAGCCATAGCGCAAGGCTGGCCTCCAGACGGATGACAAGCGCGGATATCGCCAAATTTCGCGAGTTTGTTGAAGTACTCAGTAAAGCAAACTCACCTGAACTGATGACCCAGGCCGATATGCGTTGCCTGCTGGCGATAGCCGCCAGTTCGCATTCGGCGCGGCTGGCCAACCAGGAGCTGCAGGTGCAGGCTGAATGGGCATCGCTGGTGGCGATACTTTATCGTGCAGACAACATTCATGCCGAAATTATCGCGCTTTATTCGGCGTTGGCCGATGCGCTGGCGGCGCACAACGAGGCGGAATCTGTGCAGCTTGCCACACGGATCATCGACACGTTTACCTATTACCTTATTGAAAAAAAGCTGAAATATAACGCGAACTGACAATCAGTGAAGGCAGGACAGATAATGAGCTCTTCGACATCCTTAAGCGCATTAATTCGTAAAATTGATGATATTACCGCCTCTACCGTAGATTCTACCGTTGCGCTGGCGAGGAGCATCCATGAGGCGATTTCCGGGGTGCAAAAGCCCTCGGCAGAGGTTGTCCTCGATCCCTCGGTGAGATCGACCGTTCAGCAACACATCAAGCGCACGCTCAACGACAATCATTACTGTTCAGGAGCCGGGTTTGCCAGCCATATTGAGAGTACCGCAACAACAAAAGAGTATTGGCTGCTGGAATGGTGGTATAAAAAGGATAATGGTTTGAGTCAGGCGCATCTCGATTTGGATCAGGCCACACAACAACGACTGGATTTCAGAACCTTCGAGTGGTTTAAACACTCACCTCCGGCAGGAAAAGCCTATATCCACGGTCCCTACGTCGACTATATCTGCAATATCTCCTATACCCTGACCTCGGCAGTACCGGTCTACTACAACGATCAGTTTCTTGGTGTCGCTGCCGTCGACCTGCTGGTTAGTCAGATAGAAGCCGAACTGCTCTCCTGCGCTCACCCTGATTATGTGATTCTGACCAATCTGGAAAACAGGATAATCTTCTCCAGTTGGCCGCGCTTTCGCGTGGGTGAATTGCTCGCTCCAGCAAACAGTAGTGTGGTTTATCAGAGCGACTACTTTATCCTTTATCACTATCAAAACTAAGGGCCCGAAGGCCCTTAGTTTCTAGTTATCCTGGCCTATATTCAGCTTGTTAGCGTAAGCAATAGCATCATTTTCCGGTGCCGCAGAACGACCAAACGGTCGGGTCAGGAACATATAGATAAGCCCCGAGCCAACAACAATCGCCAGGCCGAACAATACCGTCCAACGATCGATGAAGTCGCTGCTGTCTGCCGGTTGCGCCAACAACCAAATCCCACATAATCCATAGGCCAGCGCCAGCACGTTCACAATTGTGCCCCAACCGCCAATAGTCCACTCCCCGGCCGGTTTCCAGCCTTTCAGGCGCTGGCGCAGTGCGGCAAGCACAACCATCTGGAACGAAATGTAAATCCCGATGACGGCAAACGCGGTAATACGCGACAGATTATCTGGCTGAAAATAGACCCAAACACAGATGATGACCGGCAGCAAACAGCTGACGACCATGGCATTATCCGGAACGCCATTTTTAGATATCTTTGACATCCATTCACTACCCGGCAGCATTCTGTCGCGGGAGAAGGAAAAGATAAGGCGGCTTAAGGCAGCCTGCAGAGACAGAATGCAAGACAGCATCGCCACAATCGCGACGATGATAAAGACGGTTGCGCCGGTTTCGCCAAGTGCTTCGTTCAGGATAGCCGGGATCGGATCGGACGTTTTGCCATTCACGATACTGACCAGATTCGGTGAAGCCAGCAAATAACCCATTACGGAAATAATCGCAGAAATCGCACCAAATACGATGCTTAAAATCATCGCGACCGGGATCTTTTTACTCGGATTCTGCACCTCTTCCGCAACGTTACCGCAGGCCTCAAAGCCAAAGAACATAAACAGCCCCATCAGTGCGGCGGACATAAATGCGGTGGAATAGCTGCCGTCATGAGCCAGCACGCCCATCGAATCGAAGATGACAGAGAACGGCTGCGAACGGTGGAAAATCAGCAGATAAATCCCCAGCGCAATCACGCTGACGATTTCACACCAGAAGCCAATTTTCGCAACACGGGCCAGATTCTTAGTCCCGGACATATTAACCGCCATCATCAACAGCAGCAGCAGGACGGAAGTCACCAACATGGTGGCTGGCGTCTGACCATAGTGGAAGAGCGATTCAACAAACGTAGACGTATATTCCGCGATTGACGTAATGGTGACCACCAGCGCCCACAGGTAAATCCAGGCGGCGATCCACGCATACTTCTTGCCCCACAACCTTCTGGCCCAGGGATAAAGCCCGCCGGTTATTGGATACTGGGAAGCGACCTCACCAAACACTAACGCCACTAAAAGTTGTCCACATGCGACGATTAAAATCCACCAAACTGCAGGCGGCCCCGCCAGCGTTACGGCCAACGCAAACAGTGAATAGACAGCGGTAAGCGGCGACAGGTAGGTAAAACCCAGCGCAAAGTTTGAAATAAGACCGATCGAGCGATTGAACTGTTCTTTGCCATCTTTCTGAAAATTATCGTTTTTCTTATCAGTAGTCTGTTCCATATAGCTTTCTCTTTTGTGGAATAGTCGCAGGGTTGAACAATTAATGTATAAAAGATATTAAGTTATATGTATAGTGATTTTGTCGCGCGTTTGTTAAAAATGATCGCATATCACGTTAATGAAAAAATGAAGGTAAAACGGTAGAGAGAGCGAGGATTTTGCGGTATTTACGACCAACGATTCTTTAGCAATTGCGAACCGTGGGCCACTTTGGCGGATAAATACGCACAGCGGATTGCGTTCGATGCTAAGTAGCAAGAATCGCTGCTATTAAGCAACATTTTTGCAATATAATAACGGGATGTTAAACGCTGAACCTGAGCAGGTAAATGATGGAAATTGATCTCGATAATCTGGTCTTTGATGGACTGGAAGAAGCGCAAGAGCGTAATGCTGAACGTCTGGAAGATGCAGACAAGAAAGCGCAGGAAATTATTGCTGATAATGACTGCGGCGACGCCTGCAAAATCTGATTTCTAAACCGGCGCAATGCCGGTTTTTTATCGCCTGCTACCCCTTCCTGCTTGAGCCCGTATATCGCAACGCCTCAATCAGTTGCGCAAAAGCGGCGGTATGCTGTTTGCGACTGGGGTAGTACATATAATAGCCAGGAAACGGTTCGCACCAGTCCTCCAGCACTTTTTCCAGCGCGCCGTCCGCAACGGCCCGTTCTACGGTATCTTCCGGCACAAATGCCAGCCCCATTCCGGTAATCGCCGCGCCGATCCGCGGGGGCAGATTGTTAAAAATAAGCTGTCCCTCCACCCGCACGCGCAAATCTTGACCGTCTTTGGTAAACTCCCAGGCATACAGACCGCCCAACGTCGGCATGCGCATGTTAATACAGTTATGATTTTGCAGGTCGTGCGGAGTATGGGGTTTGCCATGACGGGCAAAATATGTCGGTGAACCCACCACTACCATGCGCCAGTCTGGGCCAATCCTGACGGCGACCATGTCTTTCGCCACCTGCTCGCCAAGCCGAATACCCGCATCATAGCGGCCGGTTACAATATCCGTCAGGCTATTGTCGATGGTCATTTCAACATGCACATCAGGGTAAGTCTGTAAAAAAGGCTCCAGCGCGGGCCAGACGGTAGATTGTAACGCGTGCTCGCCCAACGTCAGACGGATGTTACCGGCCACACGCTGGCGGACATCGGTTAATGCCAGCAGCTCCGATTCAATGTCATCAAAACGCGGGCTGATACTGTTGATGAGCCGTTCTCCGGCTTCGGTCGGCGCAACGCTGCGCGTGGTGCGTGTCAGAAGTCGTACATCCAGACGTTCCTCAAGCCCACGAATCGCATGGCTTAGCGCGGATTGCGAAACCCCAAGCTTTGCCGCTGCCCGGGTAAAACTCCGCTCGCGGGCCACGATAATGAGATAATAGAGATCGTTAAAATTATCACGCAGCATGCATTTCCCCAATCCAGACCTGTTGTGACACATGGTACAGGTCAGGAGGATATTCCAGTAGCGTTTCTGGACATTAGCACACTTCAGTCATATTCACGCGCACCCTCATACAAAAACCAAATGTGAATTACTGCCGGGGTTATGCACTATTTTGCCTTCCGCCATTGCAATATTTTCACCCGTAATTAACACCCTTTTCACTAATAACATTTTGTATATAGATAAGAATTTTTTCTTATTTTGTCCCAACCGTAAGTTATGGGAGCGTAAAAAGCACAAACCAAAAACTACAGGGATTTCATACAATGATGGCAACGAAAAAATACCGCGCTAAAAAAACACTGCTGGCGCTCGGCGTGCTGCTGGCTTCAGGTCTTACCGTCTCGCAGGCACAGGCCGACCAACTGGCTGATATCAAGGCCGCTGGCGTAGTAAAAGTCGCGACATTCGACGCGAATCCGCCGTTTGGCTCCATTGATGCGAAAACGCATAAGATTGTCGGCTACGACGTTGATTTTGCCGAAGCGCTGGCCAAATCCCTTGGCGTAAAACTGGAACTGGTCGCGACCAATCCGGCAAACCGCATTCCGTTATTACAATCCGGTAAAGCCGATTTAATCGTCGCGGATATCACTATCACGCCTGAACGGGCGCAGGTGATTGACTTCTCCGTCCCTTATTTTGTTACCGGTCAGCAGTTCCTTGTGCCAGCAAAATCTCCGGACAAGCTCGAGGAATACAGTAAAGCGCGAATCGGCGCGGTAAAAGGTACCACCGGCGAGCAGGCGCTACATCAGCGCTTTCCGCAGTCGCGTGTGCTGGCCTACGACGATATTCCACTGGCGTTAACCGCGCTACGCAACGGCAATGTCCAGGCGATTACCCAGGACAGTACGATTCTGGCCGGTTTATTAGGCGGCGCGCCGGATAAAGCAGATTTCAAAATTCTTCCGGATCTGCTGAGCAAAGAAGAGATCGGCGTGGGGGTGAAAAAAGGTGAACCTGCGCTGTTAAAAGCCGTCAACGATGAGCTTTTGAAGCTGGAGTCTACCGGGCAGGCGGCCAAAATTTATGATGTCTGGTTTGGTCCTGAAACCAAGAATCCACAACCCCGCGCCTTTAAAATAGAAGCCAGATAATATGCTCTCAGCCCTTTTTCATCGGTCCGCAGCTTCTGCTGCGGATTTTACCCATTTGCGTCAGGCGAGCGTTGAACTGCGCAATGTCACCAAACAGTATGACGCTCACACCGTACTTAACGGCGTCAGCCTCTCAGTTGAACCCGGTGAAGTGGTGACTATTCTGGGCCCTTCTGGCTCCGGAAAGTCCACTCTTATACGTCTTATCAACCAGCTTGAGTCGCTGAGCGGAGGTGAAATCTTCATTGATGACAAACCGATTAGTCAGTTGCGCGGGGCAGCATTACGCCAGTTACGCAGCCGTATTGGTTTCGTATTTCAGCAATTCAATCTCTATGCGCATCTGACAGCGCTTTCGAACATCGCGCTGGCGCTGGAATATGTTCATGGCTGGAACAAGGCGGAAGCGGAGCGTCGGGCATTCGAGTTGCTGGAAAAGGTGGGACTGGCAGAAAAAGCCAACGCCTATGCCGCGCAGTTGTCCGGTGGGCAGCAGCAGCGCGTGGCCATCGCCCGTGCGCTGGCCTCGTCGCCACAAATCATTCTGTTTGATGAGCCAACCTCTGCGCTGGATCCGGAAATGATCGGCGAGGTATTACAAGTGATGAAAAACCTGGCCCACAGCGGCATCACCATGATCGTCGTGACCCATGAAATGCATTTCGCCCGTGAGATTGCCGATCGGGTGGTATTCATTGATGGCGGCGATATTCTTGAAGTAGCCGCACCAGAAGATTTTTTCACCCGACCACAGCACCCGAGAACCCAGCGTTTCCTGAAAAAAGTGCTCGATCCGTTACACCAGGAGTCATCGCTATAATGCTTGCAATGGACTTGCAGGGGGTGCTGAGCGGGCTACCTCTGCAATGGATAATTTCCGGCTTTCTCACCACGCTCTGGGTGACGCTGGCAGGTATCGTGCTCGCCACGCTTATTGCCATCGCGCTGATCGGCCTGCGCCTGACGGGCAATCGCCTCGCCAAAGCGGTAGTCGGCGCGTGGGTCTCGGTGTTTCGCAACACACCGTTACTGGTGCAACTGATGTTCTGGTATTTTGCCGCATGGAACTGGCTGCCCCGCGACATCATTACCTTTATCAATGCTGAGCATCCATGGTCTATTCTGCCGGGGGATGTCTGGTGGTTAACACCAGAATTTATCTGTTCAGCATGGGGGCTGGGCGTATTTACCTCGGCATTTTTGGTCGAGGAGATCGCCTCTGGTTTACAAGCGGTTTCTGCCGGACAACGCGAGGCTGCCGTGGCGCAGGGTTTTTCATCCTGGACGACGTTCCTTCACATTCTGCTGCCTCAGGGGCTGGCAAACGCCTGGCAACCCATTGTTGGGCAGTATCTCAACCTGATGAAGCTCTCCTCGCTCGCCAGCGGTATTGGTTTTGCCGAGCTCACCTACCAGGTACGGCAAATTGAAAGCTACAACGCGCACGCGCTGGAAGCCTTTGCCGTTGGCACGGCGCTTTACCTGTTCACCGGCATCGTTCTGGGTATGCTGCTTACGCGTCTTGGCCCGCAGCCAGCGTCGGGTAAATCGTCAAAGGTAAGAACGCGCATTTTCTGCGTCAGGAGCATACCGCGTGATCGCTAATATTTCGGTCATTACCGACAATCTTGACTATCTCCTGTGGGGACGAATGGCGCAGGGGCAACCCGGCGGCGTTCTGCTCACTTTGCTGATGGCTTTCGGCGCGGCGCTGCTGGCCCTGCCGGGCGGAATAGTTCTTGCCTGCTGCGCCTGGCGGTTTCCTGGCGCGATTCGCAACCTATTGTTCATCTGGGCAGAGTTTATTCGCGGCATTCCGCTCATCTTTGTGATTTTCTGGATGTGGTATTTGCTCCCCATGCTGACCGGAAGCGATCTTCCCGGCGCCGTTACCGTGACGCTGGCGTTGGCATGGTTCACCGCCGCCTCGGTGATGCACTCAGTGTACGCAGGAATCAGCGCACTGCCTGGCGGGCAATATGATGCAGCAGTGGTTCAGGGTTTTCGCCCTTATCAGGCACTGTGGCTTATCTTATTGCCACAGGTGCTGCGTAACGTGCTGCCGTCGCTCACGGGGATCTTTATTGGATTACTGAAGGATACATCGCTGGCATTTATCGTTAACGTGCCGGAACTCACGACGGTTGCCGGTCAGGTTAACAGCCGGGTGCAAATCTACCCGGCAGCTATTTTTATCTTTACCGGACTGGTCTATTACCTGCTGTGCCTGAGCCTGGAGAAAATCACCCAACGCCGCTTCGCGCTAAAATGACACCACGGCTCAACATTCCACGAACTGATGGTCTTCGTTGAGCCGATATTTCACCCCTGCCCGAATGTTATTTTCCCCTTCAACGGCAAGCGCAAAACGTATCCTCTCGCCATCGTGGTAGGCCAGCGCCGCGCAGCCGCCGGGACCGAGCGTTATCGAATCGACAACGCCTGTACTGGCAACGACGGCGTTCTCTCCGCTGGCAATAATGTGGATGTTATCCGCACAGTTGGCGATTTTGGACTCTGCGCCAAAACAGGCCAACTGGGTTAAATCGCCACTGCAGGCAATCCGGTTTCGGTCACCGAGCGAGCTGATGCGTACGCGCATGCCGGTACTGGCGATACGCGTCCCGTCACCCACGCTACTGATACGTGCCGAATTTCCCGCAACCGCAATTCGCCCGCGATCGCCTGAGCTGCCGATATGCACGTTGTAGCCTACGCTACCAATGCGTGCGCTATAACCTGCGCTGGCAATCTGGGCGGCATACCCTGCGCTGGCGATTTTAACGTTATCGCTAGCGCTACTAAACCGGGCATTATCTTCCGCATCCGCCAGCGGACGGCGGGTTTCCCCCGCCGTTTGCACACGGGAAATACTCCCCATCGCGCGAATATCCTGCTGGACAAAACTCGCCTCTTCCCGCCATTTTGACCAGCCGTATTCCACCAGGCTGTCTGCCCAGTCTGTATACCCTTCTCGCTGGAGCGCACGATGGACATCGGCATAGCTTCCGCCAGCGGGAAAAGTACGTAAAAACCAGCGATACATAACGGGCCCAACGCGCCAGGCCCGTAAATCACTTCGCGTAATCATCATCGCTTAATGTCGGTGATAGCCATCCACCATGCACTTGAAGGTTTCGCCCGGCGTGCGACCTGTCGTGCAGAGATAAAGATGCCCAAAAATGAAAAACAGACTGACAATCGCCAGCGCGAAGTGCGCCTGCAGCAGCCAGTAACGCACGCCAGGGAACAGATCGCCGACAACCGTCGGATAGAGCGACAACAGCCCTGAGATTAGCAGTAATGGCAGCAAACCATACATCACGCCCACATAGGCCGCCTGCTGTAGCGGATTGAACTTAGAACGCTTTGATGCCGGGAATGGGTGTGACTCACCCTGCATAATGCCGAACAGGTAAAATCGCGTTTGTCTTTGCGCGCGTGCGATCCATCCTTGACGTTGAATAATATAATGATGTCCGTTGCCGCCAATCAGGTTGATCAGGACAAAACCAATCCAGCAGGCAAGCAATAAAAAGCCGCAGACCTCATGTACGGTAAGCAGGCTTTTCATCACCGATGCGCTGACGGCGGAGAAGTGATTGACCAGACCACTAGCCAGAAGTAGTAAAAAAAGCAGCGCATTTGACCAATGCCATAAACGTACAGCCTTCGAGTATAAATAGACTTTCTCACCGTGCCCTGCCGACGCTTTATGCGCCGCTCGAAAGCGCAGCATGGCGTGTAGCGCCAGCACCAGCCACATTCCCACCAGCATTAACCCAGCGATAACCAGCCACACAGGCCAGTAGTCCGGTGAAAACAGGGGAACATACTGCGCAAGCTGGGCGTGAAACTGTTCGGCATTCTGCGACGCGTTCATACATTATCCTTTTTAATCAAATGTTGACCGAACCGACGATACAGATGGGGTTTTCCGGCGCCTGCAAGTTGATGTTCGTAATACTTATTTTCTCGCAACCAGCTCTGAATTTCTGGGCTATCTTCACGACCAAAAATCAGCGCATGTTCCGGGCAGGCGTTAACACAGATCGGCGGAAAACCTTTCGCCAGACGAGTTTCAGCACAGAAGTCGCATTTATCCGCCACTTTGGTTTGCGGGTTGAGATAACGTACCTGATAAGGACACGCGCCAATACAGTAGCTGCAGCCGATACAGGAAGACGTGTCTACCCGCACAATACCGTTTTCATCTCGCCAGGAGGCGCCGGTCGGGCACACCTCAATACAAGGCGCATCGTCGCAATGCTGACAGGACTGACGGAAGTAGTGATACAGTGTTTCGTTGTCGTTGTCCGAGACCGGAATATGCGCTATCGACAAACGGCTGCCCTGGGCAGGAACATGGTTGGTTTTCCTGCATGCGCGGGCGCAGAGATTACATCCGTTACACAGTGATTCGTCGTGAATCATGACGTAATGAACGTCTTTAGGGCTTCTGGTACTCGCTAACAGATTTTGACCTGGGCCGGTAAAAAAAATCACCGTCCCCATGCCAATGACAAATTTTCGTCGGGTGAAGGACATCGGGTTATCCTCTAATACTGTGACAGTGGTCGTCCACACATTCCATGACATCAACCTGAATAATTCAGGGGTTCTGATACTGCTCAACCTCAAGCCATTCACACAGGCCGTACGCTTTGCCATAACTCATAAAACGTTCGCTGAACAAATAAGGCTCCGCATTTGACGATTCCACAGGCCGTATATCTGCGTAATCAGGATGCGTTTCCATGGCTGTGAGCGCAGCTGCAAGCTGTTGAGACTCAAAGCTATACGGCGGTTGCGTCAGCATGGCGACCTTATAGGGGCGAGGATACGTGCGACAGTCGAAGCGTACCGCTTCGGCAATCGCACGGCAGATGTCGTTTTCCATCACCTGCACACACATATCGGCGTAATTTGCGCTCATGGTTTGCGTCGAATAGAAATACGCATCTTCCGCGCCCTGCACACGGCTAATATCCGCGTCATTCGCGTCCTGACACAGCGCATCCAACAGCGTAGAAAGCTCGGTTTCAGGGACCGAATAAGGTGGCTGCAGAAACACGCTGCGCGCCACAACTTGTCCTGACGCTGAATGCTGACGAATAAAATCTGCCACAATCGACTCCGGGCTGACGGGTTCCTGAACCTGAGGTGCAGTCACCTGCTCTACAGGAGGGTGAAACGCCTGCAGCCACTGTCTCTTTTGACTGTCAACCTCGTCAGGAAACGCCTCAACGGGTATCAGAACGTCGCTCACGTTAGTCATCTTGCTTTCCTTACGCCGGCAACAGATCCTGTGCAGCCAAATCAGCGGCTACGTCTTCAAGTCCGAGTCGGTTCAGGGTTTCACGCGTTGGGCAACCCAGCTCTGGATCCCAGCCCATTTCCTGATAGAACATCGTCAGGGACTGACGCATATCCTCCCTGTCCATCTTGTCGGTTCCTTCAGTGAAAACCGGGATCTTCGGATCTTTATCAAACACCCAGGAACAGATGAGATCGTGCTCATTGCGCATATCTTTGGTTTGCATCAGTTTGACCGTATAAGCACGATGCAGAGTAAAGATGCGTTCAGCGGCCAGGTCCAGACTCGCCTGCGTGGTTTCATCACCGGTGACCGCCTGGAAGAACTTCGCTTCCAGATCCAAATCCCCGCGATAGTTACGGCTCTTGAGTGGTGAAACCGTCATCGGCCAAACCCAGTTACACAGCGTAACCGCGTTATGCAGACAGACTTTCAGCAGCGTCCATTTGGCATATTTAATCTTGGCGGCATTGATCGGGGTGTAGTTTTTGGTTTCATCGTAGGCATCCTGCGAACCAAATAACTCGCCCGCCACTTCGCGCTGTAATTTCAGCGGTAATCCGGAACCGATGAAGTTGATATGGGTATGCGTCATACAGTCACGGTTAAACATACAGTTGGTGATCGCCCCCACCTGTGCGGAGGCCTCGTTTGCATGGTGGACTGGAAAACCGAACGGTGACCACAGTTTATTTTTGGCATAACCCCAGTACTCTTCGCCCAAATCCCAGCGTTCAGCAATGGCATACGAGCCGTCCGCAAGATGGCTGAGTTCACCCACGCGATGCGCCAGGCGGTAGTAGAAGTCTTTAATAAAATGAGGATCGCCCGCTTCCAGCTGATCCCAGCGGATCTCCGCATACTCTTCAGCGGGCAGTACGCGCTTAAAGACGCCTTTCGAATAGCAATAAGTAAAATCACGGTGCAACTGCCCGTAGTTACACCAGATGCCATAATCGTCGAACAGGTTCAGACCTATCAGATTTCCCACCACGCGCCCGTCGTCTTTATCGTCGAAATCTTTCGGGCCATTAGGGAAAATGGTGGTGTGAACGAAGTTCGCTACGCAGGTGTTACCACCGGTACTCGGCACGCCAAAATCTTTCACTCGCGGGACATTAAGCTGCGACATACAACGAATGGGACATGAATGGCAGCCGCTCATTTTGACCGTGTATTTCTCAGCGGCTGGCCCCAGATCGAACACGGATTTATAGGTACGGAAACCCACGGTATTCTGGTTACCCGGCGGGATTTCGCCGGTTTCGATTGGCCCACCTTCTGCCGCGCCCCAGAAAAGTCCCTTACGGGCTGTCCAGCGCGAGTTTGGCGAAGAATATTCTGCCCAGGCCTGCGGGGTGCTTGGCACAACGTGGTTGTTGTTGGCGCCGATAAGCTCGGTCATCATGTAGTCATTGAGCCGCTTCATCTCCTTGCGATCGGCAATATTGACCCCTTTGGTCCCTTCTACCGCAATGGCCTTCAGGTTTTTCGAGCCCATCACCGCGCCAGTACCGGCGCCGCCGCTATGGTTACGGCTGTTGATCATGCAGGAGAGCGGCACCAGATTCTCACCCGCCTGGCCAATAGCCGCGACGCAGGTTTCCGGGCTGGTAATACGGCAAATTTCCTCGGTTGTGGCGCGCGTTCCCTTGCCCCACAGGAAATCGGCTTTTTCGATGCTCACCTTATCGTCTTTGATGTTGATCCAGACCGGAGATGCGGACTTTCCTTCGATAACAATGGCATCGTAACCGGCGAATTTCATTTGCGCGGCGAAGAAGCCGCCCATGTGGGCATCCACCACTAAATTGCCTTTGGTGAACGTCGATAAGGAGGTGATATTGACGCGGGAGCTACAAGGGGCACCAGAACCCGTTAATGGTCCGGTGGCGAAAACCAGTTTATTCCCTTCATCAAAAGGCATGGTGCCAGGCGGGACTTCGTCGTACATAATTTTATAACCAAAGCCCATCCCGCCGACAAATTTTTTAAATTTACTGGAATCTTCCAGGGTGATATTACCCGTGGTGAGATTGACCCGTAAAATATTACCTGTCCAACCATTAGCCATCATGTTTTCCTTTGCAAGAAGGTTTAATAGATATACCCGCCATTTTCCAGGTAGCTTTTATCTGCAAAAATGCGATATTTTTGGCAATTAATGACGCGTACCAGGCATACCTGCTATCTATCAAACAGTAATATCTTTCCACTCGATAATTTTTAATGCTCCAGTCGGACAAGCATTGGCGCATTCCCCGCATAACACACATTTTGAGGATTTTTTGGTTTCGGTATTTACGGTCGCCATCATCCACGGACAGGCGGTAGTACACGCGCTGCAGCCAATACAACGTTTGTGATCCACCACAATACAACCCTCTTCCTGTTTCCAGGTAATAGCGCCGATGGGGCAGACCTTCATGCATTGCGGATCTTTGCACTGACGGCAAGTATCAGCGGTATAGTTTAAATCGCCATACAGTCCGCCGCCGGAACCAACGCCATCATCGCCAAAGAAGTAATTACGATGGATTTTTATACGGGAAAAGAAAGTGCCCACGGCGCCATCGTTATAATTAGTACAGGAAATTTCACAGCGGTGACAGCCCGTACAGCGCGCTCGCTGGGTTACCAGCACCCCTTTTTGCGTATTGATAAGCCCCACGGTGCCGCTGTCGACATCTTCCTGCTTACAGCCCAAAAGGGATAACAGTGCGGGGGCAATGGTTAATCCCGCCAGACCTTTTGCTGATATCCGCAGAAATTCAAGCCGCGTTAAACCACAATCTAAAAATGGACGATCAACCTGGTTCATTTATTTCGCATCCTCTTCGCAAACGCTGTGGTAGCAACACCTCCAGGCTAAATTAAACCAGTCCAGCTCAAGCCATTTCGGGCGGTTTATGTTGCCAACAACACGTAAAATTTTGCCCTAACCTGATCGCGTAAATGACGGTGGTTAAACTGAATGAATCTAATTCTTTAGGGTTAGGCGTAGAAATAATGTGGTTATTCAGCATACATAGTCTTGATCGTCATCAATTAAAAAACGGAAGGGAAATAATTAATGCGGAGTGAGATTTATTATCATTTAGATAAATTAAAATAGCACTTCATATGCTGTGCAAATATTTGTGACTCCACTCTCATATATATTTTTATATCGCATGCGATATATAATTAAATATACAGCGAGTTTGATGACGCTAATTGCAGCACTAAATTATAATTATTGATAGATTAACGTAATGAGAATAAGAGGACGGCGAGAGAAACTACCGCCCTCTTTTTTGCGGATTATCCGGCCAATGCTTTAATCACGGTCTCAATGGCTTGTTTTTCTAGCTCGCTGCGCTTCACACGTTGGTTGGCGAGGGTGGTTCTCAGTACTCCCGCAATGACGATATGCTTAGGCTCTTGTCCCAGATCGCGCATTTCCAGCACTACTTTACCGACTACTCTGCACATTTCACGGTACAGCTCATCGTCTTTGGTCTGATTTCCCATTTTTGCCCGCTCGTCATTAACTCAAACCAACAGCATATATCAGTCTGACGGTTTAGACAAAATTCAATGAAAATCAAACAAATGTCATAACTCTACTGAATCTTCTGGAGTCGATTTACCAGCTCCGCAAGACTTCCCGCCTGCATTTTTTCCATCACCCGCGCCCGATGAACCTCTACCGTGCGCACGGCGATATTCATTGCGTCAGCAATTTCCCGATTCATCAACCCTTTTGCTACCAGCTGTGCCAGCTCTCGCTCCTTTGGCGTGAGCTGCTGATAACAGACGACGATCTCTTGTCGCGAGAATGCGGCGAGAGAAACCTGCAAAGCATGCTCTAACGCCGCTTGTAAAGGCACAGCGGAGACTGGCTTTTGCAAAAAATCGACCGCTCCGCGCTTCATTTGCTCAACCGCCATCGGAACATCGCCATGCCCGGTGAGGAATACCACCGCTAGCGTACTTTCTTGCTGACGCATGGCTTCATGGACAGCGTGCCCATCCAGAACCGGCATACGCATGTCCAGCAAAAGTACGCCCACCTGGTGCAGATTTGCCTCGGCGAGGAATGTTTCGCCCTGATCCCAGCAACACACCTCATATCCCAGACTTTCCAGTAAAAACGCGCAGGCCTGGGTGACGGCAATATCGTCATCCAGCAGATGAATGATTGCCACTACGGCCTCCCTCCAGGTTTTGCTTAAAATGTAATGTCACCATCGCACCCGCTTTTTCATCAGGAGCCTGATGATTATTGATCTCAATGTCTCCATTCGCGTAGCGCACCAGCCGCTGACAAATGGCTAATCCCAGCCCCATCCCCTCTTTACGGGTGGTCATAAACGGCTGAAAAGCCTGATACAATTGTGCCTCATCAATACCTCCGGCGTTATCCTGCACCTGAATACACACATCGCCATCCTCACGCTCGGCGCTAAACCACACTGTAGTTGCCCCTGCCTGGGCCGCATTGAGCACCAGATTGGCCAGAACCTGTTCGAGGAGAACGGCTGGCAGCGTTAATGTTAACGCCTTACTAATCTGCGTTTGCAGCGCCACCGCCGGGAATTGCTGAGGCATGCGCAATAATTGCCAGACATGATGGATGGCATCGTGAATATTGACGACTTGCCAGTCGTCGGTAATTACCGGATTGCCCTGCGCCTGGCTAACCCACTGGCGAAGATTACGCAGCGTATCAGCGCCTCGCTGTGCCTGGTTATCAATGTGCTCCAGCGCGGGCAGCAGCGGGTGCTGCTGATCCTGACCGCGCAGGCGGATCAGACAGCCTTGCGCATAATGTCGGATAGCCGACAGAGGCTGATTGAGCTCATGAGCAAAACCTGAAGTCATCTCGCCAAGCACGCTCATTTGGCGAGCGGTTTCCAGTTCCTGTTCCTGTTTGCGCAACAGTACGTTGTTTCGCTCCAACTGCCTGCCGCGTCGACGAACCAGCAGCATCACCCAGATATAATTGAGCGTCAGCAACAGCAGTACGAGAGCCGCGCCTCCCATCGCCAGCCGATGTTGAATAAACCAGCTTTTGACATCCAGCCACAGCTGGCGCTGCTGCGGATGTTGGCGGACGTCGCGCAGCAACGCTTCGACTTCGCGAGTCGAGGCGGGCGCCCCCCAGCGAAACGTCGCATTCTGCGGCGCATTGAACAGTGCCCGCGTGACGCGATCGGCCAGCTCGTCGCTTACTGCAGGCAGTGCCGCAAACGACCAGTCAGGATAGAGCGGCGTACTGGTTAAACAGGGAATCGACGTTGGATGGTTAAGTACGGCCATAAAATCTGTTTTACGAATAAGCCCTTCTTCATCCATTTTTTCCAGCAGACACACCGGTACAATCACTGCCTGCACGGCTTTTTCGCGTAATAAATAGAGTAAGGCATCGGCGGGAAATCCAGTGAACATCAGATGCAAATCGCGCTCCGGGCGCAAACCGGCATCGCTGAGCGCTTTATATCCCAGCAAATAACCGCCAAATGCCTGTGCGTCAATGGCGCCAACCGTTTTGCCGATCAGATCGTGTGCGGAGGTTATCCCGCTGTCGCGTCTGACGAGGATCGCGCTGCCAATCACGTTACTGGTGGCTTTCCCCCCGCGAGTAGAACGTAGCGACGCCAGCCAACGTAGTGCAGCGCTGCTGTTTAGCTGCACAAACTGCGCCGGATTGGTGACCACAAATTGTACCTTGCCACGATTCACCGCCTCCTGCATCTGGTGCAGGTCCAGCGGTTGAATATGAAACTGTTCGCCGGGGATTTGCTGATTCAACAAGGTTTCCAGCGGCTGCCAGTGATTACGTGTGGAGACCTCCCCACGCATCGCCAAAACGCCGATATTCCATGTCTGTGCCCTGACCACCCCGCTTAGCATCCATAGCGACGCCAGCACCACCAGACATTTTACTACGTTTCGTCCCACTCAATTATCCCTGTCAATTATGTTGTTTTAGATCAACAACAAGCCGGGTATGTGGTTAACCACAATAGAGTACCCCCATCACGATTTTTACACTGTAAATCATCGAGATTCTTTATTCATCACAAGCAAATCAACGGCGTGACCAATGTTTCGTTGTTGCATCGTGACGGGAGAAAATATGGACAGCAGTAAACGGCAGTTTCTCCAGCAACTGGGCGTCCTGACCGCCGGCGCATCGCTGGTACCTTTAGCTCAGGCGCAATTCCCCTTCTCGCCTGAACGCCATGAAGGCTCACTTCAACACCGCTACGCCATGCTGGTTGACCTGCGTCGCTGTATTGGCTGCCAGGCGTGTACCGTCAGTTGCGCCATTGAAAACCAGACGCCGCAGGGCGAATTTCGTACCCTCGTTAACCAGTATCAGGTGCAGATTGAGGGCCAGCAGAGCGTCACCAACGTCCTGCTGCCGCGGCTGTGCAACCATTGTGATAATCCCCCCTGCGTCCCCGTTTGCCCTGTACAGGCCACTTTCCAACGCGAAGACGGCATTGTGGTAGTCGACAACACGCGCTGCGTGGGCTGCGCCTACTGCGTGCAGGCCTGTCCTTATGATGCGCGATTCATCAACCATGAAACGCAAACCGCTGATAAATGCACCTTTTGCGTTCACCGTCTCGAAGCGGGCCTGCTCCCGGCCTGCGTGGAATCCTGCGTCGGTGGCGCACGCATCATAGGCGATATCAAAGATCCGCACAGTCGAATCTCGCAAATGCTGCGTGAACACCATGACGCCATCAAAGTCCTGAAACCGGAAAATGGAACAGCACCGCACGTGTTCTATCTGGGTCTGGACGAGGCGTTTGTCACCCCGTTGATGGGACGTGCTCAACCCGCTCTCTGGCAGGAGGTTTAAATGAACCATTCACTGGTTATTGAAGAGGTTCTGGCCCATCCCCAGGACGTAAGCTGGTTACCCTGGGCCGTACAATATTTCTTTTTCATCGGCATTGCCGCCTGCGCCGCGCTGTTCGCCTGTCTGCTTCACTGGCGCAAACAAGAGACGGCGGAACTGGAAAACCTGACGCTGTTAATCGCCCTGACCTGCGCGATTACCGCGCCGCTGGCGCTGACCGCTGACTTACACCAAACCGCCCGCGTCTGGCATTTCTACGCCTGGCCAACGCCATGGTCGTGGATGCCATGGGGCGCGCTGTTTTTACCCCTATTCACCGGCTTCTTAGGTCTGTGGTTTTTGGCGCAGCACGTTAAACGGTTAACGCTAAAAAGTTACAGCGTCACCAAATGGTTAGCCATAGGTAGCGCCCTGTCGGCCATCGGATTGCTGGTTTACACCGGTCGAGAAGTGTCAGTGGTGCAGGCGCGTCCGGTCTGGTTCAGCTACGCCTTTCCGATTGCAATGTTTCTCAGCGCGCTGCAAACGTTTCTCGCCCTGCTCATCGCAACGACCAAAAACCAGGAAACATTAGCACGCAAACTGGCATGGGGGCAGACAATTACCCTGATCGCGCTGGCTGGAGTGGTGGTGATATGGGCGAGCGGCAATTCGCTTTCCGGTTCAGCTATTCGCCAGTGGCTCGACGTTGCCTCTTCGGCACGACACTACGCCATCGGCTGGGTTGCGCTATGGCTTGCATCGCTTGCTCTTTGTGGGCTGGTGCTACGTAACCCCCTGTCGCTGCCGCTGCGCATAATGCTCGCATTTAGCGCGATGGCGCTGTGTTGGCTGATGCGCTGGACGTTACTCATCCAGGTACAGACCATCCCGAAATTTAACGCGCAGTTTAACCCTTACACCCTGCCTGGGGGTACCGATGGCTGGCTGGCCATTTTGGGCACCTTTGGACTGTGGATTGCACTGATCATTATTGTTCGTGAAGCCCTGAACGCGATCGCAAGGAGAATGCAACATGGCTAATTTAACACGTCGTCAGTGGCTTAAAGTAGGCCTTGCCGTAGGTGGCATGGTGACTTTTGGCCTGAGTTATCGGGATGTGGCAAAGCGCGCAATAGACGGTTTATTGGACGGAACCTCGGGCAAAATTACCCGTGATCGCATCTTTGGTAACGCCCTCATTCCCGAAGCCAATGCCCAGCCGCGCTGGCAGCAGAACCCGCAGCAGGTTATCTCCATGACGCAGTGCTTTGGCTGCTGGACGCAGTGTGGCGTGCGGGTACGCGTCGACAATGAACAAGGCAAGGTGCTGCGCATTGCGGGCAACCCCTATCATCCATTGTCTCAGGAGCATCATATTGACTCCGCCGTCCCCTTTGCCACCGCAATGGAACAACTGGCGGGCGAATCGGGTCTTGATGCGCGTTCCACCGCTTGCGCCCGTGGTGCAACCTTACTGGAAGGGCTGTACAGTCCGCTGCGCCTTCTGCAGCCCATGAAGCGCGTCGGCAAACGCGGTGAGGGGAAATGGCAGCGCATCAGCTTCGAACAGTTGATCGAAGAAGTGGTGGAAGGCGGCGATCTGTTTGGTGAAGGCCACGTTGACGGTCTGCGGGCAATCCATGATACCAACACGCCGCTTGATGCCGGGCATCCCGGCTTTGGCCCGAAATCCAATCAACTGCTGGTCACGAATACCAGCGATGAAGGACGTGATACCTTTTTACGCCGCTTCGCGCTGAACAGTTTCGGCAGTAAAAATTTCGGTGCGCATGGCGCTTACTGCGGTCTGGCCTATCGGGCCGGATCCGGTGCGCTAATGGGCGATCTGGATAAAAACACCCACGTGAAACCCGACTGGGATAACGTCGAATTCGCGCTGTTTATGGGCACTTCGCCGGCGCAATCCGGTAATCCATTTAAGCGCCAGGCCCGGCAACTGGCTAGCGCCCGGTTACGCGACGACTTCCGTTATGTGGTGGTGGCGCCCGCCCTGCCATTGACTACGGTGCTGGCTGACGAGCGCGGCCATTGGCAGCCCGTACGTCCGGGAAGCGACTCTGCGCTGGCGATGGCGATGATCCGCTGGATTATCGATAAACAGCGCTATAACGCCGATTACCTCGCTATTCCCGGCATACAGGCCATGCAGCAGGCCGAAGAAAAAAGCTGGACTAACGCCACGCATCTGGTGATTACCGATGAGCTTCCAACCCTTGCCGGACAGCATTTAACCCTCGCACATTTGAACGCAAATGCCGCCGAGGAGCCAGCAGTCGTTAACGAGGCCGGCGAAATTGTCGCCGCCAGCGGTTGCCCGCGTGCGCAGTTGTTTGTCAGCCGCGAAGTCATGCTGGCAGACGGCCAGACGGTGACGGTCAAAAGCAGCCTCCAGTGCCTGAAAGAGTCCGCCGGGAAACTAACACTCACGCAATACAGCCAGCAGTGCGGCGTGTCTGAAGCAGACATTAGCGCACTGGCCGATGCGTTTACCCGTCATGGACGCAAAGCGGCGGTGATCACCCACGGTGGCATGATGGCAGGCAATGGATTTTATAATGCCTGGTCGGTGATGATGCTCAATGCACTGATTGGCAACCTCAGCCTTGAAGGCGGCGTGTTCGTCGGCGGCGGCAAGTTTAATGGCGCCACCGACGGTCCGCGCTACAACATGGACAGCTTCGCCGGGAAGGTAAAACCGAAAGGGTTAAGCATCGCGCGCAGCAAAACGGCTTATGAGTCTTCGGAAGAGTACCGCAATAAAGTGGCTGCCGGACAATCCCCCTTCCCGGCCAAAGCCCCGTGGTATCCATTTGTTGCCGGTCAGCTAACCGAACTTCTCGTCTCAGCGCTTGAAGGTTACCCTTATCCGCTGAAAGCCTGGATCTCCAACATGACCAACCCGTTCTACGGCATTGCAGGGTTGCGCGGCGTGGCGGAAGAAAAACTCAAGGATCCTGCACGTCTGCCGCTGTTTATCGCGATTGACGCCTTCATGAATGAAACCACGGCGTTGGCAGATTACATCGTGCCAGATACCCATAACTTCGAAAGTTGGGGATTCAGCGCCCCATGGGCGGGCGTGGCCAGTAAAGCCACAACCGCGCGTTGGCCGGTAGTCAGAGCCGCGACCAGCACTACCGCCAACGGTCAACCGGCCTCGATGGAGTCTTTCTGTATCGCTGTAGCAAAACGCATCGGGCTACCCGGATTCGGCGACAATGCGATCACCGATCCGCAAGGCAACCGCTATCCACTGAACCGTGCGGAAGATTACTACCTGCGACTCGCCGCTAATATTGCGTTTATGGGCAAAGCGCCGGTCGCCGAGGCACAGCCGGAAGACATTGCGCTGACTGGGGTACAGCGGATAGTGCCTGTGATGACCCAAACGCTGAAAGCCGATGAAATTAGCCGGGTGGCATTTATCTACTCCCGGGGCGGACGCTTTGCGCCGGACATCAGCGGGCGGGTTGAGAATCGGGTAGGCAATGCGTGGGAAAAACCGCTACAAATCTGGAATGCTAACGTCGCCGCGCACCGCCATGCGATTACCGGCGAGCGCTTCAGCGGCTGCCCGGCCTGGTATCCTTCGCGCCTGTCAGATGGCCGTGCTGTCGAGGAGTTGTTCCCGGAACAAGAGTGGCCGCTGAAACTGATTTCCTTTAAATCAAATACAATGTCCAGCGCCACGGCGGTGATCCCGCGTCTGCAGCATCTGAAGCCGGTAAATCTGGTGGCGCTCAATCCGCAGGACGGTCAGCGATATGGCTTAGCGCACGGCGATAAGGTACGGATCACCACGCCTGGCGGTCAGGCGCTGGCGCAGATAAGCCTGCTGCATGGGGTCATGCCTGGCGTAATCGCCATTGAACACGGTTATGGGCATAAAGAAATGGGCGCAGCGCAGCATACGCTCGACGGCGAACCGATGGCGTTTGATGCACAAATAAGGTCGGGGATTAATCTCAACGATTTAGGCTTTGCGGATCCTACCCGGCAGGTAGCGAATACCTGGCTTGACTGGGTATCGGGCGCGGCGGTGCGCCAGGGGTTACCCGCGAGAATTGAGCGAGTGTAATTCTCGCACCGGATGGCAACGGCAACGCGCCTTATCCGGCCTACAGGACGTCGTAGGCAGGGTAAGGCACAGTCGCCATCCGGCAAAAAGCAAATTAGTTATTTACCGGGATCACCGCGCCTTTATATTTGGTGCGGATCCAGTCCTGGATCTCTTTTGAATGCAGGACATCAACCAGCGCCACGATATCCTTTTTCTTCTCGTCGCCACGATGCACGGTAATGATGTTGGCATACGGGTTGTTTTCACCACTTTCGACGGCGATAGGATCTTTCACCGGATCCAGCCCGGCATCGATCGCGTAGTTGGCGTTAATCACCACCGCATCCCCTTCGTCGTTGTTATACATCTGCGGTAACAGCGCCGCTTCGACGTTAGGCAGGAACTTCAGTTTTTTCGGGTTTTCGACGATATCGCTAATGCGCGCGGTCACTTTATCCACACCCGGCTTCAGCTTGATCACACCCTCTTTTTCGAAAATCGACAGAATACGGCCTTCTTCAGATACCGCATCGCGCATGATGATCTTGCCACCTTCCGGCAGATCTTTAAGCGATTTTACCTTTTTCGAATAGATACCAATCGGCTCGATGTGAATCGCTCCGGCGCTGACGAAATCATAGGTTTTATCACCCGCATGGTCTTTAATCACGCTGTTCAGGTACGGAATATGCTGGAAGTAGTTCGCGTCAATCTCACGGCCAGCCAGCGCGGTGTTCGGCAGAATGTAATCCTGGAACGGTTTAATCTCTAAATCGATCCCCTGCTTCGCCAGAATCGGCTTAGCCTGCTCAAGGATCTCCGCATGCGGCACGTTAGATGCGCCAACGGTCAGAGTATCAGCCCAGGAGGCAAAGCTCAGGGCGCTTAAGGTTGCTGCGGCGAGTAACGTCAGTGATTTTTTCATGATAATGGTTTCCGTATTTTATTAGCGTTTATCTAACAGAGAGGTGATCACATCGCCGCAAAGCTGGATGATGAAGACAATGAGCAAAATCGTCACCGTCGCCACCAGCGTGACGTCGCTGTGGTTGCGCTGGAATCCTTCCAGATAAGCCAAATTCCCTAATCCACCGGCGCCAATTACCCCTGCCATCGCGCTGTAGCTAACCAGCGCAATCAGCGTCACGGTGATCCCGGACACCAGAGCAGGAGAAGATTCCGGCAATAAAACTCGAAAAATAAGCGTGCTCAGCCGTGCGCCCATCGAACGCGTCGCTTCAATAACGCCTTTATCCACTTCACGCAGGGCAATTTCGACCAGACGCGCATAAAACGGCGCGGCCCCCACGATCAGCGCAGGCAACGCGGCATTGGCACCGAGAATGGTGCCAACCATCGCTTTGGTGAACGGGATCAGCAGCACGATCAATATGATGAACGGGATGGAACGGAAGATATTCACCACCAGCGAAATAACGCTATATACCGCGCGATTGTGAAACAGTCCGCCGCGTGCGGTCAGGAACAGCGCCAGACCAAGTGCGATCCCCAGTACAAAGGTCGCCGCACCAGAAAGGGCTGTCATATAGAGCGTTTCCTGGGTTGCCGCCAGCAGTTGCTCCCACTTCAGATGGGGAAACAGTTCTTCAGCCATGTTGAATCACCTCGCCTTCAATGTCGCTCTGGCGCAGGTCGGCCAAAATATTGTTCAATTGTTCTTCAGAGGCCACAACGTGAACCCAGAGCTGACCAAACACACCGTGCGCAGTTTGCGTCATCTTGCCGTGTAAAATGTTAAACGGCAGGCCATAGCGCAGGGTCAATTCGCCAACCACAGGCCGATGCGTACGCTGCCCGGTGAACGTAAGCTTGATAACTACGCCGCCAAGCTCGCTTGCCAACTGCGGATTAAATTCGTCTTCCTCGGTGTACTGGCTCACCTGACGCACAAACTGTCGGGTGATCGGCTGCTGCGGATGGGTAAAGACGCTGAGCACGTCACCCTCCTCAACAACTTTGCCATTTTCCATTACCGCCACGCGATCGCAGATTTTGCGTACCACGTGCATTTCATGGGTGATCAGCACAATGGTCAATTTGAAGCGGCGGTTAATATCGAGCAGTAAATCGAGGATCTGATCGGTGGTTTGCGGATCCAGCGCCGAGGTGGCTTCGTCACACAGCAGGACGTCCGGATTGTTCGCCAACGCACGGGCAATTCCTACCCGCTGCTTTTGCCCACCGCTCAGTTGGGACGGATACGCGTTTTCACGACCGCTCAGCCCAACCAGCGCAATCAGTTCAGCAACTCGCGCTTTAATAGAGGCTTTTGGCGCTCCGGCGATTTGCATTGAGAACGCAATGTTTTCGCTTACGGTTCGTGACCACAGTAAATTGAAATGCTGAAACACCATGCTGATTTTCAGTCGCGCCTGGCGTAATGACTCCCCACGGGCGGCAGAAATATCGTGGCCGTTGATCGTTACGCTGCCGGAGGTCGGTTTTTCCAGCCCATTGAGCAAACGAATTAAGGTGCTTTTCCCCGCCCCGCTGTAACCAATAATTCCGTAAATCTGTCCCTGTTCAACCGTCAGGTTGACGTTATCGACAGCGGTAATGGCAAGCCTGCCTGGCGTAAACACTTTCGAAATATTTTTCAGGACAATCATGTCGTTTGGGTATCCGCTGCTGCTTATTGTTCTTCTGCTAGCGCTTTTGGCTGTTTAGCAGTATGGATGTCCAAACGAGTGTAATCAGTAGAATTGGCTTTTAAAATGAATTAAAACGCATTTGATATAACTTTTAGAAATATGCTTACCTGGACGGCGTTAAATGCCAAAAATTCAGACAGTGGGACGACAATAACGACCTGTTGCGCAACAAACCGCTGCTGCGAACAGCTTCTTTATCCATACAGCTGAACAAATTAATGAATAATTTTTGTAAAACTGCACAGATGTGTTTTGAAACGCTGTTTCCATTTTCCTTTTTGATAATTTTCAGCGTATAATGCGCGCCAATTGTCTCTTGAATGGTTTCAGCACATTGACCTGTAAAACTCAACGACTACAAAACTCACCATCCCGTTGGGCTGAAACACAAGCACACATTCCTCTGCACGCTCTTTCGATGTCACCTATCCTTAGAGCGAGGCATCACAACTTTCGTAACTCAGGTTTAGCTTCCCGTCCGTGCGCGGCGGGAGCCAGATTTCCATATCCTTCTCAACTTAAAGACTAAGACTGTCATGAAAAAGACGAAAATTGTTTGCACCATCGGTCCGAAAACCGAATCCGAAGAGATGTTAACCAAAATGCTGGACGCGGGCATGAACGTCATGCGTCTGAACTTCTCCCACGGCGACTATGCAGAACACGGTCAGCGCATCAAGAATTTGCGCAACGTCATGAGCAAAACCGGTAAGAAAGCCGCAATCCTGCTCGACACCAAAGGTCCGGAAATCCGTACCATTAAACTGGAAGGCGGTAACGACGTTTCCCTGAAAGCGGGCCAGACCTTCACGTTCACCACCGACAAATCTGTCGTAGGCAACAACGAAATCGTTGCTGTTACTTATGAAGGCTTCACTAAAGATCTGTCCGTCGGCAATACCGTTCTGGTTGACGATGGTCTGATCGGCATGGAAGTTACCGCCATCGAAGGTAACAAAGTTATCTGTAAAGTGCTGAACAACGGCGACCTGGGCGAAAACAAAGGTGTTAACCTGCCGGGCGTTTCCATCGCACTGCCAGCCCTGGCTGAAAAAGACAAACAGGACCTGATCTTCGGTTGCGAGCAAGGCGTTGACTTCGTTGCTGCATCCTTTATCCGTAAACGTTCTGACGTCGTAGAAATCCGTGAGCACCTGAAAGCGCACGGCGGCGAAAACATCCAGATCATCTCCAAAATCGAAAACCAGGAAGGCCTGAACAACTTCGACGAAATCCTCGAAGCGTCTGACGGCATCATGGTTGCGCGTGGCGATATGGGCGTTGAGATCCCGGTAGAAGAAGTTATCTTCGCGCAGAAGATGATCATCGAAAAATGTATCCGTGCACGTAAAGTCGTTATCACTGCGACCCAGATGCTGGACTCCATGATCAAAAACCCGCGTCCTACCCGCGCTGAAGCCGGTGACGTAGCAAACGCCATCCTCGACGGTACCGACGCAGTAATGCTGTCTGGCGAGTCTGCAAAAGGTAAATACCCGCTGGAAGCCGTCACCATCATGGCGACCATCTGTGAGCGTACTGACCGCGTGATGACCAGCCGTCTGGACTTCAATAACGACAGCCGCAAACTTCGCATCACCGAAGCCGTTTGCCGTGGCGCGGTTGAAACTGCAGAAAAACTGGACGCGCCGCTGATCGTCGTCGCTACCCAGGGCGGTAAATCTGCTCGCGCAGTACGTAAATACTTCCCGGATGCCACCATCCTGGCGCTGACCACCAACGAAACGACCGCGCGTCAGCTGGTGCTGAGCAAAGGCGTTGTTGCACAAGTGGTTAAAGAAATTAGCTCTACCGATGATTTCTATCGCCTGGGTAAAGAAGTCGCTCTGGAAAGCGGTCTGGCTCAGAAAGGTGACGTTGTGGTTATGGTTTCCGGCGCACTGGTTCCGAGCGGCACGACTAACACCGCATCCGTTCACGTGCTGTAATAATTCCAACACGAATTAATTTGCTTAAAAAAGCGCCCTGGTGGCGCTTTTTTTATTTTATCGATAGCCACAATTAATAAAAAATCAAATCGGATTTCACTATCTAATCCGTGATTATCTAAGATGAATCCGATGGAAGCTTTCTGTTTTCACTCGGTTTTTTAGCCGTTTTTGAACAATTCGATGCTTCTTTGAGCGAACGATCAAAAATAAGTGCATTCCCATCAAAAAAATATTCTCAACATAAAAAACTTTGTGTAATACTTGTAACGCTACATGGAGATTAACTCAATCTAGAGGGTATTAATAATGAATCGTACTAAACTGGTACTGGGCGCGGTAATCCTGGGTTCTACTCTGCTGGCAGGTTGCTCCAGCAACGCTAAAATCGATCAGCTGTCTTCTGACGTTCAGACTCTGAACGCTAAAGTTGACCAGCTGAGCAACGACGTGAACGCAATGCGTTCCGACGTTCAGGCTGCTAAAGATGACGCAGCTCGCGCTAACCAGCGTCTGGACAACGCAGCTACTAAATACCGCAAGTAATAGTATCTGTGTAATAGAAATGGCGCACATTGTGCGCCATTTTTTTTGCCCCGAATTTCCTTCCCTGTTATTGCGTAATACGCACCTCTGCGCCCTCTCCCGGCGCGCCATTCTGTGCAGACTTCACTTCCGCTCCATTGTTAACGACCGAGGCTTGCCCGGCAGTCACGGTGACCGGATAGCCCGCGCGGCGGTACAACGCTCTTTCCACCAGGCTGTTATCCACGGCGTTACTGTCTTTAAACTGGGTAAAACCGGCTGGCAGCACATACGGCATGGTCTGGACGTTTTGCTCCTCTTCCGGCGACAGCGGTCGGTGCACCTCGACATACCGCATGCCGTTCGGCTCAATCGAATATTTTATCGGCTCATTAATCACCCTGACCGGCGTACCTGTACGGACCTGGGCAAACAGTGCTTTGATATCCGGCGCGTTCATACGAATACAACCAGAACTCACGCGCAGGCCCACGCTGTCCGGCGCGCTGGTGCCATGGATCAGGTATTCACCGTTTCCATACGCCAGACGCAGTGCAAAGCGTCCTAACGGGTTATTTGGCCCGGCGGGTACTACCGGCGGTAAGGTGATGCCGCGCTCCAGAGAGCGTTTACGGATGCCTGCTGTAGGGGTCCAGGTCGGATTGGGGATTTTCTGCCCAACCCGGGTTTCCATTACCGGCGTTTCCAGCCCCTGCAAACCGATACCAATCGGGAATACCTGAACAATATTCTCTCCCGGCGGGAAGTAATACAGACGTAATTCCGCCAGATTCACAATAATGCCTTCGCGTGGCGCATCCGGCAGCAGTAATTGCGAGGGAATAGTAATCAGCGTTCCAGGTTTAGGTACGGGGGCAATAGTATTGTTGGCTTCAAGGATCAGCATTGCGGCGGTATCAAACTTACGGGCTATCGCCTGGAGGTTTTTATCGCCTTCCTGCACGGTGTAGGTTTGGTTTTGCCCAACAAGACGGCTGTTCGCCTGGGGCAAAGGATAATCGACCGCCCATGCGGCCTGAATAGCGCTGTAAGCGCCGATTAGCATTAACGTAATAACAGACGCGCGTTTCATACTCACTCACCCCCCTGGCGTTCTTGCCGGACGGCGACAAGCGCCCGATCCGGCCTACGAGTCACTGCGTTGCCCTACACGAACGCTTTCAAGACGGTCTGAAAGTTGACGTGTTTTATCAGTTTAGCTAAGAGTTGCAGCTTTGGCGCGAATCGCCCGAATCATCGCCTCCAGCCCCTGTGACCGGGACGGTGTGAGATGCTGTGCGAGCGCCATTTTTTCAAACCACGGACGCACATCAAAGTTCACAATATCCTGAGCCGTCATGCGGTCATACAGAATGAATACCACAGCGATAAGCCCTTTCACAATTGCCGCATCGCTGTCGCCCTGTAATTCAATAATACCTTCGCCATTCTGACGCATAACAATCCATACCTGACTTTGACATCCCTGGATGCTATTTTCCGCATTACGATCGTCGTCGTTTAATGTCGGCAGGCGCTGACCCAGTTCAATAATGTACAGGTATTTCTCTTCCCAATTCGCGCAACGCAGAAAATTACGCAACAACTTTTCTTTGTCCGGTAGCGCAGCCATAACGCCTCCCTGTTATCCCAGTAAGTGATGAATACGCTTGAGACCCGTTACCAGGCGATCCACTTCTTCGTGGGTGTTGTACATGGCGATCGACGCACGACACATCGCGGGAACGTTGTAGTAGGCCATCAGCGGCATAGCACAGTGATGTCCCGTCCGCACGGCGATCCCATAATTATCGAGAAAACTCCCGACGTCATAGGCGTGATGTTTGCCGAGGTTAAACGCAATCACCCCCAGGCGGTTATCCGGACCGTAAAGCGTCAAATCCGGCACTTCCGCCAGTTGTTCCAGCGCATAGCGCATCATGAACTGTTCATATTCGCTGATTTCAGTAAGCCCCAGCGCTGAAACGTACTCAATCGCCGCGCCAAGCCCAATAATGCCCCCGGTGTTTGGCGTTCCGGCTTCAAACCGCCAGGGGGCTTTGGCCCACGTCGTCCCCTGGCTCAGGCTTACTGTCGCAATCATCGAACCACCGCCTTCCCAGGGTGGCATTTCCTGCAGCAGCGACTCTCTGGCATACAGAACGCCAATACCGGTTGGCCCGTAAAGCTTGTGTCCGGAGAAAACATAGAAGTCGCAATCCAGCGCCTGCACATCCACCTGATGATGCATAACCGCCTGTGCGCCATCCACCAGCACTTTTGCGCCGTATTGATGCGCCAGCTCAATCATCTCACCCAACGGGTTTTCCGTGCCCAGCACGTTAGATACGTGGGTAATCGCCAGCAGTTGCGTGCGATCGTCAAACAGCGTAGGTAGCGTTTCCAGCTGCAACGTACCGTCTGCATTTAGTGGAATAACGCGCAGTTCTGCGCCTACGCGGGTACACAGCATCTGCCAGGGTACAATATTGGCGTGATGCTCCATTTCACTGATGATAATGTTATCGCCCGCCCGCACATTGCTGCTGCCCCAACTGTTCGCCACCAGGTTGATACCTTCCGTGGTACCACGCACGAACACCAGCTCTTCAGCTGAACGGGCGTTAATAAACAGCGAGGCGAGCTTGCGTACATTCTCCATTTTTTCTGTGGCCTGCGCGCTCAGCGTATGGATCCCGCGGTGGACCGCTGCATAGCCATGACGGTAAAATTCGGCTTCGGCATCAATCACCTGATTAGGCTTTTGCGCGCTGGCGGCGCTGTCCAGATAGGCTAGCGGTAAACCGTTCACTTCACGCGCCAGGACCGGAAAATCGGCCCGCACTTTTTCAATGGGAAATGTCATGCTACGCCTCCCGGCAAGCGTTGGGCGATCCGCGCCAGTACCAATTGTTTCAGCGTTTCCTCGCCCAGGGCTTCCGTTAGCTCAGCGGCAAACGCATAGAGAATCATTTGTTGAGCATCCTGCTGGCCGATCCCGCGTGAACGCAGATAGAACATCTGCTCATCGTCAATCCGCCCTACCGTCGCTCCGTGACTGCATTTCACGTCGTCGGCATAGATTTCCAGCTGTGGCTTGGTGTCCACTTCTGCCAGTCTACCGAGCAGCAAATTATTGTTGGTCATCTGACCATCGGTTTTAATAGCGTGCTGGGCGACGTTGATCAGGCCATTAAATACCGCCCGGCCCTTATCGCTGACAATCGTTTTATGCAGCTGGCGGCTGTTGCAATATCCTTTGTTATGCGCAAGCCAGGTCCGGGTATCGCAGACTTCATTTTTCACTGGCATCGCCAGGCTGTTAAGCCGAAGCGTGGTGTTTTCACCATTAAGCTGGGTGCTGGTGTTATGGCGCAACACCGCAGCACCGAGTAAAAAGCTGTGGCTGGCGGCGGTGGCATCTGCGCCCAATTGAATATCGTTATGGGCGAAATGGTGGCTGAGCGAATTCTCAAATGCCAGTTTGATATGGCGCAAATGCGCATTCGCCGCGACGTTCATGGTTAAACGAGCACCGGTAAAATGGCGAAGCTCGCTTAGGCTTACATAGTATTCAATGACGGTGGCTTCAGCGCCTTCCGCCAGCTCCAGATGGTGGCGGTAGTGCGCTGTGTTCACCTCATCGCCCGTCAGTCCCTGAGTAATGTGCAGCAGCAGCAACGGTTTCGCGGGGCGCTGGTTACGCTTCACCTGAATGTGCGTTACGCTGCGGGACAGGCTTTCCGTCAGGTGCAGAAAAACTTCTGGTTGTACAGCCGCAGGCAGCGTCTGGCGCACATCGTCAACGACAATCTCAAAACCGCTACCCTCCGCGCTGTCGCTGAGCGTCGGAGAGAATTGCCCGTCGACAAACACCAGTCGGACAGCATCAATAGCCGGCGCTAACGCTTCACACTGGGCTGACGTTATTTCAGCGACATGGCTGACAAACTGGCTGTTGGTTAATCCCTCCAGCGGCGTGTATTTCCAGTCCTCATGCTTACGCGTTGGCAGTCCCAGACGTAGCATCTGTTGCAGATGCTGCTGGGCATGATGCGAGCGCGTCTCCCCTTGCGTCTCAAACAGATGATGCCACTGTTGCAGCACGTTACTGCTGTTCGCTAAGCCAGCCATAACCTTGCTCCTCCAGTTGTTTGACCAGCGAGAAATCGCCAGACTTCACAATTCGCCCCTGGTAGAGAACGTGAACATAATCGGGTTTGATATAGTCCAGGATGCGCTGATAGTGGGTGACGATAATGAATGAACGTTGCCCATCGCGCAGCGAGTTCACGCCATCGGCGACGATTTTCAGCGCGTCGATATCCAGCCCGGAGTCCGACTCGTCAAGAATGCACAGTTGAGGCTCCAGTACCGCCATTTGCAAAATGTCATTACGCTTTTTCTCGCCGCCGGAGAAACCGACGTTTACCGAACGCGTCAGCAGATCTTCCGGCATCTTCAACAACGCGATTTTCTCTTCCATCAGATCCTGGAAGTCAAACCTGTCCAGCGACTCCTCGCCACGGTAGCTGCGCACCGCATTCAGCGCCGTTTGCAGGAAAAACTGATTACTGACCCCGGGGATTTCCACCGGATACTGAAATGCCATAAAGATCCCTTCACCGGCCCGGTCTTCCGGTGACAGTTCCAGTAAATCTTTACCGTTGAATTCTACCGTCCCGCCGGTGACTTCGTAGTCATCACGTCCGGCCAGCGTGGCGGAAAGCGTACTTTTCCCGGAACCGTTCGGTCCCATAATGGCGTGGACTTCTCCGGGGCGAATCTCAAGGCTGAGACCACGCAGGATCGCCTTATCTTCCACACTGACCTGTAAATCTTTGATGCTTAGCATGTGCTTTCCTTAAATTTTTAACCGACGCTGTGTTCAAGGCTTATGGCGAGCAGTTTTTGCGCTTCCACGGCAAATTCCAGCGGCAGTTCAGAGAACACGTCTTTACAGAAACCATTCACGATCATCGAAATGGCATCCTCTTCGCTGATGCCGCGCTGCAGGCAGTAAAACAGCTGGTCTTCACCAATACGCGACGTTGTGGCTTCGTGCTCAAGCTGGGCGCTATTGTTACGACACTCGACATACGGGAAGGTGTGCGCCCCACAATCCGCGCCGATCAGCATCGAATCGCATTGGGTATAGTTGCGGGCATTGGTGGCGGTCGGCATGATCTTCACCAAACCGCGATAGCTGTTCTGGCTGTGTCCGGCGGAGATCCCTTTCGAGATAATGGTCGATTTGGTGTTCTTGCCGATGTGGATCATCTTGGTGCCGGTATCGGCCTGCTGGTGACCACTGGTTAGCGCAACGGAATAGAATTCGCCGATAGAGTTGTCGCCACGCAGAATGCAGCTTGGGTATTTCCACGTAATGGCTGAGCCGGTTTCCGACTGCGTCCACGACATTTTGCTGTTTTCGCCTTCGCACAGAGCGCGCTTGGTAACGAAGTTTAAAATGCCGCCGGTGTTACCATCGCCAGGGAACCAGTTTTGTACCGTCGAGTATTTCACTTCGGCATCTTTGTGGATGATGACCTCCACCACCGCGGCATGCAGCTGGTAGCTGTCACGCACCGGGGCTGAACAGCCTTCGATATAGCTGACGTAGCTGCCCTCATCCGCAACCAGAATGGTGCGTTCAAACTGCCCGGTTTTTTCCGCATTGATACGGAAATAGGTCGACAGTTCCATTGGGCAACGCACACCTTTCGGTACATAGATAAACGTACCGTCGGATGCCACCGCCGCATTCAGCGCGGCAAAGAAATTGTCATTACCTGGTACGACCGTGCCCAGATACTGTTTTACCAGCTCAGGGTGATCGTGAATCGCCTCACCGAACGAACAGAAAATAATGCCCTGTTCCGCCAGTTTGTCACGATAGGTGGTCGCTACCGACACCGAGTCAAAAATGGCATCAACCGCCACCTCTTTGCCTTCGCGGACCGGCACGCCAAGCTGTTCAAATGCGTCCTCAACCTCTTTGCTTAAAAACGCATTCGCCCCCGTTTGCTGTACCGCTCCCGGCTCAGATGCGCAGGTTTCATCGCAATTGCCGCAGGACGGCGCGGAATAATAGCTATACTCCTGGTAATTCAGTTTGTCGTAATGCGCTTTCAGCCAGTGCGGCTCTTCCATGGAGAGCCATGCGTTAAAGGCATTCAGGCGAAATTCCAGCATCCAGTCGGGTTCATTTCGTTTTGCCGAAATCGCACGCACGACATCTTCGTTGATCCCTTTCGCCAGCTCATCAGTTTGCAGTTGGGTGAAGAAGCCCTCTTTATAATTAAGGTGCCCGCCAGCCCAGGTGTTGACATCGTCAGTTGCTTCAGTATTACGAGACATAGTACCGCCTATACCCCAAAACTTTCGCCACAGCCGCATTCGTTCTGGGCTTTCGGGTTATGAAATTTAAATAACTGATTTAATCCTTCGCGAACGAAATCGACCTCTGTACCGTCGATAAACGGCATCGCCTGTAACGGCACATAAAGTCTGGCGCCATCCGTTTCAAACAACAGATCGTCTTTTTGGACCTCGCGGACAGTGTCCAGCACGTAGCCGAATCCCGCACATCCCGTTTGCTTCACGCCTAAACGCACGCCCAACATGTCGGGTTGCTTTGCTACCAGCTCGCGGATATGCGCCGCAGCCGCTGGCGTTAACGTCAGTCCACGCCAGGCAAAATCGTCCGGGTTAAATGTTCCTGAATGCAATTCCATAGAGTTACCTCGAGTCACTAGCTTTGAAGCTATAACACCATGTTAGTGATAATGATTATCACTTCAACCCCTCAACAGCAGGGGCATTCGGGTTAATCGCCCTTTTTGACTACTTTTACTAAGCATAGACCCTGCAGCGTGGGTTTACAGGGATGGAATTTTTTGTTCAATACATTGATTAACAATGGATTATAAAAATCCAATCGTTCAGGCAGGTCAAATATTAAAAGATGTATAGATAATGTCTATTTAAGGGATAGGTGGGGATGACCGAAGGGAAATACAATTCTAATAATGAACAAACAAAAAACCCTTAAGTCTGCTTGCTGGCAGGCTTAAGGGTTCCGGCCCCATCCGGCGCTTATCTCCGGCACTCACGATGGCTTAGCTCTTGAAGGGGCGATAAGAAGAATCTCATACACTGAACAGTTTTTTTTAACACTAATGGCGGTTTGACTATTTTATAAGCACGTTTAGCCACCCGGTTAGCACTCTGGTTCACTAAGCGCATCCAGCAACAGGCGCAACCCTGCTGGCTGATGCTCTCGAGAAAGGTATAAACCATATATCGGCAGGCATTTAGGTTGAAGCTCGGGCAATAGTCTAATCAGTTTTCTCTGTGCCAGCCCTTCCCGCGCCTCCAGTTCAGGCACCAACGCAACGCCTATTCCCGCCAACGCCGACTCACAAAGTAGCGAAGAGATCCCGGCGCTCAAATTACCTCTGATTGCAGCAGAGACAGCCTGGCCCTGGGCATCCAGAAAGTGCCAGGATTTTCCAGCAAAACCGCTGTAGTAGAGACAATTATGCTGCGTAAGATCATCGATAGTCTCTGGAGTGCCATGCTGATGCAGATAATCAACAGACGCACAGAGCACCGATTTACAGTCGCCAAGGCGACGGGCGATAGTCCCTGGCTCGGGGTTTTCCGTTATACGGATCGCCACATCGATACGTTCTCCCACGAGGCTTACCGGTTGGTTATTGATCTCCACCTCGATACGCAGTTGCGGATACCTCGCCAGAAAAGCGGGCAGAACCGGCGCTAAGATATGCAAGGCAGTAAAATGTGCACAGGCCACACGTAACGTGCCGGACGGCGTTTGTGCGGCGCTGGCGGCGCCAATATCCAGCGAAAGTTGCGCCAGAGAACGTGTTTTCAGTAATGCCTCTTCACCCGCTGGCGTGATCGTCAAACGGCGCGACGAACGATGGATAAGCCTTGCCCCCGCCCATTTCTCCATCTCGTCGAGATATCGACTGACCATCGGGCGCGACAACCCCAATGCGCGCGCGGCGGCACTCAGACTGCCCAAATCACAGATATGGTTGAATACCGTTGCCGCCATCACTCTGTCCATTGCATCCCATCCGATCGTTTTACGAAACTCAGCATGTCCTAATGAGGGAATTCTAACAGATACGAATACGCTTAAAATACGTGAACTATCAATAGACAATTCCCTGCATAAGGTTACCTGGTATGAAAGTTAAATCTCTGGCCCTGCTGTTACCTCTGTTTGCGTCTTCAGCTTTCGCCGCACCGCTACAGCTGGACGTCTATAATCCGCAGGATAAGGCTATTTTCCCAGTCTCTTCGACGCTGGTGTCTGGCCCTAAAGAGGCGATTTTGTTTGACGCCCAGTTCAGCACCAAAGATGGCGAACAACTGGTGCAGATGATTCGCGCCAGCGGTAAAACGCTGAAGGCTATCGTGATCACTTCCGGCGATCCGGATTTCTATTTCGGTCTGCAGCCCATCGTCAACGCGTTCCCGCAGGTTAAAGTTCTGGCAGCACCGCACGTAGTAGACCATATCCGCGCCACCAAAGAGGCTAAGCTGCAGTTCTGGGGCCCGCAAATGAAGGACGGCGCGCCAACATCGCTCACCGTTCCACAGGCGACCACGCAAACGCATTTCACGATTGATGGCGAAACGCTGGAACTGCGTCATCCTGACGATTATGCAGCCTATGTCTGGATCCCGGCGAACCGTGCCATTATTGGCGGGACCGGCGTGGCTTCCGGGATTCACGTCTGGACAGCGGATACACAGTCTGCAGAACAACGTAGCGCATGGCGTAGCGTACTGAGCGAAATGCAGCATTTACAGCCTACTCAGGTAGTTCCGGGCCATTACATTGGCGAACGCCCTGCGGGCGATAAGGCCATTCGCTTCACACATGACTATTTACAGTCGTTTGAGCAGGCGTTGGGGGCGAAGAAAGGTTCAGACTATGTGATTAAAACCATGACCGCAGCATGGCCGGGTCTTGCGGACGCAAGTTCTCTGGAGCTAAGTGCGAAGGTTAATAGCGGTGAGATGAAGTGGTAATTAAGATCTAAGGCAAAAAATAACCCCGAACGCGTGTCGGGGTTTTATTACGATAAGCATACCGGAATCAATGAACACCCATGCGCCAGGCAAAATAGATCTCTTCTTTCAATTCAGTTGAAGAGAGCGCCAACAGATCTGCAAACTCCAGCTCAAGTTGTTTCAGTCTTTTCAGGTACTGAGCCGGTGAAAGATCGGTTTTATCACGACGTAAAAATTCTATTGCCAGTTGGGCCGGGTCTAATTGGGTAGACATATCATCCTCGCTTGTGTTCAAAACCTGCACAGTATAACACATTCCCTGTGCAGATAATGACCAAAAGCAATATGCATCACAAAATTGCGGTTGTCAGACGCGACGTGCAGCACAATCGTCCCTGCTCATCGAAGATTTCGATTTGCCACACCTGATGACGAGAGCCGGTATGTACCGCGCGACATACCCCTCTGACGCGCCCTTCCCGCGCGGAGCGAATATGGTTGGCGTTAACCTCCAGGCCCACGACTTTCTGTTCCCCCTGGGTACACAGGTAGCCAGCCACCGAACCGATACTTTCCGCCAGCACTACGGACGCGCCGCCGTGCAGCAAACCAAAAGGTTGTTTGGTACGGTGATCCACCGGCATCGTGGCTTCCAGCGTATCATCGCCAATGTGCACAAAACGAATATCGAGCAGCCCCACCATGTTTCCTTCACCCATAGTATTGAGCGCCTCGAGTGTAACTTCACGTTTCCAGATCATCCTATAATCTCCAGCAGTGCCTGTAATGGATGGCGAACGCCCGTGCCTTCAACGCGTTTGACCTGGCTGCGGCAGGAGTATCCAGTAGCCAGGCAACGGTTACGCGGCAATCGTTGCATTGCCTGGTGCCATGATAGCTCATAGATCCCCAGTGAATTCTGATGATTCTTCACTTCGTGACCATAAGTGCCCGCCATTCCACAGCAACCCACGCTGACATTCTCCAGTCTGGCGCCAAAGCGTGCAAAGATAGCCGCCCACTGCGCAGGCGCGCCCGGCAGTGCCGTCACCTCAGTACAGTGTCCAAAGAAGTACCACGGTTCGCCGCCGATTGTGACTGCCGGCTGTGACTCCAGGACTGTCGATAACCATTCGTTAGCCAGCAGCACATGGAAATCACCCCGCTGTTCCCCGAGCGCCAGCTTGTATTCATCGCGATAACAGAGCACCAGCGCCGGATCGACCCCCACCATCGGAATGTTCAGCTTCGCCACCCGGTTGAGAAACTCGGATGTCTTTTTCGCTGTTTTGGCAAAACGGTTTAAAAAACCCTTAATATGCTGAGCTTTGCCGTTTGGCGAGAAAGGCAGCAATACCGGCTGCAGACCCAACTTTTCAACCAGGCGTATAAAATCAGCCACCACCTGCGCATCGTAATAGCTGGTAAATGGATCCTGCACCACCAGCACCGTACGGGCTTTTTGCTCAATGCTGAGCAACTCGAGCTGTTCCAGCGTCATATTGGCGGAACGATGACCAACCATCTGACGTTGAAGCGATGGCGCAGACAGCAGCGGTAAATCGACCATACCGATGTGCTTTTTAGCCAGATTCCGCACCAGCGGCTGGTTGATGAAAAAGTTAAACGTTTTGGGCGCCCGCGCCATTAACGGCGCATAACTCTCAACGGTCGCCACCATATGATCGCGCAACGGTCGCAGATAACGCGTGTGGTACATTTGCAGGAAGCGCGAGCGGAATTCCGGGACATCGATTTTAATCGGACACTGTGTGGAACAGGCTTTACACGCCAGACAGCCGGACATTGCCTCTTTTACTTCGTGCGAGAAATCGTATTCACCCTTGCGCGCATGCCAGCTGTTGCGGGTACGGGCAATCAGCGTACGTAAACTGGCGCGTTTTTCCGGTAGCTCTTTCTCCAACTGTACCGGGTCAATCCCGCGATCGGCCAGCAGACGCAGCCATTCACGCACCAGCGTGGCCCGCCCCTTTGGTGAATGAATACGGTTGAGGCTGATTTTCATCGACGGACACATGGGGCTTTTCGCATCGAAGTTAAAGCACAACCCGTTACCGTTACACTCCATCGCCCCGCGCCACTCCTGGCGTACGGCCAGCGGAATCTGACGGTCATACGTTCCGCGCTTCACCGCGTCCACTTTCATCATCGGCGCATCTACGCCTTCAGGTGGACAGATTTTCCCCGGATTCAGCCGGTTTTGCGGATCAAAGACCGATTTTACTTTACGCAGTTCGCTATACAGCTCCTCACCGAAGAACGCCGGGCTGTATTCTGCACGAAAACCTTTTCCATGCTCGCCCCAAAGCAGTCCGCCATATTTTGCCGTCAACGCGACGACATCGTCAGAAATGCGTTTCATCAGCACTTCCTGCTGCGGGTCGCACATATCCAGCGCGGGTCTGACGTGCAGCACGCCTGCGTCTACGTGACCAAACATGCCGTAACTGAGACCATGGCTATCGAGCAGCGCGCGGAACTCGGCAATATAGTCAGCCAGATGTTCAGGCGGGACGCACGTATCCTCGGCAAACGGGATCGGCTTCGCGGCACCTTTAGCATTCCCCAGCAAACCAACGGCTTTTTTACGCATAGCGTAAATTCGTTCTACACCCGCCAGTTCGGTACATAGCTGCCAGCCAATGACGCCCGCTTCCTGACGAGCGATTAAGCCATCCAGACGTTCACACAGTGCGCTGACCTGCGAATCAATCGATGCTTCGTCGTCACCGGCAAACTCCACAATGTTCAGACCCAGCATCTCTTTATCAGGAACATCGGTAATCAATTCACTTACCGAGTGCCAGACGATATCTTCCCGCGCCAGATTAAGCACTTTAGAGTCGACGGTTTCTACCGACAGCGCGCGAGCTTCCACCATCACCGGGGCATTACGCAACGCCGAGTCGAAAGAGTCGTACTTAACGTTAACCAGTTGTCTGACTTTGGGCAGCGGCGTGATGTCCAGACGGGCTTCGGTGATAAACGCCAGCGTACCTTCAGAACCGGTAAGAATGCGGGTTAAATCAAATTCGGTCATCTCATCGTTAAAGACGTGCCGTAGATCGTAACCGGTCAGGAAGCGATTAAGCTTGGGGAATTTATCAATGATTAACTGTCGGTTATCGCGGCAACGCTCATAAACCGTCTTGTAGATGCGGCCAATAGTGGTATTGCTGTTACCCAGCGTTTGGGCAAGTTCGACCGGCATTGGCTGAGTATCAAGAATATCGCCGCCCATCAGCACCGCGCGGATACCCAGCACGTGATCGGAGGTTTTACCGTAAACCAACGAACCTTGTCCGGATGCGTCGGTATTGATCATCCCCCCCAACGTTGCCCGGTTACTGGTGGATAATTCGGGAGCAAAGAAATAGCCGTAAGGTTTCAGAAACTGGTTGAGCTGGTCTTTAATCACCCCAGCTTCGACCCGCACCCAGCCTTCCTGCACATTGATTTCTATAATGCGGCTCATATAGCGGGACATATCAACAATAATGCCCTGATTCAGCGCCTGACCGTTGGTCCCGGTGCCACCGCCGCGCGGGGTAAAAATCAGCGAAGAGAAAAGAGGTTCCGCCGCCAGACGGGCGATCAGCGCCACATCTGCGGTTGAACGCGGGAAAACAACAGCATCAGGAAGCAGCTGATAAATACTGTTATCCGTCGACATTGTCAGGCGATCGGCATAGCTCGTTGCCGTATCGCCCGTAAATCCTTGCTGCTCCAGCGCCTGCAAAAAATTGAGCACCAGTTGAACGACACCTGGCGCCTGAGAAATTTGTGGAATCATTATAGTGACCCTTTCCTGCGGTCTGTGTTGTGAATTTAATCGTTTGCGTGTTGCTTTGTTTGTTGTATCACATTTTTTTCTAATACGCTCAGCAGATTTACAGGCAGAATCCGCCTGTTCAAAACCGCTGAAATTGCTCATCATTACAGGGTGTCATTTAAGTGTTCACGTCGCGTCAACGTTCTGGCGCAAAGACAAAGGTGAAAAGTATTTATGGTAAATTTCCGTCAGCCCAGGGATATTGCACAAGTGCTGCTATCGGTGCTGTTTTTAGCCATCATGATTGTGGCCTGTCTCTGGATTGTTCAACCCTTTATCCTCGGTTTTGCATGGGCAGGTACGGTGGTCATTGCAACCTGGCCGATCCTGCTACGCTTACAAAAATTACTTTGGGGACGCCGCTCACTGGCCTTGCTGGTAATGACCCTGCTGCTGGTGCTGTTGTTTATCATTCCTATCGCGCTGCTGGTGAATAGCATTGTTGATGGCAGCGGGCCGTTGATCCATGCCGTAACCGCTGGCGATATGACGTTGCCGGATCTGGCGTGGTTGAACAGTATTCCGTTGGTCGGTGCCAAAATGTATGCCGCATGGCACAGCCTGCTGGATATGGGCGGCTCGGCCATCATGGCCAAGGTTCGTCCTTATATTGGCACGACGACAACCTGGTTTGTCGGACAGGCTGCGCATATTGGTCGCTTTATGATGCACTGTGGTCTGATGCTGCTGTTCAGCGCCCTGCTGTACTGGCACGGTGAACAGGTGGCGTTAGGTATTCGCCATTTTGCTTGTCGCCTGGCATCCAAACGCGGCGATGCTGCCATTCTGCTGGCAGCGCAGGCCATTCGCGCCGTCGCATTAGGTGTTGTGGTCACCGCCCTGGTGCAGGCTGTTCTTGGCGGCATTGGTCTGGCGGTAACCGGCGTGCCGTATGCCACGCTGCTGGCGGTATTGATGATCCTGTCATGCCTGATCCAACTGGGGCCGTTACCGGTGCTGGTGCCGGCCATTATCTGGCTGTACTGGACGGGGGATTCAACCTGGGGCACCGTGCTGCTGGTGTGGAGCGGCGTGGTCGGTACACTGGATAACGTTATTCGCCCGATGCTGATTCGCATGGGCGCCGATTTGCCGCTGATCCTGATTCTCTCTGGGGTCATCGGCGGACTGATTGCTTTCGGTATGATTGGTCTGTTCATCGGCCCGGTAGTACTGGCCGTCTCCTGGCGTCTGTTCTCAGCCTGGGTAAACGAAGCCCCTGCACCAGGCAGCAATCCGGATGAAATCCTCGAAGAAATTGCTGAAATGGAACGCAATAAGTAATCCCACTTCAGGCGGCACGGCCGCCTGATTGTTTAACAATGCTAATCAGTTCCTTTCCCTTACTATATTGGACTGAACCTCGCCCCTCTTTAAATACTCATTTGTGTCGCAAATTCTTTACAGTTTTTAAACTATTGAGATGAATCTGATCGACGTAAAAAACCAGTATGCCTACTATTAGCCCATGGCTTTAGATCAACACATTGATTTATAAGCATGGAAATCCCCTGAGTGAAACAACGAATTGCTGTGTGTAGTCTTTGCCCATCTCCCACGATGGGCTTTTTTTTGTCCTTAGCACGCCTCGCCACCCACCTAACCGCTCCACACGTCCACTTCCCCGTTGATGAACAAATAATATTGCACAAGATACTGTGACTCTCTTCAAGCCGAAATATCCACAGCAATGTTATTACTATTCCACCGTCTTTGATGAGGTTATCAAATAATGAACGCATTAGAACTCCAGGCTTTCCGCCATATTTTTGCTATGACGGTAGAAGAAAGCGCTATGTATATCTCGCGGGATCATAATGTTGCCGCCTGGCATCAATGGGAAAGTGGCGAAAGGGAAATCCCGGAAGATATCACGCGAATTTGTGCAGAAATGAAGGCCATGAGAAAGTTAAGAATTAACGCAATTATCGACAAAATAAATAATCGTATCGGTAATAACACCATGCGTTTTTTCCCCGATTTCATCTCTTTTCAGACGGTTTATCAGCACGATAATTTTCTTGACTGGAAAATCTACCAATCTGCTGCTGCAGAGCTGTATGCCCACGACCTTGAGCGTTTGTGTTAAGAGACAGCAACACCACTCTCATTTAGCCTCTTCGCTGAGTAACATATTATGAAAAATACCTATTTCTCCACTGCGATAGGGCTGTACTTTAATTACCTGGTACACGGCATGGGGGTGATTCTGATGAGCCTCAATATGTCTGCACTGGAACAACAGTGGCAGACCAATGCCGCAGGTGTTTCAATTGTTATTTCCTCACTCGGCATTGGCCGTTTAAGCGTCTTACTGGTGGCAGGCATGCTCTCAGATCGCTATGGCCGCAGACCGTTTATTATTTTCGGCATGACCTGCTACCTGATTTTCTTTGTCGGTATCGTCAATACTCACAGTATTTACATTGCCTATGCATTTGGGTTTTTGGCAGGAATGGCAAACAGTTTTCTCGATGCCGGTACTTACCCCAGCCTGATGGAGGCGTTTCCCCGCACACCCAGCACGGCCAATATTTTAATTAAAGCGTTCGTCTCCGGCGGCCAGTTTTTACTGCCTATGATTATCAGTCTACTGGTGTGGGCCGAACTTTGGTTTGGCTGGTCCTTCCTGCTGGCTGCAGCCATTATGTTATTCAACGGTGTGTTTTTGTTTCGCTGCCGGTTCCCGCCGCATCCCGGGCCTGATATCGTCATCAGAACACAACCTGCAAAACAAGAAACCGCACAGCCTGAACATCAATGCTCCTTGCTCGACCTTGCCAGTTATACCTTATACGGCTATATCGCCATGGCGACATTTTATCTGGTGAGCCAGTGGCTGGCACAATACGGACAGTTTGTCGCCGGGATGTCCTATACGTTATCGATCAAACTCTTAAGCATTTACACGTGCGGTTCCCTGTTGTGCGTTTTAATTACTGCCCCACTGGTACGCAAAGCAGCACGCGCGACATCGTTATTGATGCTGTACACGTTCATTTCATTTTGCGCCCTGCTCATGGTGTGTCTGCATCCAACAACCTACGTGGTCATCGGCTTCGCGTTTGTCATCGGTTTTTCTTCAGCCGGAGGCGTGGTACAAATCGGTTTAACGCTGATGGCGGCACGCTTTCCGCAGGCAAAGGGCAAAGCCACCGGGATTTACTACAGCGCAGGCAGCATAGCCACTTTTACCATCCCGTTGATTACAGCGAAACTTTCCGAGATTAGCATCGCTCACATCATGTGGTTTGATACCGCCATAGCCGCTGTAGGTTTTCTGTTGGCGCTGTTTATTGGTTATCGCAGCAACATCGCGTCAAAGCATCAATTAAAAATGACTCAAGTCGCAGAATAACGCGGATGCAATATTGTTCCTCATACCTGCAAAATAATTGACTGCATTTTTAAAATTTCAGCAAAAAGTGGGCGCAGAGTATTAAATTCACAATTTGACATGCAACATCCCTGGTAAGTTAAACGCCATGCTATGTAGGTCCAATAGTTACCACCCGGTATATTATTCACAAGGTCGCCGCAATTTAAACTAAACCGACGAGCACAGAACAATTTTAAAATCCGCAAGGAGTTGTGAAAATGTCTCAAAACAAGACCTTTACTACGCCATTTCTTTTGGCGATAAGCTGTATTTATTTAAGTTATTTTTTACACGGCATTAGCGTCATTACATTGGCGCAAAATATGAGCTCACTTGCAGAAAAATTCTCCACCGACAATGCCGGGATTGCCTATTTAATTTCCGGCATTGGTCTTGGTCGATTAGTGAGTATTTTATTCTTTGGGGTGCTCTCAGACAAATTTGGTCGGCGGGCAATCATTCTGTTAGGTGCGATTCTGTACATGCTGTTTTTCTTCGGTATTCCCGCCAGCCCGAATCTGATGATTGCCTTTATTCTGGCTGTTTGCGTCGGTGTGGCAAACTCGGCGCTGGATACAGGCGGCTATCCGGCATTGATGGAGTGTTTCCCTAAGGCATCTGGATCCGCTGTTATCCTGGTTAAAGCGATGGTCTCGTTTGGGCAGATGGTCTACCCCATCGTCGTCAGCACCATGCTGCTCAATCATATCTGGTACGGCTATGCGGTCATTATCCCGGGCGTATTGTTTGTCATCATCACCTTAATGTTGCTAAGAAGTCGCTTCCCCAGCCAGATGGTGGATGCGGGCATTGCAAAAGAACTCCCCCAGATGAACAGTAAACCGTTGGTCTGGCTGGAAGGCGTGGCATCCGTCATGTTCGGGGTAGCCGCATTTTCGACCTTTTACGTCATCGTTGTCTGGATGCCGAAATACGCGATGGCATTTGCCGGTATGGCAGAAGCCGACGCGCTAAAAACCATCTCTTACTACAGCATGGGATCGCTGGTCTGCGTGTTTATTTTTGCAGCGCTGCTTAAGAAAATGGTTCGACCTATTTGGGCGAATGTCTTTAACGCCGGACTGGCAACCGTCACCGCTGCCATTATCTATTTATATCCATCTCCATTGGTGTGTAACGCCGGTTCATTTCTGATTGGGTTCTCTGCAGCAGGGGGGATTTTACAGCTCGGCGTTTCGGTGATGTCAGAGTTTTTTCCCAGGAGCAAAGCCAAAGTCACCAGTATTTATATGATGATGGGTGGCGTCGCCAACTTTATTATCCCATTAATCACCGGATACCTTTCTAACATTGGCCTGCAGTACATCATTTTGCTGGACCTCGCATTCGCTTTGCTGGCCTTCGTCACCGCCATCATCGTTTTTATTCGTTACTACCGCGTATTTGATATTCCCCAAAATGATGTGCGGTTGGGCGAACGTTATTTTCAATAAATTATTCAGAAGGAGTATCAAATGGACGTAACTGCAAAATATGAACTGATTGGTCTGATGGCCTACCCTATCAGACATAGTCTGTCGCCTGAAATGCAAAACAAGGCATTAGAAAAAGCAGGATTGCCTTTTACTTACATGGCATTTGAAGTTGATAACTCAACGTTTGCTAACGCAATTGCCGGGCTGAAAGCCTTAAAGATGCGCGGTACCGGAGTCTCTATGCCCAACAAACAGCTGGCATGCGAATATGTTGATGAATTAACGCCTGCAGCCAAACTGGTCGGCGCGATCAATACTATCGTCAATGACGATGGTTACCTGCGCGGCTACAATACCGATGGCACCGGTCATATTCGGGCAATCAAGGAAAGCGGTTTCGATATCAGAGGTAAAACCATGGTACTGTTGGGCGCAGGCGGCGCGTCAACGGCCATTGGCGCCCAGGCAGCGATTGAAGGCATCAAAGAAATAAAACTCTTCAACCGCCAGGATGAGTTCTTTGCCAAAGCGCAAGAATTCGCCAAACGTGTCAATGAGAATACCGACTGCGTGGTCACCGTTATCGATCTCGACGATCGACAGGCTTTTGCTGACGCACTGGCCAGTGCAGATATTTTGACCAACGGTACGAAAGTGGGCATGAAACCGCTGGAGAACGACTCTCTCGTAACCGACGTTACCCTGCTGCGACCGGACCTGCTGGTAACTGAATGCGTCTACAACCCGCATATGACCAAATTATTGCAGCAGGCACAACTTGCCGGTTGCAAAACGATTGATGGTTACGGCATGTTGTTATGGCAAGGGGCTGAACAGTTCAAACTCTGGACCGGGAAAGATTTCCCACTGGAGTATGTGAAACAGGTTATGGGTTTTGCAGCCTGACGGACAAGCATTTGTAATATATTAATAGGGTAATCGATGAAAACCGTAACCGTAAAAAACCTCGTGATTGGCGAGGGTGCGCCGAAGATCATTGTCTCGCTGATGGGTAAAGACATCGCAACGGTAAAAAGTGAAGCGCTGGCCTATCGCGAAGCGGATTTCGATATTCTGGAATGGCGCGTTGACCATTTCAGCGATATCTCCTCCATAGATGGCGTGCTGGAAGCTGCACGCGCCATCCGCGATGTAATGACTGACAAACCGCTGCTGTTTACCTTTCGTAGCGCTAAAGAAGGTGGTGAACAGGCGCTATCTATTGAAAACTATATCGAGCTAAACCGTGCGGCAGTAGATAGCGGTCTGGTGGATATGATCGACCTGGAGCTTTTCACTGGTGATGAGTTGGTTAAAGCCACCGTCGAACATGCGCACGCTAAAAATGTCGCCGTCATTATGTCGAATCATGATTTCCATAAGACGCCAGCCGCACAAGAGATTATTCAACGTCTGCGTAAAATGCAGGAACTTGGCGCTGATATTCCTAAAATCGCCCTGATGCCGCAGAACACATCGGATGTATTGACCCTGCTTGGCGCCACGCTGGAAATGCAAGAACGCTATGCCGATCGGCCGATCATTACCATGTCAATGGCCAAAACAGGGGTGATTTCACGCCTGTCCGGTGAGGTTTTCGGTTCAGCGGCAACCTTTGGCGCGGTAAAAAAAGCCTCTGCCCCTGGGCAAATTTCGGTCACCGATCTACGTACCGTTTTGACCATATTGCATCAGGCGTAATAATAAAATTTATTCATATTAATATCAGTAATGCCCTGCCCCAGATATTCGCTCATTCATGAATATCGGGCAGCTGGCCGGACATTATTAAATAACTCAAATTATTATTGTCGAATATAGCGACAGGCTGTCGCACGCATATAATCTGGAGTTTACATGAAATTATTAAGACCAAAACGCATTGATGGTCGGGTACCCGTATTATCCGCAGCTGAAGCCATTAATTACATTCCTGATGAAGCAACGCTCTGTGTTTTAGGCGCAGGCGGAGGTATCCTCGAAGCAACGACATTAATTAACGCGCTGGCTGAAAAATATAAAAATGCACAGTCACCGCGAAACTTATCATTAATTAGCCCAACGGGGCTGGGTGACCGTGCAGACCGTGGAATTAGCCCGCTGGCACAGGAAGGTTTAGTCAAATGGGCATTATGCGGCCACTGGGGACAATCACCACGAATCTCCGACCTCGCTGAACAGAATAAAATCGCCGCCTACAACTATCCTCAGGGCGTATTAACCCAGACCCTGCGTGCATCGGCAGCCCACCAGCCTGGCATTCTGAGTGAGATTGGTATCGGAACATTTGTCGATCCCCGCCAACAGGGCGGAAAACTGAATGAAGTGACCACCGACGATCTGATCAAGCTGGTGGAAATCGATAACAAAGAGTACCTCTATTACAAAGCCATTGCGCCAAACATCGCCTTTATTCGTGCCACCACCTGCGACAGCGAAGGCTACGCCACCTTTGAAGATGAAGTTATGTATCTCGATGCGCTGGTGATTGCCCAGGCCGTACACAACAACGGCGGCATCGTCATGATGCAGGTGCAAAAAATGGTGAAGAAAGCCACCCTGCACCCGAAAGCGGTACGTATCCCGGGCTATCTGGTAGATATTGTGGTCATCGACCCCGATCAAACTCAACTGTACGGCGGTGCGGCAGTTAACCGCTTTATCTCGGGCGATTTTGTCCTCGATGACAGCCAACAAACGCCCCTGGCGCTCAATCAGCGTAAACTGGTGGCTCGCCGCGCCCTGTTCGAAATGCGTAAAGGCGCGGTCGGCAACGTTGGCGTGGGTATCGCCGATGGTATAGGTCTCGTCGCGCGCGAAGAAGGCTGCGCTGACGACTTCATTCTGACGGTTGAGACCGGCCCGATAGGCGGTATTACCTCTCAGGGCATCGCTTTTGGCGCCAACGTCAACACTCGCGCAATTCTGGATATGACCTCTCAGTTTGACTTCTATCACGGTGGCGGGCTGGATGTATGCTATTTAAGCTTTGCTGAGGTGGATCGCCACGGCAACGTCGGCGTACATAAATTCAATGGCAAAATCATGGGTACTGGCGGTTTTATCGATATCAGCGCCACCTCGAAGAAAATAATATTTTGCGGCACATTAACTGCCGGAAGTCTGAAAACAGAAGTTGCCGATGGCAAATTAAATATCGTTCAGGAAGGACGGGTAAAAAAATTCGTCAATGAATTACCTGAAGTTACTTTCAGCGGGAAAATTGCCCTCGAGCGAGGGCTTGATGTGCGCTACATCACCGAGCGCGCTGTATTTACGTTAAAAGAAGATGGCCTTCATTTAATCGAGATTGCCCCAGGAGTCTCTTTACAGGAAGACATTCTGGACAAAATGGATTTTTCTCCGGTTATTTCCCCCGAGCTGAAACTGATGGACGAAAGATTATTTATCGACACCTCGATGGGTTTTGTATTACCCGATGCTGCCAATTAAAAGGAGTACCCTAATGGATTTTTCATTAACTGAAGAACAAGAACTGCTGCTTGCCAGCATTCGGGAACTGATTACCAGTAATTTCCCGGAAGAATATTTCCGTACCTGCGATCAGACAGCTACCTATCCGAAAGAGTTTATGCGCGCCCTTGCCGACAATGGTATTTCGATGCTGGGCGTTCCGGAAGAGTTCGGCGGTATCCCGGCAGATTACGTCACGCAGATGCTGGCGCTGATGGAAGTGTCCAAATGCGGCGCACCCGCTTTTTTAATAACGAACGGTCAGTGTATCCACAGTATGCGCCGTTTTGGCTCCGCCGAGCAGTTACGTAAAACGGCAGAAAGCACCATGGAAACGGGCGATCCGGCCTATGCGCTGGCATTAACCGAGCCGGGAGCAGGTTCAGACAACAACAGCGCGACCACCAGCTACACTCGCAAAAATGGCAAGGTCTATCTCAACGGGCAAAAAACCTTTATCACCGGCGCGAAAGAGTACCCGTATATGCTGGTACTGGCTCGCGATCCGGAGCCGAAAGATCCGAAAAAAGCCTTTACGCTGTGGTGGGTGGATTCGAAGAAACCCGGCATTAAGGTTAATCCACTGCATAAGATTGGTTGGCACATGCTCAGCACCTGCGAAGTCTATCTTGATGACGTTGAAGTAGACGAAAGCGATAGGGTCGGCGAAGAAGGCATGGGTTTCCTTAACGTCATGTACAACTTTGAAATGGAACGGTTGATCAACGCTGCACGCAGTACCGGTTTTGCCGAGTGCGCCTTCGAAGATGCCGCCCGTTACGCTAACCAACGTATTGCATTTGGTAAACCGATTGGCCATAACCAGATGATCCAGGAAAAACTGGCGCTGATGGCGATTAAAATCGAAAACATGCGCAACATGGTGCTGAAAGTTGCCTGGCAGGCCGATCAGGAACAGTCACTGCGGACCAGCGCGGCGTTGGCAAAACTGTATTGCGCCCGTACGGCAATGGAAGTGATTGATGACGCCATTCAAATCATGGGCGGGTTGGGCTACACCGATGAAGCTCGCGTTTCCCGATTCTGGCGCGATGTCCGTTGCGAACGTATTGGCGGCGGTACCGACGAAATTATGATTTACGTCGCTGGTCGCCAAATCCTGAAAGACTATCAGAACAAGTAAGCGGTAATACGTGCCGGATAGCGCAAATGCGTTTTCCGGCACAAGCCAGGATAATCAGACCTCTGGCATCAGGCATTCCTGCTCAGCCAGATTATTTTTAAACTGCTTACGATAATCACTGGGTGTACAACCCACATGCCGCTGGAAGAGTTTGGCAAAGTGATCGACATTTTCATACCCTACCCGCCAGGAGATTTCCGCTAACGAGGCTTCCGTATTTGTCAGGGCAAATTTTGCCTCGGTCATCCGTCGCTGAATCACATAATTTATCGGCGAAATACGATACTCTTTAGTAAATTCGTGACAGATATAACTGACACTGGCACGGAATTTTTTGGAGAGCTGATCGAGAGTTATTTTTTCGCGGAAGTTATTATTCAAATAAACCAGCACATCTTTAATTAAAACATCTTTTTTGATATAACCTTGTTCAGAACGATATGCATTTTTAAAATTTTCGTAATATAAAACAGTTAGTGCATAAGCAAATGCATCGTAAGCTGAAGACGACAAATTATTTTTGCTCTGGGGCAGCATGACGCTCAACTCATTAAAGATACTCTTAATAACCTCCTTACCCTGAGTCACGCTTATGACCGGACACGAGTGCAGTTGTAATAGCTGATTATCCTGCCAACCGTTGAAACGAAAATCGTGGAGCGCACAGGTGTATGTGGTAGCAGGCGCATTGCTATCTGAAGCAACCGCATGAAGCCGCCCTTGCTCTATCACCACGATATCCCCGGCATGCGCGACATACAGCGACGAATCGATAATAAATCTTGCGACCCCTTTTTTGACATAAATAAGTTCCGTTTCATTATCGTGAACATGATGCCCCGACTCCCACTTAGGGTCATCACTGATGACGAAACGCGAAAACCTCGGGTTTTTCCCCTGTTCAAAAAGGGTCTCCATGGCATTATCAAAGCAGCGTTGATACATGACAACCTCCACCTAAAGGCAGCAATTTTATGAATTATTAATATGAAAAAATAAAAACGATAATGACGTTATACAACGTTATTCCTTCCAGGCGAAACAAAATTATTTGCGCCATCTGCAAGATGACACCGGCTGCTCCAGTGCATTGTCACCACTGATTATTTGTGTTTTATAATAATCAGAAAGAATAAATGTTATTAACCCTGTATTAATAATTTACATATAAGAAACAAATCAAGCATGAAAGCGATTAAAAACATGATGCATTTCGCATTTATTTTCACTGCCTTTGTCTTCCCGTTTTTTCCTGCAGTACGCAACGTCTGATTATTGCTGATAAACCCGGTAATCCTGGGTCGTTTTTTTTGCAAGATTGTTGGCAATGAAAACAGATTGTCCCGTCGAAAATACAGTCCCCTCTGTCGCACACTATTTTCAGTCAATTTTCCCTACTGTCGATAATGACGCGCCACGTCATCATCCACACGAGAATCACTGGAGATGCCATGAAAATAATAACCTGCTTTAAGTTGGTGCCTGAAGAACAGGACGTTGTTGTTACCCCACAGCGCTCGCTTAACTTTGACCGGGCCGATGCCAAAATCAGTCAGTTTGATTTAAATGCGATAGAGGCCGCTGCGCAACTTAGCGCCGAGGGTGATGAAATCGTCGCCTTAACGGTGGGTGGTTCGCTACTACAAAACTCTAAAGTGCGTAAGGACGTGCTGTCCCGCGGGCCGGACAGTTTGTTTATGGTGCAGGATCCACAGTTGGAGCACTCATTACCCCGCGATACCGCTCAGGCGCTGGCCTGCGCGGCCAAAAAAATGGATGTCGACCTGATGTTGTTCGGTGAAGGATCGGGGGATATCTACGCGCAGCAGGTCGGCTTACTGGTTGGTGAACTATTACAGCTCCCGGTGATTAATGCCGTCAGCCGCATCCAACGTAACGGCGATCGCCTGGTGGTTGAGCGCACGTTGGAAGATGAAGTCGAAGTGATTGATCTGCCGCTCCCCGCCGTACTTTGCGTGACGTCGGATATCAACACACCGCGTATCCCCTCGATGAAAGCGATTCTGGGCGCAGGTAAAAAACCGGTCACTCCGTGGCAAGCCAGCGATATTGGTTGGATACCTGCGTCACTGTTAGCACAACTGGTGAGTCTCACCGTGCCGCCGCAAACCGAACGTCAGCACATCATTCTGGAAAATGACTCAGCAGAAGCCATTGCCGAACTGGCTGAACATCTGAAAAAAGCCCTGAACTAAGCCCAACGGAGAGAAATTATCATGAGTAAATTAGCCAACGTCTGGGTGTTCAGCGATAACGTAGAACGCTATGCAGAATTAATGGCCGGCGCTCGCCAGTGGGGTGAGCAGGTACACCTTATTGTGCAAGGCAGCGACCAGGCCAAGCAGTTGCAACCCCTGGGCGCTGATAAAATCGTCGTGCTCGAAGCAATCTCCGGTTTGCAGCGTGTTGAAAATTATGCCGAAACCATCGCCGCTCTGATACAGGAACACGCCGGACTGCTATTGATGCCCGCCACCAAACGGGCCAAATCCCTTGGCGCGCGCTTAAGCATTCAGCTCAACGCCGCGATGGTGAACGATGCCACATCAGTAACGCTTGATGCAGGCACACTGTTCGCTGAACACCGTATGTACGGTGGGCTGGCATTTGGCAAAGAAAAAATCAAAAGCACGCTGGCGATCGTCACGCTTGCCCCTGGCCTGCTTGAACCCGTAGCGGAAAACGCCTCGCACAACTGCCCTGTTGTCTCAGCAAATTACATCGCACCGCACCATGAAATTATGTGCCTGGAGCGTCGCGCCAAATCCGTGAGCAGCGTGGACCTCAGCAAAGCCAAACGCGTGGTGGGTGTGGGTCGCGGCCTGGTTGCGCAAAACGACCTGGCAATGGTGCACCAACTGGCATCCGTACTGGGTGCTGAAGTGGGTTGTTCACGCCCCATTGCTGAAGGCGAAAACTGGATGGAGCGCGAACGCTATATTGGCGTTTCTGGCGTGTTATTGAAATCGGACCTTTACCTCACGCTAGGCATCTCAGGACAAATCCAGCATATGGTCGGCGGTAACGGCGCGAAAGTCATTGTCGCCATCAACAAAGATAAAAAAGCGCCTATTTTCAATTACGCCGATTACGGCCTGGTAGGCGACATCTACAAAGTCGTTCCAGCGCTTATCGAACATCTCAGCCGCTAATCCTCTTTAACGCACATCTCCCGCTGCCTCGCGGCGGGAAAGGAGCATAAAGCATGTCAGATGAAAAATTTGATGCCATTGTGGTCGGTGCTGGCGTAGCGGGTACAATTGCAGGCTACGTTATGGCCCAGGCAGGACTGGACGTACTGGTCATCGAGCGCGGGAACAGCGCAGGCAGTAAAAATATGACCGGTGGGAGACTCTACGCGCACAGCCTTGAGCGCATCATGCCTGGATTTGCGCAGGAAGCACCGCTCGAACGTAAAGTGACCCGCGAAAAAATCTCCTTTCTGACCGAAGAAAGCGCCGTTACCCTCGACTTCCATAGTGAGAAAGACAAAGCGCCAGCGCAGGATTCCTGGACAGTTTTGCGCAACAGGCTCGACCCATGGCTTATGGAAAAAGCGGAACAGGCTGGCGTACAGTTCATTCCCGGCGTGCGCGTCGACGCACTAATCCGCGAAGGTAATAAAGTCACCGGCGTGCAAGCCGGGGACGACATCCTGGAAGCCAATATGGTTATCCTTGCCGATGGCGTCAATTCTATCCTGGGACGGTCACTGGGGATGGTGCCTCCCTCTTCTGCACAGCACTATGCCGTTGGCGTGAAAGAGCTGATCGGCTTACCGTCGGCGGTCATTGCGGATCGATTCAACCTGTCAGGCAACGAAGGTGCAGCCTGGCTGTTTGCAGGCTCGCCGTCAGATGGACTGATGGGCGGAGGATTTCTGTATACCAACCAGAACTCCATCTCTTTGGGTCTGGTGTGTGGACTGGGAGAGATTGCCCATGCGACGAAAAGCATTCCACAAATGCTGGAAGACTTTAAGCAACACCCGACAATTCGTCCGTTGATTGCCGGCGGCGAACTGCTGGAGTACTCCGCACATATGGTACCGGAAGGTGGACTGGCAATGGTTCCGAAGCTGGTTGATGACGGTGTGATGATCGTCGGCGATGCCGCTGGTTTCTGTCTGAATCTGGGTTACACGGTGCGTGGCATGGATTTGGCGATAGCCTCCGCAGAAGCCGCCGCCAAGACAGCCATTGCAGCCAAAGAACGTCAGGATTACTCAGCCACTAGCCTGATGGACTACAAACGCGCCCTCGAACAGGGCTGCGTGATGCGTGATTTGCAGCATTTTCGCAAGATCCCGGCGCTGATGGAAAACCCGCGCCTGTTTACCCAGTATCCCCGCATGGTGGCCGATATTATGAGCGATATGTTTACCGTTGACGGACGCCCAAATCAGCCGGTTCGCAAGATGATCATGTCCCATGCCAGAAAAGTTGGGCTGATGAACCTACTGAAAGACGGCATCATGGGGGCAACCGCGCTATGAATCAGGACAATAACGTTAACGTCGACGTCAAACTGGGCGTCAATAAATTTAATGTCGATGAAGGTCATCCGCACATCATCCTGGCTGAGCACCCCGACCTTAATGAATTTCGCAAGCTGCTGAAAGCCTGCCCCGCCGGACTGTATAAGCAGGATGAGAGTGGCAATATTCATTTTGACTCCGCAGGCTGTCTGGAGTGCGGCACCTGCCGGGTGCTGTGCGGCGACACGATCCTCACACAATGGGAATATCCGCTCGGAACATTTGGCGTCGATTTCCGCTACGGCTAGCGGGTTTTGCATGTTGTCCGCCGGATTGGCCCCGCTGGCCATCCGGTCAGATGTATGCCGAAATCATCCAGGGAATAACTTCATGAGTATCACACTAACGTTTAACGCCGAACGCCGCGAAGCCTGGCGAAAACAGGGTTTATGGGGAGATGCTTCGCTTAGCGACTACTGGTGCCAAACGGCCAGTGCCATGCCGGATAAAATCGCCGTGGTTGATAATCATGGCGCTTCGTACACTTACGCCGCACTCGACGGTGCTGCCAGCAGTCTGGCAACCTGGTTTTTAGCCTGCGGTATTCAACCCGGCGATCGCATTGCCTTTCAGTTGCCGGGCTGGTGCGAATTTACCATTATCTATCTGGCCTGCCTGAAAACCGGAGCGGTTTCCGTCCCACTGTTGCCTGCCTGGCGCGAAGCGGAGTTGGTATGGGTACTGAACAAATGCCAGGCGAAGATTTTTTTCGCACCAACGCTTTTTAAGCAGACCCGACCGGTCGATCTGATCCTCCCCTTACAAAACCAGTTGCCGCATCTGCAACAGATTGTCGCCGTAGATAAACTGGCGCCAGCAACAACCTCGCTGGCGCTCAGCCAGTTGCTTTTAGCGCCACCGTTAACTCAGATGATTAACGTTCACGCCGATGAACTGGCTGCCGTGCTGTTTACCTCCGGGACCGAGGGAATGCCGAAAGGCGTCATGTTAACCCACAACAACATCCTTGCCAGCGAGCGTGCCTACTGCGCCCGCCTCAACCTTACCTGGCAGGATGTGTTTTTGATGCCCGCTCCACTTGGACACGCTACCGGTTTTCTGCATGGCGTTACCGCGCCGTTTTTAATCGGCGCGCGCAGCGTATTGTTGGATATTTTCACCCCAACAGCTTGTCTTGAACTGCTGGAGCAACAACGCTGTACCTGCGTGCTCGGGGCTACGCCCTTCGTCTACGACATGTTATGTAGCATGGAAAAACGGCCAGGCGATCTCACCTCACTGCGTTTTTTCTTATGCGGAGGCACCACTATTCCGCAAAAGATTGCCCGTGACTGCCAACAGCGAGGCATTAAATTGTTAAGTATTTATGGTTCCACGGAGAGCTCGCCGCATGCGCTGGTCAATCTCGATGATTCATCCTCCCGCATGATGACAACCGACGGCTATGCTGCCGCAGGCGTCGAAATTAAAGTCGTCGATGAAGCGCGCAATACCCTGCCCGCAGGAGTAGAAGGTGAAGAGGCCTCGCGTGGTCCCAATGTTTTTATGGGCTACCTCGACGAACCCGAACTAACCGCTCGCGCGCTGGATCAGGACGGCTGGTATTACAGTGGCGATTTATGCCGAATGGACGACGCGGGATACATCAAAATCACCGGACGAAAAAAAGATATTATTGTGCGCGGAGGGGAAAACATCAGCAGTCGCGAAGTTGAGGACATTTTATTGCAGCACCCACGCATTCATGATGCCTGCGTTGTCGCGATGCCGGACGAACGCTTAGGTGAACGGTCGTGCGCTTACGTGGTGCTGAAACCTCCGCATCACTCACTCTCGCTGGAATCAGTGGTGGCCTTTTTTAGCCGCAAACGGGTGGCAAAGTATAAATATCCGGAGCATGTCGTGATTGTCGAGAAGTTACCGCGCACGGCGTCCGGTAAGATACGAAAATACCAGCTGCGTCAGGATATTATTCAGCGTTTAAACGTGGAGAGTGTGGAGATCGTTGCAGGATAAAATGCCGGATGGCGACGCTCTTGCATCTTATCCGGCCTACATTGAATAGGCCGGATAAGGCATGATGTTACTTGTTCAGTTCAGCCAGGCTCAGCCAGGTCTGCACGACGGTGTCCGGGTTCAGCGACAGGCTGTCGATACCCTCTTCCATCAGCCAGGCCGCGAAGTCTTCGTGGTCGGATGGTCCCTGACCGCAAATACCCACGTATTTACCCTGTTTCTTAGCTGCGCGAATCGCCATCGACAGCAACGCTTTCACCGCGTCGTTACGCTCATCAAACAGTTCAGAAACCACACCAGAGTCACGGTCCAGACCCAGCGCTAACTGCGTCATGTCGTTTGAGCCGATGGAGAAGCCGTCAAAGTACTCAAGGAACTGCTCGGCCAGCAAGGCGTTGGACGGGATCTCACACATCATGATGATCTTCAGTCCGTTCTCACCGCGTTTCAGACCCTGACGCGCCAGCTCTTCTACTACCGCTTTCGCCTGAGCAACGGTACGCACAAACGGTACCATCACTTCAACGTTAGTCAGGCCCATATCGTTACGGACACGTTTCACTGCATCACATTCCAGCGCGAAGCAGTCGCGGAAGCTATCTGCAACGTAGCGGCCCGCCCCGCGGAAGCCCAGCATCGGGTTCTCTTCATGCGGCTCATAACGCTCACCACCAACGAGGTTGGCATATTCATTGGACTTAAAGTCCGACATACGCACGATGACGCGTTTTGGATAAAACGCCGCCCCCAGCGTTGCAATCCCTTCCGTCAAACGACCGACGTAGAATTCACGTGGGGAATCGAAACCTTTCATCATGCCGCGGATTTCGTTTTGCAGCTCAGGCGTCTGATCATCGAACTCCAGCAACGCACGCGGGTGCACGCCAATCATACGGTTGATGATAAATTCCAGACGCGCCAGGCCGACGCCTTCGTTTGGCAGGCAGGCGAAGTCGAAAGCCCGATCCGGGTTACCGACGTTCATCATCACCTTCAACGGCAGATCCGGCATGGTCTCCACGCTGGAACTTTTCACGCTAAAGTCGAGCATGTCAGCGTAAACATAACCAGTATCCCCTTCGGCACAGGAAACGGTTACCTTCTCACCGTCTTTCATGCGCTCGGTGGCATCGCCACAGCCTACCACGGCCGGGATCCCCAGTTCGCGGGCAATGATCGCCGCGTGACAGGTACGACCGCCACGGTTGGTCACAATCGCCGCTGCTTTCTTCATGATCGGTTCCCAGTCCGGGTCGGTCATGTCGGTAACCAGAACGTCGCCTGGCTCGATACGGTTCATTTCGCTGATGTCATGAATGACTTTGACCGGGCCCGCGCCAATGCGATGGCCGATAGCACGACCTTCAGCAATAATTTTACCCTGCGCATGCAGCGTATAACGCTCCATGACCTGGCCGCGGGAACGCACGGTTTCCGGGCGCGCCTGCACAATGAACAGCTTGCCGGTGTGACCGTCTTTCGCCCATTCGATGTCCATCGGACGACCGTAGTGCTTCTCGATCTGTACCGCCTGCTTCGCCAGCTCCTGCACTTCTGCGTTGGTCAGGGAGAAAATGTCGCGCTGTTCCTGCGGTACATCTTCAATCGTTACCTGCTTACCGTGTTCCTGGGTTGGCGCGTAGACCATGCGGATTTTTTTCGAACCCATTGTGCGACGGACGATCGCCGGACGGTCAGCCGCCAGAGTCGGTTTGTGCACGTAGAATTCATCCGGGTTAACGGCACCCTGCACGACCATTTCACCCAGGCCCCATGCGGAAGTGATAAACACCACCTGATCGAAACCAGATTCGGTATCGATGGAGAACATTACGCCAGAAGACGCGAGGTCTGAGCGCACCATCCGCTGGACGCCAGCGGAGAGCGCCACGCCACGATGGTCATAGCCCTGGTGAACACGATAAGAGATCGCGCGGTCGTTAAACAGCGAGGCAAATACGTGTTTGATAGCAACCAGTACGGCATCAAATCCCTGGACGTTGAGGAAGGTTTCCTGCTGACCGGCAAATGACGCATCTGGCATATCTTCTGCGGTAGCGGAAGAGCGCACGGCAAAAGAAGCATGGGCATCGTCCGCTGAAAGCTGCGCGTAGGCATCGCGGACGGCATTTTCCAGCTCCGGCTGGAAAGGAGTGTCGATAATCCACTGGCGGATCTGTGCACCGGCTTTCGCAAGCTCGGTGACGTCGTCAATATCCGTTTTATCCAGCAGCTCATAAATGCGCTGGTTTACACCGCTCTGGTCCAGAAACTGGTTAAACGCATCGGCGGTCGTTGCAAAACCATTCGGTACGGAAACCCCCATACCGGAAAGGTTAGTAATCATTTCACCCAGGGAGGCATTTTTGCCCCCAACTCTGTCTACATCATTCATGCCGAGTTGGTTATACCAAAGCACCAGCGGTGACGAGCCATTGTTGGACATCGAACAATCCTTATATATGAACGAGGTTAGGAAACTCAATTTTGCGTAATTATCTTTGCATATTTACCTCAGCGAAAAAAACGGTGAATCGTTCAAGCAACTTTATTTTTTATTTTTTCAGATTGTTTACGCATTTGCGCAAACCCGCGAGCCACAGGGGATCACCACAAAAACTATCGGTATAAACATTTGTTCCGAAAAATGAAATGTACTTTTCATTAAATATAAAAATACCGTTTCATTTTATAAAATAGATGCAGCAATATTCGCTTCTGGCGAATTTTAATTTATGCTTTCAGAGAATTATGTCAGCCCCAGGATGAGCAAAATGGATAATGCTGTTGATCGTCACGTATTTTATATTTCTGATGGTACGGCCATCACCGCCGAGGTATTGGGCCACGCGGTAATGTCGCAATTTCCGGTCACGATCAGCAGCATTACGCTGCCGTTTGTGGAAAATGAGAGTCGTGCGCGGGCGGTCAAAGACCAGATTGACGCGATCTACCAACAAACTGGGGTGCGCCCTCTGGTGTTTTACTCCATCGTCTTGCCGGAAATTCGCTCAATCATTCTACAAAGCGAAGGATTTTGTCAGGATATCGTGCAGGCATTGGTTGCCCCACTGCAGCACGAAATGAAGCTCGATCCCACGCCGATAGCCCATCGTACCCACGGTCTGAATCCCGGCAACCTCAACAAGTACGATGCGCGCATTGCCGCCATTGATTACACCCTGGCCCATGACGACGGTATTTCGTTGCGCAACCTCGATCAGGCGCAGGTGATCCTGCTCGGCGTTTCTCGCTGCGGCAAAACCCCAACCAGTCTTTATTTGGCGATGCAGTTTGGTATTCGTGCGGCCAACTACCCCTTTATTGCCGATGATATGGATAATCTGGTGCTGCCAGCGTCACTGAAGCCGTTGCAGCATAAATTATTCGGCCTGACCATCGACCCTGAGCGCCTGGCGGCCATCCGCGAAGAGCGCCGGGAGAACAGCCGTTACGCCTCCATGCGCCAGTGCCGTATGGAGGTGGCTGAGGTGGAAGCGCTGTATCGTAAAAATCAGATCCCATGGCTGAACAGTACCAATTATTCGGTAGAAGAGATTGCTACCAAGATCCTCGACATAATGGGGCTGAATCGCCGCATGTACTAGAATGCTAGTGCATTGGTTCGATTTTTTGTTATTATGCTCGCCACCAGGCAGGATGAGTGTGATATTGTGATGTACATCACTTCCCGGTAGTCCTGCCGTTGAAGCAACAAATTTCTGAGACAAGTAATGAACAGAACCGATGAACTCCGTACTGCGCGTATTGACAATCTGGTCACTCCAGCAGAGCTTGCGCAACGGCATCCTGTTTCTTCCTCCGTCGCCCGTCATGTCACGGAATCCCGACGTCGGATAGAAAAAATATTAAATGGTGAAGACGCTCGTTTGCTGGTGATCGTAGGTCCCTGCTCGATTCACGATCTTGATGCCGCCATGGAATACGCGACCCGCTTGCAGGGGCTGCGCGAAAAACATCAGGCGCGCCTGGAAATCGTGATGCGCACCTATTTTGAAAAACCGCGCACCGTCGTGGGCTGGAAAGGCTTAATTTCCGACCCGGATTTAAACGGCAGCTACCGCGTGAACCACGGCATTGAACTGGCGCGCAAGCTGCTGTTGCAGGTCAATGAACTGGGCGTACCCACGGCAACAGAATTCCTCGACATGGTGACCGGTCAGTTTATTGCCGATTTAATCAGTTGGGGAGCCATTGGCGCGCGCACCACCGAAAGCCAAATCCACCGTGAAATGGCGTCTGCGCTCTCCTGTCCGGTCGGCTTTAAAAACGGCACGGATGGCAACACGCGTATCGCTGTCGATGCGATCCGCGCCTCCCGCGCCAGCCACATGTTCCTCTCTCCGGATAAAACCGGCCAGATGACCATTTATCAAACCAGCGGTAATCCTTACGGACATATCATTATGCGCGGCGGTAAAAAGCCGAATTATTATGCTGAAGATATTGCCGCCGCCTGCGATACCCTGCACGAATTTTCCCTGCCTGAGCATCTGGTAGTCGATTTTAGCCACGGCAATTGCCAGAAGCAGCATCGTCGTCAGTTGGACGTTTGTGATGACGTGTGTCAGCAAATTCGCAACGGTTCGACGGCGATTGCCGGGATTATGGCGGAGAGTTTCCTGCGTGAAGGTACGCAAAAAATCGTTAGCGGCCAGCCGCTGGTTTACGGTCAGTCCATTACCGACCCATGCCTGAACTGGGAAGATACTGAACTGCTGGTTGAAAAACTCGCCTCTGCGGTTGATAGCCGTTTTTAATGTTGTTCGCCGGGTAACATCACGTTGCCCGGTGCTAATCCTTTGTTTTTCCCCTCCTTGTTGTACAAAATCTATTCTCGTCACAATTATTTCACAAAAATGCTTGCCGCAAATTTGCAGTTTGATGATAATGATTATCATTGTTAAATTGATTGTTATTTTTAAAAACTATTTCACGTATGGATAACACAACAACAACGCACGCAAAAGAGAAAGCCCCCCCTGCTGTCGCGCCAAACGAGCGTCGAATTGACAGTAAAAGTCTATTGGGCAAAGAGGGACGCGTGATCATAGAACACGATGGTCAGCTCTATCTGCTGCGCCAGACCCAAGCCGGAAAACTCATTCTGACTAAATAAACAACACTTTTCGCCAGCCACCCAGGTAATCCCCAGGCAGCCAGCGCTTTTCGATTTCCTAATGGAGAGTTGCTATGCCACACCTGCACACTGCATCCCTGCGTCCATCACTGTTGGCGCTGGCGATTATCAGTAACCTGCCCGCCGTCGCTTATGCGGCGGTTGAAGATATGACCGTTACCGCCACTGGCAATGCCCGTAGCGCCTTTGAAGCGCCGATGATGGTCAGCGTGATTGATGCCACGGCCCCAGAAAACCAGACCGCCAGCTCGGCAGCCGATCTGTTGCGGACGGTTCCGGGTCTGACCCTCGATGGCACAGGTCGTACCAATGGCCAGGACGTGAATCTACGCGGCTACGATCGACGCGGCGTTCTGGTGCTGGTTGACGGCGTTCGTCAGGGCACCGACACCGGACACCTGAACAGTACCTTCCTCGACCCGGCGCTTATCAAACGCATCGAAGTCGTACGCGGCCCTTCTGCACTGCTGTACGGCAGCGGTGCGCTGGGCGGCGTTATCGCCTATGACACAGCGGATGCCAAAGATCTGCTGGAAGCCGGACAAAACAGCGGTTATCGCGTGTTCGGTACTGCGGCAACCGGCGATCACAGCCTCGGTATGGGCGCCAGCGCTTTTGGGCGCACCGATACGCTGGACGGACTGCTTGCCTGGTCGAGTCGCGATCGTGGTGATTTGCGTCAGAGTGACGGTACAACAGCGCCAAACGACGAAGCGATCAACAATATGCTGGCGAAAGGCAGTTGGAAAATTGACAGCGCCCAGACGCTGGCCGGTTCGCTGCGTTACTACAACAATGACGCCCGTGAACCTAAAAATCCGCAAACCAGCGCAGCGGATGCCACCAGCAACCCGATGACCAACCGTTCAACGATCCAGCGCGATGCGCAACTGACCTACTCGCTCTCCCCGGCGGACAATGACTGGCTGAACGCGGATGCTCGTATTTACTGGTCCGAAGCGCGCATTAATGCACAAAACACGGATAACACCGGCGAGTTTCGCAAGCAGACGACCAAAGGCGGTAAACTCGACAACCGTACCCGCCTGTTTACCGACTCTTTCGCATCTCACCTGCTGACCTACGGCGGTGAGTACTATCGTCAGGAACAACAGCCAGGTGGCACAACCACCGGTTTCCCAGAGGCAAAGATTGATTTCAGCTCCGGCTGGCTACAGGATGAAATCACCCTGCGCGATCTGCCGGTTACGCTGCTGGGCGGTACCCGTTATGACTCTTATCGCGGCAGCAGCGACGGCTATGAAGATGTCGATGCCGATAAATGGTCGTCCCGCGCCGGACTCACCGTTGCGCCAGCAGACTGGCTGATGCTGTTTGGTTCTTACGCTCAGGCCTTCCGTGCACCGACTATGGGCGAGATGTATAACGATGCGAAACACTTCTCGATTGGCCGTTTCTACACCAACTACTGGGTGCCAAACCCTAACCTGCGTCCGGAAACCAACGAAACACAGGAATACGGATTTGGTCTGCGCTTTGACGATCTGCTGATGGCAAGCGATGCGCTCGAATTTAAAGCCAGCTATTTCGACACCAAAGCGAAAGATTACATCTCCACCAGCGTCGACTTCGCCGCCGCAACAACGATGTCTTATAACGTCCCCAACGCGAAAATCTGGGGCTGGGACGTCATGGCGAAATATTCCGCCGATCTGTTCAGCCTCGACATGGCCTATAACCGTACGCGCGGCAAAGATACTGACACGGGAGAATACATTTCCAGCATTAACCCAGATACGGTCACCAGCAAACTGAACGTGCCGGTTGCGCACAGCGGATTCTCCGTGGGCTGGATAGGGACATTTGCCGATCGTTCAACGCATATCAGCAGCAGCTACACTAAACAGCCCGGCTATGCGGTAAACGATTTCTACGTGAGCTATCAGGGCCAACAAGCGCTGAAAGGTATGACCACCACACTGGTACTGGGCAACGCCTTCGACAAAGAGTACTGGTCGCCGCAAGGCATTCCGCAGGATGGTCGTAATGGCAAAATTTTCGTGAGTTATCAGTGGTAATCACTTTTCCCCGGTTCGCCGGGGTAGCAATCTGGAAGGAAGAGACAATGAATCATTACACACGCTGGCTGGAACTGAAGAAAGAAAATCCTGGCAAATACGCACGTGACATTGCGGGGTTGATGAATATTAGCGAAGCCGAACTGACCTTCGCCCGCGTCGGTCATGACGCCTGGCGCTTACGTGGCGAAGTACGCGAAATCCTCGGCGCACTGGAAACCGTAGGCGAAACCAAATGCATTTGCCGCAACGAATACGCGGTACATGAGCAGGTGGGTGCTTTTACCAATCAGCACCTCAACGGTCATGCCGGGCTGGTTCTTAATCCGCGCGCCCTCGACCTGCGCCTGTTCCTCAATCAGTGGGCAAGCGTATTTCATATCAGCGAAACAACCGCCCACGGCGAACGTCAGAGCATCCAGTTCTTTGACCATCAGGGAGATGCTCTGCTGAAGGTCTACGCCACACAGAATACCCTCATTGAGGATTGGGCGGCGTTGCTGACCCGATTCATCTTTGCCGAAAACCCGCCACTGGTGCTGGAACCCGCCAACAATTCTGCTCCCGCCGTCGTCACGGTCGATGCGCAGACCGTTGATCAAGAGTGGCGAGCAATGACCGATGTCCATCAGTTCTTCGGTCTGCTGAAACGCCACGACCTCACCCGCCAACAGGCGTTTAATCTGGTGGGCGACGATCTGGCCTGTAAAGTTTCTAATAGTGCACTGGTGCAGTTACTCGACACCGCGCGTCAGGATGGCAATGAAATCATGATCTTTGTGGGTAATCGCGGCTGCGTACAGATTTTTACCGGCGTGATTGAAAAATTGGTACCGATGAAAGGCTGGCTGAATATATTCAACCCGGCATTTACCTTACACCTGCTGGCAGAGAGCGTGGCAGAAACATGGGTAACGCGCAAACCGACCGCCGATGGACACGTCACCAGTCTGGAACTGTTTGCTGCCGACGGCACGCAAATTGCCCAGTTGTACGGTCAACGTACGGAAGGCGAGCCGGAGCAGACGCAATGGCGTGCACAGATTGACGCGCTGACGCCGAAAGGACTGGCCGCATGAAAAAACTGCTGGTCCTGATCGCGCTGCTGCCCATTGCAGCGCTGGCTGCTGCCGGGGAACGGGTTGTTGCACTCGGTGGCGATGTTACCGAGATTGTATACGCATTGGGAGCACAGTCTTCCCTTGTGGCGCGAGACAGCACCAGCCAGTGGCCTGAAGCAGCAAACGCGCTACCGGATGTTGGTTACTTACGCCAGCTCAACGCCGAAGGGATCCTTGCTACACGCCCTACGCTGGTCCTTGCCAGCGCGCAGGCACAGCCCTCTCTGGCGCTAAAACAGCTTGAGCAGAGCAACGTCAGGGTTGTTACGATCCCGGCGAGCAACGATCTTGAGGTGATTGATGAAAAAATTCGCGTCATCGCCGAAGCAACCCATCGGCAGGCCGAAGGCGAAACGCTGCGCGCCAGCTTACGTCAGGAAATGGCGGCGTTGCCGTCATCTGAACTAAATAAACGCGTGCTGTTTATTCTTAATCATGGCGGGATGACTGCAATGGCGGCGGGCCAGCAAACCGGAGCCGATGCGGCTATTCGTGCCGCCGGTTTGCACAACGCCATGCAGGGCGTTAACCGCTATCAGCCGCTGTCACAGGAAGGCGTCATTGCCAGCCAGCCCGATCTGGTGGTGATTTCACAGGACGGCGTTAAGGCGATGGGTGGCGAAGATAACCTGTGGGCGCTGCCGGGCCTTGCGCTAACGCCTGCCGGGCGGAATAAACAGGTGTTACAGGTGGATGATATGGCGCTACTCGGCTTCAGCGTGCGTACGCCGCAGGCCATTTTGCAGCTTCGCGCTAAAGCAGAGCAATTGCCCTGATGTCCCGACGTATCAGTTATTCTTTATGGGCGCTCGCACTCATATTAGTCATGATGACAATCCTGGCTACCGGTTTTGGCGCGTTGCGCCTGCCGGTAAGTCTGCTCTGGCATGATGGCGATGAGGCACTGCGTCAAATCTGGCTCACAATTCGTCTGCCGCGCGTCCTGCTGGCGCTGGTGATTGGCGGCTCTCTGGCGCTCGCAGGCTGCGTGATGCAGGGACTGTTTCGCAACCCGCTAGCTGACCCGGGATTACTGGGGATAAGCAGCGGCGCTGCCTGCGCCGTCGCCCTGTGGGTGGTACTGCCTGTCTCTTTGCCCGCGCTGCTGATGCTGTACGCCCCAATGCTGGCCGCTTTTATGGGTGCCCTGGCGGCAACGGTGGTGATTTTTATCCTCAGCCAACAGCGCGACGGATCACTCTCGCGTCTGCTACTGGTCGGTATTGCCATCAACGCGCTTTGCGGGGCGGCGGTTGGCGTTCTGTCGTGGGTCAGTAATGATGCGCAACTGCGCCAGCTGTCGCTATGGGGAATGGGAAGTCTGGGGGCTGCGCAATGGTCCACGCTGCTGGCGGTAACCTCGCTGACTATCCCGACGGTGCTGATTATCTGGCGTCTGGCGCCGGCACTGAACCTGCTGCAGTTGGGTGAGGAAGAGGCGCATTATCTCGGCGTAGATGTTCGTACCGTTCAGCGTATTTTGCTGCTTTGTAGCGCATTGCTGGTTGCCGCAGCCGTGGCGGTAAGCGGCGTAATTGGATTTATCGGGTTGGTTATCCCGCATCTGATGCGCATGTGGCTTGGCTCAGATCATCGGGCCGTTATTCCGGGATCCGTGCTGGCGGGCGCGTTTCTGTTACTGATTGCCGACACGTTGGCCCGTACGGCGGTTGCCCCTGCAGAGATGCCGGTCGGTCTGTTGACCAGTCTTCTCGGCGCACCGTGGTTTTTATGGCTTATTTTTCGTCAGCGAGGACCGCATGGCTGAACATTTCATCGCTGAAGGGATTCATTATCGCGTGGCTGGCAGAGCGGTAATTGACGATGTATCACTCGCCCTCGCAAAAGGTGAACTGGTGGCGCTCATCGGCCCAAACGGTGCAGGAAAATCCACCCTGCTGCGCCTGCTGACCGGTTTTCTCAAACCGGCAACCGGGCGCTGCGTGCTGGCGGGCAAACCGCTGGAGGAGTGGCCTACCCAAACGCTGTCGCGGCATCGGGCGGTAATGCGCCAGCAAACGCAACTGGGATTTGACTGGCCGGTAGAGGCCGTCATCGCGATGGGACGTGCGCCCTGGACCCAACAGCAGGAACCCCAGCTTATCGCTCAGGTAATGGAAATGACCGGGTGCACACCGTTGGCGGGCCGGCAATACGCCGCACTTTCCGGCGGCGAGCAACAGCGAGTGCAGTTGGCCCGTGCACTGGCGCAACTTTGGTGCAACGGCGCGCCTCGCGGTTGGTTATTCCTTGATGAACCCACCTCTGCGCTGGATCTTTATCACCAGCAGCACCTGTTGCGCTTGCTGAAGACGCTAACCGCTTCGGGAGAGCTACATGTGTGCATTGTGCTTCACGATCTGAACCTCGCCGCACTATGGGCGGACAGAATAGTGTTGCTGCACGATGGCAGGTTGGTATCGCAGGGAACGCCTGAGACCGTGCTACAGGCCGATGACCTGAAGCGCTGGTATGGCGCTCAGGTACACGTTGGCCAGCATCCGGCCAACGGATCTCCGCAGGTGTTTCTGGCCCCTTAACTTGAACAGCTCACTTCCAGCCGTTTACCCCAGTCAGGTGGACGGCTGACATAGTCATCATCACGATCGGTAAACGGGGTACGCAACGCCTGGTGCAACCGATGCAGCTCGGCGTAATCCCCCTGCTCTGCCTGACTAATCGCCCGTTGCGCCAGCCAGTTACGTAATACCATCGCCGGATTAGCCACCTTCATCTGCGTTTGTCTGACTGCGTCAGCAATGTTGTCTTGCTGCAGACGCGAGCGATACCGCGTGAACCAGTCGTCAAACGCCGCGCGGTCGATAAACTCATCGCGCAGTGGGGATTGCGCACTGTGTTGTTCCGTTTGGCTGAGCATACGAAACGTTCGCGTATAGTCGCTTCTTTCCCTCGCCATCAGACTAAACAGTTCGCTTAGCAATTCGTTATCGTCTTTCTGCTCGCTAAAGAAGCCGAGCTTTTGCCGCATCCGCTGACCGTAGCGAGTTAACAGCGCCAGTTGGTAACCGTCCAGCGCATCATTGAGCGTCTCGACCGGGATAAATGGCGACAGGGTTTGCGCCAGACGTTGCAAGTTCCACAGCGCCGCGGCCGGTTGATTATCGAAACTGTATCGTCCCTGGTTGTCCGAGTGGTTGCAGATAAAATCGGGCTCGTAGTCATCTAGAAAACCGAATGGACCGTAATCCATCGTCAGTCCCAGAATCGACATGTTGTCCGTGTTCATGACTCCATGCGCAAATCCTACCGCTTGCCAGTCAGCGATTAACGTCGCTGTACGCGTGACAACATCGTTAAACCACAGCTGGTATTTATCGGCTTCTTCCTGCCATTGCGACCAATAATGGCGAATTGCAAAATCAGCCAACTGACGCACTTTTTCCGGCTCGCGGCGATAGTAGAAGTGTTCAAAATGGCCAAAACGCATATGGCTTTGCGCCACGCGAATGAGCATCGCCCCTGCTTCTACCGTTTCGCGATACACCGGCGTGTCGCTGGTAACAATCGACAATGCCCGCGTGGTTGGTATGCCCAGGTAGTGCATCGCTTCGCTGGCCAGGCTTTCGCGAATTGTTGAGCGCAGTACGGCGCGCCCATCCCCCATACGGGAATAAGGCGTAAGTCCGGCGCCTTTCAGGTGCCAGTCAAACGTGGAGCCATCAGCGAGCCGTTGCTCGCCCAGCAGGATCCCGCGGCCATCGCCAAGCTGGCCTGCCCAGACGCCAAACTGATGTCCGCTATACACTTGCGCTAAAGGCGACATCCCGGGGAGCAGCGATTCGCCACCCCAAACACCCGCTCCGCTCGGAATATCAAAAAGCGACTCAGGAATAGCTAATAGCTCCGCCAGCGCATCGTTATGCCAGATCAGGCGTGCGTTTTTCAGGGGTGTCGGCGAAAGTGCTGTATAGGTTGCTGGTAATTCATCACGCCAGCGAGTGGTAAAAGACAGGGTCATAGGGCCTCCTGTCTCTAGTGTAGACTGTTAAAAGCCTGTTAAACACCAGCAAATAAAAGGGTTATATTCTGGATAACGAAATTATCTGTGCCGGTGGCACGGCGGGCCACAGCGCGCCCTGTATGGCGCTGAATCCCAAAGGCAGTACGCGCGCTAACATCTCTGGCGTATCGATACCGCTAATGATGATTGACTCACTGCTGGGAGATAACTGTGCCAGAATAGCCCGCATAAACGGCTCAAACGAAATATGTGTAATCCTTTGTTGAACAAAGTTTTTATCTAACACAACGCGTTTGAACAGCCCATCAAAAATTGCCCGGGTGGATATGCCGCCAGCACCATAGTTTGTCAGAACTAATGGAAATCTCGCCGCCAGCGCGGCCAGCGTTGGATTCTCTTTTCCATTATTTAACTCTGGATAGTTTTCATTAATAGCCAGTTCCAGAAATGAAAATCGTTCAACTTGTGAAGCAAATTTAGCATCTGATAATAAAGTATTAGCAATTGCCGGCGTTAAATTAATCCAGGCCAGGACATTTCGCTGAATAAAAAAATGTTGGCACGTTTCGATTAATTCAAGCTTTTCGGTAAATAAGCGACATTGCTCTTCATCCGACATCCGAGGTAGGACCAGCTCAGTGGGTATACGCACATCCCCATCCGCGCTGGCGAAACTGGTGATGATATCGACGTATTCAAGATCGCCTTTTTCGCTTCTCGCAGGCAAAAAAGAAAACTCTGAATGGTAAAGAGTATCCAGTGAAACAATCATCGCGCCAGCCCCTCTGCATAGGTGTTATCCGGCATCCTGTAGCAAAGGATGGAGAAATACGTTATTGCTGATGCAAGTAGAGGCCCTTTCATTTTTCCCTTTATAGCCAGTAAATCGAATCCTTTTTTTTAGCTTATCCTGATTATAAGCGAATATCCAGCTTTGCACTTTTTAATATCTCGGGATAAATCATATTTTTAGCAAGATACGCTCTTACTGTTCAGGGGTATTGTCCGGCTGATGGCAGAATTAAAAAGTGACTTTCAAATGGAAATGCCGAGGCCGCACAGTCCTGAGCGGCCTCGAGACTAATGAGGATTAAATACGTCGCGCCTGCCAAAAGTTTTTACGCCAGTAAACGTTGTCCAGGGACGAGCGCATCACTCCACGGCTGGTTGAGGCATGAATAAATTGATTATTGGTATCGTAAATTCCGACATGCAGACCACTTTCCCCAGACCCGGTTTTAAAGAAAACCAGATCGCCGGGCAGCAAATCGTCTTTATCAATTTCGGTACCAATCTTTGATTGCGTGCGCGTATCACGCGGGAGTTGCAGATCGAATTTATCGCGCATTGTCATCAAAACAAATCCAGAACAATCCACCCCGCTACGGCTCATGCCGCCATAACGATAGGGTGTGCCATGCCAGGTTTGTAGCTGGTCATTAAGACCGGCGATAACCGCGATAGAATCCGACAATCGGGCATTTGGCGCAGGAGCACGATGGCTGCTGCAGCCCGCCAAAAACAATGCTGTGATGAAAAGAAGCCAAAAGCGCATTCAGGACGAATCCTCTGAATTATATTTTTATGCCAATTTAGCGTGGAAATTATATGATTTTCAAGAACCCATTTAACTTAAGTGGTTGATATGAGCATTCTGTGGCCTTCAATATCCAAACGACGGAAGTTCACGCCATAAGCCGCAGACAGATTGGCGGGCGTGAGTACCGCATCACGAGCGCCGCTGGCAAGCAACTTCCCACGTTTGAGGAGCCAGGCCTTATGCGCATGACGTAAGGTGTGATTAAGGTCATGGCTGCTCATGACAATCGCTATGCCCTGCAGACACAGCCGACTCAACAAGCGGTCCAGCGCGTTTTGTTGCGCCACGTCCAGGCTGTTCATCGGCTCATCCAGCAGTAAAAGTTGGCCGAATGGATTCGCTTGCGGGCTAATCTGCAGGATAACCGCAGCCAGGCGCACGCGCTGCCACTCACCGCCGGAGAGCTGATTCACGCTGCGCCCCAGCTTATCCCCAAGCCCAAGCGCATCAGCGACTTCCTGTAACAGATCGGTGCGCGCTTTGTCTGGCTGATGCAGCGTCAGAAAATGCCAGACCGGCATCGCAAACGGCGGGTTTTGCTGTTGCGCCAGATAGGCGCGGTATTGCGCCAGCTTTGCTGACGGCCATTCGTCCAGCGGCATATCACCAAAGATGATGCTGCCCTCACCGGTCGTCAGGCCCGCCATTCGTGCCAACAGCGTGCTCTTTCCAGCACCGTTAGGCCCCACTAAATGCAGGATCTCTCCGGCTTTTATCTCACCAGAGAGCGGACCAAGCCGGGTCGATTCCGCTACGTCCTGTAGCTGCATCAATCGAGACATTAGTTCGCCAGCGCCTTCTTGATAGATTGCACCAGAATGGGATCCTCAGGCGTCATATCGGGTGAGAATCGTTGCAATACCTGACCATCTCGCCCCACTAAAAACTTCTCGAAATTCCATAGAATATCGTCCGGGTAGAGCGGTGCCCGACCTTTACTCGCCATACGCTCATAGAACCCACTATCCGCAGGCGCAGTGGCCGTTGGTGCGGCATCAATCAGCTTCTGATACAGCGGATGGCGTCCCTCGCCGTTAACGTCAATTTTACTGAACATTGGGAAGGTAACGCCCCAGGTGGTACTGCAATACGTTTTTATTTCCTCTTCGCTGCCCGGCTCCTGACCCAGAAACTGGTTACAAGGGAACCCAAGGACAGTAAAACCCTGTTGATGCCAGTCTTTCTGCAGATTCTCCAGTTGCTCGTATTGCGGCGTCAGTCCACATTTTGAAGCCACGTTGACGATTAACAGCACATTTCCGGAATACGGCTGCAGTGAGGTAACCTCACCGTCGATGGTCGTCACTTCTGTATCAAGAATAGTGTTTTGCATAGCATCTCCAGAACAACAGGTGAATTTTCAGTTTTTAATCATAGACCGAACCAACGCGTTCTAGCGCGCGGCTTTTAACAATAGCCAGATAAATACCGGTGCGCCCATAGTGGCCGTCACCACGCCGATTGGCAGCTCAGCCGAGGCCAGCACCAGACGCGCGACAACATCAGCAAACAGTAGTACGATTGCACCAGCCAACGCGCAGCCCGGCAGCAACACGCGGTGATCGGTTAAGCCGCACAGCCGCAAAATATGTGGGATCACCAGCCCGATAAAGCCAATCGCTCCGGCCAGAGCCACGCTTACGCCAACCATCCAGCCAGTGGCGACCACCAGCAGGTTGCGCCAGAACCACAGGGGCAGTCCCAGCTGACGTGCGGAAGTCTCCCCCAGCGCCAGCATATTCATCGGCTGCGACTGACAGCAGATCCACACCAGCACCGGAATCAAAGCCACCATGAGCCAGGCCTGATGCCAGTCTACGCCACCAAAGCCCCCCATCATCCAGTACATCAGCTGTCGCAAATCAAAAGACGTGGAGAAGTAGATGGCCCATGTCATCAACGCGCTACAGATAATCCCCAGCGCTACTCCCGCCAACAAGAGGCGGCTGGTAGACAAATGACGTCGGGCAAAACGTAGCAGAATAAGCGTGATAATCAGCGCCCCAGCGATAGCGCATAAGCCCAACGCCCAGCCGGGGAGTTGACCCTGCCCCAGCAGCACCGCTGCGATAAGCCCGACTCCCGCGCCGTTAGACACGCCCAGTAATCCAGGCTCTGCGAGCGGGTTTTCAAATAGAGCTTGCATCACGGCTCCAGATAAGGCCAACGCAGCGCCTACCAGCAAAACGGCAAGAGTACGGGGAAGTCGAATTTGCCAGACGAACAGATCGCCGCGGGCGCTGAACCAGTCTCCGGGGGCGATCCACTGTTCTCCTGCGCACAAGCTTAGAATCGTTGCCAGTAGCATCAGTACTGACAGTGACAGTATCCAGCGCACGTTTCGTCGCTGCTGTTGATGGGCGAAAGTCAGCATGTTTTCCATTCTGCTGAAAAGAGATGGAGGTGATTCTACGGTGCTGATTCAGTAGTGAAAAGGAAAAAGGCCGCATAGCGGCCTTTTTAGTTATACGCGTCATACTCTGCGTATCGTTAAATCACTCTTCTTTGGGCGTTGCGTTTTCGACCCGGCTTTTTAACTTCTGTCCGGGTCTGAAGGTCACCACGCGCCGTGCTGTAATGGGAATATCTTCGCCCGTTTTCGGGTTACGTCCCGGACGTTGATTCTTATCACGCAGATCGAAGTTACCAAAACCAGAGAGTTTTACCTGCTCACCATTTTCCAGAGCACGACGGATCTCTTCGAAAAACAGCTCGACCAGTTCTTTGGCATCCCGCTTGCTAAGCCCAAGCTTATCAAACAGATATTCTGACATTTCAGCTTTTGTAAGCGCCATAGGTTCAATCCCTCAATGATGCCTGGAATCGCTCTTTTAATGCCTCTACACATTTGGCGACGGTAGCGGCAATCTCCTCTTCTTCAAGTGTACGGCTGGTATCCTGAAGGATCAGGCTGATAGCGAGGCTCTTATAACCCTCCGCAACACCCTTACCGCGGTACACGTCAAATAAGTTTACGCCAACTACCTGATTTACGCCAACTTTCTTACACTCGGATAAAATATCCGCAGCGGGAACGTTTTCAGCCACAACGACCGCGATATCGCGACGGTTCGCCGGGAAGCGAGAAACTTCACGCGCCTGAGGCACCACGCGGTCTGCGAGCTTGTTCCACTCCAGTTCAAACACCAGAGTGCGACCGTTCAGATCCAGTTTACGTTCCAGTTCAGGATGAACAACCCCAATGAAACCAATGCGTTCACCTTTCAGATAAATCGCCGCAGACTGCCCCGGATGCAGCGCAGGGTTCGCTTCAGCTTTGAACTGAATGTCCGCCAGTTTGCCGGTCAGGTCGAGAACCGCTTCCAGATCGCCTTTCAGATCATAGAAATCAACGGTCTCTTTTGCCAGGTTCCAGTGTTCATCATGACGGTTGCCGCAGATCACACCCGCCAGCATCAGATCCTGACGGATCCCGAGGTTGGCCTGCGTATCCGGAACGAAACGTAAACCCGTTTCGAAAATACGCACGCGGTTCTGCTGACGGTTCTGGTTGTACACTACCGTAGACAGCAAACCAGTCCACAGGGACAAACGCATTGCCGACATATCAATAGAGATTGGGCTTGGCAGCAGCAGCGCTTCTTCACCCGGATGCAGCAGCGACTGGACTTTCGGGTCGACGAAGCTGTAGGTAATGACTTCCTGGTAGCCTTTGTCATTCAGCATGGTTTTTACGCGTTTCAGCGACAAATCCGCTTCACGATGCGTACCCATGATAAGACCCGCCTGAATTGGCGTGTTCGGGATATTGTCATAACCGTATACGCGGGCGACTTCTTCTACCAGGTCTTCTTCGATTTCCATATCGAAACGCCAGCTCGGCGCTACCGCTTTCCACTCATCCTGCCCTTCCGTCACGTCACATCCCAGACGACGCAGAATGTCGCTCACCTGCTCATCCGCGATATGGTGTCCGATCAGACGATCCAGTTTGCTACGGCGAAGCGTAATGGTTGCGCGTTTTGGCAGCGTAGCTTCGTTCGTCACATCAATGATTGGACCCGCTTCGCCGCCGCAGATATCAATCAGCAGGCGTGTCGCGCGTTCCATGGCTTTATGCTGCAGAGCCGGGTCAACACCACGCTCATAGCGGTGAGATGCATCGGTGTGCAGACCGTGACGACGTGCGCGACCAGTAATAGACAGCGGGCTAAAGAATGCGCATTCCAGCAGGACGTTTTGCGTTTCATCATTCACACCGGAGTGTTCGCCACCAAAGATGCCGCCCATCGCCAGCGCTTTGTTATGGTCCGCAATCACCAACGTATCCGCATTCAGCTTCGCTTCGCTGCCGTCCAGCAATACCAGGGTCTCCCCCTCTTTTGCCATACGGACAACAATCCCGCCTTCAATGCGGTCTTTGTCGAAGGCGTGCATCGGCTGGCCCAGTTCGAGCAGCACATAGTTAGTCACGTCAACCACGGCATCGATAGAGCGGATACCGCAACGACGCAGTTTTTCTTTCATCCACAACGGGGTTGGCGCTTTAACGTTGATACCTTTTACCACGCGCCCCAGGTAGCGTGGGCAGGCTTCCACCGCTTCGACCTGAATCGGCAGGACGTCGCTAATGGTTGCGGCCACTGGCGCCATTTCTGGCTCAACCAGCGGGGCTTTGTTCAGTACAGCAACGTCACGTGCCACACCGATAATGCCTAAGCAGTCGGCGCGGTTCGGCGTAACGCTGATTTCGATAGTGTTGTCGTCAAGCTTCAGGTACTCACGGATATCGGTGCCAATTGGTGCATCGGCTGGCAGTTCGATAATACCGTTATGATCGTCGGAAATACCCAGCTCGGAAAACGAGCACAGCATGCCTTCAGACGGCTCACCGCGCAGTTTAGCGGCTTTGATTTTGAAATCGCCCGGCAGAACGGCACCCACGGTTGCCACGGCCACTTTCAGGCCCTGACGGCAGTTTGGCGCACCGCAGACGATATCCAGCAGGCGGTCGCCGCCGACATTCACTTTGGTAACGCGTAGTTTGTCAGCGTTCGGGTGCTGAGCGCACTCAACCACTTCGCCCACCACAACGCCATTGAACGCGCCGGAAACGGGATCCACACCGTCAACTTCCAGACCCGCCATCGTGATTTGGTTTGACAGCGCATCGCTATCAATTGCCGGGTTTACCCATTCGCGTAACCACAGTTCACTGAATTTCATTGTTTTATCCTGCCTTTATTTAAACTGTTTGAGGAAACGCAGATCGTTTTCGAAGAAAGAGCGCAGATCGGTAACGCCGTAACGCAGCATGGTCAGACGCTCCATACCCATACCGAATGCAAAGCCAGAGTAGATTTCCGGATCGATGCCGACGTTACGCAACACGTTCGGGTGAACCATCCCGCAACCCAGCACTTCCAGCCATTTACCGTTTTTGCCCATCACGTCCACTTCCGCAGAAGGTTCGGTGAACGGGAAGTAGGACGGACGGAAACGAACCTGCAGGTCTTCTTCAAAGAAGTTGCGTAGGAAATCGTGCAGCGTGCCTTTCAGGTTGGTGAAGTTGATGTTGGTATCAACAATCAGCCCTTCCATCTGATGGAACATTGGGGTGTGCGTCTGATCGTAATCGTTACGATATACACGGCCCGGAGCGATAATACGGATCGGCGGTTGTTTTTCCTTCATGGTGCGGATTTGCACGCCTGAAGTCTGTGTACGCAGCAGACGCGTCGCGTCAAACCAGAAAGTGTCGTGGTCAGCGCGCGCCGGGTGATGGCCAGGAATATTCAGCGCATCGAAGTTATGATAGTCATCTTCGATTTCTGGACCCGTCGCCACGGTAAAGCCCAGCTCACCGAAGAAACTTTCAATCCTGTCGATAGTACGCGTTACCGGATGCAGACCGCCGTTTTCGATACGACGCCCAGGCAAAGAGATATCGATCGTTTCTTCAGCCAGACGGGCATTCAGCGCGGCATTTTCTAATTCGGCTTTACGCGCGTTCAGTGCCTGCTGAACCTGCTCTTTGGCAACGTTTATCACCGCACCTGCAGCCGGGCGCTCTTCTGCCGGCAGTTCGCGCAGGGTAGTCATCTGAAGGGTCAGGTGCCCTTTCTTGCCCAAATATTCGACGCGGACATTGTCTAACGCGGCAACATCTGAAGCCTGGTTAATGGCGGCCGTTGCACTGGCAACCAGCTCTGCGAGATGTGACATGGTTTTCCTCGTTATGTTGCGATATTCACTAGTCGCTCGTCTATACGCAAAACCATTCAAGTTGTATCAACGCGGCAAAAGAGCAAATGCAGCCAATACAGAGACAACTTGAAGGATGACGCGTATAAAAAAAGCCTCCACCAGGGAGGCTTTTAGGCGCTGTTTTCCGTTTCTTCTTTCACGCGCAAGCCTCCTGAGTTCAGGTGCTAAAGTAAAAGAAGAAGCGGAAAATAGCAGCATTCATGCTTGCGTTACCTTGTGTGGTAAAAAAACCGGACAACCGTTATTGAAAAGGCTTACGGATAAATTGTCAACTAATTGATTGCGCTACAAATAAAAGAGAGGGAGCCAGGCTCCCTCTTTTCACCGGCTTATGCCAGAGCTGCTTTCGCTTTTTCGACCAGAGCGGTGAACGCTACTTTGTCGAATACTGCGATGTCAGCCAGGATCTTACGGTCGATTTCAACAGAGGCTTTTTTCAGGCCGTTGATGAATTTGCTGTAAGAAATACCGTTCTGACGTGCTGCTGCGTTGATACGCGCAATCCACAGTTGACGGAACTGACGCTTTTTCTGACGACGGTCACGATAAGCGTACTGACCAGCTTTGATAACAGCCTGGAAGGCAACGCGGTATACGCGAGAACGCGCACCGTAGTAGCCTTTAGCTTGTTTCAAAATTTTCTTGTGACGTGCACGGGCAACTACACCACGTTTTACGCGAGCCATATGTGCTCTCCTGTATCTATATTCTTAGTAAAAAAATGAATTAAACGTTAACGGCTTATGCGTACGGCAGGCACGCGATAACCAGACCCAGATCGCCTTTAGACACGAGGCCTTTTGGACGCAGGTGACGTTTACGCTTAGTAGATTTTTTGGTCAGAATATGACGCAGGTTTGCGTGCTTACGCTTAAATCCACCACCACCGGTTTTTTTGAAGCGCTTAGCAGCACCGCGTACGGTCTTAATTTTTGGCATTTTAATAACTTCCACTTCGCATTGTTAATAAACGAAACGTAGGCGAACAACGGCTGTGGAACCCGCAGGCTCCACAGACATTGCTACTTGAAGGCCTTACTGTTTCTTCTTAGGAGCGAGCACCATGATCATCTGGCGGCCTTCGATCTTCGTAGGGAAGGATTCGACTACTGCCAGTTCACTCAGATCGTCACGGACGCGGTTGAGCACTTCCATACCGATCTGTTGGTGGGCCATCTCACGACCGCGAAAACGCAGCGTGATCTTAGCCTTATCGCCATCTTCCAGAAAGCGTACCAGGCTGCGGAGTTTTACCTGGTAATCGCCATCGTCGGTACCAGGACGGAATTTAATTTCCTTAACCTGGATAACTTTTTGCTTTTTCTTCTGTTCCTTAGAAGACTTACTCTTTTCATAAAGGAACTTGCCGTAGTCCATAATACGACAAACTGGCGGTTCGGCGTTAGGGCTGATTTCAACTAAATCTACTCCAGCTTCTTCAGCTTTTTCGATCGCTTCTCTCAGACTCACAATACCCAAAGCTTCGCCTTCCAGACCTGTTAAGCGAACTTCCAGGGCGCGAATCTCGCCATTGATACGATTCGGACGTGCCGTTTGAACTCGTTTTCCGCCTTTAATACCTTATTCCTCCAGTTGTTGAAGACTGCGGCTGCGAATCTCTTGTTGCAGCTTCTCAATCACTTCATTTACGTCCAGGCTGCCCAAGTCTTTGCCACGACGGGTGCGCACGGCAACTTTGCCTGCTTCTACCTCTTTGTCGCCACAGACCAACATGTAAGGGACACGACGTAAAGTGTGCTCGCGGATTTTAAAGCCAATCTTCTCATTTCTCAAGTCTGCTTTTACACGAATACCCGCATTTTGTAGTTTCTGCGTTAATTCGTTAACGTATTCAGACTGAGAATCGGTGATGTTCATGACAACAACCTGAACCGGCGCAAGCCAGGTCGGGAAGAAGCCAGCGAACTCTTCGGTCAGGATACCGATGAAACGTTCCATCGACCCAAGAATTGCGCGGTGAATCATAACCGGCACCTGACGCTCGTTATTTTCGCCAACATAAGAGGCGCTTAAACGGGACGGCAGGGAGAAGTCCAGCTGTACAGTACCGCACTGCCATGCACGATCGAGGCAGTCATACAGGGTAAATTCAATTTTCGGACCGTAGAATGCGCCCTCACCCAGTTGGAACTCAAACGGGATGTTGTTTTCTTCCAGCGCAACGGCCAGGTCAGCTTCAGCACGGTCCCACATTTCATCGCTGCCGATACGTTTTTCGGGGCGAGTGGACAGTTTGACGACGATTTTCTCGAAGCCAAAGGTGCTGTACATATCGTAGACCATACGAATGCATGCGTTAACTTCATCACGGATCTGCTCTTCTGTACAGAAGATATGCGCATCATCCTGAGTGAAGCCACGAACACGCATCAGGCCATGCAGCGCGCCTGACGGCTCATTACGGTGGCAGCTACCAAACTCTGCCATACGCAACGGCAGATCGCGATAGGATTTCAGACCCTGATTGAAGATCTGCACGTGGCCTGGGCAGTTCATGGGCTTAATGCAGTATTCACGGTTCTCAGAGGAGGTCGTGAACATTGCATCTTTGTAGTTATCCCAGTGACCTGTTTTTTCCCACAGCACGCGGTCCATCATGAACGGACCTTTAACTTCCTGATACTGGTATTCTTTCAGTTTTGAGCGAACAAAGACTTCCAGTTCACGGAAGATAGTCCAGCCATCGTTATGCCAGAACACCATACCCGGCGCTTCTTCCTGCATGTGATACAGGTCAAGCTGCTTGCCGATTTTACGGTGGTCGCGTTTGGCCGCTTCTTCCAGACGTTGCAGATAGGCATTCAGGGCTTTTTTATCTGCCCATGCAGTACCATAAATACGCTGCAGCATCTTGTTATTGCTGTCGCCACGCCAGTATGCCCCAGCGGTCTTCATCAGTTTGAAGTGATGGCAGAAACGCATGTTCGGCACGTGCGGGCCACGGCACATATCGACATATTCTTCATGATGGTACAAGCCAGGCTTGTCATCATGGGCGATGTTTTCATCAAGAATAGAGACTTTATAGGTCTCGCCACGCTTCACGAAGGTTTCACGCGCTTCGTACCAACTGACTTTCTTCTTAATGACATCGTAGTTTTTCTCAGCGAGCTCGTGCATCCGCTTCTCGAGCGCGTCGACGTCTTCCTGGGTTAACGTACGGTCAAGATCGATATCGTAGTAAAAACCGTTATCAACAACCGGTCCGATCGCCATTTTGGTGTGCGGCCAGAGTTGTTTGATCGCGTGCCCTAACAGGTGCGCACAGGAGTGACGAATGATCTCCAGACCTTCTTCATCCTTCGCGGTGATGATGGAGAGCTTCGCATCATGCTCAATCAGATCGGAAGCATCTACCAGCTCACCGTCAACACGGCCAGCAATAGTGGCTTTCGCCAGACCTGGACCGATGTCCAGCGCAACATCCATGGGGCTTACAGCGTGGTCGTAATGGCGTTGGCTGCCATCAGGAAGAGTAATAACAGGCATGTTATATCCTTATTTGCAGTGGTGACCCACACGTAAGATCACATACAAAGATTCAATATTTAAAATTATCAAAAAGGTGTGGGCTGATTCCCGCTTCACTCTGCGAAATATGTCACTGATTGCCTCAATGGCTACACTGGACCTACACCCGCTTTTTGATAACACCGTTTCACAGTGTACACGGCATTTCGAGCCGATCAAAGCAACAATCAACGCGTACTCTATGATGTAAATCAATTCACTGACACCCTGACGTCTTTGTTACACTTGCAGAAAGTCATCTAATCTGAGCAGGAAAAGAACAATGCCAACAAATCGCTTTGCAAAGAAACACTGGAAGATGGTGGTGATCCTACTCGTTATTTGTGCGGCAATGCTAATGCTACGTTGGGCAGCGATGATCTGGGGTTAAAATACTGGCGCGCTGTTCCGGTTCGGATGTATTTATCAATTAAATCGAATTTGTCTGAAAAATAGCGCGTTATTGATAAGTACTAAAAATAAAACACAGATTAACTATTAAATAACCTTAACTTTAATAGATAAAAGCCGGGCCAATTATTTGACCCGGTTTGTCATTACATCCGGTAGCCGAGTGAAACAGTAGTACGACGATCGGTATGTTCCGGCGCTGTTGCCGGTGGTTCAGAGTTCCAGGTGACGTTGTAAGCCACCTTTAACCCAAAGTGTTCGTTGATGGCAACGTTCAAGGCCGTTTCAGAGTTGAGCGTTGTATCGTCAGCACCGAATACCGACACGCCTTGCGTAAATTTAGTATTGTCCGTCATCTGCCACGCATAGGCCCCGGACGCATAGCCCAACGGCTGCGTTTCGGTGGTGCCATCCGTATGCTCGTCATAGCGCACGCCAGGACCGAATTCAAAACGGAAGCTATGTACTGGTCCGTTAAGGAACTGGCGACCATAACCGGCGGTCAGCACGTCACGCTCGCGATAGCCGTTGTAACGGTCGGTCAACCAGCTTGCCTGCCCAAAGAGGTAGTCATAGTCGGTCATGTTGTAACGACTACGACCACCTACGGCATATTTCTCTGATGAACGCTCATCATTTGAAGAGGTATTGCTGGCATTTCCCCACAGAGACCACGCCGTGGTTTCACCGTACCAGGTCATGGTGGTGTCTGCGGTTAAAGAAGAACTTTTTGTGTTGCCTGACTGGGCGAGATATCCCGCGTTCAGGTTACCTTCAAAGGGTTTTTTCGCGCTGGAAGGGTCATCCATGACAGTAAAAACGGAATCATCGGCGGCAGCATGCATTGACGCAAGCAGGCCACCCGTCAGCAGTAATGCTGCGGGCACTGTCTTCAAAAGCTTCATTTATTAAGAGTCCGTACAACAAAAAAAGAGACCATTACGGTCTCGGAAACTTTCATATGGATCAATGACAAAAGACCCTTGAAAGGTAACAAATTATAAAAAGACTCGAATAACATAGCAATAAATTCTTATTTCATTTTTTGAATAAGAGCGTTCCTAAACCGTTTTTTTATTTATATATCTTTGACGCAAATGTTTTAAATAAAGATATTAAAAATCATGTTGTTAATTACTTCACTTTCGCGAGGTTAAGTGCCAGACTGAGGACAGCCTAACAGGAGGTAAAGATGGTACGTATCTATACGTTAACACTTGCGCCCTCTCTCGATAGCGCAACAATCACTCCGCAAATCTACCCGGAAGGTAAACTTCGCTGTACCTCGCCGGTTTTTGAACCCGGCGGCGGCGGCATCAACGTCGCTCGCGCAATTGCCCATCTTGGCGGAACCGCGACGGCTATCTTCCCTGCGGGAGGCGCTACCGGAGAGCATCTTGTCGCTCTGCTCGCCGACGAAAATGTTCCCGTATCCACCGTCGAAGCCAAAGACTGGACCCGACAAAATCTCCATGTGCACGTTGAGTCCAGCGGCGAACAGTATCGCTTCGTCATGCCAGGTGCTGCGCTGACCGATGACGAGTTCTACCAACTTCAGGATCAGGTGCTGGAAATAGAGTCTGGCGCGCTGCTGGTTATTAGTGGCAGTTTGCCGCCTGGCGTACAGCTTGAGAAGCTGACCCGTCTCGTTACCACGGCACAAAAACAAGGGATTCGCTGTATTGTCGATAGTTCTGGCGAAGCGCTGGCAGCGGCATTGGCTATCGGCAATATCGAACTGGTCAAACCTAACCTCAAAGAACTGAGCGCGCTGGTCAACCGCGAACTCACCCAGCCCGATGACGTGCGTAAAGCCGCACAGGAAATCGTGCAAAGCGGAAAAGCCCATCGCGTAGTGGTCTCGCTTGGGCCGCAAGGGGCACTGGGCGTTGATCGCGACACCTGTGTCCAGGTGGTTCCGCCACCGGTGAAAAGTCAAAGTACCGTAGGCGCGGGCGACAGTATGGTCGGGGCCATGACGCTTAAACTCGCTGAGAACGTACCTTTTGAAGATATTGTCCGCTACGGTGTAGCAGCAGGTAGCGCCGCTACCCTGAATCAGGGTACGCGTCTGTGCGCCTTAGACGATACGCAAAAAATATATTCGTATCTTACTCAGTAATGACACCTTCCCCCTTGTGTTGATTCAGGGGGATTTGCCCGTAAAACTGTCGGCATGGGTGTTATACGTCTATGATAAAAAATCACGTGATTACAAAGAAGTGAATCATGTGCAACCGGACGTCTTCACATCGATGCGAGGTGAAGAAGAACGACAAACATTAAGTGCCTTTCCAGCGATGACGCGTCAGTGGTGTGCGTCAGTTCGTGTTTTTTAACCGCATTCTTGCGCTAACCTTATGATCTGGCAGACAACATGGGGAGAGACATCATGTGGCAGGCTATCAGTCGTCTTTTAAGCGAGCAACTAGGTGAAGGCGAAATCGAACTGCGTAACGAACTGCCCGGCGGAGAGATCCACGCCGCATGGCATTTACGCTATGCGGGGCGCGATTTTTTCGTCAAATGCGATGAAAGAGAGCTGTTAACCGGCTTTACGGCGGAAGCCGATCAGTTGGAGCTACTTTCTCGCAGTCAAACTGTATCTGTACCGAAAGTCTGGGCGGTAGGCGCAGACAGAGATTACAGCTTTCTGGTGATGGATTTCCTCCCTCCCCGTCCGCTTGATGCGCACAACGCTTTTATCCTCGGCCAACAGCTGGCGCATTTGCATGAATGGAGCGATCAGCCGCAGTTTGGGCTCGACTTCGATAATGCGCTCTCTACCACGCCCCAGCCCAACACCTGGCAACGTCGCTGGTCAACCTTTTTTGCCGAGCAACGTATTGGCTGGCAGTTGGAACTCGCCGCTGAAAAAGGCATTGCGTTTGGCAATATAGACGCCATTGTCGAGCATGTTCAGCAGCGTCTCTCTTCCCATCAACCGCAGCCGTCTCTTCTGCACGGTGATTTGTGGTCCGGGAACTGCGCTCTCGGTCCAAACGGTCCGTACATCTTTGACCCTGCCTGCTACTGGGGGGACAGAGAGTGTGACCTGGCCATGCTGCCGTTGCATACCGACCAGCCGCCGCAAATCTATGACGGCTATCAGTCTGTTTCGCCGCTACCATTAGATTTTCTCGACAGGCAGCCTGTCTACCAGCTCTATACGCTGCTGAATCGGGCAATTTTGTTCGGGGGGCAGCATCTGGTGGTCGCGCAGAAAGCGCTGGACAGGTTACTGGCGGCTTAGCCTGCTTATCAGGCCTGGCGTTTCACAACGCGGCAGGCCTGATAGACCTGCACTTACAAAAAGCCCAGCAATGAAAAGAAGAAGTAGCCGATCACGATAACAATCACCGGCAAAATATAGAGTGGGAATATTTGCAAAAAAATCGTATGGTGCGGAACCACGATACGCGACTCAAGTTGCGCGCGCGATAAACCTTCACTGCCTTTTGCCTGTTCCAGAATCAACTGGTCCTCAACGCCCTCGCGTAAAAAACGCGCCTGACGACTCATTCTGGCACCGGAGTCCTGCAACGCCAGACCGATAAAAATCAGAATGAAAATCAGCCAAAAGACGAGATTCAGTCCACTTTGAAAATCGGGCGTCGGCGAGTTATACCAAAACACGTTAAGAAAAGGTGTGTTCACCCGCATCATGTCGATCATCACATGGGCAAAATCGAGCATGACTGCGTTAATTCCTTCCTGCTTTTCGCTGTGCGCATACATAAACTTCAGTACTGAAACCAGCGTTGAAATCAGCGCGGGAATGAAAACCACCCATCCCACCAGCCTTTTCAAGATGGCAATGCGTCCAGCTTGTTGATACGTCATGAGTTCCCCTTGATTAAGACGTGTCATTTTGGCCTAAGTTTACCCGTTGATTACCGTTTTCGCCTGATCTTTAAAGGCGGTATACTGCCGAATAAGCCATAATGAACGCTTAGAGCCCGTTCTGGCTGGCTCTTAATCCCTTTTATCACCGTACAGGAGAGGTTGTGATGTCAACCCCGCGTCAGATTCTTGCTGCAATTTTCGATATGGATGGATTACTGGTCGATTCTGAACCGCTTTGGGATCAGGCTGAACTGGATGTGATAGCAAGTTTAGGCGTTGATATCTCCCGCCGCCATGAACTTCCCGATACCCTTGGCTTACGCATCGACATGGTGGTTGATTTGTGGTTTGCGCAGCAACCATGGAATGGTCCCTCACGTCAGGAAGTTACCGAGCGCATCATTACCCGGGCAATTGCGTTAGTAGAAGAAACAAAGCCGTTGCTGCCGGGTGTGCGTGAAGCCGTGGCGTTGTGCAAATCTCAGGGAATCAAAGTAGGACTGGCATCCGCCTCGCCGCTGCATATGCTGGAAAAAGTGCTGACCATGTTTGAGCTGCGCAGCAGCTTCGACGCACTGGCTTCTGCGGAAAAACTGCCCTACAGCAAACCGCACCCACAGGTTTATCTCGATTGCGCGGCGCTACTGGGCATTGATCCATTGAGCTGCGTTGCCCTGGAAGATTCCGTCAATGGCATGATCGCCTCGAAAGCGGCTCGCATGCGCTCTATCGTAGTACCTGCACATGAAAATCAGGACGATCCTCGCTTTGTACTGGCCGACGTAAAACTGTCCTCGCTCACCGAGCTCACCGCCCTTCATCTGCGCGGCTAATCCTGTGACGGGCAATGTTCGGATTGCCCGCTTTCCCTGCTTTTGTTTTTTAAAACATCGTTTCATTTCCAATTGTATTTCTGTTTAACCTCTCCTATCCTTGCCCTACAGAGCAAGCGTTAATGGCATATATAGTTGAGGTAAACATGATTCAGGAAGCTTTTCGTCTCGAGGGTAAAATCGCTATCGTCACAGGATGTGATACCGGCCTTGGGCAAGGTATGGCAGCGGCGCTGGCGGAAGCGGGCTGCGATATCGTCGGCGTGAATCGTAAAATACCGCATGAAACCGCAGAGATAATTAACGGCCTTGGTCGGCGCTTTATGGCCATTCAGGCCGACCTCAGCCAACAGGATGCGCTCACCAATATTGTGACACAAGCGGTGGCGGCGTTTGGCCGGGTCGATATTCTGGTTAACAATGCGGGAACCATCCGCCGTCAGGATGCGCTGGACTTCAGCGAAAAGGATTGGGATGACGTGATGAACCTCAACCTTAAATCCGTTTTCTTTCTGTCACAGGCCGTGGCGCGCCAGTTTCTGGCTCAGGGCAACGGCGGAAAAATCATTAACATTGCCTCAATGCTCTCTTTTCAGGGCGGTATCCGCGTACCATCCTATACCGCATCAAAAAGCGGCGTGCTGGGTATCACCCGCCTGCTGGCTAATGAATGGGCGCCCCTGGGGATTAATGTTAATGCCATCGCTCCCGGCTATATGGCGACCAATAACACACAGCAGTTGCGCGAAGACAGTGAGCGTAATCAGGAGATTGTCGATCGTATTCCCGCCGGACGCTGGGGCACGCCAGATGACCTGAAAGGCCCGGTCGTTTTCCTCGCCAGTCCTGCCTCTGACTATATACATGGCTATACGCTGGCCGTGGATGGCGGTTGGCTGGCGCGGTAAAGGCGCACTTGTGACAAAGGGTTACAACGTCACCTCTTCCGCCTACTGTATAAAACCCCTATACTGTATGAATCGACAGTTTATTGGGTTTTATCATGACGGCGGAAGGTCACCTTCTTTTTTCTATTGCCTGTGCGGTATTTGCCAAGAATGCCGAGCTAACGCCCGTTCTTGCGCAGGGTGACTGGTGGCATATTGTTCCTTCAGCCATTTTAACGTGCCTGCTGCCGGATATCGATCATCCCAAATCCCTGCTGGGGCAGCGTCTGAAGTGGATATCAAAACCCATTGCCCGGGCATTTGGTCATCGCGGGTTTACGCATAGCCTGCTGGCAGTCTTTGCCCTGCTAGCCACGTTTTACCTGAAAGTCCCGGACACGTGGATAATACCGGCAGATGCCTTACAAGGTATGGTTCTTGGTTATCTCAGCCATATACTGGCCGATATGCTAACCCCGGCGGGCGTTCCTCTGCTTTGGCCATGCCGCTGGCGTTTTCGTCTGCCGATCCTCGTGCCGCAGAAAGGTAATCAACTGGAGCGGTTTCTGTGCATGGCGCTGTTCGCGTGGGCAATCTGGATGCCGCAGACCGTACAAGAGAACAGTGCGGTGCGCTGGTCATCACAGATGATAAATACGCTGCAAATGCAGTTTAATCGTTTTATAACGCACCAGGTTGACTAATTAATCAGCCAAAAAGTCATTTTTGGCATAAACAATTCCATTTGAATATAAGAGGCAAGTCACAGTTCTGCTAATCTTGCGCCAACAGAATCACCTTTAAACGGTGATCCGCATAATAAGATCAGGAGAACGGGGATGAACTTTCCATTAATCGCGAACATTATCGTGTTCGTAGTGCTGCTGTTGCTGCTGGCGCAAGCCCGTCACAAACAGTGGAGTCTGGCAAAAAAAGTACTGGTCGGTCTGGTCATGGGTGTCGTGTTTGGCCTCGCCCTGCACACCATTTATGGCTCCGACAGCCAGGTTCTTAAAGATTCCGTACAGTGGTTCAACATTGTCGGCAACGGTTATGTCCAACTGCTGCAGATGATTGTCATGCCGCTGGTGTTTGCGTCTATTCTCAGCGCCGTCGCACGTCTGCACAACGCCTCTCAGTTAGGTAAAATCAGCTTCCTGACCATCGGCACCCTGCTGTTTACCACGCTGATTGCCGCGCTGGTAGGGGTTCTGGTGACCAACCTGTTCGGCCTAACCGCCGAAGGTCTGGTTCAAGGTGGCGCCGAAACCGCTCGCCTGAATGCGATTGAAACCAATTATGTTGGTAAAGTTGCCGACCTCAGCGTTCCGCAACTGGTGTTATCCTTTATCCCGAAAAACCCGTTTGCCGATCTGACCGGAGCGAACCCGACGTCGATTATCAGCGTGGTTATCTTCGCTGCATTCCTGGGTGTTGCCGCGCTGAAGCTGCTGAAAGATGATGCACCAAAAGGCGAGCGCGTTCTGGTCGCTATCGATACCCTGCAAAGCTGGGTGATGAAGCTGGTTCGTCTGGTGATGCAATTGACTCCGTACGGCGTTCTGGCGCTGATGACCAAAGTGGTTGCAGGCTCCAACCTGCAGGACATCATCAAGCTGGGTAGCTTTGTCGTGGCCTCTTATCTCGGTCTGGGCATCATGTTCGTGGTTCACGGGATCCTGCTGGGTATTAACGGCGTTAGCCCGCTGAAATACTTCCGTAAGGTGTGGCCGGTGCTGACTTTCGCCTTCACCAGCCGTTCCAGCGCAGCCTCAATTCCGTTGAACGTTGAAGCGCAAACCCGTCGTCTGGGCGTGCCTGAATCTATCGCCTCTTTCGCCGCCTCTTTTGGCGCCACGATTGGCCAGAACGGTTGTGCGGGCCTGTACCCGGCAATGCTGGCAGTAATGGTCGCGCCGACCGTCGGAATCAACCCGCTGGACCCAATGTGGATTGCCACGCTGGTCGGTATCGTGACCGTGAGTTCCGCAGGCGTTGCGGGTGTCGGTGGCGGAGCAACGTTTGCCGCGCTGATCGTCCTGCCTGCTATGGGTCTGCCGGTCACGCTGGTTGCGCTGCTGATCTCCGTTGAACCGCTGATCGATATGGGTCGTACCGCGCTGAACGTAAGCGGTTCTATGACTGCCGGTACGCTGACCAGCCAATGGCTGAAGCAGACCGATAAAACGATTCTGGACAGCGACGATAACGCCGAACTGGCGCATCGCTAAGCCGGTTAGTTGAAAAACAAAAAACCGCCGGAGTGTCATGCTCCGGCGGTTTTTTTTTATATCCATTAATCGCTCAGTTCATTTTCCTGACGAACCTGATTAGCCCAGCGTTGCGCTGATTCCGGGACCGTAAATGCAGGCGAACGTTGAAACGCCTCCCCCATTAAGACAAAAGCGACATATTTTCCGCGCAGTATCCATACGTCACGAAACGCATCCATTTTAACCGCATGCTCTGGTGGGGCAGGCTCCACGCGAGGAACATAGCTGATAACCGGACGATTTTGTTGGCGAAGAGGTTTCATAATCAGTTGCTTCACTAAAGACAAATTCTAAAAATCAGAAAACTGCTATCTTAGCCGATTTTGCCTCCTGACGTCCTGCCTTGCGTGCGCTGTTTGCCTGGTTCATCGCGCTTTACACCATCGGTCTGTTCCTGCGCCACTGAGTGAGTGGTCTATAGTTAAAGCTTTTGACGGCAACAACGACCCTTTAAGCGATGAAAGCAGGAGAAGAGTTTAATGTCACAGAATGATAAGCACCCACTCCATCACTCAGCGCCGGTTCATGATGCCAGCGAATCCCAGCCAGGACTTGACTCACTGGCTCCAGCAGACGGTTCACATCGGCCAGCGCCTGAACCCACGCCACCAGGCATGCAGCCCACTACGTCTGGCAGCTTAAAAGCGCCTGACGTCACAAGTGACAAACTCAACGCGCTGGAGAGTTTTCGCAAAGGAAGCGAGGATTTTGCCCTGACCACCAATCAGGGCGTGCGCATTGCGGATGATCAAAACTCTCTGCGCGCCGGAAACCGTGGGCCCACCCTGCTGGAAGACTTCATCCTGCGGGAAAAAATCACCCACTTTGATCACGAACGCATCCCTGAGCGGATCGTACATGCCCGAGGTTCTGCCGCTCACGGTTACTTTCAGCCCTATGCCAGCCTCAGCGCAACGACGAAAGCGGACTTTCTGAGTGATGAAAATAAAATCACACCGGTTTTTGTGCGTTTTTCTACGGTTCAGGGCGGCGCAGGCTCCGCGGATACAGTCAGAGATATTCGGGGGTTTGCGACCAAGTTTTACACTGAAGAGGGCATTTTCGATCTGGTGGGAAACAACACGCCTGTTTTCTTTATTCAGGATGCCCATAAATTCCCGGATTTCGTCCATGCGGTTAAACCGGAGCCGCATTGGGCAATCCCACAGGGCCAAAGCGCGCATGATACCTTTTGGGATTATGTCTCATTACAGCCGGAAACGTTGCACAACGTCATGTGGGCAATGTCCGACCGGGGTATCCCACGCAGCTATCGCACGATGGAAGGCTTTGGCATCCACACATTCCGGTTAATCAATGCGCAAGGGAAAGCCACCTTTGTCCGATTCCACTGGAAACCGCTGGCAGGCAAAGCGTCGCTGGTATGGGATGAAGCGCAAAAACTTACCGGTCGGGATCCCGATTTTCATCGTCGCGATCTGTGGGAAGCTATCGAAGCGGGCGATTATCCGGAATATGAACTGGGGCTACAGTTGATTCCCGAAGAAGACGAATTTAAGTTCGATTTTGACCTGCTCGATCCGACCAAGCTTATCCCGGAAGAGCTGGTTCCGGTGCAACGCGTCGGTAAAATGGTGCTGAACCGCAATCCGGATAATTTCTTTGCTGAAAATGAGCAAGTCGCGTTTCATCCCGGACACATCGTCCCCGGCATCGACTTTACCAACGATCCCCTGCTGCAGGGCCGCTTGTTCTCCTATACCGATACCCAAATCAGTCGACTTGGCGGGCCAAACTTCCATGAAATCCCGATCAATCGCCCAACCTGTCCGTACCATAATTTCCAGCGTGACGGCATGCATCGTATGGACATCGATACCAATCCTGCCAACTATGAACCGAACTCTATCAATGATAACTGGCCGCGCGAAACGCCGCCGGGACCAAAACGCGGTGGATTCGAGTCGTATCAGGAACGTATTGAAGGAAACAAAATCCGCGAACGCAGCCCCTCTTTTGGCGAATACTATGCGCAGCCTCGCCTGTTCTGGCTAAGTCAGACGCCAATTGAACAGCAGCATATTATCGGTGGATTCAGTTTTGAACTTAGTAAAGTTACGCGCCCCTATATTCGTGAAAGAGTGGTCGAACAGTTAGCTCATATTGACACGACCCTCGCCAAAGCGGTTGCCGATAATCTCGGTTTTGAGCTAACCAAGGAACAGACCAACATTGCGCCGCCGCCCAACGTCAACGGTTTGAAAAATGCACCATCACTCAGTTTATATGCGGGTTCGCAGGGAGAGATTAAGGGCCGTGTGGTCGCCATCCTACTTAATGACCAGGTGAAATCGAGCGACCTGCTCGCCATCATGCAAGCGCTACAGGCTAAAGGCGTACATGCCAAATTGCTCTATTCCCGAATGGGTAATGTGGTTGCCGATGATGGTTCTGCCCTGACGATCGCCGGTACTTTTGCGGGTTCGCCATCCCTGACGGTAGATGCGGTTATCGTTCCGTGTGGCAATCTCGCGGATATCGTTACGAACGGTGATGCCCGATATTACTTACTCGAAGCGTATAAACACTTAAAACCTATCGCCCTGGCTGGCGATGCTCGTCAGTTTAAAGCAACGTTGAATATCAAAAATGAAGGAGAGGAAGGCGTGGTTGAAGCGGACAGTGCAAACGCACAGTTTATGGATACCCTGCTGACGCTGATGACCGCGCACCGCGTCTGGTCACGCGCCGGAAAAATAGACACGATTCCTGCCTAAAAAAATGCGGCGCATTAAGCGCCGCAAACTCAGGAATTACACGTTCAGAAAACTGCCAAGACGATAACCGCGCTCCGCAATAGCATATTTCAGTGACGAAGACGTCAGCACGTCGAGCTCAGTTAAGCGGGGGTAACAGTAGGCACTTTGACGAATAATGTCATCGATAAAGGCTGGGTGACACATCACTTCCAGCGAGGACTCTCCCCGGTCTGCTGACGCGTCAAGCGTTTGCAAAAACAGAGCTTCAGAAATCGCCTCGCCGTAAAACTCACTGCTGAATCCCTGGGAAGTCCGTAACGTCTGTGGAAAGTCAGACGCCTGGAATACCGCCTGACGATCGATCCGTAACGCAATCCCTTTTTGGGCAGCAAACCCGGCCACTATAGGGAAAATCTGCGGGAACATATGCACGTGGTGATGGCTATCCAGATGCGTCGGCTCCCGCCCGAACAGGTCAATAAAACGCTGATACTGCGCGGCCAGCTCCTGAGAAATTTCATCCAGCGGTAAGATGTCTTCTTCAGCCATCTGCCAGATCCATTTCCCCAGTAATCCGTCACGAGTAAGACCAGGCATTGCCGTCAACGGCCTGCCCAGCGTCAGAACAAAATGCATGCCGACGGCAAGTTCCGATATGTCGCGACTCAGCTGTACCGCATGGTCAATTGCCGCGCCGTTAACCAGTGCCGTCGTCGAGGTGACAACGCCATTGCGGCAGGCTTCAACAATGCCGTAGTTTTGTCCTTTACTCAGGCCAAAATCATCCGCATTTACAATCAGTACGCGTTCCATAGCCGACCTCAGTTAGTGTTGTTCGCTTTTGAGTTTTTCAATACACCCGGCAAAGTTTGGCAGCCATTTTTCATGCGCCAGAATCAGCTCACGCGCCAGGATCTCGGCATCGCTGTCGGAGTGCACCAGCGGACTCAGGTTCAATGCCAGCAGCACATCATTCAGCTCGCCGCTCAATGCCGCATTGCTCGCCGCGACCTCGAAGCCTTTAATGGTATAGATAAGGCCGAGCACTTTCTCATCAAAATGGGTAATCCGTGGATGCGGCGTAGCCCCGTTACGTCCCAGCGTGCAGGTCATCTCTACCGCCCAGTCCGCAGGGATATTATCAACATGCCCATGGTGCGGAACGTTGACATAGTGCTCGGTCTGTTTGTCGTTGTAGATGGCGTTGATCACTTCGCAGGCCGCATCGGAGTAATAGGCTCCACCGCGCTGCTCCAGTTCTTTCGGCTTCACGTTCAGATCCGGGTTTTTGTAGAGATCAAACAGTTGTTTCTCCACTTTCTGTACCACCTGAGCGCGCGCGCCGCCCTTATAGTATTCACCCATTTCAATCGCCAGCATCTCTTTTGGCTTGAAGTAGTAGAGCAAATAAGAGCACGGCAGCAGTTTCAGCGAACGAATCAGTCCTTCACTAAACGGCAGGTCAAAGATGTTCTTCACGGTAGAGGCTTTCAACTGGCCCGAAGCTACGCCGTCCAACAGTTCATCAAAGCGTGATGTACCGTTCACCAGTACGTCTTTAATAAAGACCATATGGTTGAGACCAAACAGATCGATGGATAAGTCGTCGCTCTCGTTAAGCGCCAGCACATCGCTAATGAACATTTTCATGCCGACAGGAATATTACACACGCCGATGAATTTCTTGAAATTCGTATGACGATAGACCGCTTCAGTCACCATCCCGGCCGGGTTAGTAAAGTTAATCACCCACGCATTCGGGCACAGTTCTTCCACATCTTTCACAATATCAAAGATAACCGGAATGGTACGCAAACCTTTGAACAGCCCACCAGCGCCGTTAGTTTCCTGCCCCAGATAACCGTGACTCAGTGGAATGCGCTCATCCTTTTCACGGGCTTTTAGTTGCCCTACGCGCAGCTGGGTAGTAACGAAATCAGCATCTTTCAGCGCTTCACGGCGGTCCAGTGTTTTAAACAACTTCATCGGCACACCCGCTTTGTCGATCATTCGCTGGCAAAGGTCAAAAATAATGTCCAGTTTCTCTTTTCCACCGTCGACATCAACCAGCCACAACTCAGAAACCGGTAATTCATGATAGCGCTTAATAAAGCCTTCAAGTAATTCAGGGGTGTAGCTGCTCCCGCCACCGATAGTGACGACTTTTAATTTCTGGCTCATAATTTCTCCCTTCAGTGTCAAAACACTGACGTGTATTATGCTCAACCCGTTTGTCAGGTATAGCGTGGCTGTCCCGACGCTATTTTGGGCAAGCTATAAAAAATGGGTTATTGGCAAATAATATCTACTGATTAAATTCAGTTAATTTCTTACGATAGCTATTAGGTGTAAATGACGTCAGCTTTTTAAACGTTTTAATAAACAGGCTTGGACTACTGTAGCCAGACTCATAAGCAATATCCGTTACAGAGTAGTTAGTCATTTCCAGCTGTTTTTTAGCAAAGTTAATGCGGATTTCATTGATGATCTGCATCGGCGTTTTGCTGTAATAACGCTGGGTAGCGCGGGTCAGATACTCCTGGGATTTCGCGGACAGGTGTACCATATTTTCCAGCGCATTCTCGCTAAACTGCCGTTTGTCGTGCATGGTCTCGACGGTTATTTTGAGCCACTGCGGAATATCATCTAACACCTGCTCTTCGCGATGATGGCGTAACCGATTAATAATATAGAAGGTGACCACTTCTACAAATTCATCGAGCCCGCTCTCACGAAAGTTCAGTGATGCAATAACCGTTTCAATATAGGTAAGAAACGCGTTATTCGCGTGATAGACCTGCGATGCAACAAAACAAAATGGCAGCAGCGGATGATAGTGCTGTTCAAAAAAACGTTTACTGATGCCGACGTTAAGGATCCTTGTTGCACCAAAATCATAAAAACTTTGGTGGTGCGATCCCAACGGGATAAAGACAAAGTCTCCACGTTCGAGCAGTACGCGTTTGCCGTTGATTTCCTGATAATAGCGCCCGGTTAACACCAGGGTGAATTCATAGTAGTCATGCTGATGCAGCCCGCTGATGCTCTCAGTTTTGTTATAGATGAACACATGGAAATTTTTGCCATTAAATAGCTGCTGCTCATAGACGGTCTTGATTTCCGGTGCGTTAATCTGTAGCTGCATTATGCACTCCTCGCTATTTCAGCTTTTCGTGAAGCTCAATCAGTTCAGTCACCAGCTCACGCGCCAGCATTGATGTCATCAGGTGGTCCTGCGCGTGGACCAGCACCAGGCTAACTTTCATTTTACCTTCGCCCTGATCGCCTTCAATCAGTTTCGTTTGCACGAGGTGCGCTTCGTTCAGCGCCAGGCGAGACTGGTCCATCATGGCCTTAGCCGACTCGAAATCACCTTGCTTGGCCATTTTGAGCGCGCCGTACGCCAGGCTACGCGCCTGACCAGAATTAATGATGAGGCCCATCACCACTTCTTCAAGTTCTTCTGCTTCTGACTGGGTGTCGACGATGTTTTCGATATCCAACATACTTTTTTCCTCTGGTTCAGTCCGGCATGACCGTGAAGCCATGCCGGATTAAATTTAGAATTTCAATGCGTTAGCGATATCTTCTTCGCTTTCTTCTTGATCAATAACGTTCTGCGCTTTATTGGCTACCACCACGAATGGCAGGTAAACCAGCGTTGCAATACCGAGGTTGAACAGCGCGACCAGCAGAGCAGCGACGCTACCGTTGGTGTTAAAGAACGCGCCCAAACCGGTTGGCATAGTCCACGGTGCAATGTTGGTAATCGGTGGAATAATGCCTGAGTAATAAGCTGCCAGCGTAATCGCCGCCAGAATCGGCTGAACCAGAATGAATGGGATAAACATCACCGGGTTCATGATGATCGGCAGACCAAACAGGATAGGTTCGTTAATCTGGAACAGACCTGATGGCAGCGCCAGTTTAGCAACCTGACGATAGTCAGGACGACGCGATGCCAGGAAGATAGCGATAATCAGACCCAGCGTTGCCCCGCTCCCTCCAAGGAAGATGTAGGAGTCGAGCATCGGTTTCGCCCAGACGTGGAACGTCTTACCGGCTTCCAGCGCGGCGTCTACGGAACCAAACTGTTGGTAGATGGAGATGTTTTCCAGCGCCCATGGCGTCATGATTCCGCTGTCCAGCGCGGTCAGCGCCAGAGAACCGTGAATACCGAAGAACCACAGCAGTGGAACAAAAATCACGTAGGCCCAGCCCACCACGCTGCCCAATGACGCCAGCGGAGTTGAAATGGAATCCATGATGATCTGGTGGAAGTTCGTACCCCAGGTGTTCAACGCCCAGGCGATGATCCCCATAATGGAGAGGATGAGGAAGCCAGGAATCAGTGCAGAGAAAGAACGCGATACGGATGTCGGTACGCTATCAGGTAATTTAATAACCCAATTGCGACGGACCACAAAGGTAAACATTTCCGCGACCGCGAGGCCGATAATAATACCGGAAATAATATTGGCACCGCCGAGCCAGTTTGCGCCAACGGCATAGGCTTCACCCACGCTATATGGCGTTACGGTCATAAACGCGGCGACGGATAACAGCCCGGCTGCCAGTGAATCGACTTTGCGCTCTTCTGCCAGCGCCATGCCAATAAAGAACGGCGCCATCAAGGACATGATACCCAGCGTACCGTTATAGACGTTTCCACCAATGCCTTTCAAACTATTCAGCGTTTCAATAGTTGAGGCATCAAGTCGAATACCCATTGAATAAAAAAACGACCCCTCCCCAAAGCTCAGGAAAACGTTATTGATTAATACAAACATGGCCCCTGCGAGGGTTAACGGCATTAAACGAATAAAGCCGTTTTTGATTGCATTAACGTGTGGCTGCTTTCCAATTTTTACAGCAAAAGGAAGGAGTACCTTTTCAAGTGAAGCAATAGCGTTACTCATAGAAAAATACCCTTAAATACCGCAATTGATAATTACGGTGAATGTTAATGAAATAACTCTTTGACGGGAAAAATTAAAATAAAATAATTAATTTGCTGCGGCTTTTTTAATTGCTGCAACTGCAGCCTTAAGCACGCCTAAACCATCGACTTTGCCATACAGCAGCGAGTCAATCACTTCCACAGGCTTGTTGGGTAACAAGCGCTGAATTTCGGGCAACATATAAGCAATTTGTGGACCTAATAATACGACATCGGCCGCAGGACCTTTTTCTCCGGCCAGCGTCTCAGGAAACGCTTCAATAATAACCGGTACTTCGTATTTTTCGGCCTGAGCACGCATCTTCGAAACCAACAATGAAGTCGACATGCCCGCAGAACAAAACAGATAAATGTGTTTCTTTTCCATTAAAACGATCCTCATATGCGATTATCTGTCAACCAGACACTCCGCAAGCCATAACCTGCATCCATGCTCTGGGTAACTTGCGTCAGCTAAATTACTTTTTTAGGTGGCTGAAATGAGTATACGGGATTGCACCGATGGATGGTATTTCCTTGACCAACTAAATTGTCTCTCCTTGACCTGTCGTTATGACCCCCCTCACATTTCGGGCAAATAATTCGCGGCAATAAATAAGATCGTGTGGCACAAAAAAACCGGCGCGATGGCCGGTTCTTCTGTGTGCTCAGGCAATAAACAGTTGTTACTTCTTCGCCGCCTGCGGGTCGGTGTCGTACTCTGCACAGGTCTGATAACCAGAGTTAATCACGTGTCCGGTGTCGTCCAGAGCAACAAAATAGGTTTCAGCTTTACCATCTCGTTGACCCAGGATGTAGGTCTGGCATGTCCCACGTGCATGAATCATACTGACTTCAGAAGAAGGTTTACCGGCGATCTGCGCCACCTGCGCCCGGCTCATCCCTTTCTTCACATCTTTCACCACGGGCTGAACAAATTGGTCTTTGGTACGGTCGTAGGCCGTACACCCTGCCAGCATAGTCAAAACAGCCGCTGCGCTCAGAATTCCTGTTAGATTCTTGTTCATATTCCGTCCTCTTTTATTTCAGCGTGTTATATAAGCCTGGAGCACAACAACGCATTTTTCAAGCAATCAGATGATACTTAGGTAGTTTCGGAAAATTCTATACCTTAAATAATTCGAGTTGCAGGAAGGCGGCAAGGGAGTGAATCCCCAGGAGCTTACTAAAGTAAGTGACCGGGGAGAACGAGCGCAGCCAACGCACATGCAACTTGAAGTATGACGGGTATATTAAAACAAAATACTGCGATATCAGGCTCGGATCCCTTGTCGTTTGGGCCTCAACGCGTTAGCTTTAACACATAATTTTTTTGATCATTTTTATTTTAGGAGGGGGTTAAATGACTCTGCAGCAAGAGATAATTCAGGCGCTTGGCGCAAAACCGCACATCAATGCAGAAGAAGAAATTCGCCGCAGCGTGGATTTCCTGAAATCCTATCTGCAGACCTACCCCTTTCTGAAATCGCTGGTGTTGGGAATTAGCGGCGGACAAGACTCGACGCTCGCTGGAAAACTGTGTCAGATGGCGATATCCGAGCTTCGCAACGAAACGGGGAATGACGCGTTGCAGTTTATTGCCGTGCGCCTACCGTATGGCGTTCAGGCCGATGAACAGGACTGTCAGGATGCCATCGCCTTCATTCAACCGGACCGCGTGCTCACTGTTAATATCAAGGGCGCGGTGCTGGCCAGCGAGCAGGCCCTGCGTGAGGCGGGTATTGAGCTGAGCGATTTTGTGCGTGGCAATGAAAAAGCCCGTGAGCGCATGAAGGCACAATACAGCATCGCCGGCATGACCAGCGGCGTTGTCGTGGGTACCGATCATGCAGCGGAAGCCATCACCGGATTTTTCACTAAATACGGCGATGGCGGCACCGACATTAACCCTCTATTCCGTCTGAACAAACGCCAGGGTAAACAGTTGCTTGCGGCGCTGGGCTGCCCGGAGCATTTATATAAGAAAGCGCCAACCGCCGATCTTGAAGACGATCGTCCTTCTCTGCCAGATGAAGCCGCTTTGGGCGTCACCTACGACAACATCGACGATTATCTGGAAGGAAAAGCGCTGGCTGCCGACGTCGCGAAAAAGATTGAAGGCTGGTACGTAAAAACTGAGCACAAACGCCGTCCACCGATCACCGTGTTTGATGATTTCTGGAAAAAAGCGTAACCCTTTTCTCTTCATAATGCCGGATAGCGCCAGTATTGACGAAATCCGGCATTAGCCTGCTGACCTCATGCCGCTTTTTTAATCGCCTTCAAGCTGCTACACTGGATGAATAACCAGCATCCGGAGTCAACAGTGGTACAGCGTCAATCAGCCCCTCGCCTGTCATTTGAGGCAGCGGCAATCTATGAATATCCCGAACACCTGCGCCCATTTTTGAGTGAGCTTCCCACCGCGCCCGGCGTCTATCTGTTTCACAGTGATAGCGACACCATGCCGCTTTATATTGGTAAAAGCGTCAATATTCGCAGCCGCGTGCTGGCGCATCTACGTACCGCAGACGAAGCGGCCATGCTACGTCAGGCCAAACGCATTAGCTGGATTTGTACGGCCGGAGAAATTGGCGCCCTGCTGCTGGAAGCACGGCTTATCAAAGAACAGCAGCCGTTGTTTAACAAACGACTGCGACGCAATCGTCAACTTTGTGCCTTGCAGCTTACCGAGCGGACTGTTCAGGTTGTCTACGCACGAGATATTGATTTCTCCCACGCCCCCAATCTGTTTGGTCTGTTTGCTAATCGCCGCGCGGCGCTACAGACGCTGCAAAGTCTCGCCGATGAACAAAAGCTGTGCTACGGCCTGTTGGGTCTGGAACCCCTGAGTCGCGGGCGCGCCTGTTTTCGCTCCGCGCTTAAACGCTGTGCCGGAGCCTGCTGTGGGAAGGAAAGCCCTGAAGCGCATCATTTGCGTCTGGTAGAAGCACTGGAAAGAGTGCGCGTGATCTGCTGGCCATGGAGCAATGCCATTGCGCTGCAGGAAACGCGCGCTGAAATGACTCAGTACCATATCATCAATAACTGGCTGTGGCTGGGGGCCGTTTCTACGCTGGATGAAGCGGCAACACTGGCGCGTATGCCGGCCGGCTTTGACCATGATGGCTATAAAATTCTCTGCCGGCCTGTTCTGTCTGGTCAATATGACATTATTGAACTGCGTCCGGAGAATGCCCCGGCATCCAGTTAATCTCACTAAACAGCAGTTTCCCCTCACGCTCCAGCAGTCGTAATGTGTGTTTACCGTCGTGCCAGCTTGCACCCTGATCGGCCGTCAACAGCTTATCGCCCAGTTGCCAGGCGCCGCTGATAACGAACACCACACCGCCGCGCGAACCAAAGGTCGTAAAGGTGCGATCGGCCACCCTGACTTTCGCCTGGCAGACATCCCGTCGGGTCATGATATTAAAATCCATCGACATCTGCCCTTCCGTCAGCTTCGCTTTTACCACCTTGTCACCGGCAAAGGTAAAAGGCTGATGCTGTTTCAGGGTATGCGTGAAGGTGTTCGACTCTTCCAGGGTCACTTCTCCGCCTTCCAGCAGGGTAATCACGCGTTCTACACCGGGAAAAAGAGAAAACTCACCGTTTGCTGCGATGGAGGCGATACTCGCCCGCCAGTGAAAATCTCGTGTTGCTGGTGGAAAACAGCAAATTTCACGCGTTTCTCCCGCACCATTTCGCCACAGATTGACCGGCATTTTGCGGATATCAAAGTATTCCATCATCCCTCCAGAAAGGCGCAGCACGGCAGCCCGCCATAACAGGCAGCCATAAATCATCATTGTTTTGTTCACCCTGCAGATTATTGTTATCGGCAGCAGAGTTGATTTGCCTTAGCGATGAACCCGGTGTTTTGCAAAAAAATTAGCGCCTTCCAGGTGGAATTTTCGCGGGCTTCAGGAGAATAACGCGTCACAAGCGCGGTGCAAGAGGCGGTAAAGAAAAAACCGCCGATCCTGCCCACCTCGTTAAACGTGTTGTGGACAAGAGCGGCGGTCTTGAGTTTGGTTTCACACTGCGCGGCAATCAGCACACACAGCGTGAATGATTTAGTGTAGACGCTGAACGATTACTCAGCAGCTTGCGGCATTTTACCTTTCTGCGCTGCACGTTCTGTCAGACGCTTCTCAAAATTGGCATTAAACTGCTTTTTCTGTTCCGGCGTCAGGATGTTGTAAATCTTGTTCTGGGTTTCCATATGCGCCAGCATATTGGCTTTGCGCTGTTCTTCCATCTTCGCAATTTGCGCTTCTGCTTTTGCTTTATCGAAGCTATCGCTGGCAATGATGTCGTGCATTGCGCGGCGCTCTTCCAGCGGTGGACGTTTCATCTGATCGCGCTGACCTTTCATGATTTCGCGAATCTGCTGTTTCTGTGCGTCGGTCAGGTTCAGGTCTTTGAACATCATGTCATGATGCGGGGCGAATTTGCCGTTGTGGTGCATCATCGGTTTGGCATCCGCTGGCGCAGCTGTTGTCGTGTCAGCGGCGTGTGCCAGGTTAGCAGCGCCCAGCGCCAGGGTAGAGGCAACAAACAGAGCAGTCAGTTTACGCATAATTTCTATCCTTTCTTTCAGTTATTTTTACGACACTCATGCGACTCTTATGCAATGTGATGTCGTGTTGACGAGATTAACTTTACCGGCTTAAGCGTCAATTAATCAGAGCAACGGTAAAACAGTGAAAGTGTAAAAAACAAACTTTCATCAATTATGGAGAAAAAAAGAATTAATTGCGCAGACTTGCAATGAAAAATTACAACAGGATGATTTTGAAGGGATTATGAAGAACTATACCTGAACCCTGATTATTAAGAAAGCAATTCACCAGGAATAATCTGTAATAAATAAAAACAGCACGCAAAATATGCCCTTAAGGATAAACCTGCAGGGCAAATATATTCGTCACAATTTTTCCAGCATCAATCCGGCTCGTAAACCGCAGGCCACGTTAGGGTTCGGAAAGAGAACGTATTCAACATCATGGGTGACGATAAAACGTTCATCCCCGTCCTGCGCAAGCAAAGTTCCCTCTTTAAAAGGGGTAAAATTGAGCGTCTGGTTATCCATATGGAGAATGAAATCATCGCTACGCCGCGTTATTTGCGACACCACGCGGTAACGCAGCGGGGATGTTTCTCCGCAAGCCATTCGCTCGCCCCGCAGCAGCTTCGCCAGCGCATCTGACGTCTGCGAAAACTGGGCCAGATCGTTTTGTCCAAACGGTAGCGCTTTACCCAGCTCCAGCGTACAGGCCAGCGCGCCAAAATGTTCGGCGCTAAAATGGGTAAACGTGCCGCCAGGTGTCTGATGGAAAACCAGCGCCTCCAGCCCTGCATCACCCAGCCATCCCAGAAAATCTTCGTCCCAGGCAACGTTGCGTTGTGGCAACACGCCAAAGCGCAGATGCTGTGACCCGCGGATCGCGGTGTGCAGATCCAGATGCCAGCGTACTGGCTCTTTTGCCCGCGAATAGAAATCTTCCAGACACAGCTCAAGCTCGTGGGCGCGGTGCGTTTCTTCACTCGCGGCAAAAATCTGCCAACGACCGCCAAACATCCGGTTAAGGTCACTATGGCAATAACGTTTTCCCGCTGCCAGCGCCTGCGGGTTTCCCAGAATCACCAGCAGCCGCCATGTCAGTGCCAGCTCGCCGCTAAACAGCCTGGAAAGCAATGATTCGAGAATCTCTACCGGGGCCGTTTCATTGCCATGGATCCCCGCAGACAGCACCAGAGACTGTTCAACGGGTGCATTCGGCGTCAGTTCCAGAATCCCGCGCCCCACCCACTGCCAGGTAAAACCATGTGCTGTGCCCTGGATTTGCTCGGGGATTTTCCCGTTAAGCGTTTGGGTCAGAAAATTATCCATGACTGGTCCTCTCCTGCTGGAAAGGATACACAGAGCCGAGATTGAGCAATTGCGTCAGCGTATCCAGCGCTTCACGCCCCTCGCGCAACAGCTGCGGGTCGGCAAGATCCGCGGCGGTAAGACGATCGCGGTAGTAACGGTCAACCCAGTTATTCAACGTGTTAAACAGCGTGTCGTTCATGATAACCGCCGGGTTCACCACCTGCAGCTCTTGTGGGGTAAGCACCACTCTCAGGCGCAAACATGCCGGACCGCCGCCGTTGGACATACTTTCGCGCAGGTCGAATACCCGCAGGTCATCGATCGGATTGTCTTCCTCAAGCAGACGGTTCAAATACCGCCACACGCCCGCATGCTCCCGACATTCCTGCGGCAGGACGAACATCATCGAACCGTCATCCCGGCTGAGTAACTGACTGTTAAACAGATAGGTAGTGACCGCATCCTGCACCGACACTTCCGCAGCCGGAACTTCCAGCGGAGTAAATCCAGCCACCTGGCTGCGTAACTGCTCTAACAACGCCTGCTGTCTGACAAATGCCTGTTGATGACAAAACAGCACCTGACGATTCGATACCGCAATCACATCGTTATGAAACACGCCGAGATCGATGACGTCCGGGTTTTGCTGGGCAAAAATGCGCTGATGCGGGTTAACCTGATTCAGTCGTGCGACCGCTTCGCTGGCCTCACGGGATTGCCTCGCCGGATAGCGCTTCGGCTGGGAGGCATTCCCTTCTTCACGACCGTAAACGAATAGCTGTACGCCAGGGTCACCGTAATCTCCACTGAGGCGGTTATGGTTTGCCGCCCCTTCATCACCGAAAAGCGCAACCTGAGGCAACGCGCCGTGGACCGCAAAGCTATGCTCATCACGGAAAATTGCCCGTAACAATGCTTCGGTAGTTGGCGCTTCCAGCGAACGGTGGAACTTATTATTCAGATTCGCCACTGTCAGATGTACTTTCCCGTCCAGCGAATCTGCCGAAGGGCAGACCGTTGCCGCATTCGCTACCCACATAGGCGATGCGGAGCTGGCGCAGGAAAGCCAGTGAGGCGCCTGACGCGCCACCTTCTCCAGCACCTGTTCGTCACTGCCGTGAAACCCCAACTGACGCAATACCGGAATATAAGGCCGTTCGTGGGGAGGGATCACCGCCTGGGGAAATCCCGCATCCGCCAGCGCTTTCATCTTTAGCAGACCCTGTTTCGCCGCCAGACGCGGGTTCGACACCTGAAAACGATGTTTGGTTGAGGCCTCATTACCAAATGACAGCCCCGCATAATGGTGGGTCAGTCCCACCAGACCATCAAAATTTACCTCACGGGCTTTCATAGCTTGTCCTCGCGAGAAAAATCCAGTCCGGGGCTAAGCGCCGTTGGCAGCGTTAAGGCAGGTGATTCCAGACTTGCCATCGGCCAGGCGCAATAATCTGCGGCATACCACGCGCTCGCGCGATGGTTCCCGGACGCGCCAACCCCGCCAAACGGCGCTGTGCTCGCCGCGCCAGTTAACGGCTTATTCCAGTTGACGATCCCAGCCCGCGCCTCCAGCAGCAATTGGTCAAACTGGCTGCGATCGGGTGACACCAGGCCGCATGACAGCCCAAAACGGGTGTTGTTCGCCATACGAATCGCATCATCAAAGCTGTCATAACGCCAGACGCCGAGCAGCGGACCAAAAACCTCTTCATCAGGTACGTTTCCTGCCCCGGTCAGTTCGATAATACCAGGGGTCAGCAGTGACGTTCCGGCTTTCACCAGACGTGGCGCCAGCAGCGTACGGCCACCCAATGACTCCAGGCGCTGCCAGGCATCATAGACGTGCTGCGCGGCCTGTTCGGAAATCAGTCCGCCAAGAAACGGCTGCGGTTGTGCATCCCAGTTGCCGGGCATTAAACGCTGGCTGACCTCCACCAGACGCGCCAGGAACGCATCCCCCTGCGCGCCTTTTTTAACTAACAGGCGGCGGGCGCAGGTACAACGCTGTCCGGCGGTAACAAACGCGGATTGAATCGTCAGATGCACCGCGGCATCAATATCTTGCGGATTCTCAATAATCAGCGGGTTGTTGCCCCCCATTTCCAGGGCAAGGATTTTTTCCGGCTGGCCGGATAGCTGTCGATGCAGTTGATAACCGGTATTGGCACTGCCGGTAAACAGCAGACCATCAAGATCTTCCTGCGCGCTCAGCGCCTGCCCCGTTTCGCGTCCACCCTGCACCAGGTTCAGCACGCCCGGCGGCAATCCCGCCAGCTCCCACAGCTTTGTCACGGCTTCGCCGGTCCACGGCGTCAGCTCGCTGGGTTTGAAAATCAACGTATTGCCTGCCAGCAGTGCCGGAACAATATGACCATTGGGTAAATGGCCGGGGAAGTTATACGGGCCAAATACCGCCAGTACGCCGTGCGGGCGATGGCGCAACGTTGCCGCGCCATCCGGTAACTCGCTGTGCTGCTCTCCGGTACGGGCATGATAAGCTTTCACGGAGATAGCTATTTTATTGATCATCGCCGTCAGTTCAGTCGCGGCTTCCCAATGAGGTTTGCCGGTTTCCCGGGCGATAATCTGGGTCAGCTCGGCTTTATTGCTTTCCAGCAATGAAGCAAACTTTTCAACAATAGTCTGACGGGCGCTAAAGGGCTGTTTAGCCCAACCGGTAAAGGCTGCGCGCGCGGCCCGACATGCCTGTGCTACCTGAGTTGCATCGGCATCATTGCCCTGCCACAGCGCATCACCGCTTACCGGATTGGTTTTCACCCGACGCTCACCCTGCCCGGTCACCCAGTCGCCGTTTATCCATAATGTCATGCTGTTTTCTCCTCTGCACAAAGACGCACAAAACGTACATGGTCGCCCGCATGGCATTTCAGGGCGTCCAGTTGCGCCGCCGTCAGTACCAGACGCTGAGTATCCGGGTCGGCACGAACCAACATGACGCGGAAGTTTTGATAATTTTCATTGGCAACCAGACAAGCTGGATAATCGCCCGGCGCAGGCTGCCCTTCAGCCACCTCCACCAGTCGGCTTTTACGGATAGCCCGCACCCGGTCAATATCACATTCCAGGGTCGGCCCGCCGTCGAAAATATCGACATAGTTACGGTAGCGAAACCCTTCTTTCTCCAGCACTGCCCGAGCAGGAGCCGTTTGCGGATGTACCTGACCAATCACGCTTTGCGCTTCATCAGACAAGAAATGGGTATAAATCGGATGCTTAGGCATCAGTTCAGCAATGAATGCTTTTTGCCCGGTTCCGCAGAGAAAATCCGCCCGGCTAAACTCCATCGAGAAAAATCGTTTGCCGAGGCTTTGCCAGAACGGAGAGTAGCCATGCTCATCGATCACGCCGCGCATCTCGGCCACGACTTTCTCATTGAATCGATCGCGAAAGGCCGCCATAAACATAAAACGCGACTTCGACAGCAAATAACCGTTGCCCTCTTTACGCCAGTCCGGATCGAGAAACAGAGTGCAAAGTTCGCTACTGCCCGTATGATCGTTACTCAGAAACAGCGTCGGCAGCGCGTTGTATACGTTCAGCTCTTTCGACGCGTGCACCAGAGTACCGACCCGGTAGTTGTACCAGGGGTCGTTAAGCCCCACCGCCACCTCGATGGCGCAAATCCCCGCCACGGTTCCGCTGGCGCTGTCTTCCAGCACAAACACATATCCTTGCTCACTTTTTGGCAACTCACCGCGCCAGGTTTGTAGCGAACGTTCGATACGCGCCATTAGCGTAGCTTCATTCGCCGGTAGCGAAGTCAATCCGCCGCCGGTCTTACTGGCAAGCTGCATCAACGCAGTGATATCCGCGCGTTCAATGGGACGAATCACCATCATGATGAACCTCCTGCTTTAATGCGTTCGCAGGCCAGCGCAAAGCGATCCAGCCCGGTGGCGACCTCTTCTTCGCTGACGTTTAACGCAGGGGCAAAACGCACCACGTTAGCACCAGCAATCAGTACCATCACCCCGGCAACGGCCGCTTCTTGCGAGATAAGTTTCGCTTTCCCGGCAAATTCCGCGTTCAGCACGCAGCCGATCAGCAGTCCGAGTCCACGAATTTCACTAAACAGTCCAAAACGTTCGTTAATGGCGTTAATACGCTCCACAAACCAGTCGTGGCGCTGTTTCACTCCGTTGAGCACTTCCGGCGTGTTAACAATTTCCAGCAGTTTGCCCGCCACCGCCGTGGCCAGCGGGTTTCCGCCGTACGTTGTACCGTGCGTACCGACCGTCATCACGCTGGCACAATGCTCTGTCGCCAGCAGTGCGCCGATGGGGAAACCACCGCCCAGCGCTTTTGCTGTCGTCAGTAGATCCGGCGTAACGCCATAATGCATATAGGCATACAGTTCTCCGGTACGGCCAACGCCGGTCTGAACTTCATCAAATATCAGCAGTGCATTATGGCGATCGCATAATTCACGCAGCCCCTGTAAAAAGGCATTCGTTGCCGGCACCACGCCGCCTTCACCCTGCACCGGCTCCACGATAACCGCGCAGGTGGTGTCATCAATCAGTTGGCTGGCAGAGTCGAGATCGTTGTATACGGCATGACGGATATCCGGCGGCAGCGGTGCGAAATCCTGTGAATAGGCAGGCTGTCCTCCGGCGCTGACGGTAAAGAGCGTGCGGCCATGGAAAGCATTTTTAAACGCTACAATGCCGCTCTTCTGGCTGCCAAAACGATCGTGAGCATATTTACGCGCCAGTTTTAGTGCCGCTTCATTGGCCTCTGCGCCAGAGTTACAGAAGAAAATGCGCTCGGCGAAGGTGGCGTCAATTAACTTTTTCGCCAGACGCAGCACCGGCTCGTTGGTGTAGCCATTTCCCGTATGCCAGAATTTGCTCGCCTGGTCATTTAATGCCTCGCGCAATGCCGGATGGGCGTGACCCAGCGCGTTAACCGCAATGCCTCCCGCGAAATCGATATACTCTTTGCCCTGCTGGTCCCACAGACGTGAACCTTCACCACGCACCGGAATAAAAGGGGCCGGAGCGTATACGGGCATCATCCATTCATCAAAATTTTCACGCGTAATTGACAGAGACATAGCGACCTCAACGGTAAATAAAAAGTTATCTGTATGTTAATAAATATAGTGTTTGCGGTGTAAATGTAGATTGCAGGGTTCGTGCCAGCCAGCGAAAAAAGTGCATAAACAGAGGTTGGTAACGGAATATCAACAGGTTACAACGTGGCGATATTCACTATATGTGCATATAAAGTGAATATGTTTGCGCATCCGGCGACTAAACAGAGGAAAAAACGCAGTTTTATTCAGTCGCCAAATATAATTCTGAAATTGTGATCGTATACGAAATTTATCGGAAATTATTGCCCTATTCCGACGCGCTTCGCGCCAAAACGGTGCAGTTTTTGCTCCATCGTTAACGCCATTAGCAATCATTGTTGGAATCAGGTGACAAGAAGCAGTCAGCCTGCGGAAATTCTGCTACCATCCTTGCACTATTCATCTTGCAAAGTGGCAGCGACTATGAAATTTGTCTCTTTTAATATCAACGGCCTGCGCGCCCGTCCCCATCAACTGGCAGCCATTGTCGAAAAACACCAACCGGATGTTATTGGCTTACAGGAGACAAAGGTCCACGACGATATGTTCCCTCTCGAAGAGGTAGCAAAGCTCGGTTACAACGTCTTTTATCATGGACAGAAAGGTCATTACGGCGTGGCGCTGTTAACGAAAGAAACGCCAATCGCGGTGCGTCGTGGCTTCCCGGGCGATGGCGAGGAAGCGCAGCGTCGTATCATCATGGCGGAAATTCCATCCCCGCTGGGCAGCATCACGGTGATCAACGGCTATTTCCCGCAGGGCGAAAGCCGTGACCATGAAACTAAATTCCCGGCCAAAGCCGCGTTTTATCAGAACCTACAAAACTATCTGGAGACAGAACTGAAACGCGACAATCCGGTGTTGATCATGGGCGATATGAATATCAGCCCTACCGACCTCGATATCGGCATCGGCGAAGAGAACCGTAAACGCTGGCTGCGGACCGGTAAATGTTCCTTCCTGCCGGAAGAGCGCGAGTGGATGGAGCGCCTGCTGGGCTGGGGTCTGGTAGATACCTATCGCCACGCTTATCCTGAAAAGAACGACCAGTTCTCGTGGTTTGATTACCGCTCAAAAGGCTTTGACGATAACCGTGGCCTGCGTATCGATCTTCTGCTGGCGAGCAACCCACTGGCGGAGCGCTGCGAAGAAACCGGCATCGACTATGAAATTCGCAGCATGGAAAAACCGTCCGATCATGCGCCTGTATGGGCTAAATTCCGCGTCTGACCTTCTTCGTCTTTTCACTCTCCGGGCCCGGCCTGGAGAGTCTGTTTATTCTGTGCAAAATCAATAAAGCGACGGTAATACATTGTTACGGCCGGGAATTTATTATATCTTCCCGCGCACTTTTCGCTGACGAAAATGCTGCATTGCACTCGGTTTTACAGGAGAACCCCCATGAAAAAGAAGTTCGCATAAAGCAGAATACCGGCTGCTGATTGTCGCGGTCCTGTTCTGCGTTCTGACGGGAGTTTTCCATCATTATGGTCTGACCGACCTGATAACCAATTTCCATCATTTACGAGACGTCATCCGCCAAAGCGGTATGTTCGGCTATACGCTTTATATCCTGTTGTTTATTGTTGCTGCGCTGTGTCTGATCCCAGGCAGTATCCTGGTGATCGTCGGCGGGGTGCTATTTGGTCCCGTGACAGGAACGCTCATCTCGTTAGTGGCGGCAACCGTTGCCTCGGCGCTGTCGTTTTTGCTGGCTCGCTGGCTTGGTCGGGATCTACTGCAAAAATACGTTGGGCACACAGCGACGTTTCAGGCTATCGAAAAAGGCATTGCCCATAGCGGAGTAGACTTTCTGATCCTGACCCGGCTCGTGCCGCTGTTCCCCTATAACATTCAAAACTACGCTTATGGGCTGACGGCGATTCCGTTCTGGTCATTTACCGTGATATCTGCGGTAACCACCTTGCCCGGCATCTTCATTTATACGCTGATGTCGCACGAACTGGCCAGCGAAGGGATTAGCTGGGCATTTATCGGTACGCTCAGCATTGCGGGGCTGGTGTTATTCGCCCTTGTTCAGGCCGCCAAAGCCTGGGCTAGGTATAAGCATATCGATCCATCGTCCCGGCATGAGTGCGCGGGTAAATGTTCAAAATGAATACACCGCGGCTGACACGCTATTACCGGGTAAGCTTGCTTGCTCTGCTGCTGCTCGCGCTAATCGCATGGGCGTGGATACCAGGCGTGAGCGACTTTCTCCACGCCAGCCTGGCGGCGTTTGCTACGCTCGATCAGCATGCTGTTGAGAACTTCATTCGTTCTTACGGAACCCAGGCCGCGGTGGTGTCGTTCTTCCTGATGATCCTGCAGGCCATCGTCGCGCCCCTTCCTGCCTTTGTTATTACGTTTGCCAATGCCTCACTGTTTGGCGCATTTTGGGGCGGCGTACTGTCCTGGAGCAGCGCGATGGTGGGTGCGGCGCTGTGCTTTTTTATTGCCCGCGTTTTAGGTCGCGGCGCGGTGGAAAAACTGACCGGAAAAACGGTGCTAAACAGCATGGACGCTTTTTTCGAGCGCTATGGCAAGCATACAATTTTGGTCTGTCGCCTGTTACCTTTTGTGCCCTTCGACCCGGTAAGTTATGCAGCAGGCCTGACCTCGATTCGCTTTCGCCATTTTTTCATCGCCACCGGCATCGGACAATTACCTGCCACTATCGTCTATTCGTGGGCGGGTAGCCTGTTAACCGGCGGCACATTTTGGTTTGTTACCGGCCTGTTCATTCTGTTCGCCCTGAGCGTAGTGATATCCGTGGCGAGAAGCCTTTATCTTGAGCATCAACGGAAAAAAACCTGAGACTTCCCCCATTTTTAGCAATGGAGATATTATGCGTTACTGCTTATTGTGCCTGAGTTTGTTGCTCTGCCCGCTGGCGACGTTTGCCCAGGACGCCACCTGGCAGCAAATCAAAAAAGATGCCCGCGGTCAGACGGTGTGGTTCAACGCCTGGGGTGGCGACAATGCAGTTAATCAGTATCTCGACTGGGTTAGCGGTGAGATGAAAACGCACTACGCCATTAACCTAAAAATCGTGCGCCTGGCGGATGCTGCCGACGCCGTAAAACGCATTCAGACGGAAGCGACATCCGGGCGAAAAACCGGTGGCTCTGTCGATTTACTGTGGGTTAACGGCGAAAACTTCCGTACGCTGAAAGAAGCCGGACTGCTGCAAACTCAGTGGGCGCAAACGCTGCCTAACTGGCGCTATGTTGATACCCAAAAACCGGTGACGGAAGATTTCTCCGTTCCAACGGAGGGGGCTGAATCACCGTGGGGCGGCGCCCAGCTAACCTTTATTGCCAGGCGCGACCTCACCGCGCAGCCGCCGCAATCCCCGCAGGCGCTTCTGGAGTTCGCGCAGGCGCACCCCGGTACCGTGACCTATCCGCGCCCGCCAGATTTTACCGGAACAGCGTTTCTTGAGCAGTTGTTACTATCGCTCACCACCAAACCGCAAGCGTTGAAAATCGCTCCCGATGCAACCACCTTCGCCGACGTTACTGCCCCGTTATGGCACTATCTTGATGCGTTGCACCCTGTACTCTGGCGCGAAGGCAAAGACTTTCCGCCCACGCCTGCGCGAATGGATGCGCTGCTTAATAGTGGCGTTCTGCGTTTCTCAATAACCTTTAACCCTGCCCACGCACAGCAAAAAGTGGCCAGCGGCGAATTGCCCAAAAGCAGCTATAGTTTTGGTTTCTCACAGGGCATGCTCGGCAACGTGCATTTTGTCACCATTCCGGCGAATGCGCGCGCCAGCGCCGGAGCGAAAGTCGTGGCAAACTACCTGCTTTCGCCCGAAGCGCAACTGCGCAAAGCCGACCCGACTGTCTGGGGGGATCCTTCGGTGCTTGATCCACAAAAATTACCTGTCGAACAGCGTAATGCGCTGCTGGCACGGATCCCGCAAGGACTCCCTGCCGTACTGCCAGAACCGCATGCAGCCTGGGTAAACGCTCTGGAACAAGAATGGCTACGCCGCTACGGTACGCATTAATACTGCTACTCTGGGCCATTATGGCGGCAGTATATCTGCCGCTGGCGCCAGCGGCATTGTCGCTGATAGCACCGGCGCTTAACACCGCACACTGGCTGGCGTTAGTCACCGATCCTCAATTCCCGCAGGCGTTACTGGCAACGCTGGTTTCCGTAATCCTCGCGGCTGGCGGCGCGCTGCTCATCGCTCTGCTGGCAATCCTCGCCCTGTGGCCCGGCGCTGGCTGGGTACGTCTGTATACGCGTCTTCCCTGGCTGCTGGCAATTCCGCACGTTGCCTTTGCCACCAGCGTGCTGTTAGTTTTTGCCGAAGGCGGCCTGCTCTGGCAATGGCTTGCGTTTTTCAGCCCCCAGCCGGATCGCTACGGCATTGGACTTGGCGTGACGCTGGCCGTGAAAGAGAGCGCCTTTTTGTTATGGATCCTCTCGGCCCTGCTAAGTGAAAAACAACTTTCGCAGCAGGTTATCGTGCTGGATTCGCTGGGTTACAGCCGACTGCAATGCCTGAAGTGGCTGGTTCTGCCCGCTATCGCCCCGGCGTTGGGCAAAGCTATGCTGGCGATTGTCGCCTGGTCACTCTCCGTTGTGGATGTGGCAATCGTTCTTGGCCCCGGCAATCCGCCAACGCTTGCCGTATTGAGCTGGCAATGGCTCAGTCAGGGCGATGTTGAACAGCAGGCTAAAGGTGCGCTCGCCAGCCTGCTGCTGGTGTTGTTACTTCTCATTATTGCGCTGGCGGGTTATTTGTTCTGGCGCATCTGGCGACGCACTATTCCGGCAGTCAACGGTGAACGCCTGCGTTTTTCATCCGCTACGGCCGCACGCCCGCTGGTACAGCTTTTACCCCTGAGCGGTGTGGTATGTGCGCTGGTGCTGGCGCTTCTCGCCAACTATTCCTCGCTAAACAGCGAGGCGCTCAGCAACAGCCTGCAACTGGGACTCCTTTCCAGCGTGCTGGCGCTGCTGATACTGTTTGCCTGGCTGGAATGGGGTCCACAAACCGGACACCGCTGGGTCTGGCTACCGCTCATTTTGCCTGCGCTGCCGCTGGTGACCGGACAGTACCTGTTGGCATTATATGGCGGACAGGATGGGCTGATGACGACCATTGTATGGAGCCACCTGCTGTGGGTGATGCCATGGATGCTGTTTGTTCTCAAACCGGCGTGGCAACGCATTGATCCGCGATTGATTTTGATTGCACAAACGCTGGGCTGGACGCGGGGGCGGATATTCTGGCAGGTGAAATGCCCACTGCTAGTGCGCCCGGCGCTGATTGCCTTCGCGGTAGGATTCTCAGTCAGTATTGCCCAGTATATGCCGACGCTGTGGTTAGGTGCCGGACGCTATCCGACGCTGACCACCGAAGCGGTGGCATTAAGCAGCGGTGGTAGCACCGCGATTCTGGCGACCCAGGCATTATGGCAGCTTCTGTTACCACTGTTAGTTTTCGCACTCACGGCGTTTCTCGCTGCGTGGATTGGCCGCTTTCGACAAGGACTCCGCTAATGCTTACCGTACGAGACGTTTCGTTGTACCAGGGCGCGACAGCGCTGGTGAAGGACGTTAATTTTCAGGTAAATAAAAGTGACATTGTCACTATTATGGGGCCTTCCGGCAGCGGAAAGTCTTCGCTATTTTCGTGGATGATCGGAGCGCTGTCTCCTCAGTTTCAGGCGTCAGGCGAACTGTGGCTCAACGAACGACGCATTGACACCCTGCCTACCGCGCAGCGCCAGATTGGCATCCTGTTCCAGGATGCGCTGCTGTTTGACCATTTCAGCGTTGGGCAGAATTTACTGCTGGCCTTACCCGCCAGCCTGCAAGGTCCCGCCAGGCGTCATGAGGTAGAAAGCGCCCTCGCTCGCGCGGACCTGTCAGGATTTTATTCACGCGATCCGGCTTCGCTCTCCGGTGGGCAGCGTTCGCGCGTCGCCCTGCTTCGCGCGCTGCTGGCGCAGCCTCAGGCGCTGTTACTCGATGAACCCTTTAGCAGGCTGGATGCGTCACTGCGCGATACCTTTCGCCAGTGGGTCTTCACTGAAGTCCGTAAGCTGGGTATACCGGTGGTCCAGGTTACCCATGACGCGCAGGACGTTCCGCCCGCAGGCCGTGTATTACAGATGGAAAGCTGGGCGTGAATGTAGCGATATGCTGCGTTAACGCAAGGTTTTTACTTCACTGGCGGCACAGAATGTCGTCCTCTTTTTTCAACGTCGGGCTATTCGATGAAACGTGTTTCTCAAATGACCGCGCTGGCACTGGCTTTAGGGCTCGCTTGCGCTTCATCCTGGGCTGCTGAAACAGCACAAACGCTCACCCTCAACCAGTTACAGCAAAAGCAAGGCGCGGCGATCGATACCCGTCAGAGCGCTTTTTACAACGGCTGGCCGCAGTCGCTCAATGGTCCTTCAGGACACGAACCTTCCGCGCTGAACCTGTCTGCCGCCTGGCTCGACACGATGAATGATGCACAACTCAGCGCCTGGGTTAAGTCACATCAGCTGAAAACCGACGCGCCGGTGGCGCTGTATGGCAGCGATAGCGACATGCAGGCCGTCAAATCCCGCCTGCAGAAAGTCGGCTTTAGCCATATCTCAACCCTCAGCGATGCGTTTACGGACCCTGCCCGTCTGCAACGTCTGCCGCACTTCGAACAACTGGTTTACCCGCAGTGGCTGCACGACCTGCAGCAGGGTAAAGACGTGACTGCCAAACCGACCGGTGACTGGAAAGTGATTGAAGCCGCCTGGGGCGCGCCGAAGTTGTATCTGCTGAGCCATATCCCCGGTGCGGGCTATATTGATACCAACGAAGTCGAAAGCGAACCACTGTGGAATAAAGTTTCCGACGAGCAGCTCAAAGCGATGCTGGCGAAACACGGTATCCGCCACGACACCACGGTGATTTTATATGGACGCGATGTTTATGCCGCCGCGCGCGTGGCGCAAATTATGCTGTACGCAGGCGTGAAAGATGTTCGTCTACTCGACGGCGGCTGGCAAACCTGGTCCGACTCAGGTTTACCGGTCGAACGTGGTACTCCGCCGACGGTGAAGCCAGAACCTGATTTCGGCGTGAAAATTCCTGCCCAGCCGCAGTTGATGCTGGATATGGAACAGGCTCGCGGCCTGCTGCATCGACAGGATGCGTCGTTGGTGAGCATTCGTTCATGGCCGGAGTTTATCGGTACTACCAGCGGCTATAGCTACATCAAGCCAAAAGGTGAGATCGCAGGCGCACGCTGGGGCCACGCAGGCAGCGATTCCACGCATATGGAAGATTTCCATAATCCGGATGGCACCATGCGCAGCGCGGATGACATCGCCGCCATGTGGAAACAGTGGAATATCACGCCAGACCAGCAGGTTTCTTTCTACTGCGGCACCGGCTGGCGTGCTTCAGAAACGTTTATGTATGCCCGCGCGATGGGCTGGAAAAACGTCTCTGTTTACGACGGCGGCTGGTATGAGTGGAGCAGTAATCCGAAAAACCCGGTCGCCCGCGGTGAACGGGGTCCGGACGCCAGCAAGTAAAATGGTCACGATTGCCGGATAAGCGCATCCGGCAACGCAATACATTACGCCTGACGCTGAACCGCTTTCAGCGTCAGATACCCGCTCCAGATCCGGGTGAACGTCGTCATCCAGCACAGCGCGCCAAAGATCCACGCCAGCACGGCAAAATATTCCGGGAACAGACATCCCACCACAAACAGCAAAATCGTCTCGGTTCCTTCGGTCAGCCCACCCAGATAATAAAACGATTTATGCGCGTAGCCAGGGTTATCTATCTGATGCTTAGCCGCCAGCGCGGCGAAGGCGAGAAAGCTGCTGCCGGTGCCAATAAACGCGAACAGCAGCCAGCCGCCTGCCAGCGCATTTTGCGCCGGTGCGGCAAGAATAAAACCAAACGGCACTAAAGCGTAAAACAGAAAATCAAGCGAGATATCGAGAAATCCTCCCGCATCGGTAAGCCCTCTACGCCGAGCCAGCGCCCCATCCAGCCCATCAAACAGCCGATTGAGCACAATGGCCACCAGCGCCGCCAGATACCAGCCTAGCGCCAGAAATGGCAACGCCAGCACACCAATGGCAAAACCGACAAGCGTAAGTCCGTCCGGAGTAATCGCGGGTTTATCAATGACCCCCACGCAGCGATGCAAAAGCGGTTTTAATCGCGGGTGAAGATGACGGTCAAGCATGCGGGCGTCCTTTATAACTGTCGCACAGTCCCTGGGAGGGGATATCGAGTGCGGCATTAAAACGCGCCGAGAGATTTTGAAACGCAATCAGCGCGGTCATTTCAGTGATGGCGGTATCGGTAAAATACTGCTTCATCTGCGCTTTCAGCGCATCGTCAACCTGTGGAGGCGTTGCGGTCACCGCATCCGCATAGGCCAGCGCTACGCGCTCTTCTGCACTGAACAGCGTCGATTCTTGCCAGTTGGCAACCTGCAAGACTTTATCCAGCGCGCCGCAGCGTTCAGCCAGCCGTAAACTGTTGGCATCAACGCAGAAAGCGCAGTGGCACACCTGAGATACGCGGGTCATTAGCAATGCGCGCATCACCGGCGTTAAGCGCGCCTTTTTACGCTCCAGAAATCCAACAAACAGCGCTACCAGCCAGAACAGAAATGGCATCCGCCCCCACCAGCGCGTGGGATGCAGCACATCGCCATAATGCTTTTTCTGCGTCGCAACGAGCGGTTTTAAACTGAAAGGGATACGCGTTAACGGTTTTACCCACGACTGAGGATCGTTCAACGGTTGCTCCTGAATACTTTAGATAAAACGAAGATAACGATAGTATGTCACTTTCTGCCGTTAGATCTTGATGAATATAATGAAAACCCTCGACGTGGTCGCCGCTATCATAGAACGTGATGGCAAAATTTTACTGGCTCAACGTCCGCAGCATGCGGATCAGTCAGGTATGTGGGAGTTTGCCGGCGGTAAGGTTGAGTCTGGCGAAAGTCAGCCCGAGGCGCTGGTCCGTGAACTGCGTGAAGAGTTGGGCATCGAGGCGGTCGTTGGGCACTACATTGCCAGCCATCAACGCGAGGTTTCAGGCCGACTGATTCACTTACATGCCTGGCATGTGCCGTCATATCAGGGAGAACTGAAGGCGTATGAGCATCAGGATATCGTCTGGTGTTCACCCGAAGAGGCGCTGCGTTATCCGCTGGCACCTGCCGATATCCCGTTGTTAGAAGCGTTTATCCTTTTACGCGCCGCCAGACCAGCGGATTCGTGCTGATCGTTTTATCATCACGCTGGCACTGCAACAGAACGCCATCCGCCTTAATCACCGCCCCTTCTGAGTAGTTTTGATCCTGATAAATACAGCACTGACTACAGGGTTGCGCCCGCTGACCGCTGGAACTGAATACTTCCGGCGGCACATTCACCTGCACGTCCGGGCGATAAAGCTGATTTGCCAGCGTCGCGCTGGACATTATTGCCAACGCTCCTGCCACGATTAAACGGCGCATATTCTTTCCTTTTTGACTGACAGTTATGCTCAGTATAACGGTATAAATCGGCAGAAACTTTAGCCCCTTCCGTCATCGTTTTTGGTTATGACCCGCGGCGCAATATTAATTTACTTAGCGGGGTTAATTTTTTCTTGCGTCCCGTCACACTGCTGATGTTATAGTCAAAAACTGCAAAACACTTAACACAAAAATCAAAAATATAACCATATCAATACATAAGAGGTTCTTATATCTATGGATCAGACATGTTCTCTGGAGTCATTCCTTAACCATGTGCAAAAGCGCGACCCGAATCAGACCGAGTTCGCGCAAGCCGTTCGTGAGGTAATGACGACACTGTGGCCCTTCCTCGAACAAAACCCACGTTATCGTCAGATGTCATTGCTGGAACGTCTGGTTGAACCGGAGCGCGTGATCCAGTTCCGCGTAGTCTGGCTGGACGATCGCAATCAGGTACAGGTTAACCGCGCGTGGCGTGTGCAGTTCAGCTCCGCCATTGGCCCGTACAAAGGCGGTATGCGTTTTCACCCTTCCGTGAATCTGTCGATCCTGAAATTCCTTGGCTTCGAGCAGACGTTTAAGAACGCCCTCACCACGTTACCAATGGGCGGTGGTAAAGGCGGGAGCGATTTCGATCCGAAAGGGAAAAGCGAAGGCGAAATCATGCGCTTCTGCCAGGCGCTGATGACCGAACTGTTCCGCCATTTAGGCCCCGATACCGACGTTCCGGCGGGCGATATCGGGGTGGGCGGTCGTGAAGTCGGCTTTATGGCCGGGATGATGAAAAAACTGTCCAACAACAGCGCCTGTGTCTTTACCGGTAAAGGTCTCTCTTTTGGCGGCAGCCTGATTCGCCCGGAAGCCACCGGCTACGGCCTTGTGTACTTCACCGAAGCAATGCTGAAACGCCATGGTCTGGGCTTTGAAGGCATGCGCGTAGCGGTCTCTGGTTCCGGTAACGTGGCGCAATTCGCCATTGAAAAAGCTATGGAGTTTGGCGCCCGCGTCGTTACCGCCTCCGATTCCAGCGGTACCGTGGTTGACGAAAGCGGCTTTACCAAAGAAAAACTGGCGCGTCTGTGCGCGATCAAAGACAGCCGTGACGGTCGCGTGGCGGATTACGCTCGTGAGTTTGGCCTGACCTATCTGGAAGGCAAACAGCCGTGGTCGGTTCCGGTTGATATCGCCCTGCCGTGCGCCACTCAGAACGAACTGGATGTCGATGCGGCGCGCGTGCTGATCGCCAACGGTGTGAAAGCTGTCGCCGAAGGGGCCAACATGCCGACCACCATCGAAGCCACCGACCTGTTCCTCGAAGCGGGCGTCCTGTTCGCACCGGGTAAAGCAGCCAACGCCGGTGGCGTAGCGACATCTGGTCTGGAAATGGCGCAAAACGCCGCTCGTCTGGGCTGGAAGGCGGAGAAAGTGGATGCGCGTCTGCATCACATCATGCTGGATATTCACCATGCCTGCGTCGAGTATGGCGGCGAAAGCAAGCAAACCAACTACGTACGTGGCGCCAACATCGCGGGATTCGTGAAAGTTGCCGACGCGATGTTGGGCCAGGGTGTGATTTAATATTGTCTCTGTAGATCCGTAGGCCGGATAAGGCGCGAGTGCCGCATCCGGCAAAGCCTGATGGCGCTACGCTTATCAGGCCTACAGACTTACACGCCTGCCTCTTCGGATGGCGGGCTTTTTTTCGCCGTACGTTTACGCGGCGCGCTCTTTTTCTTATCGCCACCACTACCGCCCGGAGCGGCAATGCCACGGAAGCGTCGTACCGGCGTGCTGCGCGCCTGATCGATAAGCTGATACAGCGTTCCCACCAACGGCTGCATGAAGTCCTGATAACGACACTGCTTTTCACTGATTTGGGTCAGGATAGATTCCCAGTGCGCGGTCATGTCCGGACGCGTCGCCATTTCGGGCAGCGAGTGAAACAGCGCTTTTCCCGCGTCGGTAGAATGGATATAACGCCCTTTTTTTACCAGGAATCCGCGTTTAAACAGCAGCTCGATAATCCCGGCGCGCGTCGCTTCCGTTCCTAATCCATCCGTGGCACGCAGGATCTTTTTCAGATCTTTATCCTGCACAAAGCGCGCAATCCCGGTCATCGCTGACAGCAGCGTGGCATCAGTAAAGTGCCGCGGGGGCTGGGTCTGACGTTCAACCACTTCGCCTTTTTCGCACAGCAGCTCATCGTCTTTTGCCACCACCGGCAGCGGCGTCCCGTCGTTATCTTCATCGCGCTCTTTGTTGCCAAGCAGCGTGCGCCATCCGGCCTCCGCCAGAAAACGCGCTTTGGCGACAAACTTTCCTTTGGCGATATCCAACTCAATAACGCACTTCCTGAAGACCGCGTCCGCACAGAACTGCATCAGATACTGACGGGCAATCAGGTTGTAAATTTTCGCTTCGTTATCGTTCAGGTTGATGGACGAACTGCGTGCGGTAGGAATGATGGCGTGGTGCGCATCCACTTTTTTATCGTCCCAGCAGCGGTTTCGCGTATCAGGATTGACCGCTGGTTGCGGGAGCAAATCGGGGGCATGAACGCTAATCGCGTTCAACACCGCGTGACGTCCGGCAAAGTGTTCTTCCGGCAAATAACGGCTATCCGAACGCGGATAGGTAATCAGCTTATGGGTTTCATACAGCTTCTGGCAGATATCCAGAACGTTTTGCGCACTTAAGCCGAAGCGTTTCGCCGCTTCAATCTGCAACGCCGACAGCGAAAACGGCAGCGGCGCAGATTCTGATTCCCGTTTATCGTTATAACTGGTGACTATCGCCGGCTGGCCGTTAATGCGGTTTACCACGTGTTCAGCCAGGGTACGATTCAGCAAGCGCCCTTCTTCATCCTGATACGGCTCACACGCTTCGCTCGGTTGCCAGATAGCGGTAAATCGCTCATCGGCAGGCGTCACGATATGCGCTTTTACCTCGAAGAAATCTTTGGCGACGAAGTTTTCAATCTCTTCATCGCGACGCACAACCAGGCCGAGCACCGGCGTTTGTACGCGCCCGACCGAAAGTACGCCCTGATAGCCCGCGTTACGCCCAAGAATGGTGTAAGCGCGCGTCATATTGATACCGTACAGCCAGTCCGCCCGCGCCCGCGCCAGTGCCGACACGCACAGCGGAATGAACTCACTGTTGGCGCGCAGGCGCTCAATAGCCCGCTCGACGGCCTGCGGGTTGAGGTCGTTAATCAGGCAGCGTTGCACCTGCTGGCGCTTTTCAGGGGCCAGTTGCAGGTAATCAAGTACCTCATCCACCAGCAGTTGTCCTTCACGGTCGGGGTCACCTGCGTGAATGACTTCGCTGGCCTCATGTAAAAAGCGCTTAATGACATTGAGCTGTTTGGTCACCGAGGGACGCGGCTGCAGTTGCCACTTTTCCGGGACAATCGGCAGATCGACCAGACTCCAGCGAGCATAGCGACTGTCGTAGGCATCTGGCTGCGCCTGCTCAAGCAGGTGACCAATGCACCAGGTCACCACTTGTCCGTTTCCGCATTCAATAAAACCGTCACCTTTGCGATGCGGCTTCGGCAGCACATCGGCGATAGCGCGCGCCAGACTCGGTTTTTCGGCAATAAACAACCGCATCGAGTTAACGGATCTCAACCATGGCGCGACCGCCACGAGCTTCCACTAACTCACCAATCGCGGTGAGGTCGATGCCAAACTGCGCTGCCGCCGCTTTCACTTCGGCTTCAGCTTCCGGCGTTACCGCCAGCAGCAGACCACCAGAAGTTTGCGGATCGCAGAGCAGATCGCGTACCGGCTGCGGCATTTCACCCATCAGGTGTCCGTAGCTGGCAAAGTTACGCTGGGTTCCGCCCGGCACCGCGCCCTGCGCGATGTATTCTTCAACGCCAGGAAGCTTAGGAATATCCTGGTAGACGATCTGCGCCTGAACGCCCGCGCCCTGACACATCTCGCTCAGATGTCCCAGCAGACCAAAACCGGTAACGTCGGTCATGGCTTTCACGCCGTCGATATCGGCGAATGCCGCCCCTGCAATGTTCATCCGGCACATCACTTCCGTCGCCAGTCCTTTGTGTTCGTCTTTCAGCAGCGATTTTTTCTCTGCGGTAGTCAGGACGCCAATACCCAGCGGCTTGGTCAGGAACAACTTACATCCGGCCTCGGCGGTGCTGTTTTTCTTCACGCGTTCGGTCGGCACAATGCCGGTTACCGCAAGGCCAAAGATAGGTTCTGGGGCATCGATAGAGTGGCCGCCCGCCAGCGCAATACCCGCCTGACGGCAGGCAAAGCGTCCGCCTTCGGTAACTTCGCGAGCGATTTCCGGGGCCAGCTTATCCAGCGGCCAGCCCAGAATAGCAATTGCCATAATCGGTTTGCCGCCCATTGCGAAAATATCGCTGATGGCGTTAGTCGCAGCGATGCGGCCAAAATCAAACGGATTATCGACAATCGGCATAAAGAAATCGGTGGTGCTGATAACGCTGGTGCCGTTCCCCAGATCGTATACGGCCGCGTCGTCTCGGGTTTCATTACCCACCAGTAAGTTCGGATCAACAAACTTCGCCTGCTCGCTGTGCAGAATGGTTTCCAGCACTTTTGGGGAAATTTTACAACCGCAACCGGCTCCGTGGCTGTATTGCGTTAAACGAATAGCTTGCTCGCTCATGGACATCTCCTGTCATTGCAATCCGGATATGGTAGCGCTCATTCCATGATGTGGTAAGAGTGACTGTCTGAATTCGGGTGTCTTTGCTCATTATCCAGACAGTTTTGCCGTTGATATCAGAAATAACGGACGAATGCGCTCGGATCGGCAAGGTTAACCGTCGTGGACGCTTTGAGCTGGGGTGTGCCCAGATAGAGAAAACCAACGATTTTATCCTGCGGGCGACAGTCAAACGCGTCACGAACGACCGCACTTTCGGTTAATGCGCCGCTGCGCCAGATACCACCAAAGCCCTGCGCAATTGCAGCCATCTGCATGGCCATCACCGCACAACCGGCAGACATTTCCTGTTCCCATAACGGAACCTTGTCGTTTTCTTCACATTTCGCCACCACGGTAATAATCAGCGGCGCGCGAAACGGTGCGCTGCGCGCTTTTTCCTGGGCTTTCTCATCGCTGCCTGCGGCAATCGCGCCTTTTTCCAGCACATCACTAAAGCGTTCACGTCCCTCGCCCTCAATAACAAAGAACTGCCACGGTTGCAGCGTTTTGTGGTCCGGCGCGCGCATTCCCGCCCGTAGAATATTTTGCAGTTGCTCTCCAGCCGGGGCCGGATCGACGAGACGAGAGGCGCTACGACGGGTCATAAGTAATTCGAGTGCATCCATTTGCTTAACTCCAACAATGAGATTTGTTCACAAAATTAACACGTGAGCGGATTTTGTTACAGCACAGGCGGTGATTCCTGCTGACAAGTGCCTGTCGGGTCATTACGATAGCCTCATCTTATCGCCTTTCTCCGGGATTTCGGGATGGCGTGTTGTTAATCGGTAGGGAGAATACATGCGAACCCTGTGGCGATTTATTGCCGGATTTTTTAAATGGACATGGCGATTACTCAATTTCGTCCGTGAATTTGTGCTTAACCTGTTCTTCATCTTTTTGGTGCTGGTTGGCGTGGGCATCTGGATGCAGGTCAGCAGCAGCAATACCAGCGAACACGCTGAGCGAGGCGCGCTGCTGCTGGATATTTCGGGGGTGATTGTTGATAAACCCTCAAGCACCAGTCGTTTAAGCGTGATTGGCCGTCAGCTGTTTGGTGCCAGTTCCGATCGTCTGCAGGAAAACTCCCTGTTCGATATCGTGAATACCATTCGTCAGGCAAAAGATGATCGCAACATCACCGGCATCGTGATGGATCTGAAAAATTTTGCCGGGGCTGACCAGCCCTCCATGCAGTATATCGGCAAAGCGCTGCGGGAATTCCGTGACAGCGGGAAACCGGTCTTTGCCGTGGGCGATAACTTCAGCCAGGGACAGTATTACCTCGCCAGTTTTGCCAACAAAATTTACCTCTCTCCTCAGGGTTCCGTTGATCTGCACGGCTTTGCCACCAACGGTCTGTACTACAAGTCTCTGCTCGACAAACTGAAAGTCTCCACGCACGTGTTCCGTGTCGGAACCTATAAGTCTGCCGTAGAGCCGTTTATCCGCGATGATATGTCTCCTGCCGCGCGTGAAGCGGACAGCCGCTGGATCGGCGAGCTGTGGCAGAACTATCTCGACACGGTCGCCGCCAACCGCCAGATCCCTGCTCAGCAGGTGTTCCCTGGCGCGCAGGCGATGCTGGACGGATTAACGAAAGTCGATGGTGATACCGCGAAATACGCGCTCGACAACAAACTGGTGGATGCGCTCGCTTCCAGCGCTGAAGTCGAAAAAATGCTGACCAAACAGTTTGGCTGGAGCAAAGCGGATAAAAACTATCGCGCCGTCAGCTATTACGATTATTCGATGAAAACGCCAGCGGATACCGGAGACAGCATTGGCGTTATCTTCGCGAATGGCGCGATTATGGACGGTGAAGAAACCCCGGGAAATGTGGGTGGCGACACCACTGCCGCACAGATCCGCGAAGCGCGTCTCGACCCGAAAGTTAAAGCGATTGTGCTGCGTGTGAACAGCCCTGGCGGCAGCGTCAGCGCCTCTGAAGTCATTCGTGCTGAACTGGCTGCGGCAAAAGCGGCGGGTAAACCGGTTGTCGTTTCCATGGGCGGCATGGCGGCTTCTGGTGGATACTGGATCTCCACGCCAGCCAGCTACATTGTGGCAAACCCCAGCACCTTGACCGGGTCAATCGGGATCTTTGGTGTGATCAACACCGTCGAAAACAGTCTGGATTCTATTGGCGTACATACCGACGGCGTGGCGACATCCCCGCTGGCGGATATCTCCATCACCAAAGCGTTACCGTCTGAAGTCCAGCAAATGATGCAACTGAGCATTGAGAACGGCTATAAGCGCTTTATCACGCTGGTTGCGGATGCGCGTAAGACAACGCCTGAGCAGATTGACAAAATCGCGCAGGGCCACGTCTGGACCGGTCAGGATGCGAAAGCCAACGGACTGGTAGATAGCCTCGGTGATTTTGACGACGCCGTCGCGAAAGCGGCTGAGCTTGCCAAACTGAAACAGTGGCATATTGAGTATTATCAGGACGAACCAACATTCGTCGATATGGTGATGGACAGCATGTCAGGCTCCGTTCGCGCCATGCTGCCCGAAGCCATTCAGGCCATGCTCCCGCCACCGCTTGCTTCTGCGGCGAGCGCGGTAAAAGCGGAAAGCGATAAGCTGGCCGCGTTTAACGATCCGCAAAACCGATATGCGTTTTGCCTGACCTGCGCCAACGTTCGCTAACTATTGACCCCTCTTCAGGATGAAGAGGGGTTTTCTTTGAGACAGAAGATAAGTCATGCAAAAGAAATCGATTTACGTTGCCTATACCGGCGGTACCATTGGTATGCAGCGCTCCGAACAGGGTTATATTCCTGTTTCCGGTCATCTCCAGCGTCAGCTGGCGTTGATGCCTGAATTCCACCGCCCAGAGATGCCAGACTTCACCATCCACGAATATGTCCCGCTGATGGATTCCTCCGACATGACGCCTGAAGACTGGCAGCATATTGCGGAAGACATTAAAGCGCACTACGACGATTACGACGGTTTTGTCATCCTGCACGGTACTGACACCATGGCGTTTACGGCTTCAGCGCTCTCTTTCATGCTGGAGAATTTGGGTAAACCGGTAATTGTGACAGGGTCACAAATCCCGCTGGCAGAGCTACGTTCAGACGGGCAAATCAATCTGCTGAATGCGCTGTACGTGGCGGCAAATTACCCGATCAATGAAGTGACCCTGTTTTTCAACAACCGACTGTTTCGCGGCAACCGTACCACTAAAGCGCACGCCGATGGTTTTGACGCCTTTGCCTCCCCTAACCTTGCACCGCTGCTGGAAGCCGGGATCCATATCCGTCGACTGGGTACACCACCAGCCCCACACGGCACAGGCGAACTGATTGTTCATCCTATTACTCCACAACCAATTGGCGTGGTCACCATTTATCCCGGCATCTCTGCTGATGTGGTGCGCAACTTCCTGCGCCAACCGGTAAAAGCGTTAATATTGCGCTCCTACGGCGTGGGCAATGCCCCACAAAACAAAGAATTTCTGAAAGAGCTTGAAGATGCGAGTTCGCGTGGCATTGTGGTGGTGAATCTGACCCAGTGTATGTCCGGCAAGGTAAATATGGGTGGCTATGCGACGGGGAATGCCCTGGCGCATGCTGGCGTGATTGGCGGCGCGGATATGACCGTCGAGGCTACGCTCACCAAATTGCACTATCTACTGAGCCAAGGACTGGACACGCAGACCATTCGTGAAGCAATGACGCAAAATCTGCGCGGCGAGCTTACCCCGGACGAATAAGGAGTCTATGCCCATGGCCCGAGCCTTACTGTTGGTCGATTTACAAAATGACTTTTGTGCCGGCGGCGCTCTCGCCGTTCCGCAAGGCGACAGCACAATCGATATTGCCAACCGTCTGATTGACTGGTGCGCCGTACGCGGCGACACCGTCGTTGCCAGTCTGGACTGGCACCCGGCGAATCACGGTAGCTTTGCCAGTCAGCATCAGGTCGAACCCTACAGTCAGGGGCAACTCGATGGCCTGGCGCAGACGTTCTGGCCCGATCATTGCGTGCAAAACAGCGAAGGGGCAGCTTTGCATCCGCTGTTGAACCAACGTGCGATTTCTCAAACCTTCACCAAGGGAGAGAATCTACTGGTCGACAGTTACAGTGCTTTTTTTGATAACGGCCGTCGTCAGGCAACCGCGCTGAACGCTTGGCTGCTCGAACACCGCATTGCCGAGCTTATTATCATGGGGCTGGCTACCGACTATTGCGTTAAGTTCACCGTACTGGATGCGCTCGATCTTGGTTACACCGTCAGCGTGATTACCGACGGCTGTCGTGGCGTCAATATTCACCCCCAGGACAGTGCAGAGGCTTTTATGGAAATGGCGGCGGCGGGCGCAACGCTGTATACGCTTGATGACTGGCTGGAAACCCAGCCGTAAGCGATGCCGACAGGGTCACTCCTGTCGGCGCATTTTCTCAGGCCAGCGCTGAAATCTCTTCCAGCGATACTTTGCGTGTTTCGATGCCAAAACAAAAAAGAATCAGCGCGCATAGCACCAACATTACGCCTAGCACGATAAAGACCGTAATCGACCCGTAACGGGTCAACAAAATAGCAACGCCATAAGGCGTAAACACCGCGACAATCCTTCCGACTGCATTCACAAAACCCGACCCCCGCAATCTAAGATGCGTGGGCCACAGTTCAGGGACATACACCGCAGAAGCAAAGCAAACATACATATACAGAAAAAAGATCATCACCAGCCCATAGCTCAGAATGGCCCACTCTTCGGTTTGAATCGAATAGAAATACCCGAGCAGCGCGATAATAATCAACAAGGATGAACCAAATAACCGCCGTGGAAAACGATCGATAATTAGCGCAGCAATAAATATTCCAACTGGCGCGCCAATCATAATAATCGCGGTCATAAAGATGGATTTCGTTACATCGATTCCTGAATTAACAAATATCGTCGGGATCCATACCGTAATGGTATAGAGCGAAATATTCATCGCGATAAGCACAGTGATCGCCACCAACGTACAGCGCAACATCGGCCCCTTGAACAGGAGCCAAAATGACCCACTTTCCGTGCTTAAGTCCGCCGTCAGGCAACCATTCTGGCAGGAGGATAAAGTGATGTTTTTTTCTTTCTCAATTTGCGATTCCACCTGTAAAAGATGTTTTTCAGCTTCACTTCTTTGACCTTTACCAGCCAGCCAACGCGGGGATTCAATATAGTATTTTCCCGACAGATACCAGGCCAACAGCATTGCCATACCACCAAGCAAAAACATCACCCGCCAGCTTATAAAGGCAATAATCACGACGCCAATTGCCGCCGATAGCATTGGCGCCCAGTTGCCGACAAACGACAGGCGGGCAGACCATTTTCCGCGCACCTCAGGCGGAATAAATTCCGTAAATGAGGCATAGCCCACCATAATTAGCGCCCCCATTCCAACCCCCATCAGACAGCGGAAAAAGATAAGCCAATACATGTTGGGCACAAACGTTGCCGCACAGGCTGAGGCCCCGACGATTAGCAAATTGATACGGAACGCTTTGCGTCGTCCGAAGTAATCACCAATAAAGCCACCGCCGAGTGAACCGATAAAGTAGCCGAACATCAACGCTGAGGTAAACGCGGCATTGAGATAATTATTTGACCAGCCGGTACTGACTAATTTTGCCAATACCACATTCCCGGAGTAGCTGAGAAAACCGGTTATTAATAAACTAAAACTAATAATGCCGAAAATACGAAAATGAAATCGAGATAAAGGTAAGCGATCTAATCTTGCGCCGATAGGGTCACATTTTTCCATCTGGATGCCTCAAACTCAGCTAAATAGAAAGTATGGCGATCGCGGCAGAAACAATTTTGCCGCGCCATCCATCATCATTAGATTCTTATGGCATTTTCCAGGTGCAAACTAAAATAATATCGACGCAACTCACGCTACAATTAATAAACGAGTTGAATATTATTCTCTTGGCAAAATGCAATCCACTCTGCACCCGGTGCCTTATTGGTTATAAGATAATTAATATGGCTAAAGTCAACGAGCTGGACGAAAGCTTTGCGATCAAATTTTGAGTGATCAACCAACAGCGCCACTTCAGTCGCCTGACGGATCATGGTTTTTTTGATTTCCGCTTCCGCTTCGTTAGAATCAAGCGCCCCGCTCTGCATATCCAGCCCTTTGCAGCTCATCACCATAATATCAACATGATAGCGGCTGATAATCTCCTTGGTGATCCTTCCCTGCAGCGACAGTGTATTCTTGTTCAATTCACCGCCGGTAGAAACCACGTTAATTTCTGACTGCGCCAATTCATGAAAAGCTTCAGCCGAGTTGGTAAGCAGTGTCAAATCGTTTCTTTCCTTCAACAGCTTTAATAATTCCATCGCAGTACTGCTGGAGTCGGCAGCCATCGTGGTCTTATTTTTAATAAACGGCAATGCATTACGGGCAATGATCTGCTTCTCTTCAAAGAAAGATTTTGCTCGCTTATAAAAATGAATATTATCGGACAACGCGGTGGTATTGAGCACTGCACCGCCATATGTTCGAGTCAAAAAACCTTCATCTTCCAGTTTTTCAAGATCGCGGCGAATCGTTTCCTCAGTTACCTGAAAGATTGAACTTAAATTCGATACCGCCACTTTCTTATCGTTAGCCACCATTTGCTTAATGGCCTGAATCCTGTCTTTTGCCGCCACGATGACACCTCTGTTTCCTGCAAAGTAATAATAAGACCCTAGTATCTCACAGGCTATGTTTATTTTCAAAAGAACATGTCTGAATCACAGATTTTAATGCTATTTTACACAGAAACAGAGGTCAGTCCCATCAGGCTTATTTGCTATCCAACGCTTCTGCCATTTGTCTCATCAATAATGAATCATCATCTGACAGAGGAATAGTTAACGCCTCAACATTCTCACGAACCTGCTCAGGCGCAGTTGCGCCGCTCAGTAAGGTGATTAAATCACTTTGCTTTAATATCCACGCCAGAGCCAGCGCGGGGATTGTACAATGGTATTTCTCGCACAGCGGCCGCCATTGCTCAAGCATGTCAATCACCCTCAGCATATTGTCCCGTTGGAACCAGACTTTGTTGGCCCGCGCACCGCCAGGGACATAATCCCGATCAATAGTCCCGGTCAGGAGTCCCTGCTCGAGCGGTGAATAAACCTGCACAACAATGCCATTCTGCTGGCATAACGGCAGCAGTTCAGTTTCCAGTGCGCGATCAAGAATGCTGTATTTGGCCTGGATGATATCCAGCTCACCATGTTTGAGATACTCTTTGATATGCCCGGCATCCACGTTTGCGGCACCTATAGATCGAATTTTGCCTTCTTTCTTCAGGGCGTTCAGCGTATCAACAGTTTCCGCTATCGGCGTAAAACAGGGTTCGACCGACTGCCAATGGGTCATATAGATATCAATGCTGTCGATACCCAATCTTTGCAGGCTGGCATCAACCTCTTCGCGAATAGATTCAGGCGTGAGGTTTTTATACAGCTGGCGATCGCCCACTTTGTTAAACAGGCTACCTGTTCGCTCCCAGACGATGCCGCATTTGGTTTCAACCACTACCTCACTGCGCGGCAGCTTTTTCAGCGCCTGCCCGACAATCACTTCACTGTTGCCAAAGTTGTAGCCTGGCGCGGTATCTATCAAATTGATACCGCAGCGATGCGCCTCAACAATGGTATCGATACAAATCTGCAGATCGAGATCGCCATTCCATGCGGGGCCGCCGCCAATAGCCCATGTGCCTAATCCCATGCGGGAAAGCATAATATCCGTACTGCCTAAAGGAATCATTTTCATCTGCCGCTATTACCCTTCGTATTCGTCAAGAAGTTGTTCAACCAACTTTCTGTTCTTCACGCCCGTCGTGGCGCCCACGCTCAGTACCGATATCGCTGCCGTTGCGTTAGCAAACAGCGCGCACTCGCGCAGCGGCTTGCCTTCAAGCAGTGCAGAGATAAATCCCGAGGCAAAATTATCTCCCGCACCGATGGTGTCGATAGCGGTAATTCCCGAAACTGCCGGGACCTCCATTTTCAGATCGGCACGTTTGATAAAGCAGCCTCTTTTGCCGGTCTTAATCACCACTGTTTTCACGCCACAGTCCAGGAAACTGTCGGCAATATCATCCAGCGTCTCTTTCCCGGTGAGCAGTTTTGCCTCCTCGAAATTGGGAAACAGATAATCGACGTAGCTTAACGCCTGGCGAATATCTTCCAGTGTTTCATTAAGCCGCGGCTTGATCATATCGGCACAAATAATTAACTGATGCGCTTTCGCCTGAGTGAAAATTGCCGTCAGCGCATCGCCATCCAATAATGGGCTATTAAAAATACTTGCCAGCGACAGCAGTTTTGCCTGAGAGAAACGGTCAAAATCTACATCGTTTATATTCAACTGCCACAGGCTGCCGTTGCGGTTAGTCACAAAAGTACGCTCACCATCAGCAGTGACTAAGCCCACATTGATAGAGGTATCAACATCGGCATCCTGTTTCAGACTCTGAATATCGATACTCTCCCGACGACAATGTTCGATAATAAAATGACCTGCCGCATCATCCCCCACCCGACTAATTAACGCTGTACGATGGCCAAGGCGAGAAATAATGGTCGCCTCATTAATAGCGTCGCCGCCCGTGGTCATGGCTATTCTTTCTAAAGGATAAGAGTCTACATCAAAGATATTTTTGCTCACTGGCTGCAAAGGAATATCAACAATTGCCGCCCCTATACAAATAACCTCGATATTATCCATATTGTCATTCCGCTTTACCGTCAGAGCCAAACAATTTAATTTTTTCTAATGCTCGCTCTTTTACTGCTTTACGAACTTCACGTTCAACGTGGAGAAACGGCTGATTCTGATTCGCTTGTACAGCCGCCATGGCGGCCTGGCATAGTTCAGTATGAATGTTGATTTTAGAGATGCCTAATGAAATGGCTTTTTTGATATCCGCATCGCTGATACCTGACGCACCGTGTAGCACCAGCGGAACAGAAACCGCCCGGCGTACGCGCTCAACAACCTCGAAATTAAGTTTCGGTTCAGAGGTATAAACCCCGTGCTGGTTGCCAATCGCCACCGCCAGAGAATCACAGCCGGTACGCTCGACAAATTCCGCCGCCTGGCTTGGGTCGGTATAGTGATAGCCCGCCAACGCCTCTTCATAAACCGTTTCATTCCCCACATGGCCCAGTTCAGCTTCGACCGGCACACCCAGCGGATGGAAAAAATCCACAGCCTCTTTCGTCAGACGAATATTCTCTTCAAAATCAAAGGCAGAGGCATCACGCATTAGCGAATTCATACCATGGGTCCAGGCGTTATGGATAATTTCCATGCTGCGTCCGTGATCCCAGTGCGTAATAACCGGAACCGAGGCTTTTTTCGCCATTGAAACCATCATGTGCGAGAAATCTTCAAATGAGGTATTACCTACAAAACCAGTGCCGAAGGAAATAATCACCGGCGATTTAGATTCTTCCGCCGCATCCATCACACCCATTAGCATTTCTGCATTCCACACGTTAAAGTGGGCAATTGCATAATGTTTATTTTGGGCATCATTTTCCCAATATTTAATATCTGCCAACATGGTTATTTCTCCCTTTTGAATAAATTAATGATTTACTTTAATAACGCCTTTGATAATTTCACGCTTGTTATTAACGGATTCATCAAACGCGCGCTGAACATCTGCATAATCGTAAATATGCGTCACCATCGACTTCACATCGAAACGACCAGAGGAGATGGCTTCAATCGTTACCGGGTAGCGGTTGGCATAACGAAAAACCGTCTGAATCGACACTTCACGGTTAATTTTGAGGAAATTAATCGCTGAATCACCAGGTACTGTACCCACGATCATAATTTTCCCGCCGCGCATCACCAGATAGGGAGTCTGTTTAACGGTGATGGCTGAGCCGGCGGTTTCGAAAACAATGTCCGCCCCCATGTCGCCAGAGAATTGTTGGCAACAGGCGATGGTGTCCTCTTTTGCACCGTTGATAACGGTCGACGCCCCAAGTTGCTCGGCCATCACCAGGCGTTTTTCCAGCACATCAACCACCGCAATGTCGGTTGCGCCCAAACATTTACAAGCTTGCAGGGTCATTAAACCAATACAGCCAGCCCCCAGAATGATGATTTTCTTGCCCGGCTTAACGTCCGCCAGCATTGCAGCATGCATACCGACCGCCGCAGGCTCCACCAGCGCGCCTTCCAGCGTGTCCATGTTATCGGGCAGCTTGTAAGTGAAGCTCTCCGGATGACACAGATAGTGGGTTAGCGCGCCGCGATAATTGGGCTGAGTGGCCATGAAATCGACGTCCGGACAGATGTTGTATTTCCCTTCAAGACAGTAGCGACAGTGACCACACGGCACGCCCGGCTCAATGTTCACCCGGTCTCCGGATTTAAATTTTGTCACTCGGTTTCCTACCGCCACCACCGTACCAGCGCATTCATGCCCCAGACCAATTTCCTGATTGGGATCTTTCGGCGGAATAAAAGGACCCGATTCAAAACCATGAACATCTGATCCACAAATTCCAACGTATTCCACTTTAATCAGCACTTCATGCTCTTTTGGCACCGGAATTTCGGCGTCGATAATTTTCATCGTTCCCGGTGTTTTTAAGATTGCTTTTGAATTTTTCATCTTATTTCCCATCAATATTATTTGCTGGTAATTGCATCAATACCGAGACTTTCGACAGAGACGCCTTTTGTTTCGATTCCGATAGTGGCAATAGCAACCGCGACAATAATTGAGACAGCGCCAAGTAGTACAAATACTCCCGTCACACCGTAGCTGCTAAGCAATACCGCGACAGCATAAGGTGCCGCGATACCGCTGATACGCCCTACCGCGTTGGCAAGCCCAGACCCGCGAAGTTTCGCCTCGGTCGGCCATATTTCCGGAACATAAACCGCTGAGGCATAACAGACGTACATATAAACAAATGTAATCAGGAAGAAACCAATTAATGTTATTAACAGCATGCTGGTTTGCAGTGAATAGATATAACCCAACACAGCGATTAACACTAATAAGCCAACCCCCATGCTTTTTCTCGGAATTTTATCCATTACCAACATGGCGATAAAAATCCCAAACGGCGCGCCAAACATACTCATGGTATTTAAAACAATGGAGTCTTTCAGATTAATACCTTGAGTCATAAATATTGTCGGTAGCCAGTTAATTAAGGTGTACTGCACGACGTTCATGGCAATCAGAACAAAGGAACCCAAAATAACCCGTTTAAGTAACACCCCTGTTAATAAGGCGGAATACGGAACAGAACGCGGTTGTTTGCCATCATCATCTATTACGACTGGTGGCAGCGGCTTGCCGGTCTGGCGAATAACGCCCTCCTCAATTATCCGCATTACCTGTTCGGCTTCCTGGTAGCGTCCGCGAGATTCCAGCCAGCGAGGCGACTCCGGGAAACTGCGCCATGCAATAACAGTTGCTATAAGCGACAGCACAGCTGGAATCAACAACTGGACACGCCAGTTCCATTCCGCGCTGATAAGTGGTGTCAGCCCCATAGCAATCAGCGAACAAAGTGGATAAGACCAGTTACCGATAAACGATACCCGACTGGACCAGGTACCACGATTTCGGCCTGGCATATATTCGGTAAACCCGGCAAATAAGGTCACCAGCAATGCACCTAATCCAACTCCCATTACAAAACGACAGGCGATCAGGAAGGTCATGTTGGGTGAAAACGCACCAACTATCATAGAAATAATATGAATCGCTTCATACAAGATAAATGCGTTTTTACGCCCGGTTTTGTCACCGATAATTCCCCCCCCGAGCGCGCCGAGAAACATTCCTGCCGTCGTAATGGCAGAAAACGTGGCGGTGGTGGAATTATCGGTCCAGCCGAGTTCTTTTAACTGCGCGAGAATTAATCCGCCAACGGCATTACTCCAACAAACCAGTAATCCGAAGGCAACCATTGCAAACATCGACATGTGCCAGCGGCAGTCAGGCAGCCTGTCTAACCTCGCGCCGCAGTGCGGTTTTGCTATCTGTTCCATCCGGGAACCTTCCTTTAATAAATGGGTTATTCATCAAAGTCATAGGTCATGATGACCTTAATCGCGGTTTTATCGACCATGGCGTCAAAACCTTCGCGCCATTGCGACAGACCAATACGGTGAGTGATCATCGGTTTGACTTTGATCGCGCCGCTGGCCAGCAGACGGATGGCATTGCGCCAGGAGGTGGAATCGTAAGCCATATGGCCAATGATGCTTTTATTCCACGCAGTGATGTCGTTAATGGAAAATTCGAGAGGCTTGAAGCCCATGCCCACGCGGACGACTTCACCGTTGGGACGCAGCATTTCAATTGATTGTTTAAGGGCAATGTTGGCACCGGAACATTCGATAACCAGTCCCAGATTGTCTTTCCCGCAGATTTCCTGACAACGTGCAACCACATCTTCGGTCGAACCGTTGACGACCGCTGTCGCCCCCATTTCTTTGGCAATGGGGAAACGCACCGCGACATCGTCTTCCAGACCGACCATCACGATATTAACAGCCCCCATAATGCGCGCCATTTGTACGGAAAAGAGTCCTAACGGGCCGGTACCGAAAACCACAACGTCCTGGCCCGGAAGAAATTTGGATTGCTGAGCGATAGATTTGTAGGCATTGCAGATAGGATCCAGCACAGCCGCTTCTTCATAATCGACCCCAGCAGGGATTTCCCACAGCGCGTGACGGTGAATCTTGAGGATTTCCCCAGGGACCAGACAATATTTCGAGAACCCACCGCCCCAGGTATTGTTATCCAGACCTAAATTCACCTTTTCTGTACAACAAAGAAAATCGCCTTGTTCGCATGCAGGACATACGCCGCAAACGTGCCCGCTGTTATCTGACACCACTCGCTGCCCTACCTTCCAGTCCTTAACCTTGTCGCCAACCTGTACAATTTGCCCAGCGAATTCATGACCACGAATCGAATTAAAAAGGTCGGATCCACTGTCGACATTGTAGTGTTTCATGTCCGCGCCACAGATAGCAGCCGCCTTGATTTCAATCACAACGTCATCCGGACCGCATACTGGCTCCGGAACATCAATCATCTTGTAGCCACCAAAGGCCTTGCCAAATCTTGCCAGTGCTTTCATTGAATTTTCCTTTGTGTTCGTTTTGCATCAGTGGTCATCATACTTATCCATATAATTTTTGAGGTCAACATTAAATCTTTAAAACACAGATACAGATCTGCATTTCACAACTCAGATCACAAATCAGTGCAAAGATGAACTGAAACTCAATGGAACACGGCAGCCGCTTCGCTAAAAATGGCGTGAACCTCTTCGCATTTTTTCTGTTATGAAACTGTTAACCTACGAGTGCTGTTTTTTTCGCCACGCCATTTCCGTGGCGTGTTTGCTTGTTTAAATGTCAAAGAGGAACACCGATGAAACTATTGCCTTTGTTGGCAGCATTATCCCTGCTCTGCGCCAGCGTTGTTTCCGCCAGTTCACTGATGTCAGTTGGCTACTTTAATGGTGGCGGCGACGTCACTGCCGGCCCCGGTGGCGACATCAATAAACTGGATGTTCGTCAGATAACCCACCTCAACTATTCATTTGGCCTTGTCTACAACAATGAAAAAGACGAGACCAATGACGCCTTAAAAGACGCCAGCAAGTTGCATCAGATTTGGCTTTCACAGAAAGTGCAGGATGATTTGCTGAAAATTCCACAACTGCGTAAACAAAACCCGAACCTGAAAGTTCTGCTTTCCGTCGGTGGTTGGGGCGCACGTGGATTCTCTGGCGCGGCGGCAACGAAAGAAACACGTGCGGTATTTATTCAGTCTGCGCAGGAGATAATTGCGAAATATGGTCTTGATGGCATCGATCTCGACTGGGAATATCCGGTCAATGGCGCCTGGGGACTGGTCGAAAGTCAGCCGGGCGACCGCGCTAACTTTACCGCACTGTTAACTGAGCTGCGTGCCGCATTAGGGCATAAAAAACTACTGACCATCGCCGTGGGCGCGAATGCGGAAAGTCCGAAAAGCTGGGTGGATGTGAAAGCCATTGCGCCATCGCTCGACTACATCAACCTGATGACTTATGACATGGCTTACGGCACCCAGTATTTCAACTCGAACCTGTACGATTCGACGCATTGGCCGACGGTCGCCACGGCGGATAAGTACAGCGCCGACTTTGTCGTTAACAACTATCTTGCCGCTGGTCTAAAAGCGAGTCAGATGAACCTTGGCATTGGTTTTTATGGACGAGTACCAAAACGCGCCGTTGAGCCAGGCATTGACTGGAGCAAACCCGACGCGCAGAAAAACCCCGTTACCCAGCCCTATTTCGAACCCGCGCAAATTGAGTTGTTCAAATCACTGGGCGTCGATCTGAGCAAAGATACCTATGTGAAGTACAACGATATCGTGGCGAAGTTGATCAACGATCCGCAAAAGCGCTTTAGCCAACATTGGGATGATGAAGCGAAAGTGCCGTGGTTATCGGTAAAGTCTGCGGATGGAAAAGCACTCTTTGCTCTCTCCTATGAAAATCCGCGCTCGGTAGCGATTAAGGCTGACTACATCAAGAGTAAGGGGCTGGGTGGCGCCATGTTCTGGGAATACGGTGCGGATGACCAAAATCAGTTGGCGAAGCAGTTAGCCGATTCGTTAGGCATCAAACACTGATCCCAACGCCTGACACAATAGGTTATGATTAGCGCATTCTGCTGCGCCCGCTTTTGGCGCAGCTCTTCATTTTCTACTGGAGGCATGAGCTTTATGGCTTTTATCCCTAAAAATTACGCCCGTCTGGAAGTCGGTTACCGGGAAAAGGCGCTTAAACTCTTTCCCTGGGTCTGCGGACGTTGTTCCCGTGAATTCGCGTATTCAAATTTGCGCGAGTTGACGGTACACCATATCGATCACGATCACTCCAATAATCCGGAAGATGGTAGCAACTGGGAAATGTTGTGCCTGTACTGCCACGATCATGAGCACTCGAAATACACAGAAGTGGATCAGTATGGTTCTACCGTAGTGGCGGGCGAAGATGCGCAGAAAGACGTCGGCGAAGCGAAATATAACCCGTTCGCCGATCTGAAGGCGATGATGAACAAGAAATAACTTCAGCTGCGGGCCCGACACCTATATATGCCGGGCCTGGGTAATCAAGATTTAAACGTCGCTATCGGTTCGGGTGAAATACCAAATTCCACTTTCAGCTGCTGCTTACTCTTCATCACCATCTCACCGTTGGTATCAATTGTCATATGCTGCGCGTCAATATTGTTTCGCGCCTGCCATAACATGACCAATTGCAAGCAGTTCTCTTTTTGTTCTGCCGTTAGCGCCACGCCATCCGGCCATTTTCCGAGTTCAACGGCAGTAGATAAGCGCTGATAAACTTCCGGCGTCATGCTGTTGATCATCTCATCAAGATTCATGTTAAATCCACTCTCCGCAGAATAATTTGCTGAATCGTTTCTTCAGCCCTTGGTTTGCTCACCGTTTTCACCATCGGTGAAGTTCAAAGACGCTGAGTTAACGCAGTAACGTTCACCGGTAGGTTTCGGGCCATCCGGGAAGACGTGTCCCAGGTGCGCATCGCAGTTACCGCAGCGGATTTCAATGCGCTGCATACCGTGTGACGTATCTTTTATGTAACGGATAGCCTCTTCACTGACAGGCTCGTAAAAGCTGGGCCAGCCGCAGCCTGAGTCATATTTTGTCTCGGAACGAAATAGCGGTTTGTCGCAGATCAGACAGTGGTAGATGCCGTCACGTTTGTTATGCAGCAAACGCCCGGTAAATGGCGGTTCTGTCCCGTGATTCTGCGTCACGTAGAACTGCATTTCGGTTAAATTATTTTTCAGTTCTTCTGGAGAAGGTTGATTAGCCATTTGCTCACATCTCGCTTTATCTAAACTCACATCGCGAGACAGATTCTAACAAAACATTAACACCGGAGTACGAACTTTTGTTCTAAACTTGATACTTGCGAAATGGCAGCCTGCAATTCGTGATCAGAATCACATTTTTATCTTGATTGCCCTTTAAAATTCGGGCCGCCGACCCCATGTGGTTTCAAGCCCAAAGGAAGAGTGAGGCGAGTCAGTTGCGCAAAGCTTAGGCAGCAGTTTGATTTGTCGCAATGATTGACACGATTCCGCTTGACGCTGCGTAAGGTTTTTGTAATTTTACAGGCAACCTTTTATTCACTAACAAATAGCTGGTGGAATATATGACTATCAAAGTAGGTATCAACGGTTTTGGCCGTATCGGTCGCATTGTTTTCCGTGCTGCTCAAGAACGCTCTGACATCGAGATCGTTGCAATCAACGACCTGTTAGACGCTGACTACATGGCTTACATGCTGAAATATGACTCCACTCACGGCCGTTTCAACGGTACCGTTGAAGTGAAAGACGGTCATCTGATCGTAAACGGTAAAAAAATCCGTGTTACCGCTGAACGTGATCCGGCTAACCTGAAATGGGACGAAGTTGGTGTTGACGTAGTAGCTGAAGCTACTGGCCTGTTCCTGACAGACGAAACCGCTCGTAAGCACATCACTGCTGGCGCGAAAAAAGTGGTTCTGACTGGTCCGTCCAAAGATAACACTCCGATGTTTGTTAAAGGCGCTAACTTTGACAAATACGAAGGTCAGGACATCGTTTCTAACGCTTCCTGCACCACTAACTGCCTGGCTCCGCTGGCTAAAGTTATCAACGACAACTTCGGCATCATCGAAGGTCTGATGACTACTGTTCACGCAACCACCGCTACTCAGAAAACCGTTGATGGCCCGTCTCACAAAGACTGGCGCGGCGGCCGCGGCGCATCCCAGAACATCATCCCGTCCTCTACCGGTGCTGCTAAAGCTGTAGGTAAAGTACTGCCAGAACTGAATGGCAAACTGACTGGTATGGCGTTCCGCGTTCCTACCCCGAACGTATCTGTTGTTGACCTGACCGTTCGTCTGGAAAAAGCTGCTTCTTACGAAGAAATTAAGAAAGCAATCAAAGCTGCTTCCGAAGGCCCGATGAAAGGCGTTCTGGGTTACACCGAAGACGACGTAGTATCTACCGATTTCAACGGTGAAGTTTGCACTTCCGTGTTCGATGCTAAAGCTGGTATCGCACTGAACGACAACTTCGTGAAACTGGTATCCTGGTACGACAACGAAACTGGTTACTCCAACAAAGTTCTGGACCTGATTGCTCACATCTCCAAATAAGTTGAGATGAAACAGTAATCTGTAAGAGCGACTCAGGTCGCTCTTTTTTTTGCCCGAAGATACCCGTCATACTTCAAATTGCAGGTGTGTTGGCTACGCTCTCTCACCCGAATCACTTACTACAGTAAGCTCATCGGGGGTTCGTTCACTTGCCGCCGTCCTGCAACTCGAATTATTTAGGGTTAAAAAGGATTGCATCATGATTAACAAAATTTTCGCTCTCCCGGTCATTGAACAAATTACCCCTGTCCTCTCCCGCCGTCAGCTTGATGAGCTTGAGGTTCTTGTTGTCGATCACCCACAGGTTAAAGCTTCTTTCGCACTGCAGGGCGCACACCTTCTTTCCTGGAAACCAAACGGCGAAGAGGACGTTCTGTGGTTAAGTAACAACACTCCGTTTAAAACCGGCGTAGCGCTGCGTGGCGGCGTACCAATATGCTGGCCGTGGTTTGGTCCGGCGGCTCAGCAGGGTCTGCCTTCTCATGGCTTTGCCCGTAACCTGCCATGGACGCTAAAAGCACACAACGAAGACGACAATAGCGTGGTGCTGACGTTTGAACTGCAAAGCAACGCTGAAACGCGTCAGCTATGGCCGCATGAATTCTGCCTGTTGGCCCGTTTCAAAGTGGGCGCTACCTGTGAGATGGAACTGGAAGCTCACGGTGAGTTTGAAACCACCTCTGCGCTGCATACCTATTTCAACGTGGGTGACATTGCGGCAGTGAAAGTCAGTGGTCTTGGCGATCGACTGATCGATAAAGTGAATGATGCTAAAGAAGATGTGCTGGCTGATGGTATCCAGACCTTCCCGGACAGGACCGATCGTGTTTATCTGAACCCGGAAGCGTGCAGCGTGATTCATGATGCTGCGTTGAATCGCAATATCGACGTCGTCCACCACCATCATCTGAACGTCGTGGGCTGGAACCCGGGCCCGGCACTGTCCGTCAGCATGGACGACATGCCTGATGACGGCTACAAAACGTTTGTTTGCGTAGAGACGGCTTATGCGACAGCTCCGCAGAAAACCACTGAAGAAAAACCGTCTCGCCTGGCGCAAACTATCCGGGTAGCTAAACGCTAACACAGCTCTGCGCACCATGCCGGATGCGGCTCACGCCTTATCCGGCCAACAAACCGCTCGCAGCCGTAGGCTATTCGACAAATCAGGCCATATCCAGCGCCGTTTTGCCTTTTGGTGCCGGATATGCCTTATCTAACTGCTTCAGCTCATCAACAGAGAGCGCTATCTCCAGGGCAGCGGCATTCTGTTCCACATGCGCTACGCTTGCCGCTTTCGGAATCGCCATTACGCCCGGAAGACGAATCACCCACGCCAGCAAAACCTGAGCAGCGCTAACATTGTGCGTGCGCGCAATGTCGTTAACCACAGAGTTAGAAAGCAAGTCACCGCGCAGTCGACCTGCCTGAGCCAGTGGGCTGTAAGCCATAACTGGCATCTGCTGCTGCTGGCACCACGGCAGCAAATCATATTCAATACCGCGCGATGCTAAATGATAAAGCACCTGGTTAGTTGCGCATTCCCGTCCACCTGGTACCTGCCATAACGCCTGCATATCATCATAATCGAGATTTGAGACGCCCCAGCGACGGATTTTCCCCTGCGCGATAAGCGCTTCCATAGCGTCGATGGTCTCAGCAAATGAAAAATTTCCCGACCAGTGCAGCAAATAGAGATCCAGATAATCAGTTTTCAGTCGACGCAAGCTCGCTTCACAGGCGGTAATGGCCTTCTGTCCACCGGCATTCCAGGGATAAACTTTCGAGACTAAAAAGGCGTTATCACGCCGCCCCGCTATTGCTTCACCCACAACCTCTTCCGCTGCGCCATCAGCATACATTTCGGCGGTATCAATCAGCCGCAGCCCGAGATCAAGACCCGCTCGCAGGGCTGAAACCTCATCCCGACGTCGGCTTCGGTCCTCGCCCATGTACCATGTTCCCTGCCCAATAGCAGGAAGCGATTCCTGCTTTGTAAACATCACCTGTTTCGCTGTCATCGCACCCTCCTGTGTTAATGCATCACAGTAAAGCAAAACAACCGGCATGTGTCCTGTTAAGGTGCACAAATTGCACCATCCGTGATTGGAATTGACCGCTATGGCAATGGCATAAAAAACCCGGGAAGAAATAATGCTCCCGGGCTAAATAGCAAAAAATCTTAACTGCGCGGTGGTTATTTCAAGCGGCCTAAATATTTACCCTCTTTCATCGCATTGATCTTTCCATTTTTATAAACGATGACGGAAATCAGGCCCGCGCTATAAGTCTGAGCTTCTGCACTGTTCTCATCATTTGCCGCAGCTTTGCCATTAATATAAGCAATACCATCAGCGCCGCGTTTAAAGTCTACGCCCAGTTTATTCACATGCACTGGTGTGATTTTAGTGACGTGTACCGGAGCATTCGCATCGCTGACCATCGTTTTATGTTCATGCTGCAGCTGCTGTCGATATGCTTCACTGATGGCATAGGCGGGCACCGCTGCAGATGTCGCTGCCAGCACAGCGATAATTATTAATTTTTTCATAAGTTAAATCTTAATATTTGTCGTGTTTGTGGTGATGACTGGTATTAGTATCATTTGAGCTATATACGTTTTGCGCGTTTTCCATAGCCTGTTTTTCAGCTGCGGCATTGATTGTCGCCTGACGGTTTTGCTCTGCGATATAGCAGGCATCGCGGCTCACGCCCTTGCTTTCGCAAGCATTCATGCGTGAAGCCTCAGTGGAACATCCCGCCAGAACGCAGCTCATCATCGCTATCAAGATTAACTTTTTCATTATTTATACCCGGTTGATTCTCAAGAAAGCCACATGGCATGTAATACCTCAGCCACGCAGAGTTACTGTCTTAACTTTAAGTTGGATTAATATCTGCAATAGATAATTTAATGTCAATTTTAATTTTTTCAGATAAATACCCAAAAGATGTAAAGTAAAAATGAATTGAATGCTTTTCTTTTTTTTCAAATGAAAGTTAACTTTCAATGTTAATCAAAAAGAATAAAATAGTTATCAACTGTTTTATAGCGCACGATAAGAAATAATAAATGCATGCTACGATTATAAAAGAGAATCCTATCAAGATATTGCACAAACCAAAATCACTTACACAGGACAATGATTCGTAAAATTGTGCAGATACGCCTCCCTTACCAAACGAAGATATTTAAGGTTAATCATGCAAGAGGTTTAATTTTGGTAATTGCGACAGAGAAACTACGTTAAATATTCGTTGCGACCAGGTGTAATGTCATAATGGCACAAAAAATCAAATCTCATGTTTTAGATCAACATTTATCTCTGTTACGCACAAAAAAGCCCGCATCTCTGCGGGCTAGTGTTTGACACGCAGTGGTATCAGAACTTGTAGGTCACACCCACTGAGAAGATGCCAGACCAGGACTTGTCAACCATTGGGCTGTCCTTCACTTCATCACTCAAACGCACATAACGGCCAGTGCCGTATACGTTCCAGTTGCCAAGGAAGTTATAGCTCGCGGTTAACTCCAGGAACGGATCCCAACCATCGTCAGCGTTGTAGCTTTTCAGACCACTGCGGCGAGACTCGTTATTAGACACGCCATAATAATAGTCGTTGTAGTTTTCGCTGCTGTACTGCACACCGATACCCGGCGTCAGAGTCAGCGCACCGTTGGTGTAACGGTAGAGCCAGGCCAGATCCCAGATAAAACCATTGCTGTTATCCAGAGTATCACCCGCCAGTGCAGTACGCAGGAAACCATACTGGGTGTTATGTACATACGAGAGGCCAGCCATCAAGCTGCTTTTACGCTTGTCGAGTTGGCGCAAAGCATGGCTATCGCTATCACCCGGCTTGAAGTGCGTCGGATCATAGTACGCCATGATGGAGAGCTTATCTGCCGTATCATTCCACAGATAGTAGCCGCCACCCAGACCGTGGAACCAGACGTTATCGCCTTCATAGGTGACAACCGGAACGGGATAAACATCACGGTCATACTGTTTGTACGGGCTGTTAATCACGCCGGCACCTGCACCAACAGTCCACTGACTTTCCGCCTGTGCGGTGCTAACTGCGGTTGCTGCAAGGATGCCCAATGCCAGAAGTTTGAGTTTGGTCACAGTCCATAATTCCTTATTCAAATGTGTAGCGGTCAAAGTTTAACCGCCAATACGCTTCAGCCCAACTATTTTACGTATTCGCCCCGGAATGTAACCCCCTAATTTCTCAGCGAGTGATGACAATTTGCTTGCAGAAGGGTTAACACTGTATGAATCCTGCCTCATTTCTTTACATAAGATGTGCTTTTTTTGCTGATGAGTTATTGATATGCCATTGAAATTCATTTGCGCACACAGGCAAGTTTTGCAAATGCCATCTACGCTTAATTTTAGAAGGTGTATCACCGAATGCGTTGATCTCCTGACCACCACAATGGCATGAGAGTTGCTTATTTCTTCAGCGGCGACGTCGTTCAGTTTACCTCTTCAGGGGCCTCTACTATTCATATGAACGGCTCTTAACATGTGCTAAAAAACGAAAGGACGGCATACCATGAATATATTCGATCACTATCGCCAGCGTTATGAAGCTGCCAAGGACGAAGAGTTCACGCTGCAGGAGTTTCTTACCACTTGTCGGCAAGATCGCAGTGCTTATGCCAACGCGGCAGAGCGGCTATTAATGGCTATTGGTGAGCCTGTCATGGTCGACACTGCCCACGAACCTCGACTTTCTCGACTCTTTTCGAATCGGGTGATTGCACGATATCCCGCCTTTGAAGAGTTTTACGGCATGGAAGACGCCATTGAGCAGATTGTTTCTTATTTGAAGCATGCGGCTCAAGGTCTGGAAGAGAAGAAGCAGATCCTGTATCTGCTGGGGCCTGTGGGAGGGGGGAAATCATCTCTTGCTGAGCGGCTGAAGTCGCTGATGCAGCGAGTACCGATTTATGTCCTGAGCGCCAATGGCGAACGTAGTCCGGTAAACGATCATCCGTTATGCCTGTTTAATCCACAGGAAGACGCGCAGATTCTGGAAAAAGAGTATGGGATCCCGCGTCGCTATCTCGGTACGATCATGTCGCCGTGGGCTGCGAAACGTCTGCATGATTTTGGCGGGGACATTACAAAATTCCGCGTCGTCAAAGTCTGGCCGTCTATTCTGGAGCAGATCGCAATCGCCAAAACGGAGCCTGGTGATGAAAACAACCAGGATATCTCTGCGCTGGTGGGGAAAGTGGATATTCGTAAACTCGAACACCACGCCCAGAACGATCCTGATGCCTATGGTTATTCGGGTGCACTGTGCCGCTCAAACCAGGGGATTATGGAGTTCGTTGAGATGTTTAAAGCACCGATTAAAGTGCTGCATCCTCTGCTGACCGCAACCCAGGAAGGAAACTACAACGGGACAGAAGGTATCTCCGCCCTGCCGTTTAACGGGATTATTCTTGCCCACTCGAACGAATCCGAATGGGTGACGTTCCGTAATAACAAAAACAATGAGGCGTTCCTTGACCGTGTTTACATCGTCAAAGTGCCTTATTGCCTGCGGATCTCCGAAGAGATCAAGATTTACGAAAAACTGCTCAATCATAGTGAGCTGACCCATGCGCCTTGCGCGCCGGGTACGCTGGAAACGCTCTCTCGCTTCACCATTCTTTCTCGTCTGAAAGAACCTGAGAACTCGAGCATTTACTCGAAGATGCGCGTTTACGATGGTGAAAGCCTGAAAGATACCGATCCAAAAGCGAAGTCCTACCAGGAGTATCGGGATTACGCTGGGGTAGATGAGGGAATGAACGGTCTCTCCACGCGTTTTGCGTTTAAGATCCTTTCTCGCGTCTTTAACTTTGATCATGCAGAAGTTGCGGCGAACCCGGTGCATCTGTTCTACGTCCTGGAACAGCAAATCGAGCGCGAACAGTTCCCACAGGAGCTGGCTGAACGATATCTTGAGTTCCTGAAAGGTTATCTGATCCCGAAATATGCTGAATTCATTGGCAAAGAGATCCAGACAGCCTATCTCGAATCCTATTCCGAATATGGACAAAATATTTTCGACCGCTATGTCACTTATGCGGATTTCTGGATTCAGGATCAGGAGTATCGCGACCCGGATACCGGTCAGCTGTTTGACCGTGAGTCGCTGAACTCAGAACTGGAGAAAATTGAGAAGCCGGCGGGTATCAGTAACCCGAAAGATTTCCGTAACGAGATCGTTAACTTTGTTCTGCGTGCCAGAGCGAATAACAGCGGTCGTAACCCAAACTGGACCAGTTACGAAAAATTGCGCACGGTTATTGAGAAGAAAATGTTCTCCAATACCGAAGAGCTGCTGCCGGTCATTTCGTTCAACGCCAAAACCTCGACTGACGAGCAGAAAAAGCACGACGATTTTGTCGATCGTATGATGGAAAAAGGCTACACGCGTAAACAGGTGCGTTTACTGTGCGAATGGTATTTGCGCGTACGTAAATCGTCCTAATAGCATAAATGCCCGGCGGCGCATGCGCTTACCGGGCTTGCAAAACAATGTTCCGTAGGCCGGATAGCGCCAGCGCCATCCGGCACTTACAGACATGGCGAACAGTTGGCAGTACGGGGGGCATATGACCTGGTTCATAGACCGACGTCTTAACGGCAAAAACAAGAGCACGGTAAACCGTCAGCGCTTCTTACGCCGTTATAAATCGCAAATTAAACAGTCGATCTCCGAGGCCATTAACAAGCGTTCGGTGACTGATGTGGATAGCGGCGAATCTGTCTCTATTCCGACCGATGATATTAGCGAACCGATGTTCCACCAGGGGCGTGGCGGCCTGCGCCATCGTGTGCATCCGGGTAACGACCATTTTGTGCAGAATGACCGTATTGAGCGCCCACAGGGTGGCGACGGCGGTTCAGGAAGCGGGCAAGGCCAGGCCAGCCAGGATGGCGAAGGTCAGGATGAATTCGTCTTCCAGATCTCTAAAGATGAGTATCTCGATCTGTTGTTCGAAGATTTAGCACTTCCTAACCTGAAGCAGAATCAGCAGCGTCAGTTAACGGAGTACAAAACGCACCGGGCAGGGTTTACCTCAAACGGTGTGCCTGCCAACATCAGCGTGGTGCGCTCCCTGCAAAACTCACTGGCGCGCCGCACGGCGATGACGGCGGGTAAGCGTCGCGAACTGCATGCGCTCGAAGCAGATTTGGAAACCATCGCGAAAAGTGAACCAGCGCAGTTGCTGGAAGAAGAACGGTTACGCAAAGAAATTGCCGAATTACGGGCAAAAATCGAACGCGTGCCGTTTATCGACACCTTTGATTTACGCTACAAGAATTATGAAAAACGGCCCGATCCTTCCAGCCAGGCAGTGATGTTTTGTCTGATGGACGTTTCTGGCTCAATGGATCAGTCGACCAAAGACATGGCCAAGCGTTTTTACATCCTGCTGTATTTGTTCCTGAGCAGGACCTACAAAAACGTGGAAGTGGTTTATATTCGCCACCATACCCAGGCGAAAGAGGTGGATGAGCACGAGTTCTTCTACTCTCAGGAAACCGGTGGCACCATTGTCTCCAGCGCGTTGAAGTTAATGGATGAAGTGGTAAAAGACCGTTATGACCCGGCCCAGTGGAATATATATGCCGCGCAGGCCTCGGACGGTGATAACTGGGCGGATGATTCACCGTTGTGTCACGAGATTCTGGCGAAAAAACTGCTACCGGTGGTGCGATATTATAGCTATATCGAAATCACCCGCCGCGCGCACCAGACCTTGTGGCGTGAATACGAACATCTACAGTCAACGTTTGAAAATTTTGCGATGCAACATATCCGCGACCAGGATGATATTTATCCGGTATTCCGCGAACTGTTTCATAAGCAAAGTACGACCAGTAATAGCTGACCACATAAACAAATCAGCCAGAGATTGCCTCCTCTGGCTGATTTTTATGACCACGTATCTTGACCAGACTTTATGTCATAGCGCATTTTGTCTCAGGCAAGCCACTTCCACTTCGAGCGCGGAAATATCGCCAGAAGACAACAGAAGTTGCATTTTCACGAGTGACTCCTCTGGTAGCTGGTACAAATTAAGGGCCAGTAATCGTTCAATTTCACCCATCGGCAGGCGATATTTTATTATTTTAGCCGGATTACCTCCGACTACAGCATACGGTGGCACATCTTTAGTCACCACCGCACCTGCTGCAACAACAGCGCCTTCCCCAATAGTAACGCCTGGCATGATCATGGCCCGCATACCTAACCAACAACCATCATGCAACACCGTGTCGCCACGAAACTCGTAAGCATCTTTGATTGACGCCATAAAAGGATAAAGGCTGATCCAGTCAAGCCGATGCGTACTATTTCCACCCATCAGAATAACGCTTTCCGCGCCTATGCAGACGAAATTCCCGATAATCAACTTATCCAAATGTCCAAGCGGTTCCCAGTCTTTGCTGATCTCATCGCCGAGTAAATACCTCACAACCGAACGTTCGAATCCTTGATCCCAGCAATCACTGTAATAACTATGTGTACCCTTAATAATAATATTAGGGTTGGTCACCGTCTGATGAAGATACTCCATTCTCGACCAGTGTTTTTCTGACACTTCACAATCCTTTTATCATTGAGTTTTAAAACACCCTACATCCTTTCCACCAGCGGATAGAAGTCTTTATTTTCTTTTTGCATACGCTCATACACTTTGCGTAGAACATTGTTTGCATCACATCTGAATGCCGCATCATTACCTACTAATTTACTGGCAATATTCCAGCGCCGGGAAAAAACTTCATATTCACTGACGATATCCGTCATTTCGCGTTGAAATTTTGAGCTAACCTGTCTGAGCGTGCTGCTTCCATCATGTTCAATATGCGGATAAAGGAACTGATCTTCAGCAGACAAATGCGTTTTAATAATTGCACTCATGCTAACGATCGCAGTAGCAATTTCCTGAGCATTGGATGATACCCCTGCATGGCTCAACTTACGCAGAAATGATATTTTTTCCAGGATTTCAACATGCTGATTTTTCATTTTATCAATATTCATCCGGTTATCCTTTTCATTTTCCCTTTACGGAGCAGCAGGCAATGTAGTTGAGCTGGTGACGTTGCGAACGGAAGAAGCGAAACATTTTCAGGAACCGGCGACGATTGTCACTCGTGCGTAATCCGTTAAACACAATTTTAATCGCTCCTGTCAGCCCTTCATCACGAATTAATCCTCGCGGCGACATCAGCGACATATCGCCATTCTGCTGCAGGACCTGTTCAAACCCACAGTTGAGAAATAACTCGCGCCAGGCTTGTCTGGTCATCGGGCTGACATTCGACTTCACCACCTCTACAAGCTGGCCCTGCTCGCCCGCGCCCAGTTTTTGTGCGGTAAACATAATGTCGTGAGTGAGCAGACGACCGCCGGGCTTCAATACGCGAAAATACTCGGCAACTAACTTCGCCTTCGCTTTATCGGCATACATTGTCAGCATGGCTTCGTTAATCACAACGTCGAAACTGTTATCCGCAAAAGGAAGGATGTTGGCGTTAGCAGCCATGACGTGAATGTGATTTTCCAGACCTTTTGCCGCCACGTTGTTTCTGGCGTTTTCCAGTGCGGTTTTATCCATATCAATGGCGTATACCGTACAACCATAGCGTTGAACTAACTCTATCGCCGTCGTGGCCATGTTGCATGCCACTTCAAGTACCTGGCTGTTGGACGTTAACTGTGACTGGCTGAACAACCACTCTGTTGCTTCAACGCCTCCCGGACGCAGACGTGTTTTGCCCAGGCTGGCTAAGAAAGTATGCCCCGCTTTTTCAGTCGCGCTCATCTGTCTGTCTCCTTTTCTATAAGTTGCATTATAAATACAACATTAAGAGTTAAAGGTGAAGCACGCGAATGATTTTTATTACAAAATGTCCTTTCCAGTAGCGTTAGAGCGGATGTATGCCGTGTGATAGACTGAAGTATCAGACTTACAGGGCTGTAAATCATTATGAAATTGCATCATAAAGCGCTCAGGCTCTTTATCTCCGTCAGCGTAATTGTTTTGACGTCTTCTTTTTTGGTTTATGAGCTCATTGCCAGCGATAAAGCAATGAATGCGTATATGCGCTATATCAATGAGAAAGCAGACTCGTCGTTTCTCTATGATAAGTATACTAATCAAAGCATTGCAGCCCATCTGATGCGCACTTTTTCATCCCCCCAGGAACCTGCTTCTGTCGAGCAACAAAAAGCACTTTGCAACGCTTTCGACAGCGTTAACGGCACTCATGGGCTCAACCTCACGAAGCATAGCTACCAGCCATTACACGGTACGTTGCAAACTACCTCCACAAAATGTAGCGAGAAACTTGAAGATATATTTCTACTGCCTTCTTTTGACCAGGCGGTAAACGTTAATCGTGAGCAAAAAGATTACGGTCAGGGATTAGGTACGCTGGAGTATAAATTTCGATATTACGTCGATCTCAAGAATAATTATGTCTATTTCTATGATCTGATCGACTCGCGAAAATTTGCGATACACAACTGGTCGTTTTTGCAAAAAGGTACCCTGGGAATCGACCAGAATGATATTGACGGTATCTTCACGGGGCGCACGGTGATCTCCAGCATTTATGAAGATAATCTGACCGAGAAAAAGGTGATGAGCTTTTTAACACCGGTCTACTATGCCAGTAAGTTAAAAGGCGTGGTGATGGTGGATATCAACAAAGAGAATTTAAAGAATATTTTTTATACCAGCGACCGCCCTCTCGTCTGGCGCTATCTTAACGTAACGCTCTCGGACATCAACTCTGGTAAAGAGATACTCGTTCACCAAAGCGAGACCAACCTGTTTCGCTACGTTCACTACCAGAAGGAGATACCCGGCGGGATACGCATCACTTTATCGCTTGATTTTATGTACTTTATTGTCTCCTCCTGGAAAATATTCGCCTTCTATCTGCTGGCGACGATCCTGCTGCTGAATATGGTCAGAACACACTTTCGGCTGTACCACAACGTCACGCGGGAAAACATCAGTGACGCGATGACCGGGCTCTATAACCGTAAAATTCTCACGCCGACGCTCGAACAGCGTTTACAGCAGTTAGTAAACTCAGGCACCCTCGTGACCTTTATCGCCATTGATTGCGATAAACTAAAAGTCATTAATGATACGCTGGGTCATAAGGAAGGCGATCGCATTATCACCATTTTGGCCAAAGCTATTCAAACCTCGATTCGCAAAAGCGACTATGCCATCCGCCTCGGTGGGGATGAGTTTTGTATTATCCTCATCGATCACCCCGGCGAATTAACGCCTCGTCTGCTGGAGAGGATCCGCTATAACTTACAAATTATTGCGCAAGATATATCAATCAGCTTTTCCGCAGGGATTTATAATATGCAGCCAAACGACACCATCGATGATGCCTATAAAGCATCCGATGCACAGCTCTACCTGAACAAACAGAAAAAACGCACCGGTGCGTGATCTTTTTTCTGACAGGATTTTCATTGTTGTACCAGGAGTAAGTCATGACGGAAGTGAACAAAGGTAACGCCACACATCAGCGTTTAATTTCGCTGTTGGCAGAACAAGGCGCAACGTATCGCGTGATAAGCCATGAAGCCGTAGGTAAATGTGAAGCGGTTTCTGAAATTCGTGGTACCGCGCTGGGTCAGGGAGCAAAAGCGCTGGTCTGTAAGGTGAAAGGCAACGGTGTAAATCAGCATGTACTGGCGATTCTGCCTGCCGACCAGCAGGCTGACCTGAGCCTGCTCGCCAGTCATATCGGCGGGTTAAGAGCATCACTTGCCAGCCCTGCGGAAGTCGATGAGCTGACAGGCTGCGTATTTGGCGCTATCCCACCGTTTAGCTTCCATCCAAATCTCAAGCTGGTTGCCGATCCGCTATTATTTGCGCGTTTTAATGAAATTGCGTTCAATGCCGGGGTGCTCGAAAAATCCGTGATTATGGATACCGCAGATTATCTGCGCATCGCGCAACCGGAATTAATCCCGTTCCGCCGCGAGCAATAACAGCCCGAGTTAGCAGTAAAAAACGTCGCATCGTGCGTTAGCCCAAAAAAAATCATAATCATTAAAAAAAGCCTGTTCCGTCACGCATTTACGCGTACAGTAAGCAGGCTTATTTTTTCTTTTGGCAAGGAAACTACGATGTTTGATGTCACTCTGCTGATCCTGCTCGGACTGGCAGCTCTGGGCTTTGTCAGCCACAACACCACTGTCGCTGTTTCAATTCTGGTGCTGATCATTGTCCGTGTTACCCCTCTGAATACTTTCTTCCCATGGATAGAAAAACAGGGCCTGACCGTCGGGATTATCATTCTGACCATTGGCGTTATGGCGCCGATCGCCAGCGGAACGCTACCGCCCTCCACGCTCATCCACTCCTTTGTTAACTGGAAATCACTGGTCGCTATTGCCGTCGGGGTATTTGTCTCCTGGCTTGGCGGGCGCGGTATCACGCTTATGGGCAGCCAACCTCAGCTCGTTGCCGGTTTACTGGTGGGCACGGTACTGGGCGTGGCGCTATTTCGCGGTGTGCCGGTGGGGCCGCTCATTGCAGCAGGTCTGGTGTCATTGATTGTTGGGAAGCAGTAGCCAGCCCAGCCAGATAACGGCCTGGCGTCTGTCCCAGGCCTTTTTTGAACATGGTGATAAATGCCGTGGTTGAATCGTAACCGAGCATTTGCGCAACCTGTTGCACGTTATGACCATCTATCAGCGCCTGCAGCGCCAGAATCAGTTGAAGCTGGTGACGCCAACGGCGAAAACTCAACCCCGTTTCCTTAACGACCAGACGGGCAAGGTTCCGCTCACTCATCGCAAATACGCTGGCCCACTGCCCCAAGGTCTGCCACTGCGCCGGTTCCCGCGCCATCGTCGCGACCATTTTGCGGATTTTCGGGTGTTCGGAAACCGGTAACTGCATTTGCTCCTGCGGTTGCTGCGGAAGTTCATCAAATAATACCTGCGTCAGTCGCTGGGTTGCCGGCTCCAGTCGTTGAGTATCCGTTTTGGACGCCAGCGCCAGAATAAGCTCCCGACATAACGGGGCGATTTTCAGCGTGCAGCAGCGTTCGGGCATCACGACGGCCTGCGGCTCAATAAACAAAAAGCACAATTGCGCGCCAACGGTAACGTGGTTGCTGTGTGGAATCTCACCGGGGATCCATACGGCATATTGTGGAGGCACCATCCACATGGCATTTTCAACCTCACAGGTGATCGCGCCATGCAACGCCAGAATCAACTGACCCTTACGGTGCTGATGTAGCGGACTGAAGAGTTCATCTTCCCGGGCCTGAATACAAAACGCCACCGCCGCATCGTGATGAAGGTCGGGCTCATACCCATCCAGCCTCAGTCCTAACATAAAATGTCCGTTTTTAGCGATAAACTGTCATTTTAGCTTGATTCATCCATAGAGTAAAAACGCTAAAGTATCGCCTCGCCTGACGATATGAGAAAAAAATGACAAATACGCCTTCCTCCCGCGGCAAAAACGCAGCTTTGCTGATTGCAGGGATCCTGATGATTGCCACCACATTGCGCGTCACCTTTACCGGTGCCGCCCCATTGCTGGATGCAATTCGCGCCGATTATGGTCTGAGCACCGCCCAGACGGGACTTCTGACCACCCTGCCGCTGCTGGCGTTTGCACTGGTATCGCCTCTGGCCGCCGCCGTTGCGCGCCGTTGGGGCATCGAGCGCAGCCTGTTTGCCGCTATGCTACTGATTTGCGCAGGTATTGCGATACGTTCGCTACCCTCACCTGGGTTCCTGTTTAGTGGCACCGCCATCATTGGTTGCGGAATCGCACTGGGAAATGTGCTTTTACCTGGGCTGATCAAGCGTGATTTTGCTCAGCATGTGGCAAAACTCACTGGCGCATACTCATTGACCATGGGCGCGGCGGCGGCACTGGGTTCAGCTATTGTGGTTCCGCTGGCGTTGAACGGGTTTGGCTGGCGCGGTGCGCTGATGGTACTGATGGTTTTTCCGCTGCTGGCGCTGATTATCTGGTTACCTCAATGCCGCCAGAAGGCCAATGCCAGTCTGAGCAACTCGCGCGCATTGCATTCCCGCGCCATCTGGCGATCAAGCCTCGCCTGGCAGGTGACGCTGTTTCTCGGGATCAATTCACTTATCTACTACGTGATCATCGGCTGGCTGCCTGCCATTTTGATCAGCCACGGTTACAGCGAGGCGCAGGCTGGTTCGTTACATGGTTTACTGCAGTTGGCGACCGCCGCGCCAGGGTTATTAATCCCTCTCGTACTGAACAGATTTAAGGATCAGCGCGCCATCGCCGCTCTGGTTTCGTTAATGTGCGCCCTCGGCGCGGCAGGATTCGCGGTAATGCCAGACCAGGCATTGCTATGGACTATCCTGTTTGGCTTTGGCTCAGGCGCGACGATGATCCTCGGCTTGACCTTTATTGGCCTGCGCGCAAGCTCAGCACATCAGGCTGCTGCCCTGTCCGGCATGGCACAATCTGTTGGGTATTTACTGGCCGCCTGCGGGCCACCGCTGATGGGTAAAATTCACGACCTCAACGGTAGCTGGCTGATTCCATTAGCGGGTGTCGCCGTGTTAGCGATGCTGATGGCAGTGTTTGGTCTGTGCGCGGGACGCAATCGGGAAATCGCAAACGCATAATACAGCGGGCAGGTTCATGAACAACCTGCCTGTTTTTTCATCCACGCGCGGCGCGCAGCATCGCCTGAACTAACGGCACGGGTTTTCCCGCGAGAGCTCCGCGTTCATGCTGAAAGAGCGTACCGACATAAAATGGATGCGTCACCAGCTCAATGGCGCGGATATCACCAGCTTCATCCCAACCGGTTACCCGAAGATCGCCGCTTTCAAGCTCGGCGGCAAAATCCTCCGATACGCCGTAGTTGCAGTGATACCCCTCGGTGATAACATCCCGTCCGTAGGCTTTGGCAATCAGCGTATTGGCCCGCAGCTCAATATCATCCGTTTTTTCTACCAGCGAGCAGGTCAACGGCGCAATCACCATCCGACCCGTGCTGTCCGTCTCCGCGTGTGCGGCGTCGCTCCAGCCCAGCACGTTGCGGGCATACTCCAGAACCGCATGTTGAAAACCGCCACAAGTCCCCAGGAATGGGATGCTGTTTTCACGCGCGTGGCGTATCGCTATCAACGCCCCTTCAACATGGCGATATGGACTGCCAGGAACGACCCAGATGGCATCATAGCCGATCAAATCTTCACTGCTGCTGATATCAGATGTGGTTAGCCAGTCATAATCAGCCACCAATTCCAGGACGGCGGCGGCATCATCGATGGCAAGAGGGATAGCCTGGTGCGCTACAATATCGGGACTGTAATCGCCCACCAGCGCAATGCGAAGCGTATCTTTAATTGGGGAAATTTCCATTAAGCTTTCCTTATGTCCAGACAATGAGGGACACTATAAGGAGCCTCAGCCTACCTATTTTTTGTTGATATCACAATCCCTTAAATTGGGTGTCAGAGCGGGCAGAATGCTATAATGGTCACGTTTTACGATCTTATTTAACCGTAATAAAGGTGATGAAATATATCAAAGCAGTGGCTTAAAGGAGCGGATGAAAAGATGAAAATTCAATGTAAACGCGTGTATGACCCCGCGGAAAAAGATGATGGCTATCGCGTACTGGTCGACCGGTTGTGGCCTCGTGGGATAAAAAAAACCGACCTTGTTTTTGATGAATGGAATAAAGCGCTTACGCCGTCATCTGATTTACGTAAGGCGTTCCACGCAGAATTGATTGATTTTTCGCACTTTTCCGAGCAATACCGCACTGAACTGGCTCAACAGCAGCAGGAAGGAAAGCGTCTCGCAGAGATTGCCCGACAGCAAACCTTAACGCTACTGTATGCGGCGAAAAATACTCAGCAAAACCACGCACTGGTGCTCGCTGAGTGGCTACGTCAATGCTGACCGCGTATCACTTACCCGTTTCCGGATGATCTCTACGCCAGAGCGCCCATTCATCAATAACTTCACCGCCGGGTAGTTTGCAGTCTGACCTTACGCCTTGTGGGGTCTGCACCGCAATCAGCGAGCCGCCCTTTTGTTCGCAATACACCGATGCCGGATTCGCCATGCCAATCTTAGGTGGTTTGGGGGCTTCAGGCTGAGCGGTACATCCCGCCAGCACCAACAAGCCGGGCAAAACAATAGACGCCAGTTTCATATTTACTCCTGTTAAAAAACTTATCCTGGCAGGTTACCCCGACTTTACATCTATCTCCATATTTTCCTGCCAGCTATCCATTTTATGTTTACATTCTGTGCTGGATGGCGTGTTTCATCTTTCACCTTGATGTTCTATCATGCGGGCAACGTCAGCCCAGTCATTACTCAGGAGCATTTACACCTCATGTCGGACATGATCCTTGCCAGAGTCTCACAATCCTTAGCTACGGAGCAGTCAGTTGAGAGTCTGGTTCGCCAACTTCTGGAGATGCTGGAAGTGGTGACAGAGATGGAATCCACCTATTTAACCAAGGTCGATTTAGATGCCCGCCTGCAGCATATTTTGTACGCGCGCAATAGCAAGCAGATGCAGATCCCTGAGGGGCTGTCCGTACCGTGGGATGAGACGCTGTGCAAACGCGCCATAGACGAAAACTGTCTTTACAGCGATAACGTACCCGCCCGCTGGCCGGAATGCACCGCCGCCCGCACGCTGGAGATAACCACCTTCCTGAGCACTCCGGTTCATCTTCCCGACGGAACATTTTACGGAACGCTCTGCGCCACCAGCCGTCGCCAGCATGCCTTGAGCCAACGTGGCGAGCAGGTGTTACATCTGTTTGCGGGCCTGATCGCCCAGTCGATTCAAAAAGAGTCGCTGGTGGCTCAGTTACGCGAAGCGAATGCCGCGCTGATTGCCCACTCCTATACCGATGCCCTGACCGGATTACCAAATCGGCGCGCAATCTTTGAAAATGTCGAGACCCTTTTTTCGCTTGCCCGCCACCTCAGGCAGAAGGTAGTCGTCGCCTATATTGATTTGGATGATTTCAAATTGATCAATGACCGCTTTGGTCATGAGGTTGGCGATCAGTTCCTGATCCAGATTGGTCAGCGCCTGCTTGGTAAATGCGGTGACAATGATATTCTTGGTCGACTGGGCGGTGATGAATTTTTAGTCGTTAGCCTGTCACCGGAAGATGACAAAGAGCAACGCGATCGCCTGCTGCAGGTAAAGAATCAACTGCATCAGCAAATTTGTGGCGACTACCTCCTGGGTGACATTCATCTGTTTTATCCTGGCGCCAGTCTGGGCATCGTGGAAATTGATCCGCTGGAGACTGATGTAAACTGTGCGCTTCACCTTGCAGACAGCGCTATGTACAAAGATAAGAAACGTCAGGATAAAACCCCTTTTGTCGTACATTAAGCCCTGCTATGCTGACTCGTCTTTAAATCACTCTGGCAGATAATCGTATGCGACTCGGTATTATTTTCCCCGTCATCATTTTCATTTCCGCTGTCGTTTTCTTATCCTGGTTTTTTATTGGCGGTTACGCTGCGCCGGGAGCATAACGATGAAAAAAACAACGTTGATTATGATTGGGGTGGCTATCATCGTCGTTCTGGGAACGGAACTGGGCTGGTGGTAATCAAAGAAAAAGGCCACTTATCAGTGGCCTCTGTTGTCTGTATGTTTACTTAGCTTTTGATTTTTCTGTAGATAAACAACACCACAATCGCGCCGATAACCGCTACGACGAAACTGCCGAAGTTGAAGCCATCGACTTTACCAAAACCAAAGAGGGTACTTATCCAGCCACCCACTACCGCACCAACCACCCCTAAGATAATGGTCATAAAGAATCCGCCGCCATCTTTACCCGGCATAATCCATTTTGCCAAAATCCCAGCGATAAGACCGAAAACCACCCATGAAATGATGCCCATAATTTTCCTCACTTATGTTTTTAAATTAACGATTCACTCGTCGTATAAAAGCATAGCATAGCGCTGAAAAATTAAAATTTGTGATCATCATCACTTCTGATTTTCATCTTTTTCCGATGTTTCATAATGTTATGACTGCTGAGCAACGTGCTAAATTTTTGTCGCATCTCGTCATTAATGTCGAATCGTCAGTCATCATACTTAACGCTTTGGCTGTCAGCCGCGCTATTGCTGGGTTTTCACTTCTGGCACACTTTATGCTTTAACAGCCCGTCACCATGACAAATCGTAGCCCGCGATGCCTATCGCTTGGCTGCGTCTACAATTCGCGCTATTTCAGCATTTAACAGGTCTGTTATTGATGAAAAAAATCACCAGTGTTTGCCCATACTGTGGGGCCGGGTGCAAGCTTAAGCTTGTCGTTGAAAATAACAAAATCATCCGCGCTGAAGCCGCAGAGGGTGTAACAAACCAAAATCAGTTATGCCTGAAAGGCTACTATGGTTGGGACTTTCTTAACGATACTCGCCTTCTGACCCCTCGTCTGACTCGCCCGATGATCCGTTATGAAAAAGGTGGAAAATTCACTCCCGTTAGCTGGGATGAAGCCATTCGTTACACCGCTAAACGCTTATCTGAAATCAAAAATACCTATGGCCCTCGCGCCATCATGACCACTGGTTCTTCCCGAGGCACCGGGAATGAAACCAACTATGTGATGCAAAAATTCGCACGTGGCGTGCTACATACCAACAATGTCGATTGCTGTGCCCGCGTCTGTCACGGTCCTTCCGTTGCCGGGTTACAGGAAACGTTAGGCAATGGCGCAATGAGCAACTCCATCAGCGACATTGAAAACTCAAAATGCCTGCTGATCTTTGGTTATAACTGCGCAGACTCACACCCAATCGTGGCTCGCCGGGTAATTAAAGCTCGCCAGAACGGCGCAAAAATCATTGTCTGCGACCCGCGTCGTATTGAAACCGCCCGTATCGCTGACCAACATTTGCAGTTAAAAAACGGTTGCAATATGGCGCTGGTCAACGCCTTTGGCCATGTTCTGATCGAAGAGCAACTCTACGATCGCGAATATGTGCAAAAGCATGCGGAAGGCCTGGAAACATATTGGGAAGTCGTTAAGGACTATGCGCCTGAAGCTGTTGAACATTTGACCGGCGTTCCAGCACAACAGGTTCGTCAGGCAATGCGTACATTTGCCGCGGCGCCATCGGCAACCGTAATGTGGGGAATGGGCGTCACCCAGTTTGGTCAGGCCGTTGACGTGGTTCGCGGTTTATCGAGTCTGGCGTTGCTGACCGGAAATCTGGGACGTCCTAACGTCGGCGTTGGCCCGGTGCGCGGGCAAAATAACGTGCAGGGCGCGTGCGATATGGGGGTACTGCCTAACCAGTTCCCAGGGTATCAGGACGTGACCGATTTTGCCGTTCGGGAGAAATTCGCCACCGCCTGGGGCATCGATGTTAATCAGATGGATGACAAGGTCGGGACCCGTATCACCGAAGTTCCGCATCTGGCTATCGAAGGTAAAATCAAAGCCTACTACATCATGGGAGAAGATCCGCTGCAAACCGAGGCCGATTTGGGTCTGGTCCGCGAAGGATTTAACGCGCTCGATTTTGTCGTCGTGCAGGATATATTCATGACTAAAACGGCGGAAATGGCTGATGTTCTACTGCCTGCCACCTCATGGGGCGAACACGGCGGCGTCTTTACCTGTGCCGATCGCGGCTTCCAGCGTTTTGAGAAAGCGATTGACCCCACCGGTGATGTAAAGCGTGACTGGGAGATTATCAGCCTGCTGGCCAGCGAAATGGGTTATCCAATGCAGTATCAAAATAACCAGCAAATCTGGGATGAGATGCGCGAACTATGCCCACTGTTCTACGGCGTGACCTATGAGAAAATGGGTGAGATGGGGCATGTTCAGTGGCCATGCACGGATCTCGATAGTCCTGGAACACCATACCTTTACGCGCACAGCCAGTTTGATACCGCCAATGGCAAAGGCAAACTGTTTGCCGCACAGTGGCGAGCGCCCTCAGAAGTTCCTGATGACAAATATCCGCTGGTACTGTGTACGGTGCGCGAGGTCGGGCACTACTCCTGCCGTTCGATGACCGGCAACTGTGCAGCGTTGCAAGCGCTGGCAGACGAGCCTGGATATGTGCAAATCAATACCCATGATGCAGAAAAGCTGGGTATTCGTCATCGTGACCTGGTATGGGTCAGCTCGCGTCGGGGTAAGGTCATCAGCCGCGCAGACGTCTCCGAGCGCATCAATGCCGGAACAGTCTATATGACTTATCAATGGTGGATTGGCGCGTGTAACGAGTTAACCCAGGATAACCTTGATCCTATTTCGAAAACGCCGGAAACCAAATATTGCGCCGTGAATATTGAGCACATTACCGATCAGGGATGGGCAGAGAAATATGCCGCGCAAACGTATAGTGACATGAAATCACGCCTGTGTGAGGCTATTGCGTAAGTCAGCGCCATCATCGCCTGAGTCTAACTTTCCAGACTCAGGCCTTATCTCATTACTTCGCCAGCTGGGCTTCACTAAAACGGATGGAAGCAGTTTCCTCCTGCTTATCACGTCGCATAAAGCCCAGGTTCATCAGGAACAATCCCGCCATAAACGGTAGCTCATACAATTCTTCAATCAGATCGCCATACTGTGCATTGTGCAGAAAGATGGGGGCCAGCAGACGATGATGCTCCACCGTATCAGAGATTAAAAATGCACAGGTGGTGATCGCCAACAGCCAGAGCGGTAACGGTTCATTACGCACACGGCGGGCAATATCCTGGCGTAAGTGCTTCGACAGCAGCACCGGCAGAATAAGCATGGCAATTAATACAACTGAGATAGCTCTGAACAGAAGTTTAGGATGCTCAGGGAAGTAATCGCGTCCCCAACTGGTGCTTCGGCCCAGCAAGACCAACCACCACGCTGCCGCCCAAAGCCAAAATTGCTTCTCGCCTACAGGACGTGATAAAGGTCGGATGTAGATAAGAGTAAATACCGCGCCAAACAGCAGCCAAAGCGCCTGGCCATTTTCAATCCATTTGACGACAGTCCCGTTGAGCAGCGGTAGATGCCAGTTCGCGACGAACGGGATCGCGACAATGACCAGTCCAAGAATGATTGTGGATAATGTAAGTCGGGTATTGAGTTTCATAAGCGCGATGTTCTGTATTGTTACTGTCTCGCGATCATAACCCCTGTGAATGATCAACTATTAGCAATCAATGCGAATTTCTTAAGGTATTCTTAAGGAATCCTTTTCCGGACACATTCGTGTTTCGCGCGGATAAAAAAACCGCACTGCGCCATCGAAACGCAGTGCGGTTTTTAGATTAAAAACTAATGTATTCAATCAGTAACAGTAGCTAACGCTTACCACCCGCAGACTTCGTGCTCATTCTCGGTATCGTACGAACGCACGGTGTTGACCAGATCTTTGACCACTTCTGCTGCCACATCCGGCACCAGTAATGTCATAGGTGCCTCTGTTTCATAATCAACAGAAACACCGTTGCTGTTATTGGTCACTGTTACGGTATAGGTTGCTTTACCCATGATTTACTCCTTGCCGGTGCGCACGACTTTTCGTTGATTTGCGCTCTCCATCAGAACTTCCGGGGCAACGAAAAAATCGATATTAAAGTAAGTGTCGTCGGTCATCACTTCGATGTTATGCCATTTTTCCGGTGGAAAAACGCCAAACTGACCGGCTTCAATAACCATCACCTCTACTGGCTCCGGACTGTGTTCATCTGCGTATCCGAGATATTTGACCGCCCCCTGCATAACCGAAAGTCGAGGATAAACCCCAGCCCGGGTTCCTTTATCAAGGTGGCGTTCGAAAATTCCGGCAGGCGCCGTTTCTTTGTTCCAGAATGGAGTAGAGCGTGTATGGATATGATTCTGTGGAATTTGAAGCATTTTTCTTCCCTTTTCCAGTCGACAACCAGCGAGTCTTATTGAACCGCTGCTGTACACAGGGTACGCCTCAAAATATACATTTAAAATACCATTTATTGGTTATAACCATACGATTATCAATGAAAAGCAAAGCATCATATCGAAGGCCCGCCGCAATCAGCGGGCCGATAGCATCACGACTGAAGCGTGGCCAGACGAGCGGCAAAACCGACGAAAATCAGACCGATAAGGGAATTACCCACTTTGGCCAATTTTTTCTTCGTACGGATATACTGCGTCACGAACGCGCCGGAGAAAATAAGGAAGCTCAGGTAGAAAAAGCTCACTATCTCAAGCGTAATAGCCAAAATAAAGAACGACAGTCCTGAGTGCGGCGCATTGACATCAATAAACTGCACGAAGAACGAAACATAAAACAGAATAGCTTTGGGATTGGTCAGACTCAGAATGAGTGCGCGTTTAAAAATGGCACCAAACGGGACTTCCTCTGGCGCGGCGTCGCCTACTTTCGATTTCAGTGTTGCATACAGGATCTTCGCGCCAAGATACAGTAAATAGAACGCGCCGAGGTAACGAACGATGTTAAACAAAACGGGCGTTGTTTTGATCAATGCGGCAACGCCGGCATAGGCCAAAAACATCAACACGGCATCACCGATAAACACACCGCTGGCTGCGAGATAACCGCCCTTCACTCCCCGACCGACGCTGTTCTTCAGCACAAATATCGTATTTGGCCCCGGTACCAGCACGATAAAAATAGCCCCCACCAGATACGTCCAGTAATTCAGAACTCCATACTCTGCGAACACGTTAACCTCTTCCTGAAAAAACACATGCACTTGCTGCAATACAATATGCTAACGAATGCGACAGGTGATGGAAAGAGAAGGTTATTAATTAAAAAAACCCGCCACTGGTGGCGGGTGTGTACAGATAAGGTTAATTTGGATCAGTGGTGCAGCATCTCATCCACAACCTCTTCACCCTTTAACTGATAAGGGTAGTAGGTAGGCCAGTTTTCCATCTCTTCAAGCAAGGCTGCCTGCGAGGTATTTCCCATAAAGATATGGAAGTGGCTGGATTTACGCGGTGCGATAATATGATCGCTGAATTGCACGTATTTAGGTGCTTTGCTGTCAGCGGCTTTACACTCAAACAAATACCGTACACCTTTCTTGCCTGATTTATAGTGCAAGATTTTAAACCCGGCATAGTCGTATTTGCACGATGCAACCTGATTACCGGTGTGAAATTCCATCACGCCATTTTCTATGCCAATGGTGTCTACGTTGGTTGCATAGCCTGTACGATAATAAGCTTTAATTTGTTCTGCCGTTTTGCTTTTATCTTTCTCCGCTTTCTTTTTGAATACCGGATCAAGCTCGCCGCTGACCAGATACGGATAGACGGATTGCCACATGCCATCCCAGTCGGTCAGCGCCCTGTCCTGCACCTGGTTATCATCAAATACCCCCTCCGACGCCTTTTGTTCTGCCTCACTCATTGGCGCACCATGGGAATGATGACCATGCGCCAAAACCGAACCACTGACTAAAAGCATCCCCAGAGCGATTGTCATTTTTTTAAAACGAATAGCCAAAATTTCACCCTCTAATCATTTGCGAGTGAAATGTTATAATATAACGTTACATTTAAATCAACGCCGTTGTGAAAACTATTCAACGCTCCGGTGTGCGATTTTCCAACGACTGTCAAAATGGGCCTGATACTGCGCAATAACGGCAGGTTCGCCACGAACGATCAGCACATTTTCGGAGTTGGCAAATTCTGCAGATTTGGCAAAGTTGAACGAGCCGGTTTCCAGTGTGTCGCCATCTATTATCATTACTTTGTCATGTTGGATGTGGTAGTGGCCATCCAGTTGCACATCGACCCCATTCGCGGCAGCGAAAGCGATGGCCTTCTGGCTGACCTTGCCCTGATTTCGTTTTTTATCGATAACCGCCCGAACAACAACGCCCCTCTTTTCGGCATCTACCAGGGCCTGAACAATATCTGCCGACTGAAATGAATAAGCCATCATATCGATGCTGCGCTGCGCATGGTTAATCGAATCCAGCACTAAAACCCGGGCCGAACCTTCCGGCGAAAAGCCCACCTGAATCGAAGCATGCGCGGCAACAACAACTGCACCGCACAATAGCGCAGCCAAACCAATTGATTTTACGCTCACGTTAGATATTAGCCTGAAAGGATGAATCGTCCGAAGAGAGTAGCGCTCGCGTGCAGATCTGATCAAGCAACGCCTGCTGATGGCTGATAATTAGCATACCTAATGGCCGACGCTGACATTCTTCAAGCAGCAGCGCCCAGATATCCCGTTGGATGGAAGGATCGAGCTGGGCGGTAATTTCATCGGCAATAAGAAAACGTGTCCGCGGATCCAGCGCGCGAAGTAAGGCAATTCGCGCCAGTTCACCGCCGGAAAGCTGTCCGGGACGGCGATCCAACCACTCTGAGTTGATGTGAAGACGGGTAAGCATTTCAGCATCAGGTCGCCAGGCATCATGAACCGCATCGCCGGTGCTGCGCCGGGGGTTAAAGGTTAATTCCGGATGCTGGGGCACCAGTTGCACCGGGCAATACTGGTGCATTGGCAGCGGTTGCTCATCAACAACAATGTCACCCGAGGTCGGCTTTTGCCAACCCGCCAGCACGCGCCCCAGCGTCGTTTTTCCGGTTCCGCTGGGCGCGCAAATCCCAATGCGTTCTCCAGGGGGCAGAGAGAAGGTCAGATTTTGCCATAACACTTTTCCCCCCTGACAAATCGTAACATCACGACAGCACAGCATCGCGCTCTCCAAAAAGTTGATTTCTTTCAGGCAGCGCCCGCCATTGTCGTTGCAGATGCTCGCTAATCTCTCCGCGTAACAGCTGTTCCCGGCTGACGTTATCCGACACCCTACCCTGATGCAGCGCGACAATACGATCCGCATGACGGGCCGCCAGCGTGAGGTCATGCGTTACCCACAAAACGCCTGCCTCGTGCTCACAAAGCTCGCGCAGTTGTTCAAGCAGTTGATTCGCCAGCGGCGCATCAAGCCAGGCGGTAATTTCATCCGCCAGAATATAGCGAGCCTGACTCAGAGATGCGTGACAGGCCAGAACACGTTTCGCCATGCCCCCTGAAAGCTGGCGCGGGAAAGCATCTAATACCTGACTTTCCAGTCGGCTACGCTGGAGCAATCGGTCGATTTTTCCGGCATTCCATTGCTGGCCAGAAAGCTGGCTTGCCCTGCGCAGATGTTTTTCAATCGAGAGCAGCGGGTTAAGCGCCTGAACGCCTTGCGGGACATAAGTGAAGGTATTGCCGCGACATTTACGAATATCATCGTTGTCCAGCGTTTTACCCTCAAGGGTGATAGCCCCCTGGAAGCGCAAATTATCCGGTAAGAGATCGAGCAGGCATTGCAGCAGCAGACTCTTCCCTTCCCCACTTCCCCCAACTAGCGCCACCATCTGACCAGGCGCTACGTCAAAAGAGATATCCTGCAACAGCGAAGACCATTGTTTCGCGCCGTACCAGCGATAACGCGCTACATCCAGCGAAACCTGTCTTAAACTCAACATGCGTCACCTCGTAACCATAAACGATGCACCGCCCTTGCGAGCTGATCAAATAGCATCACCAGACTGAACAGCATCAGTCCTGGAAACAGCACCAACCACCAGTCGCCATGACTGATAAATCTCAGCGCATCCGCCAGCAGCAGGCCCAGTGACGGTTCATGCGGCGCCAGCCCAAAACCGAGGAAGCTTAACGCCGCGCTGTGCAACACCGCGTGAGGAAACATCAGCAATGTTCCCGTTAACCACTGGGGTAATAATGCGGGTAGATAGTGGTGCCGCCAGCAGTAAAAATGTCCGTGTCCCAGACGCCAGGTCAGCGTCAGATAGTCACTATGAGCCACGCGCTGCGCTTCGGCACGCAGGATCAGCGCCAGTCGCGGCCAGTGGGTCAGCGCAACCGCCATGATCACCCCGTTTTTCCCGCCACCCAGCGTAAAGCAGATCAAAATGAGCAACAGCAGATGCGGCATCGACAGCATGGCATCGGTAATCAGACGCATAAGCACATCCAGACGCGGATGTATGCGCGAAACCGCCGCCATCATTAATGCGATGAAGCCGCTGCACAACGCCGCGCCAATACCAATTTGCAGACTGGTTAACGCGCCCTGAAAGCATCGTGTCCACAAATCGCGACCCAGGTTATCGGTGCCAAACCAGTAAAGCGCATCGGGTGGCAGATGACGGGCAAGCAGATTAACGCTCAACGGATTATCCAGCGTCGCTGCGCCATACACCGCAATAAAAAGCAGGCAGCTAAAAGAGAACAAAAGACGAATTAGCGTCGGCGTTGGGTTATAGAGCATCAGGTCGCTCCAGAGCGCGATTCAACACATGGATAAGCCAAGTTGACAGCGAGTTGCCAATGAACACCAATACGGTACTGAATAACACTATCCCCATGAGTAACGGCAGATCGCCGCGTAACCCGGCATCAATAGTGGCCTGTCCCAGTCCCGGGTAAGCAAACACTTTTTCCGCCAGCAGCGCGCCGCCCAGTAGTTCTCCCAGCGAAGCAAACTGCAGGCACAGCGCTGGCGTGATAGCGTGGCGCAGAACCTGATGACGCAACAGCGACCAGCCTTTATCTCCCTGAGAACGCGCAAAACGAACAAAATCACTTTTCATCACGCTGGCGATACTTTCCCGCGTGTGAAGCGTAATTTGTCCCAGTCCCAGCAAACTTAGCGCGCAAACGGGAAGCACCAGATGGCGCAGACGCTCAGTCAGCGTGGCCATATCGCCGCTGTTGCCCGGCTCCCATGCGCAGCAGACCGGAAATACCGGCCAGCGCACAGCAAATAACGCCAGTAACAGCATGCCAATCCAGAAGGTCGGCAGCGAAGAAAGCAAATAGCTGAGGCGACAAATTGCTTTATCCGGCCAGCGATTCAAGTAGCGACCCGCGACAAATCCCATCACCGTTCCCAGTACACCGGAAAGTAACCACGCGCCGCCAAGTAGCGCAAACGAGGTAGCAAAGCGCTCTTTAATCACGCTGGCAACCGGCGCATTAAATAACATTGAATAGCCGAGATCGCCCTGCAATACGCGTATAAACCAGTGAACAAAACGCTCCCATAGCGGCTGGTCCAATCCCCAGCGAGCAGCGATCCGCGCATATTGTTCCGGCGGCACGTGCAGGAGATCGTTGCCGATATAGGCGCGAATCGGATCGACAGGAGAAAAACTGAGCAGCACAAAAGTGCCAGCCGCAACCAGCACTAATAGCACAATCAGCCGTAGAAAATGGCCCACAACAGACTTCATCAACGGCAGGTCCAGGTCCATTCGTCCAGATTATTGAGCAGTGACCAGCTACCGTGAATTTCCGGTGCGCCTTTGCCCAGGTCAATACACGGATTAGCCAAGTAAGTGTGCTGAATGTTCAGCAGCCAGGCCCAGGCGGCATCGCCCTGCACGCCAGCCCCTTGCTTGCCATCCCACTCCACCTGTTGCCAGAAAGGCAATGCTTTTTGCCAGTCCGGGGCGTCAATAGCCTGTTTAAGATGCTGTTCAACAACGGGATTACTGTAATAGCCAGGATTGTAGTATTCCACGCCCGCGGCCTGATTACTGTAGTGATGGAAAAGCTCCATCGGATCCAGGCTTCCCCAGCCAAACAGCGTCGGATTCGCATGCATATGGCGCTCAACGGTTTCCCAGCTTCCGGATTGCAGCGAGACCTGAATACCCACGGGCTCCAGCATCGCACGTACGGCTTCGGCTAAATCCCGGCGCGTGCTGTCACCGCTGGCGTACCACAGCGTCAGGCGAGCTTCTTTGCCGTCTTTCACTCGTACGCCGTCTTTCCCCACCTTCCAGCCGGCCTCTTCCAGAATTGTCCGTGCTTTTTCGCTGTCGCCATCGTTGAACGCGACGGACTGCCCCTGCCATGGCAGGCCCTGAACCGCGCTATACGCCGGAATCGCATGGCCTTCCATGACCTGTTCGGCAAGCTGCTTACGGTCAATGGCGTAATTGATGGCGCGTCTGATAGCGACATCGGCAGTGATATCGTTACCAATTGGGTAACCATTGGCGTCTTTTTTACCCGCAGGAACCATCGGGAACACAATGCCACGGTTTTCCACGCTGTCGCGAACCCAAAGCTTCAAATTCTGCTGCTGAGGGGCGACTGCCATCGACGGCGCAATACGCACGAGTCCCAGTTGGCCACTGCGCGCTGCGGCATAAGCGTTATCTTCATCAAGGAAGACAAACACCAGCTTACTGAAATCATTTTTCTTACCGGCATACCAGGGGTTAGCCTCCACGATCAACTGCTGCCCCGGCTGAAAACTCACCAGCCGATAAGGACCCGCGCCTATTGGATTTTTGGCGAAGGTTTTTTCGTCATACCGTTTTTCCGGGACAATACCCAAAGAACCCAGCACGTTTACAAAGGTGCTCTGCGGGCTGCGCAGCGTAATTTCTACCGTGCGGTTATCTTTCAGGCTGGCATGGTTGAAGTTCCCCATGTCGATTTTGCCGCCGCTTTTTGCGGCTTTGTTATAGGTGAACACCACATCTTCCGCGGTTAGCGGGGATCCATCAGAGAATTTAAGGTCGGGTTTTAACGTCAATGTCCAGGTTTTGCCATCTGCGCTGGTCTCTACTTTTTCCGTCAGCAGGTTTCCCCAGCTCATATCTGCATTTTGTTTTAATAATGGTGCGTGCAAAAGCAAATAGCTGCCATGACTCCAGCCCAACATCGGGTCAAACCCTTCCGTTGGCTCCGGTCCAATTGCCAGTTTTAACGTCTGCCCTTCGCTCGCATTTTGCGCGGCGAGAAGTGGTGAGGTTAATGCGAGAGTCAATGCGCACGTAAGCAGTGCCAGCTTGCCTTTGATCATTATGTTATCCAGATTTACGTTATTTTTATGCCGCTCAACGATGTCTTGTCGTTTAACGGTCTCCTGGGGAAGGGATTATGGCGGACAGAAATGACGAAAAAAATGATGCGGCGCAGAAAAGTATGACGATTTTCTAAAATTATCATACTTTTTTTTGATACTCCGTTATGAGTACGCACTGAATTACAGAAACAGAGCAAAAGTTAGCCATTTAATTAATGGCAAATTAATGACAACCTAATGATTGCAAATACTAATTATTGGTCTTTTTCGCTATTCCCTTAGCTCAAATTAATGACAATTTATGTATATTTATTCAAGAAAAAGACCAGAAGTGATAAGTTATGTAAATACATAATGATAATTATTTGTATTATCATTACCATCAATTATCTTACTGCCTTTGAATTTTAACAAAGGAAGTTTGACTATGCGCTTAAAACCTGTTGCTTCTGTTGTTCTGTCCTGTTTAGGATTTTCTAGTCCTCTGGTCTTCGCTGAAGATGTCATGGTGGTAACCGCTTCCGGTTATGAAAAGAAAATCACCAACGCCGCTGCCAGCGTCTCCGTTATTTCGCAGCAAGAGTTACAAACCAATAAATATAATGACTTAGGCGAAGCTCTGCGTTCTGTTGAAGGGGTCGATGTTGAAAGCAGTACCGGTAAAACCGGTGGGCTGGAGGTCAGCATCCGCGGTATGCCCGCCAGCTATACCTTGATCCTGATTGACGGTATTCGTCAAAACGGCAGCAGCGACGTGACGCCAAACGGCTTCTCTGCCATGAATACCAGCTTTATGCCTCCGCTGGCGGCAATCGACCATATTGAAGTGATCCGCGGCCCGATGTCGACGCTTTATGGCTCCGACGCAATCGGTGGCGTAGTGAATATCATCACCAAAAAAAGCACCGATAAATGGAGCACCTCCATCAATACTGGCGTTAACCTGCAAGAGAGTAATAAATGGGGTAACAGTACGGTCGCCAACTTCTGGTCAAGCGGCCCGTTAATCGCGGGCGTACTGGATATGCAGGTTCGGGGGAGCACAACCCAGCGTCAGGGTTCCAGCGTCACCTCCCTGAGCGATACCGCCTCCACCCGCGTACCTTATCCGACCGAATCGGAAAACTATAACATCGGTACGCGCCTCGACTGGAAAACGAATGAAAACAATACGCTGTGGTTAGATCTCGATTCTGCCAGACAGCGTTATGACAACGACGACGGTCAATTAGGAAACCTGACGGGGGGTTACGACAAAACGCTGCGCTACGAGCGTAACAAAGTTACCCTCGGTCACGATACCGCCTTAACGTTCGGCACCTGGAAATCCTCCCTCGGCTGGAATGAAACCGAGAACAAAGGCCGACAACTGGTCTCCTCGGCACTCACGCCAGAGAACGCAGGCCGGGCCGGTGATGCACGTGAACTGAAGAACACCAACGTCATCCTGGACTCAGTGCTGCTGACGCCATTGGGTGATTCGCACCTCTTAACCCTCGGTGGGGAATATTGGGATGCACGAATGAAAGATGGTGTGGTGCTGGCCAATACCGGTGAGACGTTCCACCAAAAAACGTGGGCAGCCTATGCGGAAGATGAATGGCATATTCTCGATTCGCTGGCCTTAACCGCAGGAACACGCTATGAGCATAACGATGTCTTTGGCGGTCATCTCAGCCCACGAGCGTATATGGTCTGGGATGTTTCCGACGAATGGACGCTCAAAGGTGGCGTAACGACAGGTTATAAAGCCCCCTCGCTGAGCCAGTTGCATAACGGGATCAGCGGCGTAACTGCGCAAGGAACGGTGAATACGGTCGGTAACCCGGACCTCAAACCGGAGGAAAGTCTCAGCTACGAAACCGGGCTGTATTACGAGAACGATGCAGGGCTTAACGCCAACGTTACTGGCTTCTATACCGAATATAAAAACAAAATTGTCTCATATTCTATCGATGATAATACCAACAGCTATACCAACAGCGGCAAGGCAAGGACCGATGGCGTTGAATTTGCCAGCACCTTCCCGCTGTGGTCAGATGTGCTGACCTTATCCCTCAACTATACCTACACCCAGAGCAAGCAAAAAGATGGTGACAATAAAGGCGCGCCATTAAGTTACACGCCAAAACATATGGCTAACGCCCGCCTGAACTGGCAGGCAACGGAAGATATGAACGCCTGGCTGAGCGCACGTTATCGCGGTAAAGCTCCACGCTTTACCGAAAATTACGACAACCTCAGCGCGGTACAAAAGGCCGTATATGACGACAAAGGCGCTGATTTAAAAGCCTGGACCGTTCTCGACATGGGGATGTCTTATAAGCTGACCAAAGACCTGACGCTTAATACAGCGATTAATAACGTGCTGGATAAAGACTTTAGTGAAGTCAAACTGTACCAGGTGGGCCGTAATAGCACCTACGCAGGTGATTATTATCAGACTGCGCAATCTACAACCGGATACGTAAACCCGGGTCGTAACTACTGGGTTTCTCTAAACTATCAGTTCTAATTTTTACAAATCCTGCTGGCCGAGCTATCACATGTATCTCAGTCAGCAGGAGCTCAAGATCTATAAGGCAACAGATATTCTTCTGGTACCGAGTTAATCCAGTTTTATTCGACAAAAACATTCACTTTAGGTTTTGACAGCAGAATAATGACGAACTCAGTGAAAGTTACGGGCTTATAGAAATAGTATCCTTGCAGGAAAACGATGTTGTTTTTATTCAGGTAATCAAGCTGCGCCTTTGTTTCAACCCCTTCTGCAACGATGCTTAAAGACAGTTTACGTGCCAGTTCAAGTACACAATCTAAAATCCGGGTTGAATCGGGATGCTCATTTACCCTTCCCACAAAGCTCTGATCGATCTTGATGTAATCAATATGCAAATCATGCAAATAAGAAAGGCCAGAATAACCGGTACCAAAATCATCCAAGGCGATCACAAAGCCATTTTCATGGAGCGTATTGAGTCTCTGCACAAGATCCTCGTCCACATCCAGCGGTTCGCGCTCAGTGACTTCGATGACCAGATTGAGATCATCGCGGTTAAAACTGTCCCTGTATTGCAGGCACTCATGCACGAATGTAGGGGATATGATATGAGATGCACTGTAGTTAATACCGACATGGAAGCCGGGTGGCAATTTGCTGGAAATAGAGTTCATATTCGCAGCGACCTGCCTCATCAGGCTTTGTGTTAGCGGCACGATCAGACCTGACTTTTCGGCGATGGGAATAAAGGAAGCGGGAGAGATATACCCGACCTTCGGATGTTTCCATCGGGCCAGCACTTCAACGCCACGTAACGTCCCCTCTCGACCATTTACGATAGGTTGATAAAAAGGCACGATCTCTCCTTTTGCTATCGCCCTACGCAACGTTTCTTCGGGGGTATCATTCTTGTTCAGATATTTATCAATGGCATAAGCGGCTGCAACAGAAATTAACAGGACAAAAACCAAAATTCCTGAGCCTTGTGTAACCAGCCTTTTTGCACTAAATAATGGTGGTTTATTATAAATAATACTGAACGGATACTTTGCGGAATTCACCTGTCCAGACGTACGAGTACTTGCTGTGACGGTTTTCACATCGCCCACTAAACCGAGTACGTTATCGCCCACGAGCAGTGAGTATGCCGCACCCTTTAATGGAACTTTTAGAGCGCCACGAATATGCACCCCACTGATCGTGACAATAATACGACTGGTTTGAAAACGAGTTTGATACAGCAGAACGGGTATCTCGTTTTCCGTATTGCCTGCGGGAGTCAGCAGCAAATTTGAATCAGTTATTACAGGAATTCGCTTAAGTAAGATCCTGTTCCCCGGCAAAGACGTACACCAAACTTTCCCCTGCCGGATAATGATCAGCGTTCGCAAATGAGGCCGAAGCGCTGCCTCGGTTCCAAGTTGGTACTGAGCATCCTGGTCGCATTTTTTTTCAGCGATACGCATGGCTGTACCGGTTGCCTGGAAAGCCTCATCGAGTATGTTATCCATATTTTTCGCGGCATATCTGGCTCCTCCAAGAGTTTCCAACGAGGAGGAATACCAGAGCTGCATATTGAGAATAAAAACACCGATGAATAAAAGGCACACCGCAGCAATTACCGGTAACAATGCTTTGCGCATTCTCGTGTCCTGTGGCGAAAATTAAAAACTCATGATGATGAACATTTACGTGTTCAAATTTATCTCTACAGAGCATGGTAGACAGAATCAGAAACCGCCATAAGCCCAGTCACACTTCCCCAATAAAAACGTAACCGTATAATTTGTATATAAAAAAATCACTAAAAATAGCATTACATAACCGGCGTAGTACCTCATCCAATTTTGCTATCATAGAAATATACGAATAAGAGGTGAGCCAATGAAAATCTTTATCACTGACAGTGACGGGAACCTGATTCCTGTTGACGGAAAAAGCGTTGTCATCGAATTGAATAGCGGCGGCACTATCGAGATCGCCGAGGAGTATAGCCGGGACGATGTTCCTGAAGGTATTAATTTGTGGGGCGGACGAGAACCCTCCCCTTCACTCTCATTCGAGGAAATCAAAGCCAGAACTGAAGGCCTTGGCGTTTATCCCATCGCAGCCAACGCTCTGCATGTATTCCCGTACAAACTTTCATCAAAAGAATAATTGCACTCATTATTGGGTTTAAAATAACCAGACTGACATACGCCAGTCTGGCTGAACTTGCCCGGCAGAATCAGCTTAGAAGTTCCATTTCACACCGACCATCGCAGCGCTGTCGTTATAGCCTTTGTCGCCAGCCTGGACCCCGATGTTGCCCCACAGATTAAGACGCGGACTCACCTGTCCTTCCACACCCACTTTTACCTCGGCGATATTTTTCGCCCCATCCTGACGAACATTCACGCCGTCCATGGTCGTACTGAAATCACGTGAATTGTGCAGCCAGTTCAGTTCGGCAAACGGCTGGAATTCACGCTCTTTACCGTTATCCATCTGATGATGGCTCTTAATCCAGGTTTTCAGGCCCAGCCGGGTCTGTACATTGCCGCTACCGTTGCTGGTGATACGGGTGCCGTTGCTTTCCTGATGATCGTCCGCCTTCACGCCCATCCAGACCGCCTGCGCCTGAGGCTGGATGTACCATTCATTCAGCGTGCCCTGACTGCCGGAAAATTCGCCCATTTTCTGGGCATATCCCATTTCCAGCGAAGCGGTCACCCCTTTCGATTTATATGACTCGCCCTGCAGGTCATCGCCTTTAACATTGTTATCAAACCAGCTGTACTGAGCCCAGCTGTCCAGCCAGGCGCCGTTATGCGACGCGTCATTGGCATACCATGTGGCATACACGCCGGTGCTGTAGCCATTGACTGAACCCCGGGAACGATAACCCGTGCGTGATGACCGGGTGTTACTGTGGTCGTTCCCGTAGCCCGCCATCACGCCCAGGTGCCAGCGGTCAAGTCCGTTCTGGCTCCATTGCGCAATGTCGCCTCCCAGCTGCAATACATAACGGTTGCTCTGGGTTTTCAGCTGGCCGCTGCCGTCACGCCAGTTGTTGTGCCCGCCAACGTGGCGCATCCACATACTGGTGACTTTCTGCTCGCCGGTCAGGGCATCGGTATACTGCGTTTCGCCCAGGCGATCGTACAAACGGGTGACGAACATGTTGTTGGCTGCCGCCAGGTTAGCCGTGTAGCTGCCGCCTTCCGGGCGCAGATCTTTATCGGGATCCGGATCCGGATTTGGTTCGGGATCCGGATTGGTTTTGCCGCTGGTCAGATACCAGTTGCCGCTGTTCTCATCCTGACCGCGCCCAAGGCTGTAGTCATATGCCCCTGCCACAATACGGCCAGCCTGGGTGAACTCACCGTCCGATGCGCCATCAACATGAATAACTTCGATCCCATCAATCGTGGCGGCCCCTTTCCCACCGGCGTTGGTGACGCTGACGGAGGTGGTGCCACTGGTATCGCCTTTCACCACCAGCTTATCCGTAACGGAATTGTCATCCCCCAGCGCGGTGTTCAGGGAAAGATGCCCACCATTCCCCGTATAATTGCCATTGACCACCAGCTGGTTACCGGCCTGCTGACCATTCACACCGGTTGCGAGGGTACCGCTGTTAACCAGGTCGCCCCCCACCGTGAACAGGAGGTTGTCGCCGGTCCCGGTTCCCACCTGCAGCACACCGGCGTTATTCACATGACCTGCAACGCCCCCCGTGCCCGAGAGCATCCCCGCAGCCGCAATGTTGACTTCGCTACTGGCCAGCGTGACCGGAGATGTGCCGTCCCCCAGTACCAGGCCGCCCTGCTCAATCTCCGTTTTGCCCGTCCAGGCGGCGTTATTGCCGACGGTAATGGAGCCGGCTCCCAGCTTGGTCACATCGCCGCTACCATAAACCTCGTTATTAAGCTGCCAGTCGGTATTACTGTTCAGCACCAGTGAACCGCCGTTGCTCACCTCTGCGCTGCCCAGATTTTCTGCAGTAAACACGGTGAGCCGGGAATCCGCATCCACAGCAAATTGCCCCGTAAAGGCGCTGTTGTTGCCCACCAGCGCGACATCGCTTTCGCTGAGTTCAACCCGTCCGGCATCGCTGATGCTGTTGTAAAGCGCGCCTGCGGCCTTGCTCATCGTCAGCGTTCCCGCCGCCACAATATCGCCGGTGCCAAGGCCCAGCGTCGTGTTCATCAGCACGCGCGCGCCTTCTGCAATGGTCGTTTTTGCCGTCAGCGTGCTGTTTTCACCGGTGATGGTCAGCGTGTCGCCATTGATGTTTAACGCGCCGCTTCCGGTCAATATCCCGTCGGCTGTGCCACCCTGCTGCAGGGTCAGGCTACCGCCATTGATGTTCAGCAGTGAGTCAGCCGCCGCCGTCAGCTTACCGACAGTCTGGCTATAACCGTTCATGTCAAAACCGGTATCAGCGGCCAGACGCAGTTCGCTGGTCTGTCCCAGAACATTATCGTTTTTCATCAGCAGGTTGCCGCTGCGTACATCGGTGATACCAGTGTAATCGTTATCCATATTCGACAGCGATACCGTCTGCCCTCTGGCGCTGTCAAACGCCAGATCGCCAGTGCCGGTCACGCGGGCGCTGAGATCTGCGGCATTACCGG